>NZ_DASUCC010000077.1:0-193797 GCF_035762905.1 Actinophytocola sp.
CCGCAGCCGCGGATCGGGCAGCGTCACGCCGAGCGCCTCGGCTTGCGGGACGGTCATGTCGACGAACCGCTGCCGCAGTTCGTCGTTGCTGTGTCGCTTGATCTTCCAGGCCATGGACTGCGCGGTGTTGGGACTGTGCTCGTCGGGCGGGCCGAACATCATCAGGGTCGGCCACCACCAGCGGTCGACGGCGTCCTGCACCATGGCGCGCTGCTCGGGGGTGCCCCGCATCATCGTCATCAGGAGCTCGAAGCCCTGCCGTTGGTGGAAGGACTCCTCCTTGCAGATCCGGATCATCGCGCGGGCGTAGGGCCCGTAGGAGGAGCGGCAGAGCGGCACCTGGTTGCAGATCGCCGCGCCGTCGACGAACCAGCCGATGACGCCGACGTCGGCGTAGGTGAGCGTCGGGTAGTTGAAGATCGAGCTGTACTTCTGCCGGCCCTCGATGAGCTTGTCGGTGAGGTCGGCGCGGTCGGCGCCGAGGGTCTCGGCCGCGGAGTAGAGGTACATGCCGTGGCCGGCCTCGTCCTGCACCTTGGCCAGCAGGATCGCCTTGCGCCGCAGCGACGGTGCCCGGCTGATCCAGTTGCCCTCCGGCTGCATGCCGATGATCTCGGAGTGCGCGTGCTGGGCGATCTGGCGGATGAGCGTGCGGCGGTAGCCGTCCGGCATCCAGTCCCGGGGCTCGATGCGCTGCTCGGCCGCGATCACGCGGTCGAAGTCCCGTTCCAGGTCCTCGTTCACAGCCTCGATGTTACACCTTTGCGCAGGAATCGCGGATAAGTGTTACATCCGCCGGACGCGCCTGCGCAGCCACACGACCAGCGGAATCAGCACCAGCCAGACGGCAAGCAGGGTGGTGCCGACCGGCAGCAGGGTGAGCGTCACGCCCCGGCCGGCCACCCGGACCAGCTCGGGATTGCTCTGCTCGTACTCCACCCGGACGACCTGGCCGACGGCCAGCCCATGCGGGTAGAGCACCCCGACCGAGGGAATGTGCTCGGCGCCGTCCGGCGTCTGGTACCGGACCAGGGTGCGCTGGAAGGACACCGAGACCACCTCGGCGTTGGCATACCCGGTGGCGCGATCGATCCGGACGTCCTCGGTCCACGCCGACACGACCAGCAGCAGGCCCAGCACGGTGACCAGGGCACCGACGGCCAGCAGCGCGCGGACCGCGATCCGCTCGAACCGCCGTCCCGGCGCCGTCGTGGCCGGCGGCGCCAGCTGCTGCTCAACCACCACGAAATCGAGGGTACGGGGACCCGCCGGGCCCGGGCCCGGCGAGTCCCCGATCTCCGGCTACCGCCCGGCCTGCGCCAGCAGCTCGTGCGTGTACTTGATCTTCTGGAACGACTTCGGCTCTGCGGCCACGGTGGCCGTGCGGGCCGCGACCGCGCCGTTCGGCCCGACCTCGGGCTTGCCGGCGGTGAACAGCCAGGTGTCGAACAGCTCGTCGAGCTGTTGCCCGGAGACCGCCTCGGCCATGGCGATGAACTCCGCCGTGGTGGCGTCGGAGTACCGCTTGGCGGTCGGCCAGTCGCGCAGGAGCTGGCGGAACGCGTCGTCGCCGATGGCGGTCCGCAGCGCCTGCAAGGTCATCCCGCCGCGGTCGTAGACGGCGTCGTCGAACTGGTTGTCCGGACCCGGGTTGCCCGGCAGGACCTGCCAGAACCCGCTGTCCGCCGGGATCGAGTCGTACAGGAACTGGGCCAGCTCGGCCGGGGTGCCCTCGCCGTTCCACTCCGACCACAGGAACTCGGCGTAGGTGGCGAAGCCCTCGTTGAGCCAGATGTCGGTCCAGCCGTGCACCGACACCGAGTCACCGAACCACATGTGGGCCATCTCGTGCGCGACCACGGAGGTGTTCGAGCCGCGCCGGAAGAACAACCCGTCGTACACCGGCCGGGTCTGGGTCTCGAGGGCGAAGCCCAGCTCGCCGTTGTTGGTGACCACGCCGCCCTGCGCCTCGAACGGGTACGGCCCGAACTGCGTCTCGAGGAACTCGGTGACCTCGGGGGTGCGCTCGATGCTGGCCCGGGCCGGGTCCAGGTTGTCGCCGAGGTCGTTGGCGTAGGCGTTGATGTACGGCTGCCCGTTCGGCGTGGTGCTGATCCGCAGGTCGTCGTACTGCCCGACCACGATGAACGTGTTGTAGGTGTTCTGCGGCCGCAGGCTGCGCCAGCTCCACCGGATCCAGCCGTTGATCATCTGCTGCCGGGAGATCAGGTTGCCGTTGGACAGCACCTCGACGCCCTGCGGCGCGGCCACCGACACGTCGAACGTCGCCTTGTCGGTCGGGTGGTTGTTGCTCGGGTACCACCACGGCGCGATCTGTGGCTCGTTGATCGCCAGCGCCCCGGTCGGGGTCCTGGTCCACGCGTTGAACCCGTTGAGCGTGTACTCCGGGTTCGACGGCACGTCGCTGTACTGCACGACGATGGTCAGGTTGGCGCCAAGGGCCAGCGGCCGGGTCGGGGTGACCACCAGCTCGCCGTCGTCGGTGGAGGTGAACCGCGCCGCGGCGTTGTTGACCCGCACCGAGTTCACCCGGAGCAGGAAGTCGAGGTTGAACTGGCTCAGTTCCTGGGTGGCTCTGGCCAGGATCGTCGTGGTCCCGGACAGCAGGTCCGAGTTCGGGTTGTAGGTCAGTCGGATGTCGTAGTGCGACACGTCGTAACCGCCGTTGCCGTCCAGCGGGTAGTACGGGTCGCCCGCGCCGGGAGCGCCGGGCGATGGTGCCGCGGCGGCCGTGCTGGTGAACAGCACGGTGGCCATGACCGCCGCCGCGCTGCTGAGGGTGAACCGGGAAAGCTTTCGCATGGCCCCGAACCTAGGATTGCCGCCGTCTCCCGGCCACCGCCGTTCGGCGGGGAGTTGCCAATACTGGGGAAATCCCTTATCCAGGTTGCCGGCCCGGCGCCCCCGACGCGGCGACCGGGTCAGCCGTGTGCGCGGGCCATCAGCTCGTAGGTCTCGCTGATCTTGCGGTACGACTTCGGTTCCGTGGCCGGGGCCAGCCGGGCCGCGACCGCGCCGTTCGGCCCGACCGCCGGCTTGCCCCTGGTGAACAGCCAGGTGCTGAACAGCTCGTCGAGCTGCTGACCGGACACCTGCTCGGCAAGCGCGATGAACTCGGCGGTGGTGGCGTCGCCGTACCGGTGCGTCGCGGTCCAGCTCTGCAGGATCTGGAGGAATGCCTCGTCGCCGACGGCGGTGCGCAACGCCTGCAGGGTCATCGCGCCGCGGTGGTAGACGGCCGGGTGGAACTGGAACGGCACGCCGGGATCACCGGGCAGCACCTGCCACCAGGACGCCGCCGCCGGCATGACGTCGTAGCGGAACTGGGCCAGCTCGGCCGCGGTGCCCTCACCGAGGTAGTCCGACCACAGGTACGAGGCGTAGGTGGCGAACCCCTCGTGCAGCCACACGTCCTGCCAGCTGTGCGCCGAGACCGAGTTGGCGAACCACATGTGGGACAGCTCGTGGGCCACCACGTAGGTGTTGGAGCCCTGGTTGAAGAACACCGCGTCGTAGACCGGCCGGGTGGCGTTCTCCAGCGCGAAGCCCAGCTCGTTCAGGCCGACCACGATGCCGCCCTGCGCGTCGAACGGGTACGGGCCGAACACCGACTCCTCGAACTCGACGATCTCCGGCGTGCGCTCCACGCTGGCCCGGGCGGCGCCGGCCAACTCGCCGAGGTTGTTGGCGTAGGCGGTGATCAGCGGCATCCCGCCCGGCGTGCTGGCGAACCGCAGATCGTCGAACTGCCCGACGGCCAGCAGCACCGCGTAGGTCACCTGCGGCTTGGTGCTGCGCCAGTTCCACCGGGTCCAGCCGTCGATCTGCTTCTGCCGGGACACCAGGTTGCCGTTGGACAGCACCTCGACGCCGTCCGGCGCGGCCACCGACACGTCGAAGGTCGCCTTGTCGGTCATGGTGTTGTTGCTCGGGAACCACCAGGCCGCGGTCTGCGGCGCGTTCGAGGCCAGCGCGCCGGTCGGCGTCCTGGTCCACAGGTTGAACCCGTAGAGCGTGTAGTTCGGGTTGGACGGCACGTCGGCGTAGCGGACCACTATGGTCATCGCGCCGCCCCTCGGCACCGGCCGGCTCGGCACCACCGCGAGCTCACCGTCCTGGTGCGAGGCGATCCGGGCCGGGGCGTTGTTCACCCGCACCGAGCTGACCCGCAGCAGGAAGTCCAGGTTGAACCGGTCCAGGTCCTGGGTGGCGGTGGCCAGGATCGTGGTCGTGCCGGACAGCAGGTCGCCGCTCGGCTGGTAGGTCAACCGGATGTCGTAGTGCGACACGTCGTAGCCGCCGTTGCCGTCCAGCGGGTAGTACGGGTCGTCGAGCCCCGGCGCGCCGGGCGCCGCGCTCGCCGACGTGGCCAGCAGCACGGTGGCCAGCGCCGCGGACGTGCAGGTCAGGGTGAGTCTGGACAACGTGCGCATGGTCAGGGGCCTCCCAGATCGTTGTGCGCCAACGAGAATCGCAGAAGCGATCTTAGTCCGGCGGTCAACGCATGGCGGCGTCGCTGATCGCGGCGCGCAGCCGGGCATGGAGATCGCGCAGCCGGGAGCGGTCGGCGCGCACCTCGACCACGCGCAGGCCGGGGGCGGGCGCGAGGGCGGCGTGCAGCGCCTCGGGGGTGCGGACGAGGGTGTGCGGGACGTGGTAGCCGGCGCAGAGCGCACCGAGGTCCGCGCCGACCGGGGTGCCGAAGACCCGCTCAAAGCTCGGGCTGTGCTCGGCGGCGCCCTGCTCGAGCAGGGTGAAGATGCCGCCGCCGTCGTCGTTGACCACCACGATCGTCAGGTTCGGCCGCCGGTCGCCGCGGCCGATCGCCAGCGCGTTCAGGTCGTGCAGGAAGGTCAGGTCGCCGACCAGGGCGTAACCGGTCACGTTGGTGGACAGGGCGATGCCGACCGCGGTGGACAGGTTGCCGTCGATGCCGGCCACCCCGCGGTTGGCGTACACGGCGACGTCCGCGCGGGGCTCGGCCACCAGGTCCACGTCCCGGATCGGGTTGGACGAGCCGAGGAACAGGGTGACGCCGGACGGCAGCGCCTCGACCAGGTCGCGGGCCACCCGCAGGCCGGTCGGCCAGTCCTCGTCGGCCAGCAGCTTGTCCACCATGGCCGCGGCGTGCCCGTCGGCCCGCTGCCAGGCCGGCAGCCAGTCCGGCGCCGGATCGTCCACATGGGACAGATCGTCGAGGTCGAGCCAGCCACGCACGTGCTCGGCCACATACTGCGGGTCCGTCCACTGTGGATGGTCGCCGATCCCGTACACCGCGGCCCGGCCCATCAGCCCGCGCACCCCGCGGGACAGCGTCGGGCGGCCGACCACGACCACCGCGTCCGGCCGCAGCGCGTCGGGCAGGTCCCCGGCGGCCAGCAGCAGCGCGCCGCAGCGCAGCACCGCCGCGCCGCCGTCCAGCGCCTCGGCCTGCCGGCCCGGCTCGGCCACCACCGGCCAGCCGGCCGTGGCCGCCACCGCCGCCGCCGCTCCGGCCCGGTCCGGCCGGCCGCTGCCGACCACCATCAGGGTCCGGGCCGGCAGCGGGAAGTCCACCCGGTTGCCGGCCACCGACCGGGGCGCCGCCGACGTGGTCCACGGCCGCCCGCCGGCGCGCCCGTCCAGCGGCTCCGGCCAGCGCGGCTCGAACGTGGGCACCAGCGGCTCGCGGAACGGGATGTTCACGTGCACCGGGCGGCCCTGCTCGGCCTGCGCGACCGCCCGGCAGACCAGGCCGCGCCACACCGCGTTCTGCGCACCGCGCCGCTCGGCGACCGGGAAGTCCACCGCCACCGCGGCCGGGCCGAACAGCGCGCGCTGGTCGATGGTCTGGTTCGCGCCGCTGCCGTGCAGCTCGGCCGGCCGGTCCGCGGTGATCGCCAGCAGACCCACCCCGCTGTGGTGCGCCTCGAGCATCGCCGGGTGCAGGTTCGCCGCCGCGGTGCCGGAGGTGCACACCACGGCGGCCGGCCGGCCGCCGCCGAGCGACAGGCCGAGGGCGAGGAACCCGGCGGTGCGCTCGTCGGTGCGCACGTGCAGCGCCAACCGGGCCTGCTCGGCGGCCTGGTGCAGGGCCATGGCCAGCGCCGCGTTGCGCGAGCCCGGGCACAGCACCACGTGCCCGACCCGGTTGCGCACCAGCTCGTCCACGATCACGGTGGCCTGCGCGGTCGAGGGGTTCACGGAGTCATGTAAGCACGCCCATATGCTGCGCGTGTGGCTGATCGTCCCGTTTCCGAGCTGTTCGACCCGGCCGCGTGGCGCGCGGTGGACGGCTTCGACTTCACCGACATCACTTATCACCGCGCGGTGGCCACCGGTGCCGTCCGGATCGCCTTCGACCGGCCGGAGGTGCGCAACGCGTTCCGGCCGCACACGGTCGACGAGCTGTACCGGGCCCTTGACCATGCCCGGATGACCCCGGACGTCGGCTGCGTGCTGATCACCGGCAACGGGCCGTCGGCCAAGGACGGCGGCTGGGCGTTCTGCTCCGGCGGCGACCAGCGCATCCGCGGCCGCACCGGCTACCAGTACGCCAGCGGGGAGACCGCCGAGACGGTCGACCCGGCCCGGGCCGGCCGGCTGCACATCCTGGAGTGCCAGCGACTGATCCGGTTCATGCCCAAGGTGGTGATCGCGGTGGTGCCGGGCTGGGCGGCCGGCGGCGGGCACAGCCTGCACGTCACCTGCGACCTCACTCTGGCCAGCGCCGAGCACGCCCGGTTCAAGCAGACCGACGCCGACGTGGGCAGCTTCGACGGCGGGTTCGGCTCGGCCTACCTGGCCCGGCAGGTCGGCCAGAAGTTCGCCCGGGAGATCTTCTTCCTCGGCCGCGCCTACACCGCCGAGCAGATGCACCGGATGGGCGCGGTGAACGCCGTGGTGCCGCACGCCGAGCTCGAGGCGACCGCGCTGGAGTGGGCCCGGGAGATCAACGGGAAGTCGCCGACCGCCCAGCGGATGCTCAAGTACGCGTTCAACCTGATCGACGACGGGCTGGTCGGCCAGCAGCTGTTCGCCGGCGAGACCACCCGGCTGGCCTACATGACCGACGAGGCGGTCGAGGGCCGGGACGCCTTCCTGGAGAAGCGCGCGCCGGACTGGACCCGGTTTCCTTACTACTACTGATGATCCGCCATGTCCCGGTGGACGGTTCGCCGGCCGCGGCCGGTGCGCTCCTGGCCGCGCTGCGGGCCGCGCTGACCGGCTCGGGGCCGCCGGTGCTGCCGTTGCCCGCCGGCAAGGACCGGCTGCTGGCCGAACTGGCGCCGGGCGAGCCGGTCGAGCCGGGGACCGCGCTCGTGGTGGCCACGTCCGGGTCCACCGGGTCGGCGAAGGGTGTGGTGCTCTCCGCCGCCGCGCTGTCGACATCGGCGAGCGCGACGCACGAGCGGCTCGGCGGTCCGGGCCGGTGGCTGCTGGCGCTGCCGGCCGGGCACATCGCCGGGGTGCAGGTGCTGGTGCGCTCGGTCCTGGCCGGGACCGAGCCGGTGCTGCTGGACTTGTCGGCGGGCTTCGACGCGGCGGCCTTCGCGGCGGCCGCGGCCGGCATGACCGGCCGCCCGCGCTACACCGCGTTGGTGCCCACCCAGCTCGGCCGGTTGCTGGCCGGCGCGGGCGGCCCGGCCCTGCGCTCGTTCGACGCGGTGCTGCTCGGCGGCGCGCCGGCGCCGGCCGGGCTGCTGGACCGGGCCCGGGCGGCCGGCGTCGCGGTGGTCACCACCTACGGGATGACCGAGACCGCAGGCGGCTGCGTCTACGCCGGCGTCCCGCTGGCCGGCGCGGCCGTGCGCATCGGGCCGGACGGGCTGGTCCAACTGGCCGGGCCGATGCTGGCCACCGGGTACCGGCTGCGGCCGGTGGAGACCGCCGCGGCCTTCGCCTGCGGCTGGTTCCGCACCAGCGACCTTGGCCGGCTGCGGCCGGACGGCACGCTTGAGGTGCTCGGCCGGGCCGACGACCTGATCAACACCGGCGGGCTGAAGGTGGCGCCCGGTGCGGTGGAGCGGGTGCTGGCCGCGCAGCCGGGCGTGGCCGAGGCGTGTGTGGTCGGGCTGCCCGACCCGGAGTGGGGCCAGCGGGTGGTGGCGGCCGTGGTGTGCAGCGCCGAGTGCGGCCCCGGGGGTGGCCCTGGGGGTGGCACTGGGCGGCCGGACCCGGCGGCGCTGTGCGCGGCGGTGCGAGCCGAACTGGGCCCGGCCGCGGTGCCCAAGGCGATCCGGTTCGTGGACCGGCTGCCGCTGCGCGGACCGGGCAAAGTGGACCGGGAGGCCGTGGCCGCCTCGTTCTGACCTCCGGTGATCCACCAAGATGGGGGCATGGCCACGGTCGGGCAGTGGGTGCAGGGCGCGCGGGTTCGGACGCTGCCGAACTCGGTGGCGCCGGTGCTGGTTGGCGCGGGTGCGGCGGCGGCGCTGGACGCCTTCGTGTGGTGGCAGTCGCTGCTGGCGCTGGTGGTGGCGCTGGCGCTGCAGGTCGGCGTGAACTACGCCAACGACTACTCCGACGGGATCCGGGGCACCGACGAGCGGCGGGTGGGGCCGCTGCGGCTGGTCGGGTCCGGGGTCGCCACGCCGGTCTCGGTGCGCGCGGCGGCGTTCGGGTGCTTCGGCGTCGCGGCGGTGGCCGGGCTGGTGCTGGTGGCCGCGACCGGGCGGTGGTGGCTGCTCGCGGTCGGCGCCGGCTGTGTGCTGGCGGCCTGGTACTACACCGGGGGCCGCCGGCCGTACGGCTATGCGGGCTGGGGCGAGGCCGCGGTGTTCCTGTTCTTCGGTCCGGTCGCGGTGCTCGGCACCCTTTATGTCCAGAGTGGACGGATCAGCTGGGCCGGGATGGCCGGGGCGGTGGCGACCGGCGCGTTCTCGGCCGCCGTGCTGGTCGCCAACAACCTGCGCGACATGCCCACCGACCGGGTGGCCGGCAAGATCACCCTGGCGGTCCGGCTGGGCGAGCGGCGCACCCGGATCCTCTACTGCGCGCTGGTCGCGGTGCCGTTCGCGATCAGCCTGGCCGCCGCGCCCGGCAACCCGTGGCTGCTCGCCGCCCTGCTGGCCGTGCTGCCGGTGCTGCCCGCCGCCCGCCGGGTGGCCGGCGGCGCCACCGGGCCGGAGCTGATCCCGGTGCTGCGCGACACCGCCCTCGCGATGCTGCTCTGGGCCGTGACCACGGCCCCAGCCCTTGCCTTTGGTTAGGTCTTGGCCCAACCAACGCAACCTCGGGGGCACCGTGACGTTCACCCAGCCACAATCACCCCGCGATCCGCACCTTCCGCTGGAACGCAACAACAGCAGTTAATCCCGGAGAGGCGGAACAGTCCACAGGCCGGTGGCCAGGAAGTGGTCGAGCACCTGGCGGTACGGGGCCAGGTCCAGGCCGTGCCGGGCCAGCCAGGCGTCGTCGTAGTAGGTGTGCGCGTACCGCTCGCCGCCGTCGCAGAGCAGGGTGACCACGCTGCCCGGGCGGCCGAGGGCGGTCAGCTCGGCCACGATCTGGAACGCGCCCCACAGGTTGGTGCCGGTCGAGCCGCCCACCCGGCGGCCGAGCACCTGCTGCACGGTCCGGATGGTGGCCAGCGACGCGGCATCCGGCACCGGGATCATCCGGTCGATCACCTCGCCGATGAAGCTCGGCTCGACCCGGGGCCGGCCGATGCCCTCGATCCGGGAGCCGCGGCAGCTGGTCAGCGCCGGGTCGGCGTCCCGCCAGGCCGGGAAGAACACCGAGTTCTCCGGGTCCACCACGGCCAGCCGGGTGCGCAGCTGCCGGTACCGGATGAACCGGCCGATCGTGGCGCTGGTGCCGCCGGTGCCGGCGCCGACCACGATCCAGGCCGGCTCCGGGTGCTCCTCCCAGGCCATCTGCTCGAAGATCGACTCGGCGATGTTGTTGTTGCCCCGCCAGTCGGTGGCCCGCTCGGCATTGGTGAACTGGTCGATGAAGTGCCCACCGAGCTTCTCGGCCAGCTGGTGCGACTCCGCGTAGATCCGGCCGGGCTCGTCGACGAAGTGGCACGAGCCGCCCTGCCGCTCGATCAGCTCGACCTTCTCCGCGCTGGTGGTGCTCGGCATCACCGCGATGAACGGGAGCCCGAGCAGCCGGGCGAAGTAGGCCTCGGAGACCGCGGTCGAGCCGGACGACGCCTCGATCACCGGGGTGCCCTCGACGATCCAGCCGTTGCACAGCGCGTAGAGGAACAGGGAGCGGGCCAGCCGGTGCTTGAGCGAGCCGGTCGGGTGGGTCGACTCGTCCTTGAGGTAGAGCTGGACTCCCCAGTCCGGCGGCAGCGGGAACGGCAGCAGGTGGGTGTCGGCGCTGCGGTTGGCGTCCGCCTCGATGATCCGCACGGCCCGGCAGACCCAGTCCCGGGTGGTGTCGCTGCACCGGTCGAGCGCGGTCACCTGCCGTCGTCCTCGGCGGGCGGGGTGTCCGCGCCGCGCAGCTGGGCGCGCAGCCGGTCCCGCTCGGCGCTGCGTGCGGCGCCGCGGGCGGCCAGGCTCGCGGTCACCCGCTGGTTGAGGCCGCGGAACAGCAGCAGGCCGAGGGGGAAGCCGGCGACGATCGCGACCGCGAGGCTGACCAGCAGCGGCACGCCGAACAGCAGAAGCAGCCCACCGACGGCGGCCACCAGCCCGATCCGGGCCAGCGTGTAGAGGGCGAGGTCGCGCCCCAGATGTCCGTCCGCCATGTGCAGACCGTAACCCGGCCCTAGTCGGATGCGGTGTTGGGCCGGCCCTCGAACCGGGTGGACAGCACCACCGTGGTGCGGGTCCTGGCCACCCCGACGATCCGGCGCAGCCGGCCGAGGGTGTGCTCCAACTCGTCGACGGTGGCCACCCGAACCTTGACCACGAAGGCGTCGTCGCCGGCCACCGCGTAGCAGGACTCGACCTCGGACAGGCCGCCCAGCTCGGCGGCGACGGCCTCCTCGTCCGCGGTGTCGGACAGGGTGATGCCGATCAGCGCCGTGACCCCGAGCCCGACCGCGTGCGGGTCGACCACCGCGTGGTAACCGGTGATCACGCCGGTGGCCTCCAGCTTGCCCACCCGCTCGTGCACGGCCGACGCGGACAGGCCGACCTGCCGGCCGAGGTCGGCGTAGGTGGCGCGGCCGTTGCGCCGAAGCGCGTCGATGATCCTGCGGTCCACGGAGTCCACGGCATCCAAGCCTAGGCCCCGACCGGGCCCCGACCGATGTCCGAAGCGCTCGATTTGTCCCTTACTACCTCTTTACCTCCGGACAACCGTTCGAGTACCCGAAGGGCGAGATGCGACGATGCGGTACACCACGCACCGGGCGATGGAGGAGGCGTGAGTTGACCGCTGTCACACACATCGGCGAACGACTGCTGACCCCTGGCGAGGTGGCCGCGCTGTTCCGGGTGGATCCGAAGACCGTGACCCGCTGGGCGACCGCGGGCCGGATCGGCTCGATCCGGACGCCGGGTGGGCACCGCCGGTTCCGCGAGTCGGAAGTCAAGGCGCTGCTTGCCGAACTGACCACCGAGGCGACCGCGCCGGCCGGCCGGGACTGACCAGGCCGTCGTCCCCCTTCCACCCCCGAACCCGACAAACGGGCTAATCTCGGTGTCGAGGATGAGGGAGGTGGCGTTCGATGATTTATCTGCTCGCGGTGATCGGCGCGATTGCGGTGCTGGTGTTGCTGTGGCGGGCGTTCGTCGCCCGGCCGGCCAGCGTTGCTCCCCCTCGCAAGCGTTCGGTCGCTCCGGACGACGACGCGGAGTTCCTCCGCGACCTCGAGCGGCGCCGCCGCCGGCCCGAAGACGACGACGGCAAACCCTCCTCCTAGTTCCCGGGGAAGGCGTCGGCGACCGTGGCCGCCATCTCCAGCAGGGCCAGCCGGGTGGCCGGGCTGAGCCGGTCCAGCTCGATCTCCGCGCCCTCCTCCAGATGCGGGTCGAACGGGATCTGGCACACCGCCCTGCACCGCGACCCGAAGTGCTGGGCCAGCCGGTCCAGATCCACCGAGCCGGCCTTCGGCCGCACCGAGTTGATCACCGCAACGGACCGGGCCACCAGGTCCCGGTAGCCGTGCACGTCCAGCCAGTCCAGGGTGGCCGAGGCGCTGCGAGCGCCGTCCACCGAACCGGAGGACACCACGACCAGTGAGTCGGCCAGGTCGAGCACGCCCTTCATGGCCGAGTGCATCAGCCCGGTGCCGCAGTCGGTGAGCACGATGTTGTAGAAGTGCTCGAGCAGCGCGATCGTGCGCCGGTAGTCGCTCTCGCTGAACGCCTCGGACACCGCCGGGTCCTGGTCGCTGGCCAGCACCTCCAGCCGGCTCGGGCCCTGCGAGGTGTAGGCGCGGATGTCGCTGTAGCGCCGGATCCGGTCGGCGTCGCGGAGCAGGTGCCGCACGGTGGCCGTGGTCTCCAGCGGGATCTTCTGGCTCAGCGTGCCGCGGTCCGGGTTCGCGTCCACGGCGATCACCCGGTCGCCGCGCAGCGAGGAGAAGGTGGAGCCGAGCGTCGTGGTGGTGGTGGTCTTGCCGACCCCGCCCTTGAGGCTCAGCATGGCGATCTTGTAGCAGCCGCGCAGCGGTTGGTTCACCCGGTTGATCAGTTCCCGGCGCCGGCTGTCCGCCGGGCTCTCCCCGACGTTGATCAGATGCCCGCTGGCCACGAACACCGCCTTGCGCCAGCCGGACTGCGGCCGGCGCTTGGCCTGCTTGATCAACCGGGCGGAGGACAGCTCGCCGTGGCCATGGCCGACGCCGCGGCCGTGCGGGTCGACCGGTCCCGGCCGGACGGTTTGAGACGTCTGGCCCCGCAGGTGCGGCGGCGGGTAGCCCGGCGGGAACCCTTGCTGGTACGGGGGAACCGGGTAGCCGCCGGAGCCAGACGGGTTGACGTAGTGCGGACCGGACGGTCCGCCGGCCACCGGATACGGACCCGAGTGCGGCCCGGACTGCTCACCCGGAACCGGGTGCGGTCCGGACTGATGTGGCGGAACGGGATACGGCCCCGACTGGTGCGGCGGCCCCGGGTGCGGTCCGGACTGGTGCGGTGGAACGGGATGCGGCCCGGATTGGTGCGGCGGCGCGGGGTGCGGTCCGGATTGGTGCGGCGGCGCGGGGTGCGGTCCGGACTGGTGTGCGGGTGCCGGTTGCGGCCCGGACTGCTGCGGGGGAACGGGTTGCGGTCCGGACTGCTGCGGCGGCACGGCGTGGGGCCCGGACTGGTGCGGACCGGGTTGCCCCGGCTGCGGTGCGTCCGGGTGCGGGGTCGAGTCCGTTTTCTCTTCCTCCTCAAGGTGAGAAGCACCCGGCATCGGCCCGAAGTCGTGGGTCAACCCGTCGAGCTGGTCGGTGGTGACCTTGGGCCGCGGCCCGCCGGTGCCCGGCTCGCCCGGATCGGTGGGCTGCGCCTCGGGCAGCTGCCACCCGGACTGGTCTTCCCGCCCACTCACGCTGGGGTCCTCCCTGAACTACCGCCGGCTTCGCCCACGACGGTAGTCGCATCCGATCGTTCGGCGCGACACGGGGGCGTCAGCCGAGCCCGGCATAGGAATGCAGGCCCGAGATGACCAGGTTGATGAAGAATAGGTTGAACACCATGACCGCGAAGCCCAGCACGTTGATCGCCGCCGCCCGGCCGCCGCGCCAGCCCGCGGTCGCCCGCGAGTGCAGATAGGCGGCGTAGACCACCCAGGCCACGAACGCGCAAGTCTCCTTGGGATCCCAGCCCCAGAACCGGCCCCAGGCGGCCTCCGCCCAGATGGCGCCGAAGATGACCGCCAGCGTGTAGGCCGGGAACGCGATGATCGTGATCCGGTAGGCGACCCGGTCCAGGGTGTCCGCCGCCGGCAGCCGGGGAGCCAGCCGGGCGAACCGGTCCGGGTTGGTCTTGATCAGGTACAGCACGCTGGCCACGCCGGACACCAGCAGCGCCCCGCTGGACGTGGCGACCGTGAACACGTGGATGACCAGCCAGTAGGACTGCAGGGCCGGCTGCACCGGGGCGGCGCTGGTGTAGAGCACGGTGCCGCCCAAGAACATCAGCAGCGCGACCGGGGCGAGCACGAAGCCGCCGAGCCGCCGCACCGGGAACCGGCGCAGCAGCACCAGCCAGGTCACCACCGCGCCGAGGCAGAGCAGCGAGCCGAACTCGTACATGTTGCCCCACGGCACCCGCCCGGCCGCGATCCCGCGCAACACCAGCGAAGCCAGGTGCACCAGCGCGCCGAACACGGTCAGCGCCACCGCCATCCGGCCGATCCGATCCGCCCGCCCGGGCTCGGCGGCACCGGCACGTTCGTCCGGGTCGACCGGTGCGGCGTCCCGGTCCTCGGCGCCCACCAGCGCGGGTTCGGGGGCGCGGACCCGGGTCCGGGTCAGCGCCTGCTCGGTCAGGTAGAACACCATGGCCAGCACGTACACCGCGACGGCGGTGAAGTAGCACCAGTCGCTGTAGGTCGCCAGGGTCTCGTCGACCGGCATCAGGGTTCCCTCCCGCGCACCAACTCGGCGGACAGCCGCTCGAACTGCTCGCCGTACCCCGCCCGGTCGGTTCGGGCCAGCCCGCCGACCTCGACCACGGTACGACTCTGATCAGCACCGGCGCCCGCCGGGGTGGCCCGGATCCACAGCCGGCGCCGCTTCACGGTCAGCGAGACACCCAACCCGGCGATCAGCAGCAGCGCGAACGCGAGCACCCAGCCCTGCGTCGGGTCGTGCGAGACCTGCAGCGCCACCCACCGCTCGACCCGGTCGAACCGCACCCGGGTGCCGTCGTCCAGGGTGATCTCCTGGCCGGGCTTGAGGTTCGCCCGGGCCACCCGGGAAAGCCGGCCACTGTCCACAAGGGACTGATCGACCGAGAAGATGGACTGACCGCGGCCGGCGTCCAGCCCGAGGTCGCCGCGCAGCACGTCCACCGCGACCGCCGGGTTGCGCAGGTCCGGGAACCCGGAGTCGAGCAGCGCGCCGCGGAACACCGCGGTCGGGGCCAGCAGGCCGGTGATCGCGAGCCCGGTGCGCCGCCGCTCCGCCGGGTCGGACACCCCCGGCCGGTCCAGCTTGGTGGCGCCCTCGGCGAGCATCGTCCGCTGGTCCACCGTGCGCCACTGGATGGTGCTGGTGCGACTCGTTCCGTCCGGGAAGGTCACCGTGAAGGTCGGGGCGTAGCCGTGGCCGAGCAGGTAGATCCGGTCGCCCGCGGTGCGCAGCGGATCGTTCACCGCGAGCGGGTACGGCCGCCAGGTGCCGGTCTCCAGGTCGGCGCCGGACTGGTAGCGCAGGTCCGCCCGGAAGCTCTCCGCCTGGCCGTTCGGCAGGTACCGGGCCGAGAAACCGTCCACCCGGACGCAGAACGGGTTGAGGTCGGTGCCGTCCACCCGCAGCCCGGGCCGGAACGAGTCGTAGCCGAGCGTCCCGGCGTTGCAGAACTCCGAGCCGTCGGCCAGCACGATCACCTGGCCCTCGTAGTTGAACATCTTGCCGAGCGCCAGGGCCACGACCAGGCCGAGCATGGCGAAGTGGAACAGCAGGTTGCCGGTCTCCCGCAGGTACCCGCGCTCCGCGCTGATGCTGCGCCCGCCGTCCGGCTCGGCCCGCTCCACCCGCCGCCAGCCGCGCAGCCGGCGGTGCGCGGCGGCCATCACCTCGGCCACCCCGGCGTCCATCGTGGCCGTGCTGTGGTGCGGCAGCCGGCTCAGGTTGCGCGGGGTGAGCACCGGCGCGGCCCGCAGCGACCGGGCGTAGTCCAGCGTGCGCGGCACCAGGCAGCCCATCAGCGACACGAACAGCAGCAGATAGATCGCCGAGAACCAGACGCTGGCGTAGACGTCGTAGAACTGCAGCCGGTCCAGCAGCCGGCCCCACCAGCCGTGCTCGGCGATGAACTCGGTCACCTTGGGCGCGTTCAGCGACCGCTGCGGCAGCAGCGCCCCCGGCAGGGCCGCAAGGGCCAGCAGGAACAGCAGCACCAGGGCGGTGCGCATGGACACGAGGCCGCGCCAGGTGTTGCGCAGAAAGGCGAGCAGCGGGTTCACGCGGGGCGGGACCTGCTGCGCCGGGCCGGCCGCGCGACTGTCCACGGTCATCAGAGCGGCAACCTCGTGTCGGCGACGATCGTGCCGCGCAGCCAGGCGGTCAGCTCGCCCCACAGCCCGGTGACCAGCAGCACGCCGACGACCAGCATCAGCCCGCCGCCCACGTACTGGATCACCCGGCCGTGCCGGCGCAGCCAGCCGCTGGTCCGGACCGCCCAGCCCGCGCCCAGCGCGATCAGCAGGAACGGCAGGCCCAGCCCCAGGCAGTAGATCAGCACCAGCAGGTAGCCGCGGGCCGCGGTGCCGCCGGTGCTCGCGGCCATCGCCAGCACCGCGGACAGCGTCGGGCCGAGGCACGGCGTCCAGCCAAGCGCGAAGATCGCGCCGAGCACCGGGGCGCCGGCCACCCCGAGCCGCGGCACCCGGTGCAGCCGGACGTCCCGCTGCAGCGCCGGGATCAGCCCGATGAACACCAGCGCCATGACGATCGTGAGCACCCCGCCGATTCGTTCGAGCAGCCCCTGGTTGAGCTGCACCGCGTCGGCCAGCCAGACCAGGCTGCCCACGCCGATGGCGAACACCACGGTGAACCCGAGGATGAACAGGCCGACCGCGCCCACCACCCGGAACCGGCCGCGCTTGGGCGCCTCGTCGTCGCTGACCGCGGGCGCGTCCGCTCCCACCAGCGCGGCGAGGTAGGCCAGATAGCCCGGTACCAGCGGCACCACGCAGGGCGAGGCGAACGAGATCGTCCCGGCCAGCAGCGCCACGCCGGCGGCCAGCAGCAGCGGGCCGGACTGGGCGAGCTCGGTGGGATTCACGAAAACAGGGTAGACACCCGGGCCGGGCGCTCAGCGCTCGGCGGTCAGCCGGTCGACGAGGGGTTCGAGGTCGGTGGCCAGCAGGTCGTGCAGGTAGACCGCGGCGACCCGGTGCGCCCGGTCCAGCACGATCGTCGACGGCACCACCGAGCGCGGGTAGCCCTTCAGGGCCAGCAGCGACCGGCCCGGCGGGTCGTAGATGGACGGGTAGGTGATGCCGCGGTCGCGGACGAAGTCCTGCGGCGCGGTGCGCTGCTCGTCCCGCACGTCGATGCCGAGCACGGTCACCCCGGCGTCCCGGTTCGCCTCGTAGAGCTCCTGCAGCTCGGGGGCCTCGACCCGGCACGGCCCGCACCACGAGCCCCAGATGTTGAGCACGACCACCTGGCCGGCGAAGTCGGACAGCGCGATCCGGCGGCCCTGCGCCAACAGGTCGTCGCCGGACAACTCGCCGATCGGCTTGCGGTCCGCGCCCTCGTAGAAGATCTCGGTCTTGCCGTCCGGGGAGACGAACTGGAACTCGGTGCCGGAGGCGACCGCGTCAGGCCCGGTGGAGCACCCGGCCAGCGCGAGCAGAATCGCCAGCAGGGGCAACATGAATCTCATGCGCCGGTCACCTTCGGGCTGCTCGACCCGGCCGGTTCGCTGTAGCGGATGTCGACCAGTTGCTCGTCGTCGAAAACCAGGCTGGTCATGGACGCCAGCGAGCACTCCCGGCGGCGCGGGTCGTGCCACAGCCGCTGGCCGGCCAGGAACCGGCGCACCGTCCAGATCGGCAGCTGGTGCGACACGCACACCGCCTCGTGCCCGGCCGCCCGCTCGCGGGCCCGGTACACCGCGGCCAGCATCCGGTGCGCGACCTCGAGGTACGGCTCGCCCCAGGACGGCCGGAACGGGTTGCGCAGCATCGGCCAGTTCCGCGGCGAGCGCAGCACCCCGTCGCCGACGGACACCTTCCGGCCCTCGAACAGGTTGGCCGCCTCGATCAGCCGCGCATCGGTGTGCAGCTCCAGCCGGTGTGAGTCGGCGATCGGCGCCGCGGTCTCCTGCGCGCGCTGCAGCGGGGAGGCCACGACGTGGACGATGTCGTTGTCCCGCAGGTGCTCCGCCACGGTGAGGGCCTGCCGGTGACCCAGCTCGGAGAGCCCGAACCCGTCCAGCCGGCCGTACAGCACCCCGGTCGGGTTGTGCACCTCACCGTGCCGCAGCAAGTGCACGACGGTTCTGCTCAACTGTGTCCTTCCTCGACTGCCTCTGCCGCGGCGGCGGCCGCGGCCGGGAGCGCGTCGGCGATCACCCCGAACACCGCGTCGTCCATGGCCGCGTTGACGAACCACGACTCGTACGCGCTCGGCGGGGCGTACACCCCCCGGTCCAGCATGGCATGGAAGAACGCCGGGAACCGCCAGGTGTCGGTGGCCCGGGCCGCCGCGTAGTCGCGCACCGGGTCCTCGGTGAAGAACACGCTGAGCAGGCTGCCCGCGTACTGCACCCGGTGCGGCACGCCCACCGCGGTCAGCGCGTTGGTCAGCAGGGCGCCCAGCCGCTGCGAGTTGGCGTCCAGCGCCCGGTACACGGCGGTGTCCGCGACCCGCAGCGTGGTCAGCCCGGCGGCCACCGCCACCGGGTTCCCGGACAGCGTTCCGGCCTGGTAGACCGGCCCGGACGGGGCCAGCGCGGCCATCACGTCGGCCCGCCCGCCGAACGCCGCGGCCGGCAGTCCGCCGGACATGACCTTGCCGAAGGTGAACAGGTCGGCGGCGACCGGGTCGAGCCCGAACCAGCCGGCCGCGGACACCCGGAACCCGGTCATTACCTCGTCCATGATCAGCAGCGCGCCGTGTGCCGCGGTGATCTCGCGCAGCGCCGCGTTGAAGCCGGACTCCGGCGGCACGGCGCCCATGTTGCCGGCGGCCGCCTCGGTGATCACCGCGGCGATCTGCCCGCCGTGCTCGGCGAACACCGCCCGCACCGCGTCGATGTCGTTGTACGGCAACACGATCGTGTCGGCGGCGGCCGCCCCGGTCACCCCGGGCGTGGTCGGCAGGCCGAGCGTGGCCACCCCGGAGCCGGCGTCGGCCAGCAGCGCGTCCACGTGACCGTGGTAACAGCCGGCGAACTTCACGATCCGGCCGCGCCCGGTGAACCCGCGAGCCAGCCGGATCGCGCTCATCGTGGCCTCGGTGCCGGAGTTGACCAGCCGCACCTGCTGCACCGGGGCGACCCGGCGGATGATCTCCTCGGCCAGCTCGATCTCGCCCTCGGTCGGGGTGCCGAACGACAGTCCGGAGCCGGCCGCCACCCGCACCGCATCGACCACCGCCGGGTGCGCGTGGCCCAGGATCATCGGCCCCCACGAGCCGACCAGGTCCACGTACCGGTTGTCGTCGACGTCCCACAGGTAGGGTCCCTCGCCCCGGACCATGAACCGCGGGGTGCCGCCGACCGCCTTGAACGCCCGCACCGGCGAGTTCACCCCGCCGGGGGTGGCCGCGCGGGCCCGGTCGAACAGGGTCGCCGACCGCCGCGCCTGCTGCTGCGCCTCTGCCCTCACGCGCCCCAGTCTCACATGACGATGCTGACCCGGCCGAGCCACCGCTCCCGCCAGGCCACCCGCAGCCGGATCGCCCGCAGCGGCACCCGGTCGCGGATCAGCGTGGCCACCACCTCGCGCTGCGCCCACGGGCACAGTTCGGAGAGCATCTCCGGGATCCGGCTGCGGGTGATGTCCTCGGCGAGCGTGACCGACACCTTGGCCCGGCCCCGGACCCGGCCGTCCGGCAGCACCCGGACCCGGTAGTAGTCCACCCGACCGCCGGTGACCTGGCCGCTGGCCGCGCACAGTTGGGCCAGCACCAGCTGGGCGACGTCCGGCGGGCGCTTGGCCGCGTCGAACTCCAGCGGCACCGTCCAGGACAACCACAGCGGATGCTCGATGCCGCTGTCCGGGTCGGCGATCCCCGGCCGGACCGGGCCGGTGGACAGCACCTGGTAGTCGGTGGCCGGCGAACTGGCGATCCGGCTGCGTTCGCGCACCCCCTGGCGGCGGGTCAGCCCGCAGTCGCTGGCCACCAGCCCGAGTCCCTCGGCGATCGGCAGGCAGGTGCCGGCCGCCGACGGCGTGCGGCCGCTGCGGGCCGGGGCGATCGGCAGCATCACGTTGATGAACGCGATCTCCTGCAGGGTGGCCCCGGACATGGCCAGGATGCCGATGTTGCGGGCCACCAGGTCGGCGGCGAGGGCCGCGGACGAGCCGACCCGGGCCGGCCCGACGAAGGTGACCAGCTGCACCGTCTCCGGCACGCCCGGCGGCGCCCAGCCGAACAGGTCGGCCTTGCGCTCGGCGTACCGGTTCGCGTGCGGGGCCAGCACCGACCACCACTCGCCGCGCACCCGGCCGAACCGCCGGTCGGCGATCTGCAGACCGAGCCCGATGTCCTGGGCCATGCCGGCGATGTCGCGCAGCAGGTCCAGCCGCTTCTCCGGCTGGCGGTCGTCCAGCCCGACCAGCACCCGCAGCGCCATCCCGTTGGCCGTGCGGGGCGCCTCGCCGGAGCCGTCCTCGCGGAACCGTCCCGGCGGGTCGCGGAACGGCGCCACCGGGGACTGCAGGAACAGCACCGGGACGCCGCCGTCGGCCGCCGCCGTGGCGATGCCCTGGTAGATCCGGCTGACCATCAGGGAATCGGCGAACTCCGGCCGCCACGGGTCGTAGCCGATGGTGATCAGGATCTCGGTGCTGTTCGCCGGGTCGTAGAGGAAGTTCGGGTTGATCACCACGCTGCCGTGGTAGAGGTGGCTGGCCGGGTTGCGCTCGTCCGGGCGCGGACCGGCGGAGATCCGGTTGATCGACACGCCCTCGACCGGCTTGTGCGGGGTGTCCGGGGTCCAGGTGTGCACCTGGAAGCCGGCCATGACCGGATGGAACGCCAGCGTCTCGGTGGCCACCCGGTCGTTCTCGGTCGGCGGGATGAAGTCGATCTGCGGCGCGGGCGGGGCGGTCCGGTCGGCCGTGCCGTAGTGCGTCACGTTGAACATCACGGCGGCGCTGCCGGAGCTGGCCGCCCGGGCGGCGACGGCGGCGAGTGCGGGGTGCGCGCGGGTGGCGCTCGTGTCGCCGTCCGACCCGACCGTGGAGAAGTTGGCGGTGCAGCGCTTGGGCCGCCGGGCTTTCCGGCGGATCTCGGTGATCAGCCAGTTCGGGTTGACCTGGGCGCCGGGGACCCGGCTGCGCCGCTTGACCGCCTTGGCCACACCGTCGAGTCCGACCAGCACGGCCAGCAGCAGCAGCGCGCTGATGGCCGCCAGGAACGGCCCGGCCAGCCGGTCGTCCCGGCCGCCGGCCACGGCGAGGGCCAGTGCCCCGGCGATGATCACCGAGGTGTAGGCGACGTACCGGGGGAACAGCCGCAGCTGCCCGAGCACCGACTTTCCGGACGGGATGTCCAGCCGGGACAGCATCACGCCGGGCACCAGCAGCAGCATGGTGACGATCGCGTCGGCCGAGGAGATCACCGAGTCGTCACTGCCCGGCAGGCCGAGCCAGGCGCCGAGCGGGCCGAGCACCGGCACCCCGGCGAACAGCTGCGGCTGCAGCAGCACGCCGAACCCGACGACCAGCAGCAGCACGGCGAGCAGCAGCTTGGACACGTTGGCCGCGAGCGAGGGCGGATCGTCCACCAGTGCCATGTAGACGGTCGCCGAGACCGGCTCGACCGACTGTGGGTCGGAGCCGAACGGCCGGCGCTGCCAGTGCGCGTGCCCGGCGTTCTCCCTCGGGTCGTTGTCCACGTAGATGTCGGTGTGGACCTGTGATCGGGTCAGCGCGTCCGCCCACCGGCGCAGCCTGTCCGGGTCGACAAGGCCCTCGGCGAGCTTGCGCAGGTTGTCCGACTCGTACTGGTGGGCAAGGTGCCCGAGGCCGGTGATCACCCGTTTCTGCGGCTCAAGGCTCTCCTCGACCGAGACCGGGTTGCCCGGGTCGGTGCGGGCCGGGAACCGGGGCCGGCGCCGGGAGAACGTCGAGTAGCAGTCCTCGATGTAGGACATGAACACCTCGAGGTCCCGGTAGCGGCGCCGGCCGAACTCGGCCAGCCGGGACACGATGCCCTGCAGCTCCAGCTCGAGCAGCTTGGGCGCCACCGTGTTCAGCTCGGCGTAGCCGTCGGCGACCGCGTGCATGTCGTTGACCAGCGAGCGCAGCGCCGGCGCGTCCACGTCGCTGGTCAGGAAGAACCGGCGCACCTGGATCTCCGGCGGCACCTCGAGGGTGACGTGGTAGGAGTTCACCGCGCGCGGGATGACCGTGGCGTACTGCACGGTGAACTCGTGCCGGAACGCGCCCGCGCCCCACCGGGCGATCGTGGCCCGGCCGCGCAGGTCCCGGGACCTGGCCGGCATCACGGGGGCGTCGTAGCGCAGGAACGCCTGCGTCTTGTTCGTGCGGACCTGGGCCACCAGCAGGTACTCCGAGGCGGCCACGTCGAGCAGCCGCAGGAACGGGCTGTCCGCCGGGAACAGCTGCTCCACCGCGGTCGCCGCCTTGTCCCGGATGCTGTCCGAGTCGGTGGCCCGGTGCCGGGCCGAGCGGGGCCGCACCGGGCTGGGGTGCCGGCCGGCGGTGTCGATCAGGTTGGCGATGGTGGCCTCGATCAGCCAGCGGGACCGGTTCAGGCCGTGCCGGATGTCGTAGAGCAGCTCGCCAGGCACCTCGGTGCGCGGGTCGGAGTTGAGGAACATCCGGAACGCCTTGCTCACCCCGTGGATCAGCGCGTGCGCGGTCTCCACCTGGGTGAGCCGGGGCACCACCTCACCCGCGGCGTTGCGCACCACCACCGGCGCGAGGTCGGTCCGCGACTGCCGGGCCACCGGGAGCCACACCGACGACGGGCGGGACTCCTGCGTCGGGTCCGAGCGCAGCGCGTGCAGCTGGTCGGGGGTGAGCACGGTCATGTCGATGTCGATGGTGACCGAGCGGGCCATGTGGGTGGAGTCGGCCAGGGTCAGCGCCTCGGACATGCGGTCGATGTGCTCGAGTCGCAATGCGAGGGCAAGCAGGTGCAGTCCGAGCGCCTCCTGGTGGGCGTCGTGCGGCGGCGGGGAGGTCGGGATCGGCGTTTGGCGCAGTGCCGCGAGGAAGCCGGCCAGCCGGTCCGGACCGGTTCGTCGGTTCCGGTTGCGAAGCATGGTCAGCGACCCGTTGAACACCATGTGATTCGGAATCTCCTATGGCGACCGGTGATACGTGACACCGTTAACCGAGATCGTGCCCAAAAGCAAACGGTTAGACTGCCAAGGTCGTTCGTGAACGCCTTTCACAAGCCTCTGGGAGTTCCATGACCGCGTCGAGCAGCCGGCGGACGGCGGGAGAGGACGCGGAGGTCATCGTGGTCGGCGCCGGTCCGGCCGGGTCCACCGCGGCCACCTATCTGGCCCGGGCCGGGCTGGACGTGCTGCTGCTGGAGAAGAGCGTTTTCCCCCGGGAGAAGGTGTGCG
The DNA here is from genome assembly GCF_035762905.1 of Actinophytocola sp. Taxonomy (GTDB): domain Bacteria; phylum Actinomycetota; class Actinomycetes; order Mycobacteriales; family Pseudonocardiaceae; genus DASYTH01. The sequence goes on from NZ_DASUCC010000077.1 coordinate 23,346, forward strand.
GCGACGGCCTCACCCCGCGCGGCGTGAAGCAGCTGATCGACCTGGGCGTGGACACCCGCGAGGAGGCCGGCTGGCTGCACAACCGCGGCCTGCGGGTGGTCGGCGGCGGGGTCACGCTCGAGCTGGACTGGCCGGACCTGGCCTCGTTCCCGCCCTACGGCGTGGTCCGCCCCCGGCAGGACTTCGACGAGCTGTTGGCCCGCACCGCGCAGCGGGCCGGCGCCCGGCTGTTCGAGCAGACCTCGGTCACCGGCGCGGTCACCGACGAGCGCACCGGCCGGGTGGTCGGCGTGTCCGCCCGCACCGGCCCCACTCGCGAGCCGGTCAGCTACCGCGCACCCATCGTGCTGGCCTGCGACGGCGTGTCCGCCCGCCTGGCCCTGTCCGTGGGCATCGACAAGAACGACGCCCGCCCGATGGGTGTCGCCGTCCGCCGCTACTACACCAGCCCGCGCAGCAAGGACGACTACCTCGAGTCGCACCTGGAGCTCTGGGACCGCTCGGATCCCGCGCAGCCCAAGCTGCTCCCCGGCTACGGCTGGATCTTCGGCATGGGCGACGGCACCGTGAACGTCGGCCTCGGCATCCTGTCCACCTCGAAAGCCTTCGGCAGCACCGACTACCGCGCGCTGCTGCGCTCCTGGCTGGACGGCACCCCCGAAGACTGGGGCCTGCGCGAACCGAACGCCGCCGGCAAGATCGGCGGCGCCGCCCTGCCCATGGGCTTCAACCGCACCCCGCACTACGCCGCCGGCCTCCTCCTCGTCGGCGACGCCGGCGGCATGGTCAACCCGTTCAACGGCGAGGGCATCGGCTACGCCATGGAATCCGCCCGCCTCGCCGCCGAATGCGTCATCCAGGCCCTCGTCCGCCGCCCCGGCCCCGCCCGCGAACGCGCCCTCGCCGGCTACCCACTGGCCCTACGCCAGTCCCTCGGCAGCTACTACCGCCTGGGCAACATCTTCAGCCGCCTGATCGGCAACCCCGCCGTGATGCGCGTTGCCACGAAGTACGGCCTCCCCCGAGCCACCCTGATGAAACTCGTCCTCAAACTCCTCGCCGGCCTCTACGACCCCCGCGACGGCGACGCCTTCGACCGCATGATCACCGCCGCCACCCGGCTCGCCCCCAGCGCCTGACCCGCGCGGGAAGCCCCAAGCGCTCCGGCGTCCTGCCCTCCTGGATCCCAGCCGCCGCAATCCTCGGCGAGTCCCCGGAACCGGACCGGCGAGTTGCCGGCTGCGGGTAACCGAGTTACCGGTTCGGGGCCGGGGAGTTGCTGGTTCCAAGCGTCCGGGTGGGCCTGGCTCCCGTCCCCGGCTGCGTCGGAACGCTCGGGTCGGTCGCCTTGGCTGGGCTGGGCCCGGCGTTCCGCGGCGCGGCTGTGGCCAGGCCACCGGGTGTCCAGGTGCGGGGCACGGGCCTGCCCACAACCGTGCACCGATCCCGTCCGGTCCCCCTGGACTTTCGGCTCGGCCAGTTGCCGAGTCCGGGGCCCATCGCTTGCGCCCGCCCCGGCGCCTGCGGCGCCGGGCCGGGCCGGGCCGTAGGCGCGGCGGTAGGGCCTCGGCTGGAGGGCGGCAATTCGGCCCCCAGGCGCCTGCGGCGCCGCTGGGGCCCCGCCCGCGGCGGCGGCTCAGGCTCGGTGGCCCGGTCTCGGCCGGAGGGTGGCAATTCGGCCTCGGTCGGGCCGAGCGTGGGCGCGATCCTCGGCGAGTCCCCGGTTCCGGTCCGGCGAGTCCCCCCGGTCCATTCTGGCGAGTTGTCGGTTGGGTCGGCGGGGGCCGCGGCGCAGGCGCGGTGGCCCGGCCCGGCGGTGGCCGGCGATTCGGCGCTTGAATCCGCAAACCGTCCGCACCGAGCCGGCAATTCGGTTGCCCGAGCTGACAACTCGCCGAACGTTGCCGTAATCCTCGGCGAGTCCCCGGTTGCGGTTCGGCGAGTCCCCGGAACCGGACCGGCGAGTCGCCGGCTGCGGGTAACCGAGTTACCGGTTCCCGCGCATCCGGTGCTTGCGGCTCAGCTCAGCCGTTCGAGCACCATCGCCATGCCCTGGCCGCCGCCGACGCACATGGTCTCCAGGCCGAACTGCTTGTCGTGGTACTGCAGGGAGTTGATCAGCGTGGTGGTGATCCGGGCGCCGGTCATGCCGAACGGGTGGCCGACCGCGATCGCGCCGCCGTTGACGTTGAGCTTGTCGATGTCGATGCCGAGGTCCCGGTAGGACGGGATGACCTGCGCGGCGAACGCCTCGTTGATCTCCACCAGGTCGATGTCGTCGATGGTCATCCCGGCCCGGGCCAGCGCCTGGCGGGAGGCATCGACCGGGCCGAGGCCCATGATCTCCGGGGACAGGCCGGACACGCCGGTGGACACGATCCGGGCCAGCGGAGTGAGGCCGAGTTCGGCCGCCTTGGTGTCGCTCATGATCACCAGCGCGGCCGCGCCATCGTTGAGCGGGCAGCAGTTGCCGGCGGTGACCCGGCCGTCCGGGCGGAACACCGGCTGCAGCGTCGAGGTCTTCTCGTAGGTCACGCCCGGCCGCGGGCCGTCGTCGGTGTCCACGATCCGGCCGTCGGGCAGCTCGACCGGGACGATCTCGCGGGCCCAGAACCCGTCCTTGATCGCCTGCTCGGCCAGGTTCTGCGAGCGGACGCCGAAGTGGTCCATGTCCTCCCGGGTGACGCCCTTGAGCAGGGCCAGGTTCTCCGCGGTCTGCCCCATGGCGATGTAGATGTCCGGCACCACACCGTCTTCGCGCGGGTCGTGCCAGGAGTCCGCGCCCCGCTCGGCGGTGGCCGCCGTGCGCGCCAACGCGTCGGTGAACACCGGGTTGCGGGTGTCCGGCCAGGAGTCCGAGCTGCCCTTGGCGTACCGGGACACGGTCTCCACCCCGGCGCTGATGAACACGTCGCCCTCGCCGGCCTTGATCGCGTGGAAGGCCATCCGGGTGGTCTGCAGGCTGGACGAGCAGTACCGGGTGATCGTGCAGCCGGGCAGGTGGTCGTAGCCGAGCAGGACCGCGACCACCCGGCCCATGTTGAACCCGGACTCGCCGCCGGGCAGGCCGCAGCCGAGCATCAGGTCGTCGATGTCCGTCGGGTTCAGTTGGGGAACCCGGTCGAGGGCGGCCCGCACCAGCTGCGCGGCCAGGTCGTCGGGTCGCAGGTCGACCAGCGATCCCTTCGACGCGCGACCGATCGGGGACCGGACGGCGGACACGATGACGGCCTCGGGCATGGCTTCCGCTCCTCAGGTGTGCCGGGTGACGGGCGACATCCTGAGGTTACCCCTGGGTAGGGTCGCGGCCGGTGTGACCTCAGGCGGCCGGCCGCACCGGTTCGGCGAGCGCACCGGCCGCCGCGCACAGCGCGGGGAGCAGCACGCCGGCCGCGACCTCGTAACCCAACCCGTTGGGGTGAAAGCAGTCCGGGCTGAACAGCTCGTCCGGCCGGATCCGGAACTCGGGCGAGACCAGCTCACCGAGCGAGACCGAGCCGACCCCGATCCGGTCCAGCTCGCGCCGCTGCGCGCGGGCCAGCGAGCGACTGAGCCGGCTGACCAGCTCGCGCAGCGGTTGCGGGATCGAGCGCACCACCCCGAGGTCCGGGCAGGTCGCCACGACCACGGTGGCACCGGCCGCGCGTAGCCGGGTGACCTCCGCCCGCAGCTCGCCGACCGCGGTGGCGATCCGGGTCCGGCTGGTGACGTCGTTGCCCCCGATGATCACCAGCACCAGGTCCGGCGGGTCGATCAGCGCCCGGTCCACCTGGGCCGGCAGGTCGGCCGTGCGCGCCCCGCTGACCGCGTAGGTGGTCAGCCGGACCGGCCGCCCGGTCTCGTCGGCCAGCCCGGCGGCCAGCAGCACCCCGGGCAGCTGGCCGGTGGACTCGGCACCGAGCCCGGCGGCCAGCGAGTCGCCGAGCATGGCGAAGGACAGCTCCGGGCCGGGCCTGCCGGGCGGCGGGTACACCCCGTCCGCGTTCGGGGCGAGGTCCGGCGGCGGGCCGATGACCGACCGCGCCCGCCGGGACTGCCCGGTGAGTAGTCCGTACGCCGCGCCTGACAGTCCGCCCACCGATCCGGCGGCGAAAACCATGGCCCGCACGATCCGTGCTCCCGCCATCGCCGTCTCCCCCTCCCACGCCGGGTGTCGCGTTCGACGCCCGGTTCGTTCCCCGGTTCCCTGGATATCGCCGAACCGGGGCAAATTGAAAGGCGCTCGGAAATTGTCGGTGAGTCGGCTAACGATCTACTGGAATACGGCTCGAAGTCGTTGGGTTCCTGGGCGAACGTATGCTATGGGGCCGTGGAGTACGTCGAGCACGTGATCGAGCTGGTCGGGAACACCCCGCTGGTGCGTCTTGGCCGGTTGTCCGAGGGTCTCGCCCCGCTGGTGCTCGCCAAGGTCGAGTACTTCAACCCGGGCGGCAGCGTGAAGGACCGCATCGCGCTGCGCATGGTCGAGGCGGCCGAGCGCTCCGGCGAGCTGCGGCCCGGTGGCACGATCGTGGAGCCGACCTCCGGCAATACCGGGGTCGGCCTGGCCATCGTCGCCCAGCGCAAGGGCTACCACTGCGTGTTCGTCTGCCCGGACAAGGTCAGCGAGGACAAGCGCAACGCGCTCAAGGCCTACGGCGCCGACGTGGTGGTGTGCCCGACCGCCGTTCCACCGGAGCACCCGGACTCCTACTACAACGTCTCCGACCGGCTGGTTCGGGAGATCGAGGGCGCCTGGAAGCCGGACCAGTACTCCAACCAGCACAACCCGGAAAGCCACTACCACACCACCGGCCCGGAGCTGTGGCGGCAGACCGACGGCCGGATCACGCACTTCGTCACCGGGGTGGGCACCGGCGGCACGATCTCCGGCACCGGCCGCTACCTCAAGGAGGTCTCCGGCGGTCGGGTCCGGATCATCGGCGCCGATCCGGAGGGCTCGGTGTACTCCGGCGGCACCGGCCGGCCCTACCTGGTGGAGGGCGTCGGCGAGGACTTCTGGCCGTCCACCTACGACCGGGAGATCGCCGACGAGATCATCGCGGTGTCCGACGCCGACTCGTTCGGGATGACCCGGCGACTGGCCCGCGAGGAGGGCCTGCTGGTCGGCGGGTCCTGCGGGATGGCGGCCGCGGCCGCGCTGCGCCTTGCCGAGCGGCTCGGCCCGGAGGATGTGGTCGTCGTGCTGCTGCCGGACGGCGGGCGCGGCTACCTGACCAAGGTGTTCAACGACCAGTGGATGGCCTCCTACGGGTTCCTGCCGCCCGAGCACTCCGGCGCCACGATCGGTGACGTGCTGCGGCGCAAGGACGGCACCCTGCCCAAACTGGTGCACGCCCACCCCAGCGAGACGGTCGGCGACGTGGTCGCGGTGCTGCGCGAGTTCGGGGTCAGCCAGATGCCGGTGGTCAGCGCCGAGCCGCCGGTGATGGCCGCCGAGGTGGTCGGCGCGGTCAACGAGCGGGATCTGCTCGACGCGCTGTTCACCGGGAAGGCGGCCCTGGCCGACCGGGTGGACAAGCACATGTCGCCGCCGCTGCCCACGATCGGGGCCGGCGAGCAGATCACCGTGGCGATGAACGCGCTGTCCGCCGCGGACGGTGCGATGGTGCTGGTCGACGGCAAGCCGGCGGGCGTGGTGACCCGGCAGGATCTGCTGGGGTTCCTGGCCGGCCGATGATCGCCGGTCAGGGTGGGGCGGTACCGGCAAATCCCTGCACTATCCGCTAGCGTTGGCCCGGACGCAACTCGACAGCGCAGGTGAAGGGTTGGAACCCGATGAGTGCCCCGCAGCCGCCGAACCAACCATGGCAGGGCGGCCAGCCACAGCAACCATGGCAATCTGAGCCGAATGAGCAGCAGGGGCAACCGAGCGGTTCGCCCGAGCAGAACCCGGCCCTGTCCGCACCCGGCCCCACCCAGGCGCTCGGTGGCCCCGGGCAGCAGTACGGCGGCCAGCCCGGCGCCGACGGCATCGAGCGCACCCAGGTCGTCCGGCCGGGTGAGCATCAGCCGCAAGGGGACAAGACCCACGTGGTGCCGCCCGGCTCGCTGCCGCCGCAGCAGCCGCCGTACGCGCCGCCGCCAAGCGCATCCGACTTCCCGCCCGGACCCAGCGGCGGGTATCCCGGTCAGCAGCCCCCGCCGGGCTACGGCCCGCCCCCCGGTGGCTTCGGCCAGCAGCCCCCGCCCGGGTACGGCCAGCCCCCGCCGGGTTACGGTCCGCCTCCGCCCGGCTATGGGCCGCCCGGCGGGTTCGCCCAGCAGAGCGGCCTCGGCGGCCCGCCGAACTTCGGCGGCCAGGGCGTCAACCTGCAGATGATCACGATGGTGGTGGCCGGCGTCGTCGCGGTGCTCGGCGTGATCGCCGCGATCATGTCCATCACCATCTGGAGCGACCTCAGCAGCGCCAGCAGTGCGGCGAGCGAGGCGGCCGACACCGGGATCGAGCAGTGCGTGCAGGCCGGGTTGCCGCGTGACCAGTGCGAGGAGATCGCCGCGGACGTCGAGGCGCAGGTCCAGGAGCTCGACATCTCCGTACCGACCAAGTTCTACGTCTATGCGGGCGTGCTGTCCGTCGGCTCCCTGGCCGCGATCGCCGGCGGCGTGCTGATCTACCTGCGCCGGCCGTTCTCGCACTACGTCACCGTTGGCGGCGGCGCGCTGCTGCTGGTCGGCTCGATCCTGTTCATGACCGAGGGCTCCGAGACCCGGATCGTGTTCACCCTGCTGTTCGGCATCATCATCCTGGCCGTCGGCGTGATGGGGTTCCTGGAGCAGACCAAGAAGTACGTCGGGCTCGGCGGCTCGGTGCTGGCCGGCGGCCCGCCCGGTGGATTCGGCGGCCCGCCTCCGCCGCCGCAGGGCTTCGGCCAGCCGGGACCGTTCGGTCCGCCGCCGCCGCAGCAGCAGCAGGGTTTCGGGCAGCCGCCCCAGCAGGGTTACGGGCAGCCGCCGCAGCAGCCGCCGCCCGGTGGTGGTTTCGGCGGACCGCCGCAGAACCCGCCGCAGCAGTGGTGAATCGGTAGTTCGAATTCCTCGAGGCCCCGGCCATGTGGTCGGGGCCTCGCCATATCCACCGAAACCGTCTCATTGGGTCGGTGGGACTGCTTAGATGGGCGCGCCCAGACGACGACGATGCCCTTAGGGGGGCACATGTCCTACCAACAGCAGGGATTCCCGCAACAGCAACAGCAGCAGCTTCCTGGTCAGTTCGGCGCCGGTGCGGCGGCGCCGCGCACGAACCCGGCGACCGCAGTCCTCACCGGATTACTCGCCCTGGTCGCGGCCGGGGCGATCGGCCTGGCCGCGGTCGCGGTGTTCAACGAGCTCGACGGCGGGTTCGGCGACTTGCCCGGCGAGCTGAAGACGATCCTCGTGCTGCGCGTGGCCGGTGCGGCCCTGCTCCTGATCGGAGCGATCCTGGTGTTCGCCAGGAAGATGGCCGGAGCGATCCTCACCGTGCTCGGCGCGCTGGCCACGATCGCGTCGGTGCTGCTGTTGCCGGTCCTGGCCGAGATGCCGATGAGCCGCTACTTCGAGCTGATCTTCCAGTTCGAGGACGCCGACTCGATCGGAAGTGTGGTGGCCCTGTTCGCCGCGCCGCTCGCGCTGATCTTCGCGATTCTGCCGTCCACCCTGCGGCACCTGCGCCGCCGGGCCGGCAACGACTACGAGGAACCGCAGGGCCAGCAGCCGGTCTGGTGATCCATCCCACAATGCGGACCGGTCCGGGTCCGGTCGTAGGCTGTAGTCATGGCAGATGACACCGGCAGATGGGGTTTCGAGACCCGGGCCATCCACGCGGGCCAGCGCCCCGATCCCCGCACCGGGTCGGTCATCGTGCCGATCTATGCGACGTCGACGTTCATTCAGGACGGCGTCGGCGGGGTCCGGGACGGTGGGCACGAGTACTCCCGCACCACCAACCCCACCCGGTCCGCCCTCGAGGAGGCGCTCGCCGCGCTCGAGGGCGGCCGGCACGGGCTGGCGTTCGCCTCCGGCATGGCCGCCGCCGATGTCGCGCTGCGCAGCATGACCCGCCCGGGGGACCACGTGATCCTCGGCGGCGACGCCTACGGCGGCACGTTCCGCCTGCTGGACAAGGTGCTCGCGCTGTGGGGCGTCGAGCACACCTCGGTGGACCTGTCCGATGTGGCCGCCGTGCGGGCCGCGGTCCGGCCGAACACCAAGGTGGTCTGGTGCGAGTCGCCGACCAACCCGCTGCTCGGGATCGCCGACATCGCCGCACTGTCCGCGGTGGCCGCGAACGCCGGAGCCCGGCTCGTGGTGGACAACACCTTCGCCACGCCGTACCTGCAGTCGCCGCTCGGCCTCGGCGCCGACGTGGTGCTGCACTCGACCACCAAGTACCTGGGTGGACACTCCGATGTGGTCGGTGGCGCGCTGATCACCTCGGACGACGAGCTGCGCGAGCAGTTCTTCTTCCTGCGCAACGCCGTCGGCGCGGTGCCCAGCCCGTTCGACTCCTGGCTGGTACTGCGCGGCGCGAAGACCCTGGCGCTGCGCATGGAGAAGCACAGCGACAACGCCGAACGTGTGGTCAAGGCGCTGGTCGGCCACCCCAAGATCGCCAAGGTCTACTACCCGGGCCTACCCGACCACCCCGGACACGAGGTCGCCGCCAAGCAGATGCGCCGCTTCGGCGGCATGGTCTCGTTCGCGGTGTCCGGCGGCGAAGAAGCAGCACTCGAACTCGCCGCCAGGACCCGCCTGTTCATCCTCGCCGAGTCCCTCGGCGGCATCGAATCCCTCATCGAGCACCCGGGCCGCATGACCCACGCCAGCACCACCGGCTCCCCCCTCCAAATCCCCGGCAACGTCCTGCGCCTCTCGGTAGGCATCGAAGACGCCACCGACCTCGTCGCCGACCTCCTCCAAGCCCTCGATTAGAAGTAGTAGTCCGCTGTTCCGCCTCTCCGGGATTTACTGCTGTTGTTACTAGTCCGCCTCTCCGGGATTTACTGCTGTTGTCGCGTTCCAGCCGGTGGTGGTGCGGTTGGCGGGGTGATTGTGGCTGGGTGCCGTCACGGTGCCCCTGAGGTTGCGTTGGTCCTGGCGCCAACAGCCGAGTTGCCGATTGGGGCACCCGAGCCCCCGGCCCCAGCATTCGAGTTTGCCGCTTCGGGCACTCGTGTCGCTGGTTCCGGCACTCGAGTTGCCGGTTTGGGCGCGTCAGTCGCGGGTTCTGGCGGCGTGGAGTGCGGCCGCGTCATCGCCGTCGGCAACCGCGGACTCGCCGATTCGCCGGGGGTGGGCTCAGGGGTTGATCTGGCCGAGTTCGTTCGAGGCGGGTTCGGCCGGGCGCGGGTCGGGCACGTGCTGAACGGGGGCGGCGGGCAGCTCGGCCGGGTCCAGGCAGCTGCCGACCAGCCGCACCGTCCCGTCCTGGTCCTGCACGTAGCGGCCGGCCTCGGCGCAGCCCGCGCTGGTCACGGTGAACACCGCGACCCCGGCGAGTGCCATCGCGGCGACCGAGGCTCCGGCCAGCGGTAGTACCCCGGCGAGGCGCTTGCCGACTGCCATGTCCGTTCACCCCACCCTGATGTGCCTGCTCGTAGCCGAGAGTACCGGAGGTCGCGCTGCGGGTGGGGGTGTCCTCAGAGGTTGCCCCGGCGCTCCTGCTCCCGCTCGATGGCCTCGAACAGCGCCTTGAAGTTGCCCTTGCCGAAGCCGAGCGAGCCGTGCCGCTCGATCAGCTCGTAGAACACGGTCGGCCGGTCGCCGATCGGCTTGGTGAAGATCTGCAGCAGGTAACCGTCCTCGTCCCGGTCCACCAGGATGCGGTGCTCCTTGAGGGTCTCGATCCCCACCCGCACCGCCCCGATCCGGGCTCGCAGCTCGGGGTCGTCGTAGTAGGAGTCCGGGGTCTCCAGGAACTCCACGCCGGCCGCGCGCATCGCGGTCACCGTGGCCACGATGTCGTTCGTGGCCAGCGCGATGTGCTGGCAGCCGGGGCCGCCGTAGAACTCCAGGTACTCGTCGATCTGCGACTTCCTCTTCGCGATCGCCGGCTCGTTGAGCGGGAACTTGACCCGATGGTTGCCGTTGGACACGACCTTGCTCATCAGCGCCGAGTATTCGGTGGCGATGTCGTCGCCGACGAACTCCGCCATGTTCACGAAGCCCATCACCCGGTTGTAGAACTCCACCCAGTGGTCCATCTTGCCCAGCTCGACGTTGCCAACGCAGTGGTCGATGGCCTGGAACAGCCGTTTCGGCGCGCCCTGCGGCCGGGTCACCGTGCTCTGTCTGGCCACGTAGCCGGGCCGGTACGGGCCGGAATAGCGGGACCGGTCGATCAGCGTGTGCCGGGTCTCGCCGTACGTGGCGATGGCCGCGATCCGGACCGTGCCGTGCTCGTCACCGACGTCGTGCGGCTCGTCGAGCACGGTCGCGCCCTGCGCCCTGGCGTGCGCCACGCACCGGTCCACGTCGGCCACCTCGAGGGCGAGGTCGACCACGCCGTCGCCGTGCCGGCGGTGGTGGTCGAGCAGCGGACTGTCCGGGGCCACCCCGCCGTTGATCACGAACCGGGCCGATCCGGAGGCCAGCACGAACGACTTGTGGTCGCGGTTGCCGGTCTCCGGGCCGGAGTACGCGACCAGCCGCATCCCGAACGCGTGCTGGTAGAACCACGCGGTCTGGGTGGCGTTGCCGGTCACGAACACCACGGCGTCCATCGCCCGCACCGGGAACGGGTCGCTCGACTCGTCGTAGTCGACCAGCCCGACGAGCTGGCGCAGCGCATCGAAGCTGAGGTCGTCCATGGTCTCGGTCATCTGCCCAGGATGAGCCGGTCAGCGCAGTCTGGGCAACACTTCGTCGTTTCACTGGACAATCGGTCCAGCGGAATGCCAGATTCGGTCGGCAAAGTGAGCAGGCTGCGCAGAAGGAGTTCCATGTCCGAGATTGATGACCTGGACGCCCGGTTGCTCCTGCTGCTCGCCGACGAGCCCCGGCTGGGCGTGCTGGAGTGCTCCCGCCAGCTCGGGGTGGCCAGGGGCACCGTGCAGGCCCGGCTGGACCGGCTGGAGCGGCGCGGTGTGCTGCACGGCTTCCCGCCCGCGCTCGACCTGGCCGCGATGGGCTACGGGCTGACCGCGTTCGCCGTGCTGGAGATCGCCCAGGGCCGGCGGGTCGAGGTGGCCGAGCGGCTCGCCGCGATCGACGAGGTGTGCGAGGTGCACGCCACCACCGGGCAGGGCGACCTGCTGGTGCGCATGGTGGCCAGGTCCAACGCCGACCTGCAGCGGGTGATCGACGAGGTGGTCGACGTGCGCTGGGTGGAGCGGACGTCGACCTCGATCGCGCTGACCACGCCCATCCCGTACCGGGTCAGGCAGCTACTGGAACGTGTGACCGGTCAGCCGGCGTAGGGCACGGCCTTGACCAGGGTGACCTTCTGGGTGCTGCCGTTGGGCAGTTCGTAGGAGCGGGTCTCGCCCTCCTTGGCGCCGAGCAGTGCCCTGCCGATCGGGGAGTCCGGCGAGTAGATCTCCAGCCCGCCCTCGGCGCCCTCCTCGCGGGTGGCCAGCAGGAAGTTCTCGGTGTCGTCGTCGCCGTCGTACCGCACGGTGAGCACCTTGCCGGGCTCGGCAAGGCCGTCGTTGGCCGGCGCCTCGCCGACCTTGGCGTTACGCAGGAGTTCCTGCAGGTGACGGATCCGGGCCTCCTGGTGGGCCTGCTCCTCGCGAGCGGCGTGGTAACCGCCGTTCTCCTTGAGGTCCCCCTCCTCGCGGCTCGCGTTGATCTTCGCGGCGATGGCCGGGCGATTCTCAATCAGCTCATCGAGTTCCTGCTTGAGCCGGTTGTAGGCATCCTGGGTCAACCAGGTCACGCCTGCGTCGCTCACGGTCACCATCTCCTCGTCGTTACCTGCACGGTCGCCAGGACGCGTACCGACAGTTTCCGGGCTGGTAGTGCCTACCCGGAACGGAAAAACACGGCCCGCGCGGGGCCGTGCCGGTGAGTCAGGATATCACGGTTGCAACGAAAGTCTGGTCCGTTTTGTCCGATTCGCCGGATGTGGACAGGCGGTTCACCCTGATGGCCGCGTGCTCAGCAAATATGCCGGCACCTCGTACGAGCAGCCGAAAACATCCGCCGTGACCGGCTCATCCGTGCTCTGAATGACAGTGGTCACCGAGGTCGTCGTCCCGCCCGCTGGAACAAGGACCTCCTTGCGGCCGGTCTCGGCGCCGTCCCGGGCCCGCACCCGCACGATGCACACGACCGCCCGCTCCGGCTGGTCCCGGAGCACGGTGAAGTTCATCCGCAGGGCGTTGCCGGGCAACGCGGTGAACCCGGTCCGCTCGGTCTCGATCGCCGCGCCGCCCAGGTTGGCGTACGCGACGTAGCCGATCAGGCACCCGACGAGCACCGCGCAGGCCGCGGCGATCCATCGGGTCCGCCGCGCGGCCGGCCGGCCCCTGCCGCCGTACCGACCCTGCGGCAGCGCGCGACCCGCGACCGTCACCGTTCGTCCACCGGGAACAATGAGCCCCACCTGAGTAGTTCGACTAACCAGGTCGAGTATGGGCTAGCCGAATTGGGAGGGTTCGCGGAGGTCATGGCCGAGAAACTGCGTTTGATGACGGTCCATGCCCACCCCGACGACGAGTCGAGCAAGGGTGCGGCGACGATGGCCAAGTACGTGGCCGACGGTCACGAGGTCATGGTGGTGACCTGCACGGGGGGAGAGCGCGGCGACATTCTCAACCCCGCGTTGGATCGGCCCGAGGTGGCCGAGAACATGATCGAGTACCGGCGGCGGGAGATGGCCACGGCGGCCGAGATCCTCGGCGTCGCGCACCGCTGGCTGGGCTTCGTCGACTCCGGTCTGCCCGAGGGCGATCCGAAGCCGCCGTTGCCCGACGGGTGTTTCGCTCTCGTTCCGCTGGAGGAGTCGGCCCGGGAGCTTGTCGCCGCGATGCGCGAGTTCAAGCCGCACGTGGTGATCACCTACGACGAGAACGGCGGATACCCGCACCCGGACCACATCCGCTGCCACGAGGTGTCCGTCGCTGCGTTCGACGCGTGCGGCGACCCGGACCGCTTCCCGGATGCCGGCGATCCGTGGACCCCGCTCAAGCTGTACTACTCGCACGGCTTCTCCCGGGCCCGCCTGGTCGCCATGCACGAGGCGCTGTTGTCCCGAGGGCTGGAGTCGCCCTACGGCGAGTGGCTGGAGCGGTGGACGCCGGAGCGCGGTGACCTCAGCCACCGGGTCACCACCCGGATCGAGTGCGCCGACTACTTCGAGGTTCGCGACGCCGCCCTGATGGCGCACGCCACCCAGATCGACCCGAACAGCCGCTGGTTCGCCGTGCCGATGGACATCCAGCGCGAGGTGTGGCCGTACGAGGAGTACGAACTGGCCCGCTCGCTGGTGGACACCACGCTGCCCGAGGACGACCTGTTCTCCGGCATCCGTGAGAAGGTGAGCACGTGAGCGGAGGCAGCCGGCGCCGGTGGCGGCCGAGTGGGAGCGGACAATGGGCGCCGTGATTGTTCTCGGTCTCGCCGGGTTCGACCCGGCAACGGCGGTGCCGGTGGTGCTGGCCCAGCCGTCGCCGGTGCCGGGTCCGGAGGAGCCGGGCGGCCGGGGGGAGGACTTCGGCAAGTCCTCCCCGGTCGGCTTCCTGGTGCTGATCCTGTTCTTCATCGCGGTCGCGTTCCTGATCCGCTCGATGACCAAGCACCTCAAGCGGGTGCCGGAGAGCTTCGACCCGCCGGCCGAGGACGAGGCGGCCACGCCGGACCGGTCCGACAAGCCCTCATAGCCGCGGATCCACCGGTTCGGACTCCAGCGCCAGCACGGCGAACACGCACTCGTGCACCCGCCACAGCGGCTCGTCGCGGGCCAGCCGGTCCAGCCCTTCGAGCCCCAACGCGTACTCGCGCAGCGCCAGCGTGCGCTTGTGCCGCAGCCCGCGCTCGCGCAGCCGCTCGAGGTGCCGCGGCTCGGTGTAGTCCGGGCCGTAGATGATCCGCAGGTACTCCCGCCCGCGCACCTTCATGCCCGGCTGCACCAGCCCGCGCTCGCCGCGCACCAGGTTCGCCATCGGCTTGACCACCATGCCCTCGCCGCCGGCCGCGGTCAGCTCGGTCCACCAGGCCACCCCGGCCGCGGTGGAGTCCGGATCGCCGGTGTCCACCACCAGGTGCCGGGTCGGCGCGAACAGCTCCGCATCGGCCGCCACCAGCCGGTCGGCCAGCGCCAGGTGCCAACCGTGGTCCCGGTCCTGATAGGTCCGGCCCGCGCTGGCCAGCAGCTGGAACGGGGCGAACCGCACCCCGGTCAGCCCGTCCACCGGCCAGCAGTACCGGCGGTAGGCGGCCCGGAACGCCTCGGCGTTGGCCGCCCGGGACCCGGTGGCGGCCAGCAACTCGGCCACGTCGATGCCGCGCCGCGCCGCCGCGGTCAGCTCGGCCAGCGCGACCGGCAGCGCGGCGGCCGCCGCGGCGCCGGTGGCCGCGTACTGGTTCATGATCAGTCGCTCGGCCTTGGCGTTCCACGGCATCAGCTCGGCGTCCAGCAGCAGCCAGTCGGTGTCCAGTTCGGCCCACAGCCCGGCGGCGGTGATCGCCGACCGGGCCCGGTCCAGCAGCCGACCGGTGTCCTGCGGACCGAAGAACGGCCGGCCGGTCCGGGTGTACAGCGCGCCGGCATCGTCCTTGCGGGCCAACAGGATCGCCCGTGATCCCATGTGCTTCTCCTGGCACACCACCGATCGCACGCCCTCGGCCAGATACTCGGCGAACGCCTCGTCCGGGTGCTCGAGCAGGCCCGGCCGGCTCGAAGTCGGTGCCGGGGCCATGGTCGGTGGCAGATACGGCAACCGGGCCGGGTCCACGGCGAACCGGCTCATCACCTCGAGCGCGGCGGCGGCGTGCTCGGCCCGCACCGTGATCCGGCCGTGCGTTGCGGTCTCCACCACCCGGCGGCCGGCCACGTCGGCGAGCGCGGGCAGGTCGTGGTCCCTGCTCGGCACCGGTGCGCCGAGCGGTCGGGCCGGCTCGTACCAGACCTGGTGCGCCGCAACGGAAACCACCTCGCGCTCCGGATAGCGCAGCGCGGTCAGCCGGCCGCCGAACACGCATCCGGTGTCCAGGCACATGGTCCCGTTGACCCACTCGGCCTCCGGGATCGGCGTGTGTCCATAGAGGACCATCGCGCGGCCGCGGTAGTCCTCGGCCCACGGGTAGCGCACCGGCAACCCGTACTCGTCGGTCTCCCCGGTGGTGTCGCCGTACAGCGCGAAGCCGCGCACCCGGCCGGAGGCCCGGCCGTGGTAGTGCTCGGGCAGCCCGGCGTGTGCCACGACCAGCTTTCCGCCGTCCAGCACGTAGTGCGCGACCATGCCGGCGCAGAACTCCTCGACCCGCTTGCCGAACTCGGCCGGCTCGGCGGACAACTGGGCGAGCGACTCGGCCAGACCGTGCGAGATCTTGACGTTGCGCCCGCGCAGCGCGCGCAGCAGCTTGTGCTCGTGGTTTCCGGACACCGCGAACGCGTCGCCCGCGGCGACCATGCCCATCACCAGCCGCAGCACGCCCGGCGTGTCCGGCCCGCGATCCACCAGGTCGCCGACGAACACCGCGCGGCGTCCGCCGGGATGGTGCGCCCCGGCCGGGCGGCCCGCCTCGTCCAGCGCGATCCGGTAGCCGAGCCGCTCCAGCAGTTCGGTCAGCTCGGCCCGGCAGCCGTGCACGTCGCCGATGACGTCGAACGGACCGGACTCGTGTCGCAGGTCGTTGCGCAGCGGCTCGATCACGACGGTCGCCGCGTCCACCTCCGCCTGGCTGCGCAGCACGTGCACCTTGCGGAAGCCCTCGCGCTCAAGGGAACGCAGCGAGCGGCGCAGCTCCGCGCGGTGCCGCCGGACCACCGCCGCCCCGAACGTGCGGTCCGGCCGGGACTCGTTGCGCTGCACGCACACCGCCTCGGGCAGGTCCAGCACGATGGCCACCGGCAGCACGTTGTGCTCGCGGGCCAGGGTGAGCAGCTCGGCCCGGCTGGACCGCTGCACGTTGGTCGCGTCGACCACGGTGATCCGTCCGGCGGCCAGTCGCTTGCCGGCGACGTAGCGCAGCGCGTCGAACGCCACGCCGGACGCGGTCTGGTCGTTCTCGTCGTCGCTGACCAGGCCACGGAAGAAGTCGCTGGACAGCACCTGGGTGCGGGCGAAGTGCCGGGCGGCGAAGGTGGACTTGCCCGAGCCGGACGCGCCGACCAGCAGCACCAGGGCCATGTTCGGAATGGTCAGCTCCACTCAGGACACCTCCGTCCGGTCGAAGACGGCGAGTTGGGTGGGCGGTCCCACCTCGGGGTCGTCCCGGCCGACCGGCTCGTGCCGGACCCGGTAGCCGTGGTTGGCGCACACCAGGTCGGCCCAGGCCCGGAACTGCGCCCTGCTCCACTCGAATCGGTGGTCCGGGTGGCGCAGCCGGCCCTGCTCCAGCGTCTCGAACCGCACGTTGTGCTCGACGTTGGGGGTGGTCACGATCACCGAGCCGGGCCGCGCCACGCCGAACACCGCCCGCTCGAGCGCCGGCAGCCTGGGCTCGTCGACGTGCTCGATCACCTCCATCAGCACGGCCGCGTCGTAACCGGCCAGCGTGGGGTCGGCGTAGGTGAGCGCGGACTGGCGCAGGCCGATCCGTTGCCGCACCCGGTCCGAGGCCCGATCCAGGTGCAGCCGGGCGGCGGCCTGCTCCAGCGCCCGGCTGGACACGTCCACCCCGAGGATCTCGGTGAACGTCCGGTCGCGGACCAGCTCGGTGAGCAGTTGGCCGCTGCCGCAGCCGAGGTCGAGCACCCGGCGGGCACCGACCGCGTGCAGCGCCGCCAGGACGGCGCGGCGCCGGGTCACGGCCAGCGGCTCGGGTGCCGCGGGCAGTTCGGTGACCACCGGCTCGGCCAGCGCGTTGTCCACTCGCTCCGGCTCGACCTCTTCGGCCTCGGCCAGGCGGTCGAGAGCGGAGCGGATGTAGCCGCGGCGGTGCGCCAGGTAGCGGCTGGTGATCAGGCCGCGCTCGGGGTGCGCGGCCAGCCAGCCGTCACCGGACCGCAGCAACTTGTCGATCTCGTCCGCGGCGACCCAATAGTGCTTTGCGTTGTCCAGCACCGGAAGCAGGACATAGAGGTGCCGCAGCGCGTCGGCGAGGCGCAACTCGCCGGTCAGGGTCAGGTCGGTGTAGTTCGACTCGCCCCAGTCCGGGAAGGCCGGGTCGAGCGGCACGGCGGTGCCGGTCACCCGCCAGCCCAGCGGCGCGAACAGCCGCTCGGCGAGGCCGTCGCCGCCGCGGCACGGCAGCGCCGGAATCCGCACCCGCAGCGGGATCGGCGTGCCGGCCAGCTCCGGCCGGGCGTCGCACCGGCCGTTCATCGCGGTTCGGAACACCGTCCCGAGCGCGACGGCCAGCATGGACGAGGCGGCGTAGGGCCGGTCGTTGACGTACTGGCCGAGGGTGAACCCGGTGGTGGCCCGGCCGGCCCGGCCGCGCACCAGGGTGACCGGGTCGATGTCGAGCAGCAGGGCGGCGGTGCACTCCCGGGCATCGGCCTTCGGGTAGAAGACGTGCGCGGTGCCGGCGACCACCGAGAAGCTCTGCAGCCGGTCCGGGTGTTTGTGCAGCAGGTGACCCAGGTCGGTGGCAGGCTCGATGGTGGTGGTCAGCGTCAGGAGCATCTCCGCAGTCTGACCCAACCCCCCGGCGCGCGACGTGTGATTTTGAGAGGCTTCCGGACATGGCGAACCGACTGGCAGACGCAACCAGCCCGTACCTGTTGCAGCACGCGGACAACCCGGTGGACTGGTGGCAGTGGGGCGAAGAGGCGTTCGCCGAGGCGCGCAGGCGGGACGTCCCGGTGCTGCTGTCCGTGGGCTACGCGGCCTGCCACTGGTGCCACGTGATGGCGCACGAGTCCTTCGAGGACGAGGCGACCGCGGCGCTGATGAACGAGCGGTTCGTCAACATCAAGGTGGATCGGGAGGAGCGGCCGGACGTCGACGCCGTCTACATGACCGCGACGCAGGCGATGACCGGACACGGCGGCTGGCCGATGACCTGTTTCCTCACCCCGGAGGGTGAGCCGTTTCACTGTGGCACGTATTACCCGCCGGCGCCGAGGGCCGGGATGCCGTCGTTCCGGCAACTGCTCGACGCCGTGGACAAGGCCTGGTCCTCGCGCGACGCCGAGGTGCGCGGCGCCGGTGCCCGGGTGGTCGCCGAGTTGTCCAAGCAGACCGGCCCGCTCCAGGAGGCCGCTGTGGACGAGGAGGTGTTGGCCGGGGCGGCCACCTCGCTGCTCGGCGAGTACGACCGGCGCAACGGTGGATTCGGTGACGCGCCGAAGTTTCCGCCGTCGATGGTGCTGGAGTTCCTGCTGCGCCACCATGAGCGCACCGGCTCGGTGGAGTCTCTGTCCATTGTGGAGCGAACGGCGGTGAAGATGGCCGCCGGGGGGATCTACGACCAGCTGGACGGCGGCTTCGCCCGGTACAGCGTGGACGCCCGCTGGACCGTGCCGCACTTCGAGAAGATGTTGTACGACAACGCTTTGCTGCTTCGGGTGTACACGCATCTGACCCGGTTGACCGGCTCGGCCCGGTACCGGGAGGTCGCCGAGGACACCGCCGGCTTCCTGCTCGACCGGCTGCGCACCCGGGAGGGCGGGTTCGCCGCCTCGCTGGACGCGGACACCGACGGGGTCGAGGGGCTGACCTACGTGTGGACGCCGGTGCAGCTCGCCGAGGCGCTCGGTCAAGCGGACGGCGCGTGGGCGGCGAACCTGCTCGGCGTGACCGGGTCCGGCACCTTCGAGCACGGCATGTCCACGCTGCAACTGCTTGAGCAGCCGGACGACCCGGAGCGCTGGCGCGACGTACGGGCCCGGCTGCTGGCCGCGCGCCTGGCCCGACCGCAGCCGGCCAGGGACGACAAGGTGATCACCGCCTGGAATGGCATGGCCATCGCCGCACTGGCCGAGGCCGGCGTGGTGCTCGGCGACGATCGCTGGCTTGCCGCGGCCCGGGCCGCGGCCGAGCTGGTGGTCTCGCTGCACCTGGTGGACGGCCGGCTGCGCCGGGCGTCCCGGGACGACGTGGTCGGCGCGGCCGCCGGCGTGCTCGAGGACTACGGCCTGCTCGCCGAGGGCCTGCTGGTCCTGCACCAGGCCACCGGGGCGGGCCGCTGGCTGGACGTGGCGACCGGGCTGCTGGACACCGCGCTGGACCACTTCGCCTCCGCCGATGCGTCCGGGGCGTTCCACGACACCGCCGACGACTCGGAGGCGCTGGTGTGGCGCCCGTCGGACATCGGGGACAACGCCAGCCCGTCCGGCTCCTCGGCGATCGCCGGCGCCCTGCTGCTCGGTTCCGCGCTGGCCGGTCCCGACCGGGCCGCGAGGTACCGCGCCGCCGCCGAGGCCGCCGTCACCCGCGCCGGAATGCTCGCCGGCCGGGTGCCCCGGTTCGCCGGCCACTGGCTGTCGGTGGCCGAGGCCATGGTCCGCGGCCCGGTCCAGGTCGCCCTGGCCGGTTCGCCGGACGACCCGCGCACCGCCGAGCTGCGCTCGGCCGCCGTCCTTGGCGCCCCCGGCGGCTCGGTCGTCCTCGCCGGTCCCCCCGACGCCGAGGGCGTGCCGTTGCTCGCCGGTCGCGGCCTGGTCGACGGGGCCCCCGCCGCCTACGTGTGCCGCGGCTACGTCTGCGACCGCCCGGTCACCACCGTCGCCGACCTGGTCACCGCCCTGTCCCGCTGAGCTACCCACCTGTCCGCTCCCCGTGAACACCTCCCCGGTTCCCCTCTTGCCCGCGTAACGTAAGCAGTGTTGTAATCATGTAATCAGGCTCGCCGGGGAGGCCGCCATGCACAAACACTTCAGGACGGGACACATGGGACGCGGATGGAGCGGCCACCGAGTCCGCGGCGGCTGGCAACAGGCCGACCTACCCTCAGCCGACGACGCGGCCGCCTGGCTCACCGGGCGCCTGCCCGACACCTGGTTCACCGAGTCGCCACGCATCACCACCGACCGCGAAGAGATCATCGTCGTCGGCTCCCTGCCACCCCTCGACGGCGACTTCCCCGACGAAGCCGCCCGCGCCGCCGCCGAATCCGGCCGCATCGCCCGCTTCCGCGAAGACACCCGCGACGAACGCATCGAGATCGCCCGCCAAGCCGAACACCGCTACGCCCGCAAAATCGCCTGGGGCGCCCGCATCGGCTCCACCGAAGAACTCTTCACCACCCTGTCCATCCCCGTGATGACCCGCCTCCGCCAACCCGAACGCCTCATCCTGGACACCCTCGTCGACGCCGGCGTGGCCCGCTCCCGCTCCGAAGCCCTAGCCTGGGCCGTCCGCCTGGTCGGCGAACACGCCGAATCCTGGCTCGCCGACCTCCGCGCCGCCATGTCCAAAGTAGACGACCTGCGCACCCAAGGCCCCAACCTCTAAGCCGCACTAGACAAAGAAGACGCCATCGCCGCTGGGGCCGCGGAGCGGCCGCCAGCGGCGATGGCGTCTACGGGTACATGGCCAGCCAGATCGCGATGAAATGATCCCCGCCCGCCGCTGACCAGCCGGCACACCCCGGATCAGGCCGTCTACCTGCCCAAACAAGTCTCGGCACTTCTCGCAGATTCTCCCCGTTACCCGGCACCTGACGGCCTGGAGACGGCCTGGCCGCCGTTGCCGCCTGGCCTGCTGGCGGACCGCGCTACCTAGGGCCCGGAGCTGCGCCCGAGTCCAGAAACGAGCTGGTTCGGCCCGGGCCACCAGTTCCGACGCATCCCGACACCTCCGCTTCGGTGAGCCGACAAGATCAGGTGGAGAAGCGGCCCCTACTCGCCGCCGTCCCCCTCGCCCTTGCCGCCCGTTAGCGCCGGGTCGTCGGTGTCAAGGGTGGCGAAGCCATCGCGTGCGACGCCGTCAGGCGCCCTTGATGCCGGCGGCCCGGTGTTAAACGATCAGAGGGCGCCTGAGGGGTCCGCCCTGGCTTGTGGCTGGGGCCCGCATGCAGTCCCCCGAGTGGCTGTCGCTCATAGTGCCGCCGGTGGCGGCGCCACCTGGTGCCCAACGGGGCCGCGCCGCGCGGCCCGGCCGGCGTGAGCGAAGCGGCAGCCGGCCGTGTGCCGCGATGGATGCTTACCCCGGTGCCAGCGCAACAGGCCCACCGCGCCGCCACCGGCGGCGCGCTTGATCCCACAGAGCCAAGTTCGGCAGCATTCAATGCGCATCCGTCCGTACTGTCGTCCAGGCAGGGCATATAACGTGCCGTACCGTCGACCCGGTGACGGGTTTGGGCTGGTCAGCATCGTATGTGGCGCGTCACGACGAGCTGCGCCAGCCTGGTGAATGAGCGGACTCGGACGACCCGGGTAGAGGAGGCCGCATGGCGACGACGTTGGACTCTCGTCCTACTGCCACCACATACGATGTGGAGGCCCTCGTGACGATGGCATGGAGTGGAAGGATCCGAGTTCCGCATTTCCAGCGAGACTTCCGCTGGAGCTGGGAAGATGTACGGCGGCTGTTCGATAGCATAGTCAAGGGCTATCCAATTGGAAGCCTACTGCTATGGACTCGCAAAGCGTCACGTGACACAGTCCAGCTTGGTGCACTTCGTATTGCTGCACCTGCGGCCAGCGATGCAATGTGGGTCGTCGACGGACAGCAGCGGCTCACGAGCCTGGCTAACGCATTGCACTCAGATGGTCAAACGGATGTCAAATTTGCGCTCGCGTATGACCTTGTGCGGGAAGAGTTTGTGCGAACACCTGCCGTTGAGAACCCCCTTGTGATACCCCTGCCTGTATTGTTCAATTTGCAGCAGATCTTGAAGTGGTTCGCTAGATACGGCGAGATATCGGAGCGCTACCTTGACGAGGCGACGAATATAACTAGGCGAATTCGCCAGTTTGAAGTTCCTGCTTATCTCGTTAGCCAGGATAATCCATCGACACTTCAAGACATCTTTGACCGAATGAACAACTATGGTAAGCGGCTGTCACGCGCGGAAATCTTCGCGGCACTCAATGCGGGCGATGAAGATCAAAACGACAGTTTGCCAGCTATCGAACGTATCGCTGAGCGGATCGACCTGGATCTAAAGTTCGGAAAGATTGACAATGATACGGTCCTCAATGCGATTTTGGCGCGGCGAGGACCTGAGGTTAGGCGTGACATTCGTAGTGAGTTTACCAAGGAGAATGACGAGGGACGTGACGCT
Organism: Actinophytocola sp.; assembly: GCF_035762905.1. Lineage (GTDB taxonomy): Bacteria > Actinomycetota > Actinomycetes > Mycobacteriales > Pseudonocardiaceae > DASYTH01. The sequence goes on from NZ_DASUCC010000077.1 coordinate 45,609, forward strand.
GCTTACCAGGCAGGCGAGGAAGCGCTGCGGCGAGCCGTGTCATTTCTTCAAAATGAGGCCGGCGTGCCACATATCGCCATGCTTGCGTATCGGTATCTGATCGTGGTGCTGACACGGCTATTTGCGTTCCATCCTCAGCCGGACAGCAGACATCGTTTGTTGCTCAGGCGTTGGTACTGGCGGGCTGCTGCTGCCGGTCCCGAACGTTTTAAAGGCGGCACTCCAAATGCAGCTAGAGTTCTCTGTACGCAAGTGAGTGAAGCGAGCCTTTCAGATTCTGTGCAAGGGCTGTTGAGTGCCGTAAGTGGTGACACGCTTCGTACGCTCGATCTATCGCGATTCGCGACAAATGAGGCGGCTACGAAGATGCTTCTCTGTGTGTGGTGGGCGTCGTCTCCGCGCAACCCGCTGAGTGGGGAGCAGTATGAGTTGTCCGATCTATCGGAGAGTCTCATCGATCAACAAACAGCGCGGGATGCGGTTCGTTATATCGTGCAGCGTCGTACTGTATCTCCTGAATATCGCAAGTGGGCCGCGGCCCGAGCACTAATGCCGCAGCTCGATGTTGACATCAATGAAATAAGCAGTCTACTTGCGGGCCCGTCATTGGATCTGGGTCATCATGGATGGGTCGAAGTGCTCGAGTCTCACGGGATAACACCTGATATGGCTTCGTATCTGGAGCAGGGTGATGTGACGAGGTTTGTCCAGGAGCGCAATGACTTGCTAAAGGGAAGGGCTGCGCAATTTCTCTCGCTAATGGCCGAGGAAGAATTCGAAGACACTCCGCCACTTGCCGAGTTCGAGGTGGACGACGAGGTAAGCGATGCCATTGATTGAAAGGCGGTATGGTGTTTGGCTGCATGCTGATCGAGTCGGAACGCTAAACCAGCGGGGTGACTATACCTGGTTTACGTTCTCCGACGACTATCTTGGTAATGCGGAGCGCGCGGTGCTAGGTCTGGCATTTGAGGAAGACTTGCACGCTCGGCATTCAAGTGCTTTGCGCCTCCCGCCATGGTTCTCTAACCTCCTGCCAGAAGGTCCACTTAGAAATTGGATTGCACATGATCGGGCCGTATCCCCTGATCGTGAAATGGAGCTGCTTGCGCAGGTCGGGCGAGATTTGCCAGGAGCTGTCCAGGTGCTCGTTGAGGATCAACCCCCCGAGTTCCTAGATGAACTACGAATCGGTGACTCCTCCCCGGCGCTTAGCGTTCCTGAGAAGGCGGCCGCCGGATGGCGTTTTTCCTTGGCAGGCGTCGCCTTGAAATTTTCTATGCTTAAGAAAGGTGATCGCCTGGTGCTGCCGGCTTTTGGTCAGGGTGGCGATTGGATCGTCAAGTTGCCCGACCCGCTCTATGTCGACGTGCCACGGAATGAGCACACCATGATGTCACTGGCTGCGGCGGCTGGTATCGAGGTTCCAGAACATGTTCTGGTTCCTCGCGAAAAATTGGACAGTCTTCCTGATGAGGCGTGGAGGGGCACTGAGACCTTAGCGTACGCTGTAAAGCGGTTCGATCGTGGAGAACGTCGCGCGTTGGTACACATCGAAGATCTGGCGCAAGTGCGAAACAGATATGCGGAAGCCAAGTACGAGGGAAACCTTGAAACCGTCGCAGCGTTGGTTTATCGCCGCCGCGACGAGGCAGCATTGCGGGAGTTTGCGAGGCGAGTGGCGTTCAACGTACTCGTTTCTAACGGTGACGCACACCTTAAGAACTGGTCACTTATATATAGTCATCCCCGAATTCCCACCCTGTCGCCTGTGTACGATCTTGTAGCAACAGGCTATTACAAGATCGACGACGAGCCGGAGGACCTCGGTTTGAAATTCGGGGGAACAAGGCGGTTTGACCAGGTGAATTTGGGCTTTTTCAAGCGGCTGCAGGATAGGCTTGGCGCCTCGGCTGCTGACCTTCCCGGGTGTGTTGTCGAAACCGTCGATCGAGTGGCATCGGCGTGGCCGAAGGTAGCAGAGTTGCTGGAAGGAAATCAGCATTTGCAAGATTTCGTGGGCGTCAGTATTGACGCTCGCCGACGGAGTCTCCTTGGCTTGTAGCAAGCGAGCTGCAGTTACCCGCTGGTCGGATCGGCTACGTGTAGTAAGTGGTGGCGCGATGGGCCAGGCCATGGTTGAGGCGGAGGCGGATAGTGGGGTGGATGTTGAGTCTGTCGAGGTCGGTGGGGGCGATCCAAAGGACTTCGCTGGACTCGGTGCTGGTGCGGAGTTGGCCGCCGGTGGGGCGGGCGCGGAAGCAGATGGAGAACTCTTGGCGGACTTCGCCGTTGGTGAAGGCGATGACGTGGGCGGGGTCGGAGTAGATGCCGATGAGGCCGGTGACTTCGACTGACAGGCCGGTCTCCTCTTGGACTTCGCGGGTGACGGTCTGGGTGAGGGTTTCGCCGATCTCTTGGGCGCCGCCGGGGATGGCGTAGAGGTCGTTGTCGGTGCGGCGTATGAGCAGCACGCGGCCGGTGTCGTCTTGGACGAACGCGGTGACGGCGACGACGATGCTGTTGGCCTTGGGGGCGTGAGGGTCGTTGTAGTAGTCGACGCGGGCCATGATCCCTGCTTACCACTTGGGCGGCTTGGCCGCGTTCCACACGCTGTCGAAGCTCTCGGAGTAGGTGTCGAAGAGGTCGCCGCCGGCGAGCTGGCGGAGGTGCAGCAGGGGGGCATGGGCGGCGGCGAAACCGTAGACGTGGGTGTTGACCAACATCTCGTCGTCGAAGCGGTAGATCGAGTTGTACAGCGTGGTGCCGTGGCAGCGGATCTCGACGCCGGACACGCCGTCCAGCGGGCGGAAGTAGGTCAGGGCGTTGCCGACCTTGGCGGGGATCGCGGTCTTGGCCAGGCCTTCCTCGACGCTGCGGCGGGCGACTTCGCGGCTGGTGGGGTCGCCGAGCATGATGCGGATCTTGGCGCCGTCCCCGGCTTTGCGGCGTAGGCGCTTGATCAGCGTCGGGTTGTCGGTGAGGAACATCGCGGCGTAGACCAGGATCTCGATGTGTTCCTCGGCCTGGTCCAGGAGACGGTCCCACAGGTCGGCGGGGATGTTGTGGCGATGGGGGTAGACCTTGACGATCTCCGATCCGCCGATCTCGGCCTTCCGTTCCGGGGCAACGGCATCCGGCCACAGGTAGTTCTCGGTCTCGCGGACCATGGCGGCGATTGCGTGCCGGTGACGCGGGTACGGGATGCGGCCCTTGGTGATCCATCGTTCGACGGTCTTGGGGTCCACGCCCGTCGCCTTGGCGACGTGATCGAGGTCTAATCCATTGCGTAGCAAGGCGTCGCGTAGCCGCTCGTTCGGCATCGCACCTCCGCAGAGACGAGTAGGGACGTCTCAAGGGTAGCAAGGACGTCCGTAGATGTCCTGCTATGCGGTGCTTGCGTCCTCCGGAAATGCCGAAAGTGGAGAGTGCCCGGAACGGCCGGGCACCGACAACTGGAGGCAGACATGCCACTCATCCCGACCCGGTTTGCTGTGGACTTCGGCGAGGTCTTCCCGTACGGCGCGTTCGTGCTCGGCGTGGAGGCTTCGATGGCGTTCTCGGCGGACGCGTCCGCGCCGAAGGTGCAGGAGCGGGACAAGGAGACCGGACAGCTCGTCTGGATCGTCCGCGCGCTGGACGCCAACGCCGACGCGGCCAAGTTCGGCGCCGAGTTCAAGGTCAAGATTAGCGCCGACCACCAGCCGGTGCCGCCGGCCAAGATCCAGGGCTTCCCGTTCGCGCCGGTGGAGTTCGACGGGCTGACGATCACCCCGTACGCGAACAACAAGGGGCGGATCGCGCACAGCTTCCGCGCGGCCGGCATGCGTGCGCCCGCCGGTGCGAAGTCGGGCCAGACCCAGAAGTCCGCCGCGTGATCGCGGCGGTGGCCGACATGCGAGACCTGGTGCACATGCATGTCACGGCCGATTTGCCGATCCGGGCCCGTGCACTGCCGTTCGCGGACCGCGTGGAGATCCGCTTCGGCAAGGCCTTCCCGGTCGTGCTGGTCGTCGACCGCGGTGCCCTGGAACGGCTCGGCGAGGTGATCCAGCACAGCCGCAGTGAGCTGGAGGCGGCCAACAGGAAGCAGGAGGACTGAGCAGTGGGTTTCAACGTGACGTGCACGCCCGGCCGGGAATCGGCGGTGGCGTTCATGCAGGTCACGCCGGAGTTGCCGGCGCTGGTGCTCTACCTGGACCCGGTGAACATGGCCATCCAACTCCCAGCGATACCGGACGGTCCGCACATCCTGGCTCGGTTCTGCCGGGAGCTGTCACGGGAGGCCGGGCGGTTGGCAGATGCACTGGACCGGCCGGTCGAGGCGGCGTCGCGTCACGAGCCGCGCGGGGAGGCCGGCGCCGATGAGTGACCACAACGCGGCGTGGCAGGAAGTGCAGGCCTGCAAGACCTTGTTCCAGGTGCACGAGGCGCTGGGCCGGCTGCGGCCCTCGGCGACGGCGGATGTCGCGCGGTGGCGGGCCTACCGCCTGCGCAGCGCGAAGGCATACGAATGGATCGCCGACGTCGACCGGGGGCACCACCACGAGGCGCTCTACTGGGCGCGCCGTGAACGCGAGCAAGCCAGCCAGAACACGACAGGTGGGGGCGCCGATCGATCCTAACGAGACAAGCCATAAATCCAAATCAGACAGTGAACATGCGACGGCGCGTCGCGTGGCGATGACACACGACTCCGTTGCCCTGCAAGGAATCGATAGGCGCAGAAGCGGCCGGCTACCAACCATTCCGCTTCTGCGCTGTCCACCGGAGAAGGTGAACATGCACAGGCTAGAACCAACAGTCCCGGCCCCGCTAGAGGGGTCCCCTACTATTGCTCGTCCCCGCTGCGCGGCCTGCCGGCGCTTCGCCCGGCTGCGGCCTGGCGAGACCCGGTGCGCCAAGTGCCGGGGAGAGCTGCCGCTGGACTTCACCCCGAGCGGCGGTGATCGGCGATGAACGGGCGGGAGTCGCGCTGGGTGGATCCGGCGCCGTTGGAGGTGTCGCGGCCGCGGTTGCCGTGGTGGACCATGCTGCCCGGCTGGGTCAAGCTCATCCTCTCGCCGCTGGCCCTGGTGATCCTCCTCGGCTGGTCCGGCTACCAGCTCGGCCGCGTCGTGTTCCGCTACCCGCTGACCCTCGCGGTGCTCGCGGCGGTCGGCTGGCTGTGGCAGGTGTTGGGCGAGTGGCCGCTGACCGTGCTCGGCGGCGTGCTGCTCGTCGGGTTGTTCGTGTGGTGGTGGCGGGCACGATCGTCGTTTGAGCGGTGGGTGCTGCCCCGGCCACGCACGGAGTTCCGCCGGTTCGTGATCTACGCCTGTCAGTGGCGCACGGTCATGCGGCTGTCCGAACTCACAAAGGACAAGCGTGGCAAGGAGCACCGGCCTCGACTGCGCCGGGTCCGCGCGGAGGGATGGCGGGATCTGGTGCGGGTCCGGATGATCAAAGGCCAGGCGCCGGAACAGTGGGAGCTGCACGCCTCCGGCCTGGCGCATTCGTTCCACGCTACGTCCTGCCGAGTGAGGGTCCGCAAGCCCGGCGTGCTGGAGTTGGACTTCATCCACCATGACCCGCTGGCGCGGCGTGTGCCGGTTCCGGCGCTGGCCGAGGATCCGGCGGCGGTGGACCTGCGGCGGGTGGTGATCGGGCGGACCGAGACCGGCAAGCCGTGGCGGCTCCAGCTGGTGGGTACGCATGTGCTGACGGTGGGCGTGTCCGGGGCCGGCAAAGGGTCGTTGCTGTGGGCGGTCGCGTGGGCGTTGGCTCCGGCGATCCGGGCCGGCCGGGTCAAGTTGATCGGGATCGATCCCAAGGGCGGCATGGAGCTCGGCGCGGCCCCGGAGGTGTTCGACCGGGTGGTCTTCGACAACGGGTCGGTCGCGGTGACCCAGCTCGAATGGCTGGCGTTGGAGGTCAAACGGCGCGCCGAGTCGTATCGGGGTCGGCGGCGGGTGTGGACCCCGGAGACGGGTGATCCGTTCATCCTGCTCGTGATCGACGAGCTGGCTGACCTGATCGCGTACCAGCCGGACAAGGCCCTTCGGGACCGGGCGACCCGGGCGATCCAGACCATCACCTCGCAGGGGCGGGCGCCCGGGGTGTGCGTGCTGGGGCTGTTGCAGGACCCGCGCAAGGAGATCATCTCCTTCCGGCATCTGTTCTCCACCCGGGTCGCGATGCGGCTGGATGAGCCGGCGCAGGTGGACATGGTGCTCGGCGATGGGGTGCGACTGCGGGGCGCGAATGCGCACGAGATCAGCGAGAACACGCCGGGTGTGGCGTGGGTGAAGGAGGACGGCCGGCGTGAACCGGTGCGGGCCCGTGCGTTCCATGTCACCGATGACGACTTGGCCCAGCTCGTCTCCTATCTGATCGGGCGCTCGGCGCTGCCTTCGGCGGAGGTCCTGGCGTTCCCGGTGGCTGGTGGGGACTCGGATGGGGGTGCGGCGGCATGAGGACCAATGCGGACTTTGTGCGGCTGCTCGGTGCGATCCGGGATCACCTGGCGGTGGTGGAGCCGGCCGGGGAGATCGCCTCGGTTGACGTGGTGATCAACTGGGTGGACGGCGAGGTCGTGTCGGTGCAGCTCGGCGAGGAGAAGTTGGCCGGGTTGGCGTCGGCGCTGCTGGACTGGGCACACGGGCTGTCCGAGCCGAGGGTGACCGTGTGGCGGGTGCCCGATGGCGAGTGCGTGCACCTGGTCGTGGCGGGCCGGCTGGTCGAGGAGACGGTCAAGATCTACGGCGGCGTCCCGTTCGAGCCGACCACCTTCGGGGATCTGCAGCCCGGCGGCCGACAGGGTGTTTCGCTGGGTGTGCTGCGCGGCTGGGCGTTGGGGGTGGCCGCATGAACGCCACCGTTCCCACCCTTCCGGCGGACGTGGCTGGGCAGACCCGCGCGGAGCGGATGCGTCAACCCCTGGCGTTGGATGTGATCACCGCGACGGCGGAGCAGCACGGCGTGTGCGTGCGGCCGTTCACGATGGAGGTCGGCGACCGGGACACCGGCGAACTCAAGTATGTCGGCGTTCCGTGCGGGTCCACTGTGGAGAGTGTCTGTGGACCCTGTGCACGGAAGGCGCGGGCGCTGCGAATGGCGCAGTGCCGGGAGGGCTGGCACCTGGAGGTGGAGCCGGACTTCACACCGGAGCCACCCACGGCCGATCAGACAGCGCTACTGGAGCTGCGCGCCGATCTCGTGGCGGCCTACCGATCCGCGCTCGAGGACGAGCGGGCCGGGGATGCTGAGGAGTTGCGCGAGGAGATCCGCTCGGTCGACGAGGAGCTACACGCGCTCGGGATGCGCGGGCGGATGCCGAATCCGGACGGGCCCGGCAAGCAACCGGCGAACCGGTCGACGCGGCGGCGGCAGGATGCTCCGGACCTGCCTCGGTTGCCGGTGGAGAAGCGGACCGTGGGCCGGGAGTTCGCGGGGCGGTTCCGGCCGTCAATGTTCGTCACGCTCACCTGTGACAGCTACGGCCGGGTGCGGGATGACGGCACGCCGGTGGATCCGGGGACCTATAACTATCGGCGGGCGGCGCGGGATGCGGTGCACTTCGCCTCGCTGGTGGACCGGTGGTGGCAGAACCTGCGGCGTTGTGTCGGGTGGGAGGTGCAGTACTTCGCCACGGTCGAGCCGCAGAAGCGGGTGGCGCCGCATCTGCACGCGGCGCTGCGGGGATCCATTCCGCATGAGGTGCTGCGGCAGGTCACCGCGGCGACCTACCTGCAGGTGTGGTGGCCCAACCATGACGAGTTGGTCTACGGCCAGGGCCGGCTACCGGTGTGGGACGGCGAGCGGTTCGTCGACCCGGACACCCGGGCGCCCCTGACCGCGTGGGACGAGGCGGTCGAGCAGCTCGACGAGCCGGCGCACGTCGCCACCTTCGGGCGGCAGGTGCACTCCAAGGGCATCCTCGGCGGCACCGACCAGGCCGGGCGGCACATCGGCTACCTGACCAAGTACCTCACCAAGAGCACGGGTGAGGTGATTGAGGCCGACACCGACCGGCAACGCGCACACCATGACCGGCTGCACGAGGAACTGTCCATCACGCCGTGCTCGTCGCGGTGCGCGGTGTGGCTGCTCTACGGCATCCAACCTCTCGGGGTCACCAGCAAGGCCACACCCGGGCACTGCAAGAGCCGGGCTCACCGGCGGACCACCCTCGGGCTCCCCGGCCGGCGGGTGCTGGTCTCGCGCAAGTGGTCCGGCAAGACGCTTGCCGACCACCGGGCCGACCGGAAGGCCTTCGTCAAGCAGGCCTTGGCGGCCATCGGGATCGAGAAGCCCGAACCGGACCGCACCCGGCTGGTCTGGTTCAAGGTCCAGCCCGGTGATCCGAACGTGCCGCCACGGGCGCACCTGGTCATGCACGCCATCGCCGAGCGGATCCGATGGCGGGCTGAGTACGACGCGGCACTGCTGGCGGCGGCCGGACCACCCGACCCAGATGTTTCAGCAACTCAACCGACAGCGGCCTGACCTGGGGGACGAGATGAACCAAAGCAGCTCGATCGATCGGTTGTGGAGCGTCGAGGACGTGTCGGCCTACCTCGGAGTGCCGGTCAAGACGCTCTACCAGTGGAAGTGGCGGGGTGAGGGGCCGCCGGTTCGGAAGATCGGACGGCATCTGCGGTACGACCCGGCGGCGGTGCGCAGCTGGGCGACGGATGCGGCGTAGGGGGCGGCGGCGATGGCGCACATTCAGGACAGGTGGTACCGGAAGGTCGTTGATCCAGTCACCGGGAAGGTTGGGCGGGAGCGGACGAATCTGTACGGGGTCGGCGACCGGTACAAGGTTCGGTACCTGGACCCGGACGGGCGGGAGCGGTCGAAGTCGTTCCCGGATCGGCAGAAGAAGACGGCCGAGGACTTCCTCATCGGCGTCGAGAACGACAAGCGGGAGGGGAAGTACCTCGATCCGGCGCGGGGGCGGATGTCGGTGCAGACCTTCGGCGAGCAGTGGCGGGCGGCACAGACGTTCGACTACACCACGCGGGAGCGGATCGGCGGGCGGCTGCGGGTGCACGTCTACCCGTACTTCGAGGGACGGTCGCTGGCGTCGGTGAAGCCGACCGACATCCAAGGCTGGGTGCGGTGGCTGCAGGACAACGGGGTGTCGCAGAACTACCGGGTGCTGCTGTTCACCCACCTGGCGTCGATCCTGAACGCGGCGATCGACGACAAGCGGATCCTGATCAACCCGTGTCATGCCAAGAGCGTGTCCCGGCCGCGTGCCGATCAGGCGAAGATCGAAGTGTGGTCGCACCAGCGGGCGCACGCGGTACGGGAGGCCTTGCCGGACCGGTACAAGATCGTGGTCACGCTCGGGGCGGGGTGCGGGCTGCGGCAGGGCGAGGTGTTCGGGCTCTCGCCGGATGACGTGGATCCGGAGGGCGAGACGGTGAACGTGGTTCGCCAGGTGCGGCTGGTGAACAACCGGCCGGTGTTCGCGCCGCCGAAGCGGGGGAAGACCCGCTCGGTGCCGCTGCCGGCCGGGGTGGCGAAGGCGCTGGAGAGCTACGCCAAGGAGTTCGAGCCGGTCGAGCTGACGTTGCCCTGGCTGCACCCGGGTGGGAAGCCGGTGACGGTGCGGCTGGTCCTGGTCGACGACAAGCGGCGGGCGTGCCGGCGGTCGGCGTTCAACTGGTACGTGTGGCGGCCGGCGCTGGTGAAGGCGAAGGTGGCGCCGAGCCGGGCGGATGGGATGCACGCGCTACGGCACCTGTACGCCTCGGTGCTGCTGGACGCGGGCGAGTCGATCAAGGCACTGGCCCAGTACCTCGGGCACGAGGATCCGGGGTTCACGCTGCGCGTGTACACGCACCTGCTGCCGACCAGCCACGAGCGGACCCGGAAGGCGATCGATGCCTTCCTAGCTGAGAGCGACCGGGCGGCCTGATGACGGCCTGGTCGGGGTATGCAGCCGCATTCCTGCAGCTAGGGGTACATGGCGAGCCAGATCGCGATGTAGTGCGTGATGGCGGCGAGGACTGTGGCGGCGTGGAAGAACTCGTGGTGGGCGAAGTGGTGGGGCCAGGGGTTGGGCCAGCGGGTGGCGTAGAAGATGGCGCCCAGGGTGTAGAGGAGGCCGCCGGCCAACAGGAGGACCAGGGCGGCTACACCGGCGTGGTGGAGGAGGTCGGGGAGGATGAAGACGGCGACCCAGCCGAGGGCGATGTAGATGGGGGTGCCGAGCCAGCGGGGGGCGTGCGGCCAGAAGAGTTTGAGGGCCACGCCGAGCAGGGCGCCGGACCAGACGATGGCGAGGACGACGTAGCCGGAGGTGGGCGGCATCGACAGGAGCATGAACGGGGTGTAGGTGCCGGCGATGAAGAGGAAGATCATCGAGTGGTCGAGGCGCTTCATCCAGGCGCGGACCCGGAGGCTGACCCACCAGCGACGGTGGTAGAGGGCGCTGACACCGAACATGGCCAGGACGGTGACGCCGTAGACGGACGTGGCCAGGGCGGCGCGGGCGGAGACGGTGGCGGCGGCCACAGCGATGAGGGTGGCGCCGGTGGCTACCGAGGCCACAAAGGACCAATAGTGGATCACTCCGCGCATCCGGGGCTTGACGGGCGCGGTGGGCGGCGGGGTCATCGTCGCGGCTGACACGAATGCCAGGTTACGGGACCGTAGGTTGTGCGCCGGACAGTGTGGCTGGCGCCACAGGTGAACCGTGGCTCAGCTCCACCCGACGACCTCGCGGTGCTCCACGGCCAGGCACCGGTCCATGACCACGTCCAACCCGCCGGCAGCGGCGATCCGGGCCGCGCGGTCACTGATCACCCCGAGCTGCAGCCACAGCGCTCCGGCGCCGATGGCCACGGCCTGCTCGGCGACCTCCTGCGCGAACTCCGGCCGGCGGAACACGTCGACGATGTCCGGCGCCTCGGGCAGCGCGTCCAGCGCCGGGTACGCGGGGATGCCGTTCCAGGTCGACAGTGCCGGGTTGACCGGCAGCACCACCAGCCCGCTGTCCCGCAGGTACCTGGCCACCCCGTGGCTCGGCCGGCGGGGATCGGCGGACAGGCCGACCACGGCGACCGTCCGGGACTCCCGCACCAACCGCTCGATGACCTCGATGTCCTGCCACCGCGGATCGATCTCGGTGCGTTGCATACCTTCCAGTGTGCCCGCTCGGCGTCGGGTGGGCGTACCGTGAGAGGACGTGAGTCTTCGCAGGCGCGTGGCCGACCTCGTATACGGCCTCTACGACAAGCGGCTGATCCAGCAGGCCGGCGGCAACCACCCCCGGCACGTCGGCGTGGTCCTGGACGGCAACCGGCGGTGGGCCCGGGAGGCGGGGTTCACCGACGTCAACGACGGCCACCGGGCCGGCGCCCGGCGGATCACCGACCTGCTCGGCTGGTGCCACGACGCCGGGGTGGAGCTCGTCACGCTCTGGCTGCTGTCCACCGACAACGTGCTGCGGCCCGAGCAGGAGCTGGCACCGCTGCTGGAGATCATCACCGACGTGGCCGACGACCTGGCCAGCCCGGCGTGCCCGTGGCGGCTGCGGGTCATCGGGGCGCTGGACGTGCTGCCCGGCGACACGGCCGACCGGCTGGTCGGGGCCGCCAACCGGACCGAGGGCAAACCCGGCATGGAGGTCAACATCGCGGTCGGTTACGGCGGGCGCCGGGAGATCGCCGACGCGGTGCGCAAGCTCCTGCAGCAGCACGCCGAGGCCGGCACCTCCATAGAGGAGCTGGCCGAGGTGCTGGACGTCGATCACATCGCGGAGCATCTCTACACCTCCGGGCAGCCCGATCCGGACCTGGTCATCCGGACCTCCGGCGAGCAGCGGCTGTCCGGTTTCCTGCTCTGGCAGTCGGCGCATTCCGAGTTCTGGTTCTGCGAGGCGTACTGGCCGGATTTCCGGCGTACCGACTTTCTCCGGGCGCTGCGCGACTACGCCATCCGGCACCGTCGATTCGGCTCATAAAGAAATGCGCGGAATGGCTCGGGAACATGATTCCCGAGCCATTCCGCGCGCTTCAGCTCAGCAAGGACTCCAGCTGCGGCAGCCGCCGAGCGTCAGGTGCGGCCGAAGCTTCAGGTTCAGGTCCAGGCACGCGGCGAGCAGTGCGGACAGGCCGCCACCGCTCAGGAAACTGGGCCGCCCGAACGGGAGGCACGGCGCGTGGACCGGCACGCTGAAACCGCCACTCGACACGCAGTGTCGCGGCACCGGAACGCAGAAGAACGACGGGTCGAACGGTGGCTCGGTCATCGGCTCGACTCCTGGCTCGGCCGGCGGTTCGACCGGCGGCGGGGCCAGCACCTCCTGGAGCCCCTCGATCCCCTCCGTGCCCTGCGTGGTCATTGGGCACTGCGTCCCGGGAGCCGGCGGGGCTTCGATCGGTGGTGCGGCGAAGGCCGGAGCGGCGGCGAGGGAAAGCCCGACGACAGCCGCCGCAGTCAGACCAATCTTCTTGAGCACTTGTTCTCCTTTGAAATGTCGATATTGCGGAATTCCGTCAGTGCTTGATCACCTCTTGTTCGCGGAAGATACTATCCCCGCCCGACCAGCCGACATGCGCCTGGACTCGTTCGTGTTCCCGATATTCGCCAAGTTCACCGGTCCCGGTATTTTTACGCCCGAACGTTATTCTTCTGCGTGATAGCAGGCAATTCCGGCATGCGTCAGCGTGCCTGGTCAGCGCCGGGTAGCCGGGCGGTGACCCGTTTGAGGTCGCCCAGTAGGGCAGTCCCACTCCCGGGGGCTCCGATTACGGAAAGTCATCGCTTGGGTGGCGAACAAAATCATCTGCGCGGCTGCTGTCAAACCGGGTCGACCGCAGGTAGCGTCCGAAGTGATGGGTCGTGTCAGCGCGGTCCATCCGGGAGGCCCTGGTCGTGACGGTAGCGATCGCGAGGGGGCCGGCACCCGGCCCTCGTGGGCGGAGACGCTGACGCCGCACGGCGTCGGACGAACCGGCCAGCCAGGGCGGGGCCCGGCCCTACGAGCCGCGGACGTGGGTGCCACGTTCGCCCGGGAGTTGCCGTGACTGCTACCCGTTCGTCTGGCCGCGCCGAATCCCGCGACGAGTGCCGCACCTACGTGCTGGACACCTCGGTGCTGCTCTCCGACCCGTGGGCGGTGACCCGGTTCGCCGAGCACGCGGTGGTCCTTCCGTTGGTCGTGATCGAAGAGCTCGAGGGCAAGCGGCACCACCCCGAGCTCGGCTGGTTCGCCCGCGAGGCCCTGCGCCTGCTCGACGACCTGCGGCTGCAGCACGGCAGGCTGGACCGGCCGATTCCGATCGGCGCCGACGGCGGCACCCTGCACGTCGAGCTGAACCACTCCGACCCGGAGGTGCTGCCCCCCGGGTTCCGCGCCGACTCCAACGACTCCCGCATCCTGGCCTGCGCGCTCAACCTGGCCGCCCACATTCCCGGGGTCGTGCTGGTCACCAAGGACATTCCGCTGCGCGTCAAGGCGGCCGCCGTCGGGCTGGAGGCCGACGAGTACCGGGCCCAGGAGGTCACGCCGTCCGGCTGGACCGGGATGGCCGACATCGACGTGCCGCAGGAGGCGCTGGACGGCCTGTTCCGGGACGGCATCGTCGACCTGGCCGGGTACGGCATCGAGGCCACCGGCGACTACCCGTGCAACACCGGGCTGCGGTTACTTTCCGGTTCGGCCAGTGCGCTCGGCCGGGTCACCCGGGACAAGCAGGTCCGGCTGGTCCGCGGCGACCGGGAGGCGTTCGGACTGCACGGCCGCTCGGCGGAGCAGCGGGTGGCGCTGGATCTGCTCCTCGACCCCGATGTGGGCATCGTGTCGTTGGGTGGCCGGGCCGGCACCGGCAAGTCGGCGCTCGCCCTGTGCGCCGGCCTCGAGGCCGTGCTGGAGCGCAACCAGCACCGGCGGGTCGTGGTCTTCCGCCCGGTGTACCCGGTCGGCGGGCAGGACCTCGGCTACCTGCCGGGCTCGGAGAGCGAGAAGATGCAGCCCTGGGCACAGGCGGTGTTCGACACGCTGGGCGCCCTGATCTCGCAGACCGTGATCGAGGAGGTGTTGGGCCGCGGCATGCTCGAGGTGCTGCCGCTCACGCACATCCGCGGCCGGTCCCTGCACGACTCGTTCGTCATCGTCGACGAGGCCCAGTCGCTGGAGCGCAACGTGCTGCTGACCGTGCTGTCCCGGCTGGGCACCGGCTCCCGGGTGGTGCTCACCCACGACGTGGCCCAGCGGGACAACCTGCGGGTCGGCCGGCACGACGGGGTCGCCGCGGTGATCGAGAAGCTCAAGGGCCACCCGCTGTTCGCGCACGTGACGCTGACCCGCTCGGAGCGGTCCCCGATCGCCGCGCTGGTCACCGAGATGCTGGAGGAGCACACCGCCTGAGCTACGACCACCCGCTCGGCAGCGGCCGGCCCTCGGCGAACCCCGCGGGGGACTGGATGCCCACCACGGCCCGCTCGTGGAACTCCTCGAGGTTGTGCGCCCCGGCGTAGGTGCATGCCGACCGGACGCCGTAGCAGATCGAGTCGAGCAGGTCCTCCACGCTCGGCGCGGCCGGGTCCAGGCGCATCCGGGAGGTCGAGATGCCCTCCTCGAACAGCGCCTTGCGGGCCCGGTCGAACGCGCCGTCGCCCCGGGTCCGGGCCGTGACCGCGCGCTTGGACGCCATGCCGAACGACTCCTTGAACGGCGCCCCGTGCTCGTCGCGCTGCAGGTCGCCCGGCGACTCGAAGGTGCCCGCGAACCACGACCCGACCATCACGCTGGACGCGCCCGCGGCCAGCGCCAGGGCGACGTCGCGGGGGTGCCGCACCCCGCCGTCGGCCCACACCCGGGCGCCGAGCTCGCGGGCCCGGCGGGCGCACTCGGCCACCGCGGAGAACTGCGGCCGGCCGACTCCGGTCATCATCCGGGTGGTGCACATCGCGCCCGGCCCGACCCCGACCTTGACCACGTCCGCGCCGACCTCGACCAGGTCCCGCACGCCCTCGGCGGTCACCACGTTGCCGGCCACCACGGGCACGTGCGGCGACACCGAGCGGACCGCCTTCAGCGCGGAGATCATCTTCTCCTGGTGGCCGTGCGCGGTGTCCACCACCAGCGTGTCGATCTCGGCCGCGAGCAGCGCCGTGGCCTTGGCCGCGACGTCGCCGTTGACCCCGATGGCGGCCGCCACCCGCAGCCTGCCCTTGACGTCCACCGCGGGCTGGTAGAGCTCCGAGCGCAGCGCGCCCAGCTCGGTGAGCACGCCGGCCAGCCGGCCGTGCTCGTCCACGCCGAGCGCGATCGTCGCGCTGCGCCCGTGCAACTGCTCGAACACCTCCCGGGGCGGCATGGTGATCGGCACGACCAGCACGTCCGGGTCGGCGACCTCGCCGATCCGGGTGAACCGGTCGACCCCGAGGCAGGCGGCCTCGCCCACCACGCCGATCGGCCGGCCCTCCTGGTCGACCACCGCAACGGCGCCGTGTGCCCGCTTCGGCAGCAGGTTGAGCGCGTCGGTCACGGCATCGCCGGCGGTGAGCACCAGCGGGGTGTCCCACACCGGGTCCCGGCTCTTCACCCAGGACACGATCGCGGCCACCACCGCCGGGTCGATGTCCTGCGGCAGCACCACCAGCCCGCCGCGCCGGGCAACGGTCTCGGCCATCCGCTTGCCGGCGACCGCGGTCATGTTGGCCACCACGATCGGGATCGTCGCGCCCGTGCCGTCCGAAGTGGACAGATCCACGTCGAACCGCGACTCCACCGCCGAGCGGTTGGGCGTGAGGAAGACATCGTCGTAGGTCAGGTCGTACCCCGGCCGCATGTCGTTGAGGAACCGCACGGCTGACTAGCCTAAATCAGTCAGGGTCCACCACCTGCCCGCCCGCCGGCAGCAGGGCCCGGACCGCGTCGATGGTGTCCGCGTCGGCCGGCTCCTTGTCCGGCCGGTACCGGACCACCCGGGCGAACCGCAGCGCCACGCCACCCGGATAGCGGGTGCTGACCTGCACCCCGTCCAGGGCGATCTCCACCACCAGCTCCGGCTTGAGGTGCACCGCCCATTCGGTGCGATGGTCCTCGTGCTTGGGGAACTCGCTGGTCTGCCAGGCCAGCAGCTCGTCGGTGAGGCCCTTGAAGGTCTTGCCGACCATGACCGGCGGGCCGCCGTCCGGATCCCGGGCGCCCAGGTGCAGGTTGGACAGCAGCCCGGTGCGCCGCCCGTGCCCCCACTCGGCGGCCAGCACCACCAGGTCGAGCGTGTGCACCGGCTTGACCTTCTGCCACGCCTTGCCCCGCCGGCCGGCCTGGTACGTCGTGTCCAGCGACTTGACCACCACGCCCTCGTGCCCGGCCGCCAGCGCGCCGGCCAGCACGGCGTCGGCCTGCTCGGCGGTCGGGTCGAGCACGCCTGGGATGACCAGCTCACCGACCGCCCCGCGCAGCGCCGCGGTGCGCTCCCGCAGCGGGGCGTCGATCAGGTCGGCGCCGTCCAGGTGCAGGCAGTCGAAGAAATATGGGTGCAGCAGCAGCTCCCGCTCGCTGGTGGCGCCGAACCGGCTCATCGTCTCCTGGAACGGGCGCGGCCGGCCGTCGTCGGACAGCGCCAGCGTCTCGCCGTCCAGCACGATCGACCGGCAGGGCAGCGCTCGCACCAGCGCGACCAGCTCCGGCACCGCACCGGTGATCTCGCGCAGCGTCCTGGTGTAGATGTGCACCTCGTCGCCGTCCCTGTGCACCTGGATCCGCGCGCCGTCCAGCTTGTACTCCACGGCGCAGGACCCCAGCTCGGTCAGCGCCTCGGCCAGTGAGGAAGCCGGCGAGGCGAGCATCGGGCGCACCGGCCGGCCGAGCTCGAGGCCGAACTCGCCCAGCGCCGCCGCGCCGCCGGCCAACGCGGCCGCGGCGGTCGCGGCCAGCCGGCCGGAGAGCATGAAGGCCCGGCGCACCGCCTCGCCGGGCACCTCGCCGGCCGCCGCGATGGCGTCCAGCATGACCCCCTCCAGCGCGCCCTGGCGCAGCTCACCGGTCAGCAGGCGGTGCAGGAAGCGCTGCTCGGCCACGGTGGCCGCGCCGAACAGCGAGCCGAGCAGCTCGGTGCGCCGGGCGCCGGAACCCTTCCCGCTGGTCCGGGCGACCGCGTCGAGCAGCTCGTCGACCCGCCGCACGGTCAGGCCGGGCTCGGCGGCCGGCGCGATGTCCAGCTCGGCCAGGGTGCGCCAGCCGGCACCGATCCGGCCCTGCCGGGGCGCACCGGCCAGGAACGCGACCGCGGTCTCGATCTCGCCCGGTTCGCCGGCACGGCGCAGCAGGCCGGCCAGGGCAGCCACCTTGGTCAGCCGCGATCGGGTCGCCGCCACGGCCTCGGACGTGGCGACCACATCGGCGAACAGCACGGGTTCATCTTGCCCGCTCCCACCGACAGTCCGGCGGCGTTACCGTTGCCGGCGAGCGGCGCGAACCGAGGGGGAACGACGATGACAGCCAGTTTGGTTCCGGTCGCCGACGGCGTGTACGCCTGGGTGCAGCCGGACGGGTCGTGGTGGATCAACAACGCCGGCGCGGTGCTCGGCGACGGCGGCCCGATGCTGATCGACACCTGCGCCACCGAGGCGCGCACCCGCCGGTTCCTGGCCGCCGTCGCGGAGGTCGCCGGCGACGCGCCGGTCCGCCTCGCGGTGACCACCCACCTGCACGGCGACCACGCCTACGGCAACAGCCTGCTGCCCGAGACCACGGCGATCATCGGGCACCAGGCGACCAGGGCCGGGTTGCTCGCCGACTTCGTGCTGGCCGACACGCCGCCGATCTGGTCCCCCACACCGGACTGGGGCGCGGTGTCGATCCGGCCGCCGAACGTTGTGCTGCGCGACGAGTTGACCGTCTACGTGGGTGGCCGGCCGGTGCGGCTGTGCCATCCCGGCCATCCGGCGCACACCGCAGGCGACGTGGTGGCCTGGCTGCCCGACGACGGCGTGCTGTTCACCGGGGACCTGATCTTCCACGAGGTCACCCCGCTGGTCCTGATGGGATCGATGGACGGCGCGCTGCGCAGCCTGGACTGGCTGGCCGGCTTCGGTGCCGCCCATGTGGTGCCGGGGCACGGAACCCTGGTGGACGGCGCCGGGTTCGAGCCGGTGTTGGACGCGCACCGGCGCTATTACAGGTTCGTGGTCGAGACGGCAACGGCCGGACGGGCTAACCGCCTCGCCCCGCTGGATGCCGCCCGTCAGGCCGATCTCGGCGAGTTCGCGGCCTGGCCGGACCAGGAACGGTTGGTGCTCAACCTGCACCGGGCGTATGCCGATCTGGACGGGTCCGAGGTCGACATCCTGGCCGCTTTCACCGATGCGGTCACCTATCACGGCGGA
Source organism: Actinophytocola sp. (assembly GCF_035762905.1). GTDB lineage: Bacteria > Actinomycetota > Actinomycetes > Mycobacteriales > Pseudonocardiaceae > DASYTH01. Next base: position 63,945 of record NZ_DASUCC010000077.1, read on the forward strand.
CCGCTGAGGTGCGCGGTGTAGCTTTTCGTCCACTATGGACCAGCCCGTTCGCCCATTCGTGTAATTGTTCGGTGCCGCCGTTATAGCGAAGATGCGGCTATGCCCGGTAATCCGCACACGTCCGTCCGGTCGCGAGCGGTGGCCGCCGAGCTTCGCAGCCTGCGGGAGCAACGCGGGATGAGCTGTGCCGAGGTGGCCAAGCTGCTCGGCGTCTCGGCCAGCAAGATCAGCCGGATCGAGACCGGGAACAGCGGAATGCAGGTCGACGACGTCGCCGCATTGCTGGGTTTCTACCGGGTTCCGACCGTGCGCCGGCAGGAACTGCTGGACATGCTGCGCCGCAGCAACCAGAAAGGATGGTGGCAACGCCAGTCCGGAATTCCACAACTGTGGCGGGCACTGATCGAGCTGGAGAGCAAAGCGGTCGGCATCATCAACTACGAACCGTTGGTGATTCCCGGACTATTGCAGACTTCCGAATACAGCGCGGCAATGATCCAGGGCGTCGAGCCCGCGATGGCCGGCGCCGAGCTGGACAATCTCGTGGCCACCCGGATGGCCCGGCAGACGCTGCTGACCCGGGCCGCCGCGCCGCGTTTTCTCGCGGTGCTCTGCGAGGTCGCGTTACGGCTGCCGGTCGGTGCGCCCGGCGTGATGCGGCGCCAGCTCCAGCACCTCGTCAGCGTGGCCGAGCGGCCGAACGTCGAGCTGCGGGTGGTGCCGGCGAGCACCGGGGCGCACGCCGGGCTGCGCGGGCCATTCGTGATTCTCGACTTCGTCGACGAGGCCAGCGTGGCATTCATCGAGAATCACGACACCGGCGTTTTCATCGACGAAGGCGCCGATCTGGAGCGCTATCGCCTGGCCCTGCGAAACATTCTGGGGGTGGCCCTGCCACCGGACGCCTCCGCCGGTCTGGTCGGTACGATCGCCGCCGAGTTCGGCTAGAGACAGGAGTTCACCGGTGAGCTTCACCCGCTGGCGCACGAGCTCGCGGAGTACCAACAACGCCAACTGTGTCGAGGTGTGCCACGCGCAGGCGATGGTGGGGCTGCGGGACGCCAAGAATTCCGGCGGTCCGGTGCTGGCGTTTCCCCGGCATTCCTTTCAAGCCTTGCTGCGCTCGTGGTCAGCGGAGCGCTGCGGCGATCTCGGCCACCGCGGCGTGTAGCCGGTCGATGGGCAGCGCCGCGTAGCCGAGCACCAGACCCGGGTACGGGCCACCGGTTCCCGCGCGGACATACCGGGACAATGCGGGCGCGAGGATGCCGTGCGCGGCAAGGCGTTGGTGCACGGCGCAATCGTCGACCCCGTCGGGCAGCCGGAGCAGCACGTGCAGGCCGGCGGCGATCCCGATCGGTTGCCAGTCGGGCAGATGCTCGGCCAGCGCGGCCAGCAGCGCGTCCCGCCGGCGCCGGTACAGCAGCCGGCTGCGGCGCAGATGCCGGTCGTAGCCGCCGGATCGCAGCATTCCGGCGAACGCGGCCTGCGGCAGCGGCGAGCAACCCAGGTCGGTCCACCGCTTGCGGGCTACCAGACCGGCGCGCAATGCGCGGGGCGCGACCAGCCAGCCCAGCCGCAGGGCCGGCGCCAGGGTCTTGCTGAGGCTGCCGACATAGGCCACCCGGTCCGGGTCCATCGCCTGCATGGCCCGCAGCGCCGGCCGGTCGTAGCGGTGCTCGGCGTCGTAGTCGTCCTCGATGACCAGCGCGTCCCGCTCTCGGGCCCAGGCGAGCAGGGCGTGCCGGCGGTCCGGATGCAGTGCGACGCCGAGCGGGAACTGGTGCGCCGCGGTGACCACGACGGCCCGGCAGGGCGTGGCCGCCAGCGCATCCACCCGGATGCCGCCGGAGTCCGCGGGCACGGCGTGCGGCCGCAGGCCCAGGCCGCGCAGCAGCTCGGTCTGGCCCTGGTGCCCGGGCTCCTCCATGGCGACGTCCGCGCGGCCCTGACCGGCCAGCACCGCGCTGAGCAGGGACAACGCCTCGGTCGCACCGTTGGTGATCACGATGTCGTCCGGTTCGGCGGTCACCGCGCGGACCCGGCCCAGGTATCCGGCCAGCTCCGTGCGCAGCTCGGGCAACCCGGCCGGATCCGGATAGCCGAGCGCCTCGTCCGGCAGCCGGGCCAGCGCCGCCCTGGTCGCCGCCACCCACTCGGCGCGCGGGAAGGCACCCAGCGCGGGCCGGCCGGGGCGCAGGTCGAACCGCCAGCGGGGGTCCTCCTCGGCCGGGCGGTGTGCCGCGGCGGTGCCACTGCTCAGGCCGGCGGCGACCGAGGTGCCCGATCCCCGGCGGGTGGCCAGGTAGCCCTCGGCGGTCAGCTGGCCGTAGGCGGCGGTCACGGTGCCGCGGGCCACGCCGAGCTGGCGGGCCAGATCCCGGCTGGACGGCAGCCGGGTCCCGGGGGTGAGCTGGCCGCCGCGGATCGCCGTGCGCAGCGCGGCCTCGACGCCGCGCCCGTGCCGCCCGCGCCGGGTGGCGGTGGCCGCCGGGAGCAGCAGCTCCCGCAAGGTGGCCCATTCTTCGGACATCGACCGCGAGGCTACTCCTGCACCACTTCTCTCAGCGGCCGCCGCGGGCCATGTGCAAGGGGTTGAGCGCCTCGTCCAGCTGGGCCACGGTCAGCCGGCCGGCGTCGACATGGCCGCGCTCCAGCACCACCTCGCGGATCGTCTTGCGTTCGCGCAGGGACTGCTTGGCGATCGCCGCCGCCTCCTCGTAGCCGAGGTAGCGGTTGAGCGGGGTGACGATCGACGGCGAGGACTCGGCGTACTCGCGCATCCGGTCGGCGTTCGGCGTGACGCCGGCGATCACCTTGTCGGCAAGCAGGGTGGCGACCGCGGCGAGCAGCCGGGCGGACTCGAGGACGTTGCGGGCGATCACCGGGAGCATCACGTTGAGCTGGAAGTTGCCCTGGCTGCCGGCGAACGCCACCGCGGCGTCGTTGCCGATCACCTGGGCCACCACCATCATCGTGGCCTCGGCGATCACCGGGTTGACCTTGCCGGGCATGATCGACGATCCGGGCTGCAGGTCGGGCAGGGCCAGCTCGGCCAGGCCGGTGCGCGGGCCGGAGCCCAGCCAGCGCAGATCGTTGGCGATCTTGAACAGGGACACCGCGACCGTGCGCAGCTGGCCGGACGCCTCGACCACGCCGTCCTGGGTGGCCTGTGCCTCGAAGTGGTCGCGGGCCTCGATGAGCGGCAGGCCGGTGACCTTGGCCAGCTCCCTGGCCACGGCGGCGCCGAACCCCTCCGGCGCGTTCAGACCGCTGCCCACCGCGGTGCCGCCGATCGCCAGCTCGCCCAGCCGGGGCAGGCACGAGGTGAGCCGGTCGATGCCGTAGCGCACCTGGGTCGCCCACGCCGCCGCCTCCTGGCCGAGCGTGACCGGGACCGCGTCCATCAGGTGCGTGCGCCCGGACTTGACCAGGTCGGCCCAGTCGGCGGCGCGCTTCTCCAGGGTGCCGGCCAGGTGCTCGAGCGCCGGGATCACGTCCCGGACCAGCGCCTCGGTCGCCGCGATGTGGATCGTGGTCGGGAAGGTGTCGTTCGACGACTGGGACGCGTTGACCTCGTCGTTGGGGTGCACGTCGCGGCCGAGCGCGCGGCCGGCCAGGGTGGCGATCACCTCGTTGGCATTCATGTTCGACGAGGTGCCCGAACCGGTCTGGAACACGTCGATCGGGAAGTGCTCGTCGTGCTGGCCGGCGGCGACCTCCTCGGCCGCGGCGGCGATGGCCTCGGCCGGGCCGGGGTCCAGCACGCCGAGCCGGCCGTTCACCCGGGCGGCGGCCGCCTTCAGCAGGCCGAGGGCGCGGATCTGGGACCGCTCGAGGCCCCGGCCGGAGATCGGGAAGTTCTCCACCGCGCGCTGAGTCTGCGCCCGCCACAACGCCTGCGCCGGCACCCGGACCTCGCCCATCGTGTCGTGTTCGAGCCGATAGCCGCCTTCCGTCATCCCCCTAGTGTGGCGCGGGACACTGTTGTGGGCACAGTGGCGCAGCCCACATAGTCTTTCCGTTAGCTCCCTCACCACGCTGCCGAGGCGGTACGCATGACGAACGCGACACCCACGGAAGTCGACATCCTGATCGTCGGAGCGGGGCCGACCGGCCTGTTCGCGGCGTACTACGCGGGATTCCGGGAGCTGTCCGTGGCCCTGGTCGATTCGCTGCCGGAGCCCGGTGGGCAGGTCACCGCGATGTACCCGGAGAAGATGATCTTCGACGTGGCCGGGTTCCCGGCGGTGCGCGGCCGGGACCTGGTCACCGCCCTTGTCGAGCAGACCGACCAGTGGAAGCCGAACTACCTGCTCGGCCGCAAGGCGGTCTCGCTGTCCGAAGTGGACGGTCAGTTCGACGTGGGGCTGGACGGCGGCACGGTGATCCGGGCCGGTGCGGTGCTGATCACCGCCGGGATGGGCGAGTTCTCCCCGCGGCCGCTGCCCGCCGGCGACGGCTGGCTCGGCAACGGCGTCGTGCACTTCGTGCCCGCCCCGGAGGCGCACCGCGGCCAGGACGTGGTCGTGGTCGGCGGCGGCGACTCGGCGTTCGACTGGGCGCTGTCGCTGCACCCGATCGCCCGCAGCGTCACGCTGGTGCACCGCAGGGCCAAGTTCCGCGCGTTCGCCGCGACCGTGCGCCAGGTGCAGGAGTTGGGCGTGCCGATCATCACCGACGCCCAGGTGATGGCGCTGCGCGGGGACGAGGGCGGGCTGGCCGAGGTCGAGCTGTCCGTCAAAGGCCCGGCCGGCCAGGAGGTCCGGGTGCTGCCCGCGCAGACCGTGGTCGCCGCGCTCGGCTTCACCGCCGACCTCGGGCCGATCGAGTCCTGGGGCCTGAAGATCGACCACCGGGCGATCGCCGTGGACAGCACCATGCGCACCGCCCGGAACCGGATCTACGCCGCCGGCGACATCGCCGCCTACCCCGGCAAGGTCAAGCTGATCGCCACCGGCTTCGGCGAGGCCGCGACCGCGGTGAACAACATCGCCGTCGCCCTCGACCCGGCCGCGCACCTGTTCCCGGGTCACTCCAGCGACGTCCCCTAAACCACCACCTGGACGAGCTGACCGGCGGTCAGTCCGTCGAAGAACGTCCTGGCCGCCTCGGCGGTCAACCGGACGCAGCCGTGCGAGTCCTCGGTGATGCTGCCCTCGTGGAAGGCGATGCCGCCCGGCGCGAAGAAGACCGAGTACGGCATCGGGGTGCCGTAGATGCTGCTGGTGTTCTCCGCGTCCTTCCAGGACACCGGAAACGTCCCGGTGGGCGTGCGGTTGGCCGGCCCGCCGTGCGCGATCGGCACCGGACCGTAGTCGACCAGTCCCGCGGACATCAGCCACGCCTGCCGGGTGGACAGGCGCACGCAGGCCCGGACCCCCGGCGCACACGGCGGCGGGGGTGGCGGGGCGACGGTGGTGCTGGTGGTGGTCGTCGTGTTGGGGGCCGGCGCGGTGCTGCCGCCCGATGCCGGCGGTGCGGCGGCCGGCCGAGCCGCCGGAGCGCATCCGGCCAGCGCGGTGAGGATCAACGCGGTGCGGATCAACGCGGCGGCGAGCGCCGTGCGCGGTGCTGGCATGGGGCCTCCCGGTCGCCGCGTGCCGTCCACCCTTCACTCACGCGGCGCCGGCGGCCCAGGTTGCCTAGCGCACCACCTGCACGGTGGCGCCGACGGCGAGGGAGTTGTAGTAGGTCTTGGCGGCCCCGTTGGACAGGTGGATGCAGCCGTGCGACAGCTCGCGCAGGCTGCCGGCGTGGAAGGCGATGCCGCCGTTGAAGAACACCGAGTACGGCATGGGCGCGTCGTCGAAGAGCGAGCTCTTGTGGTCGATGTCCTTGAACGACACCCGGAACGTGCCGGGCGGGGTGCGGTAGCCGGGCCGGCCGTGCGTGATCGGCACCGGGCCGTAGCTGACCACGCCGCCCTTGAGCAGCCAGGACCGGTTGGCCGACAGGTCGATGCAGGCGCCGTCGGTGATCGTGCACGGCGTGCCGCCGGCCGGCTTCGGGGCCGGCTTCGGCTTGGGCTTCGTGGTGGTCGGCTTCGGCTTGGGCGCGGGGGCCGGAGCGGGCGCCGGTGCCGGCTCGGCGGCCGGTGGCGCCGGGGGCGGCGTCGTCGTGGTGGTCGTGGGGGTGGTCGTCGTCGTGGTCGTGGGGCTCGGCGTGCCGGTGTCGGCGGCCGGCCGGGCCTGCGGTGCGGGACCGCACGCGGACAGCACCGCGGCTCCGGTCAGTGCCGCCCCGACGATCAGCTTCTTGATCCGCATGTCAGCTCCTCGCACAGACCAGACGTTATTGGTCTTTACCAAAGATGACGTTGCGGAACGATCACAGGTTGCCTGCGGCCGGTCACGGCAACGGTCGCAGCGTGTGTTCGTCCTCGTCCTCGTGCTCGGACCGGTCGAAATCCACCGAGGAGTACTCCCGCAGCTTGGTCAGCCGGTGGAACCCGTCGATCATCCGCACGGTGCCGGACTTGGACCGCATCACGATCGACTGCGTGGTGCAGCCACCGGCCCGGTAGTGCACGCCGCGCAGCAGATCGCCGTCGGTGACCCCGGTGGCGCAGAAGAACACGTTGTCCCCGCGCACCAGGTCGTCGGTCTCCAGCACCCGGCCGAGATCGTGGCCGGCGTCGATGGCCTTCTGCCGTTCCTCGTCGTCCTTGGGCCACAACCGGGCCTGGATCGCGCCACCCATGGACTTCAGCGCGCAGGCCGCGATGATCCCCTCCGGGGTGCCGCCGATTCCGATCAACAGGTCCACGCCGGTGTTCGGCCGGGCCGCCGAGATCGCCCCGGCCACGTCGCCGTCGCTGATGAAGTGGATCCGCGCGCCGGCCCGGCGCACCGCGCGCACCAGGTCCTCGTGCCGCGGCCGGTCCAGGATGCACACGTTGACGTCGGAGACGTCGCTGTGCTTCGCCTTGGCCACCCGGCGGATGTTCTCGTCCACCGGCGCGGTGATGTCGATGACGTCCGCGGCCTCCGGGCCGACCGCCAGCTTCTCCATGTAGAACACCGCGGACGGGTCGAACATCGCGCCCCGCTCGGCCACCGCGAGCACCGCGATCGCGTTCGGCATTCCCTTGGACATCAACGTGGTTCCGTCGATCGGGTCGACCGCGACGTCGCAGTCCGGCCCGTTGCCGTCGCCGACCGCCTCGCCGTTGTACAGCATCGGCGCCTGGTCCTTCTCGCCCTCGCCGATGACCACCACGCCGCGCATCGACACCGTGCCGATCAGCTTGCGCATCGCGTCTACGGCCGCGCCGTCGCCGCCGTTCTTGTCGCCCCGGCCGACCCACCGGCCGGCGGCCATCGCCGCGGCCTCGGTGACCCGGACCAGCTCCAGCGCCAGGTTCCGGTCGGGTGCCTCGCGACGCCGCACGCCCTTGGTCGAGTTGTCGGTCTCGCTCCCCGTAGTCATCGTGCCTCCCGGTCGAAGGGGCCCGAGCTCGATCCTCGCAGATCATCCCGGTGCGGGATAACCAAGAGTCACCAAGAACACGGTTCCCGTGGCCTGGAACGATGGGATCCGTGGTGCACACCCCACCTGAATCGCAACAGGAGAATCCGGTCCCGCCGCGGATCCGAGCCGGCGTCCGGGACCTGCTCGGATCGCTCGCGGTGCTGCTGGTGATCATGGGGGTGCTGGTCGGCTTCAGCCGGGGCTGCTCGTTCAGCCCGGGCGGGCCCACCGTGGACCAGGGCGCGGCGCCCAGCGCGGACGTGTCCCGGGACCTCGCCGCCGCGGCCGGCTCGGTGGACTTCGCGATCCGCCGGCCCGAGGTTCCGGCCGGCTGGCGGGCCAACTCCTCCTCGGTGTCCGCGGTCGGCGCCGGAGCGAGCGTCGTGGTGCGGGTCGGCTGGCTCACCCCGGACGGCCGGTTCGTACAGCTCAGCCAGTCCGGCGGGGAACCGGCCGACGTGGTCGCCGCGGAGACCGGCCAGCGCGGCCCGCGGGCCACCGGCCAGGTGGACGTGCTGGGGACGACCTGGACCACCTACCCCGGCCGGCGCGCCGAGCAGGCCTGGGTCACCCGGCTCGACGGCGTCACGACGCTGATCACCGGCTCGGCGGCCGAGGCGGACTTCCAGGTGCTGGCCAGGGCGGTGCAGGCGGCCGCACCGGTGGCCAAGCCGACCCGCTGAGCTCAGCCCTCGCCGGGCTCCGGTTCGACGGCGGCGAGCGCGGTCTCGACCCGCTCCCGGGCACCGGCCAGATGCCGGTCGCAGAGCCGGGCCAGCGCCTCGCCGCGCTCCCACAGGGCCAGCGAGTCCTCAAGGGACAGCCCGCCCGCCTCCAGCTTGGCGACGACGGCGGTCAGCTCGTCCCTGGCCTGCTCGTAGTCAAGCTCGGCGTCACTCACCGGGCGGGACTCTCCAATCTGGTGTGCCTGTTGTACGCGCGAACCAGCGCGGTGGCCACCGCCTGGTCGTAGCCGACGAACGCCTCGGCGAACTCGGCGCCGTCCTGCTCGCCGATCGCCTCCTCGATGCGCCGCTGCGCGCGGGCGATGCGGTACCGGTGCTGCGAGCCGTCACCCTGCCACCAGCGCCGGCCGGCGAACATCGCGGTGGCCTCGGTCAGATCCCGCAGCCGTCCGGGCAGCGCGCGGGTGCCCGGGGCGTCGCAGCCGCCGAGCAGCGCCGCCCAGCACTCGGCCGCGGCCGCGTTCGCCTCGCGGGCCCGGCGGAACACCGCGTCCGCTCCGGCCCGCACGGCCGGCGAGGTCCGGCCGGCGTCGCCGAAGGAATGCACGGTGGACAAGGTCAGCGGCAGAAAGCTCGGATCACGCCCCAGTCTCGCCACGGCTACCTCCGCTCGGCGGGTCGGCGTCCCCGGACACCACCGCGTACAGCGCGCCGTCCATCACCCGGACCCGGAGCCGGGTGCCCGGCGGTGCCTCGTCGACCGCACGGAGCACCTCGGGATCGCCGGCCGGGCCGACGCGCTGAACAACCGCATACCCGCGGGCAAGCGTGGCTGCTGGTCCGAGCGTCGTCAAGCGGGCATTGGTGGCATTCAGCGCCGATCGTTCCTCCTCGAGCCGGCCGAGCACCGCCCGGCGGGCCCGCTGGAGCAGCCCGGCGACCTGTTCGGCCCGGCGGAGCAGCGGCGTGACCGGGTCGGCCAGCACCGGACGGCTGCGCAGCGAGTCCAACAGCCGGCGCTCCCGGTCCACCCAGCCATGCAGCGCCCGCCGGCCCCGGTCGCGCAGCGCCCGGATCCGCTCGGTCTCCGCGACCACGTCCGGCACCACGCGTCTGCCCGCGTCGGTCGGGGTCGAGCAGCGCACGTCGGCGACGTGGTCGAGCAGCGGGGAGTCCTGCTCGTGACCGATGGCGCTGATCACCGGCGTGCGGCAGCCGGCGACCGCGCGGCACAGCGTCTCGTCGGAGAACGGCAGCAGGTCCTCGACGCTGCCGCCGCCGCGGGCGATCACGATCACGTCCACCGCACCGTCTCTGTCCAATGTGGACAGCGCGTCGACGATCTGCGGCACGGCCAGCGCGCCCTGCACGGCGACGTTCTCGATCCGGAACCGCACCGACGGCCACCGGGCTTGGGCGTTGACCAGAACGTCGCGCTCGGCCGCCGAGGCGCGGCCGGTGATCAGGCCGACCGTGTCCGGCAGGAACGGCGGCCGGCGCTTGCGGGCCGGGTCGAACAGGCCCTCCGCGTGCAGCGCCCGGCGCAGCCGCTCGATCCTGGCCAGCAGCTCGCCGATGCCGACCGCGCGGATCTCGTCCGCGCGCAGGCTCAACGTGCCGCGGCTGACGTAGAAGGTCGGGCGGGCGTGCAGGACCACCCGGGTGCCGTCGGTCAGCGCCGGCTGGTGGGCGCGCAGCAGTTCGGTGGCGCAGGTCACCGTGATGGACAGGTCGGCGGCCGGGTCGCGCAGGGTCAGGAACGCGGTCGCGGTGCCCGGCCGGGCGGAGATCTGCGTCACCTGGCCCTCCACCCAGACCGCGCCGAGCCGGTTGATCCAGTCGGAGATCTTGCGGGCGACCGTGCGGACCGGCCAGGGCTGTTCCGGACTGGTCTGGGCGGGTGCGGTCACTGGGTCACTGGTTGTCGCGGACGGTGGCGATCCGGCGGGTGAGCATGCCCACGAAGGCCGGCCGGTTGGCGTTGGCCCGCTCGTGCTCGAGCAGGGCCGCCAACTCGTCGACGGTGAACGAGCGCAGCCGGGCCCGCAGCTGGGGCAGCGACAGCTCGTCGTAGTTCGGAACACCTTGCGGCTGCTGGGTTTCCGGCTCGGCATCGGGAGTTTCCGGCGGCACCTCGGCCGCGGTCTCCTCGGCCAGCGCGCGCTCCTCGAGCGTCCACGGGTCTAAGCCGTCTTCGTCGGTGTCGGCGTCGGCGGCGTCGTCCTCGGGCGGCCCGGACTCGCCGTAGCCGTCGTCCACCTGCCCGTTGCCGACCGGGTCCGACCAGTCCTCGGGCACCCGGTCGAACGGCGCGGGGTCGCGGTCCTCCGGTAGGTCTTCGTCGAACGTGGCCCACTCCGGGGTTTCCTCCACCGGGCGCAGGGCGGCGAGCACCTCGTCGCCCTTGATCGCGAGCTCGGTCACGTGCTGCTGCACCCGCATGGACACCTGGAGGGCCTGGCTGGCCACGGTGACCGGCAGTCCGACGATCTTTGCCGGCAGGTCACGGGCCTGCTCGACGGCGGTGGCGGCGATTCCGGCCGCGACTCTCAACGGGAGCGGGAGTGACCTCATGGGACAAGCCTGCCGCAGCCCGCTCGATCTGCCTACCGAGGGTCGGTCCGTACCCTGGATGTCATGAAGCGTGTACTCCTGGCCAAGCCGCGCGGCTACTGCGCCGGCGTCGACCGGGCCGTCGTGACCGTCGAGAAGGCGCTGGACACCTACGGGCCCCCGGTGTATGTGCGCAAGGAGATCGTGCACAACCGGCACGTCGTGGACACCCTGCGGGAGCGCGGGGCGATCTTCGTCGACGAGGTGTCCGAGGTGCCGGAGGGCGCGCTCGTGGTGTTCTCCGCCCACGGCATCGCGCCCGCGGTGCACACCGCCGCCGCCGAGCGGTCACTGCGCACCATCGACGCCACCTGCCCGCTGGTCACCAAGGTGCACCAGGAGGCCAAGCGGTTCGCCCGGGACGACTACGACATCCTGCTGATCGGGCACGAGGGCCACGAGGAGGTCGAGGGCACGGCCGGCGAGGCGCCGGAGCACGTGCAGCTGGTGGATCGGCCGGAGGACGTGGACCGGGTGCAGGTGCGCGACCCGTCGAAGGTGGTCTGGCTGTCCCAGACCACGCTGTCGGTGGACGAGACCATGGAGCGGGTCGAGCAGCTGCGCACCCGGTTCCCGCTGCTCGCCGACCCGCCGAGCGACGACATCTGCTACGCCACGCAGAACCGTCAGGTGGCGGTGAAGGCCATGGCCGCCGAGTGCGACCTGGTCCTGGTGGTCGGCTCGCGCAACTCGTCCAACTCCAAGCGCCTGGTGGAGGTCGCCGTGCAGGCCGGCGCCCGGGCGTCGTACCTGATCGACTTCGCGCACGAGGTGGACCCGGCCTGGCTGGACGGGGTCGAGACGGTCGGCGTCACCAGCGGTGCCTCCGTCCCCGACGAGCTGGTCATGGACCTCCTCGCCTGGCTCGCCGAGCGCGGCTGGGTCGACGTGCAGGAGGTCACCACCGCCAACGAGAAGATCACCTTCGCGCTGCCCCGCGAACTGCGCAAGAGCCGCACCGCCGGCTGACCCCGGCCGCACCCGCCGAGTTACCGCTTGCGGCAGCCGAGTTACCGGCTGCAGCTACCGAGTTACCGGTTGGAGCAGCTGAGTTGCCGGTTGGAGCAGCTGAGTTACCGGGTGGCGCAGTTGAGTTGTCGGCCGGAGCTACCGAGTTGCCGGTTGGGGCAGCCGAGTGCCCCGAACCCGTGGGTGTTGGCCGGATGACTGCGGCCTTGGGCTGAACCCGGGGTGGGTCAGCGGCGGCGGCGTTGGTCGGGGTCTTGGTCGGGGCGGCGTCGGCGGTTGGGGTCGCGGGGGGTGGAGCCGCGGGGGCGGTCGGCGGGGGGCTGGGCGCGGGGTGGGCGCGGGGTCTCGGCCCAGCGGTCCTCGGCGGCGAACTGGTCCTGGGCGAACGGGTCGGGTTCGGCGGCGGGGCGGGAGCGCGGGGAGCGGCGGTCGGCGGTGCGGCGGCGGTCCGACCCTTCGCCGGCCCGGTCCGGGGGGGTGCGGCGGGACTCGCGGGCGTCGTGGGTGTCCAGGGTCTCGCGGCCGCGGGAGGAGCGGCTGGGCCGCACGGGCGGGTTGGGGTTGCGTTGCAGCCACAGGCGCAGCACGCCGATCACGACCACGATCGCGGTGGTGACGCCCATGGTGGGGAAGTTGCTGGTCAACGGCAGGGCTACGGAGAACACCAGGGCCTTCACGCCGCCGCTGAGCGGGGAGCCGGACTGGAGGAACACGATGGCCCCGATCGCGGTCACCGCGAAGACCAGCGGCGGCTGCACGATCGGCCCGAACAAGTTGCGCCGGCGCACCCAGGCCACCGCGAGCACGCAGCCGAGCACGTAGGCGACCTGATAAATGCGGCCCAATGAGCCCTGCCGCTGGATGTCCACGACAGCGGCGATCCCGGCCACTCCGAACGCCAGCAGGACCGCGGCCCACCAGGGCAGCCCCCGGAAGTTGCCGAAGACCGGACGCTCGTCCCACGCCAGCTCGGCGGGCTCGTCCTCAAGATCGCTGGAGCGATCACGCGTCGCGGTCACAGTTGACAGATTAGACGGTTGGCGCCCGACGCCAACCGCAGTCACACCACCGATGCCCAAGCGGGCAGCGGCAATGTGACCCCAACCACAGCGGCGGCCGGGTCCGGAGACCAGGTGGCGATGGGGTTTTCGGGACGCGATGTCTTCAGTTGTGGATCAGTCCAGGGGCACCACTTCCTCGGGATCCGGGTCGGGTTCGCGGATCGCGGGCAGCGGGGTGGGACTGGCCGCGGCGGTCTGCAGGGGCGTGGCGGCGATCCGGAAATGGGTGAGGGCGTCCAACTCGCGGCGCCGGGCCTGGAGGAAGCGCTGGAGGTGGGTGCTGGAGACGTTGGCGGCGTCGATGGCGGCGCCGGCGGCGCGGTGCGCGGCGGCGGACTGGCCGCGGATGGCCTCCAGGTCGGCGGCCAGGGCCCGTTCGGTGGTGGCGAACAGGGCGGCTGACGCGACGACCGCGAAGCCGGTGGGCCCGCAGAGGAAGACCCGGCGATCCAGCAACCAGCGCAGCAGGTCCGGGTCGGCGTCCAGCGCGGCGACCACGGCGGCGTCGGACGGGACGAACATGATCGTTCCGTAGATCGCGTCCGCCCAGCGCTGATAGCCCTTGCCGGCCAGTTCGGCCGCCCGGGACCGGATGTTGCGCACATGCACGCGCAGGGCATCGGCCCGCTCCTCGGCGTCGTCGGTCTCCACCGCCTCGGTCCAGCACGCCATGCTGGTCTTCGCGTCCACCGGCACCAGCCGGCCGGCGCCGACGATCAGCAGCAGGTCGGGCCGGACCGACCCGCCGCCGCCGACGTCGGTCTGCACCGTGAAGTGCAGGCCCTCGCGTAACCCGAGCGCCCGCGCGGTGTCCGCCAGCACGCGCTCGCCCAGCTCACCCCGACCGCTGATCGAGGCGAACGTGATCTCGTAGCGGTGCAGCGCCGCCCGGTGCTGGTCGGACCGCTGCCGCTCCTGCTCAAGGGCCGCCAGCGCGGCCTCGGCGCGCCGGGCGCCGTCGTTGTAGAGCCGCAGGAACAGCGCGGCGCCGGCCGCGAGAAGCAGGAACAGCACGACGACAATCGTGCCGAGCACCGCGGTCACCGCTGGCTCCTTTCCGTGGCCGGATCCGTACCGGGCGACATCTTCACCCGCCCCACCGACAAAACCGGCAAACACGCGTTCGACCGGCGTGGCTGCCGCATCGGAGCCGTCGGCCGCGCTTAACTTGACCAACATGCGGGTGCTGCATACCTCCGACTGGCACGTGGGGCGCATGTTCCACGGCCGGGACCTGCTCGCCGACCAGGAGGCGGTGCTCGGCGCGTTGGCCGACCTGGTGGCCACCGAGCGGGTGGACGTGGTGGTGGTCGCCGGCGACCTGTACGACCGCGCGGTCCCGGCCGGCGAGGCGGTCGCCGCGTGCACCCGGATGCTCGGGGCGATCCGGGCGGCCGGCGCGCGGATCGTGCTGACCCCGGGCAACCACGACTCGGCGGCCCGGCTCGGCGCGTTCGGCGAGTTCACCGCGGCCGGCGGGTTGCACTTGCGCACCCGGGTTGCGGAGCTGGCCGTCCCGGTGCTGCTCGAGGACCGGCACGGGCCGGTCGCGCTGTACGGGATCCCTTACCTGGAGCCGGAACCGGCCCGGCACGCGCTCGGCACCCCGGACGCGCGCGGGCACGCCGGGGTGCTGGCCGAGGCGATGCGCCGGATCCGGGCCGACCTCGGGAACCGGCCGGCGGCCACCCGCTCGGTCGTGCTCGCGCACGCCTTCGTCACCGGCGGGCAGGGCAGCGCCTCCGAGCGGACCATCGCGGTCGGCGGCATCGAGCAGGTGCCGGCCGCCGTGTTCGACGGAGTGGACTACGTGGCGCTCGGCCACCTGCACGGCCCGCAGCGGCTCGCCGAGCACCTGCGGTACTCCGGCAGCCCACTTGCCTACTCGTTCTCCGAGGCCCGGCACCACAAGTCGGTCTGGCTGGTCGAGCTGGACGCGGGTGGCCTTGCCGGGGTGGAGCGACGCGAGCTGCCGGTGCCGCGCCGGCTCGGCACCCTGCGCGGCACCCTGGACGAGCTGCTCACCGAGCCCGGCCACGAGGCGCTCACCGGCGCGTTCCTGTCGGTCGAGCTGACCGACCAGGTCCGGCCGACCGACCCGCTGCGCCGGCTGCAGCAACGCTTCCCGCACGCGGTCCATCTGGAGTGGCGGCCGGAGGGCGGGTTCGCCGCCGGTCCACTGCGCTACCCGGGCGCCGCTCGGGGCCGCTCCGAGCTGGAGATCGCGTGCTGCTTCGTGGCCGACTGCCGGGGCGGCGAGCCGACCGACCGGGAGCGGGAGTTGCTCGGCGCCGCCTTGGTCGCCGCGGCCGCGCGGGAACCGGGCGCGGATCGGCCCGTCCGGGAAGCCGCCGCCTGAGGTGCGCCTGCACCGGCTGGAGCTGGCGGCGTTCGGGCCGTACCCCGGGCGGGAGGCGGTCGACTTCGACGTGCTCGGCGCCGACGGGTTGTTCCTGCTGCACGGCGACACCGGGGCGGGCAAGACGACGCTGCTGGACGCGGTGGCGTACGCCCTGTTCGGCGCCGTGCCCGGGGTGCGCGGCGAGGCCCGCCGGCTGCGTTGCGACTATGCCGGCGAGGACACCCCGACCGAGGTGGCGCTTGAGCTGACCGTGCAGGGGCACCGGCTGAAGATCACCCGCTCGCCCGAGTACCAGCGGCCCAAGCGGCGCGGCACCGGCACCACCCGGGCCCCGGCCAAGGCGTCGCTGACCTGGGTCGGGCCGGCGCCGAGCGGACACGCACCGGAGGGCCTGACCAGGATCGACGAGGTCGGGCTGACCGTCGAGCGGCTGCTCGGCATGAGCAAGGACCAGTTCTTCCAGGTGGTGCTGCTGCCGCAGGGCGAGTTCGCCCGGTTCCTGCGGGCCGAGACCGGTGAGCGGGAGCGGCTGCTCGAGCGGTTGTTCGGCACCGAGCACTTCGCCGGGGTCGAGCAGTGGTTCCGGGAGCGCCGGACCGAGCGCGGCCGGGAGCTGGACGGGCGGCGGCAGGATGCGCGGGAGCTGGTGGCCCGGGTCGCCCAGGTGGCCGGTGGCGAGCCGCCCGAGGACGCGGCCGAGGGGTGGCTCGCCGGGCGCCTCGCGTGGACCGAGGCGACGGCAGCGGCGGCCGCGGAGCGGGAGGCGGCGACGGCACTCGACCGGGCCGCCGCCGAGCAGGAGCTGGTCGAGCTGCGCGCGCTGGCCGGCCGGGTGCGCCGGGTCCGGGCGGCGCACGGCGAGCTGGCCGCTCTGACCGCGCGGGCTCCGGAGCGGGCGGCCTGGCAGGCGGAGCTGGCCGCGGCCCGCCGGGCGCGCGAGGTCGCAGCCGCCGAGCGAGAGCTGGTCCGGGTACGCCGGCTGCTGGCCGCCGCCGAGGAGGCCGAGGAGCGGGCTGGGGCGGCGATCGGCCGGCTCGGCCCCGCGGTGCAGGGGGAACTGCGCGAGCTGGGCCCGGCGGTGCGGGGGGAGGCGATCGGGCTCGACCCGGCGGTGCGGGGGGAACTGGGCGGGCAGGGCTCGGCGGTGCAGGGGAAACTGGGCGAGCAGGGTTCGGCGGTGCGGGGGGAGCTGGGCGAGCGGGGTTCGGCGGTGCGGGGAGAGCCGGGCGGGCTCGACCCGGCGGTGCATGGGGCGCCGGGTGGGTTGGGCGGTGCGGTGCGGGGAGAGCCGGGCGGGCTGGGTTCGGCGGTGCGGGGAGTGCCGGGTGGGTTGGGTTCGGCGGCGCAGGTTGGGTCGGGGCTGCGTGGGATCGCTGGGGAGCTGCGGGAACGGGCGGGGGAACTGGGTGGGCTGGTGGAGGAGGCGGCGCGGCAGCAGGCTGATGCGGCGCGGGTGGCCGAGTTGGATCGGGTGGTGGCCGGGGGGCGGGCGGTGGCGGGGCGGTTGGCGGCGCGGGTGGCTGAGCTGCCGGAGCTGATCGGTGTGGCGCGTGGCCGGCTGGACGAGTCGACCGCGGCGCAGGCGGGGTTGGAGCGGGTGCGGGCGGCGCTGGACGAGTTGACCGGGTTGGTGGCGGAGGCGACCCGGCTGCCGGAGGTGGAGCAGACCGTGCGGGCGGCGGCCGATCGGCACCGGCGGGCGGTGGACGCACATCAGGCCGCCCGGGAGACCGTGCTGGACGTGCGGCAGCGGCGGCTGGAGGGGATGGCGGCCGAGCTGTCCGCGGAGCTGGTGGCCGGGCGGCCGTGCCCGGTGTGCGGGTCCAGCGAGCATCCGCAGCCGGCCTGGCTGGAGCTGGCCACGGTGACCGCGATGGACGAGCACCAGGCCACCAGGGCCGAGCAGCGGGCACTGGACGCGCGGCAGGCGGCGGCGGGCGAGCTGGCCGAGGCGGAGCAGGCGCACGCCACGCTGGTGGACCGGCTGGCCGGGCGGACCGCGCGGCAGCTCGGCACGCTGCGGCGCCGGGCCGAGGCCGAGCACCGGGCCGCCGCCGAGCTGGCCGGACGACGCGCCGAGCACGCCATGGCCGTGCGGGACCTCGAAGCCGAGGCCGAGACGGTCCGGAATCGGCACGCGGCGGCCGAACGGGAGGTGACCGCGGCCGAACGCGAGCGGGACGGGTGCCGGGACCGGATCGCCGCCCGGGCCCGGCAGCTCGACGAGGCGCGCGGGCCGCATCCGGACGTGCCGGCGCGGCGGACGTTCCTGCTGGCCGTTGCCGCCGCGCTGGACACCCTGGCGCAGGCACGAGCCGAGCGGGCGGCGGTGGCCGAGCGGATCGCCGAGCACCGCGCGCTGCTGGCCGAGGCGGTGGCGACGGCCGGGTTCGCCGGTCCGGACGTGGCCCGCGCCGCCGTCCGGTCCGAGGCGGCCATGACCGAGCTGGACGACCGGATCACCGCGGCGGCACTGGCCGAGGCCGCTGCCCGGCGGGTGCTCGCCGAACCGGAGCTGGCCGGCGTCGACCCGAACACCCCGGTCGAGCTCGACCCGGCGATCGAGCGGGTGACCGCGGCCCGCGCGGCGGCCGAGCGGGCCGTCGCCGAAGCCAGCCAGGCCCGCAACCGGGTCGCGGAGATCACCGGGCTGGCCGGCCGGCTGCGCGCCGCCTGGCGGGCGCTTGCGCCGCTCGAGGCGGAGTTCGCCGAGCTGGCCGCGCTCACCGACGTGGTCAACGGGCGCGGCCAGAACACCCGGCGGATGTCGCTGCGCGCCTACGTGCTGGCCGCGAAGCTGGCCGAGGTGGCCACCGCCGCGACCGAGCGGCTGCGCCGGATGAGCCACGGCCGCTATTCGTTCGTGCACTCCGACGAGGCCGGGCCGCGCGGCACCCGGGGCGGGCTCGGCCTGGACGTGCTCGACGACTACTCGGGCCGGGTGCGGCCGGCCAAGACGCTCTCCGGCGGTGAGACGTTCCTCGCCTCGCTCGCCCTCGCGCTCGGCCTCGCCGACGTGGTGGCCGGCGCCACCGGCGGCACCCTGCTGGACACGCTGTTCGTCGACGAGGGCTTCGGCGGGCTGGACGCCGACACCCTGGACGAGGTGATGGACACCCTCGACGAGCTGCGCACCGGCGGCCGGGTGGTCGGCCTGGTGTCCCACGTGGAGGAACTGCGCCAACGCATCCCGGTCCGCCTGCGGGTGCGCAAGTCCCGCACCGGCTCGGTGCTCGAGTTGACCGCCTAGCGCCTGCTGTATCCGGTCACCGGGTCACCGCTTCCTTCCTGGCCGGCGGCGCCAGCTCGGCGTCGAGGTCGGCGCCGGCCTCGGCCAGCAGCGCCCGAAGGCCGGCGGTGTCCGCCGGGTCGGCGCAGGCCGCCGCGACCAGGGGTTCGATCCGGCCGGCGTACGGCTCGTCGATGACGAACTCGGCACCGCTCGGCCACGTGGGCGTCCAGCGCGCCACCCCGGCGTCGACCAGGACCGCCTGGACGGCGGCGGTCACGCCCTCGATGACCTTGCCCCGGACGAACTCGCGGCGGCCCTGCGGACCGGCGTCGTTGGGCATCGGCGTCTCGGGCTTGGCCAGGTCTGTGAGCCGGCCGGCGTCCAGCGTGTCCAGCAGCGTGCGCACGGACGGGCTCTCCCGGGCGAAGACCACCGCGGCCTCCATCGTCGCGGCCGCCTGCGCGGTGGTCACGGCCCGGCCGTGCAGGGCGGCGAGGGTGGCCCAGTCCGCCCGCTGCTTGCCGGCCGCCTCCGGCACCAGTGCGGTGAGCAGCGCCGCGTCCAGCACGGTCTTCGGGTCGCGCAGCACCACGGTGCCGGCGCGCTGGTCCAGCTCGACCACCGGGGCGGCGGCCAGCGCGTCGATCGCGGTCACCCGGGTGCCGGTCGGCGGATGGGTGTCGTAGGGGGAGCCGTCGGCCGGCGGGTTCTGCCTGAGCCGGTCGAGCTGGTCGTCGACCGACGCGCGGAAGTCGGCGAACCCGCCGAAGACGTCCGCCGGCAGGTAGCCGTCCTGCCAGCCGAGCAGCAGGTGGTGCTCGGTGAACGCGTCCCAGGCCGCGTCCAGCGGCGCCAGCTCGCGCAGCGCGCCGGAGGCCGCCGGGGAACCGGCCGCCCGCGCGGCCGCCTGGTCGGCGGCCAGTTCCTGGCGTCGGCACACCGCAGTGGACGCCCGCAGGTACAGCTTCAGGTAGCCGATCAGCAGGAACGCCAGCAGCTTCTGGAAGAAGTCGGACCGGTCCAGCTCGCTGACCGTGCGCAGCAGCGCGCGCCGGCCGCGGTAGGCCATGCCGGTCAGCCGAGTGTCCCCGTTGCCGTAGTGCGCCAGCTCATGGGTGATCACGGCGGCGAACTGGTCCTCGCGCAGCCCGGCCAGCAGCGGTGCGCCGATGAACATGCGCCGGGTTCCGGCGATCAGCCCGAGCAGCCGGGTCTCCTCCATGACCGCGGCGTTGACCTCCGCGGTGAGGTAGATCTCGTCCGGCGGCCGGGTTCCGGCCACCACCGCCAGCTTGCGGACCAGCCCCCACAGCTCGGGTTGGGCCGCCTCGGTGAGCCGCACCCCCTCGGCCGGGGCGTGGATCTTCGCGACCAGCGTGCCGAGGCCCTTGGCCAGGACCAGCCCGACCGGAACCGCGACGAACGCCCATTTGGCCGCGAGTGCCGTCGATTCGCGCAGCGCCAACAGTTCGACCGTGATCAACCCGGCCAGTAGTGCCAGCATCACCGTCGGAAACAACAGCAGCAGCACGACCGTCGCGGCTGCCCGCAGCCCTAAACCCATTGCGTCCCTCCCGCTCCGCCCGGATTGGCGGAGGGGGAGTGTGACACAAGTGGACGGTCGGCTCCTAGGGGGTCTCGTGGTCGAGCAACCAGCGCTTGACCGGCAGGCCCCAGCGGAACCCGCCGAGCGAGCCGTCCGAGCGGATCACGCGGTGGCACGGCACGAACAGCGCCGCGGCGTTGCGGGCGCAGGCGCCGGCCGCCGCGCGCACCGCGTCCGGTTGTCCGGCCAGCGCCGCGAAATCGGTGTAGCTGGTGGGTTTGCCCGGCGGCACGGTGCGCAGCACGTCCCAGGCGCGCCGGATGAACTCACCGGACGTCTGGCGCACCTCGATACCGTCCACAGCGGACAGTTCGCCGTCGTGGTATGCCCGCACGGCGGCGGTCACCGCGCCGAGCTCGGGCCGGCCACGCACCTCGGCCGGGCGCAGACTCCGGGCGATCACCGGCAGCAGGTCGTCGATGGTCGGGGTCCAGCCCGAGGCGAGCACGGCGCCGTCGCCGGCGACCACGGTGGTGAACGGGCCGACCGGAGTGTCCACAGTGGATGAATAAGCGGTCACGACTTCCTCCTCGATGATCCGGCGTAGCGCCAGAGATGCATGCCCGCGTACGACCGCCACGGTCGCCAGGCGCGGGCCCGGTTCGACAATCCGTCCACATCGGACGGAATGCCGAGATTCGTTGCGCCGGAACGCAAGGCCACGTCGCCGGTCAGCAACACGTCGGTGGCGCCGAGTACCCGCATCTGCACGTATCCGGCGGTCCACGGCCCCACCCCGGCGAATGCCCGCAGCGCGGCGGAAAGCTCGTCCGGGTCGGCACCCACGTGCACGTCCAGATCGCCGGCGGCCAGTGCCGCGTTCACCTCGAGCATGGTGGCGATCCGCCGGCGCGGCCCGGTCAGCACGGCCTGGCCACCCTCGGCGATCGCCGCGGGCGTGGGGAACAGCGTGGTCAGCTCGCCGTCCGGGTTGGTCAGCGGCTCGCCGAGCGCCGCGGCCAGCCGGCCGAGCGCGGTGCGGGCCGCGGCCACCGTGATCTGCTGGCCGATCAGCGCCCGGCTGACCAGTTCCGGGGCGTCCACGCTGCCCGGCAACCGGATTCCCGGGGTGGCGGCCACCGGGCCGGCCAGCTCGGGGTCCGCGCCGAGCAACTCGTCGACCGCGCCCGGATCGGCGTCCAGGTCGAGCAGCCGGCGCAGCCGGGCCACCGCGCTGCCCAGGTCGCGCATGTCGGTCAGCCGCAGCGTGCAGTCCACGTGCCCGCCGGCCGGCCGCAGCCGGGCGGTGCCCTGGCCGTGCGGCAGCCGCAGGGTGCGCGCGTACTCCCCGTCGATGACCGACTCCACGCCTGGAATCGCCCGCAGGGCAAGGAAGTCGAGCAGCCCGGCCGCGTCGAACGGGGGCCGGTAGGCAAGGCGCACGGTGAGCCGGCCGGCCGTCGGCGGCGCGCCGCGGGACCGCCGCTTGGCCGCCATCCGCAGCTCCGACGGGGTCACCGCGAACACCGCGCGGATCGTGTCGTTGAACTGCCGGACGCTGGCGAACCCGGACGCGAACGCCACGTCGGCGAAGGACAGCGTGGTCGTCTCGATCAGCAGCCGGGCCGAGTGCGCGCGGTGCGCCCGGGCCAGTGCCAGCGGTCCGGCGCCCAGTTCGGTGGTCAGCACCCGGGTCAGGTGCCGCTCGGAGTAGCCGACCCGGCGCGCCAGCCCGGGCACGCCCTCCAACTCCACGACGCCGTCCGAGATCAGCCGCATGGCCCGGCCGGCCAGGTCCGCGCGCAGGTTCCACTCCGGCGAGCCGGGCACGGCGTCCGGCAGGCAGCGCCGGCAGGCCCGGTAACCGGCTTGCTGGGCGGCCGCGGCCGTGCGGTAGAACTCCACGTTGCGGCGCTTGGGTGTGATGGCCGGGCAGGACGGCCGGCAGTAGATCCGGGTCGTGCGCACGGCGACGATGAACTGCCCGTCGAACCGCGCGTCGCGGGCCGAGACCGCCCGGTAGCCCTGCTCGGAGTCAATCAGCACGAGAACCATGCTGCCAGCGCGACCGGGCCCGGGCTCGCGGAAATCGGCCATGAAGCCCGAAGGGCGGGACGGCCGCGCCGTCCCGCCCTCCGAAGGGTTTCCCGCTACGAGACGCTCTGGACGATCACGTCACTGGAGCCCACCAGCACGTTGCCGTCGGTGCGCGCCTCGATGTTGCCGAGCAGCACCCGCCCGGCCGCCGGAGCCGAGGCGACCGTCACCACGCCAGGCACCGTCCACGACGCACCGGACGCGCGCACGGCGTTGGCATCGGTCACCGCCACCGAGCCGAACGCGGCGTTGCTGAACACGTCCACGTAGTTGTACGTGGTCGTGCCGGCCGGCACCGCGAACCCGTCGATCAGCGCGATCCACAGCCCGGCCGCCGGGTTGGTCACCGTCACCGACTCCTCCGAGTCGCCGTCGGCGCTCTGCCCGGCCAGCAGGCACGCCCCGCTGGTGCAGTTGAACACGAACAGGTCGAGATCGGCCGCCTTGTCCGACGTGGAGCCGATCGTGACCCGCAGCCGGCTCGAACCCGCCGTCACCGTGATCGGGAACTGCTGCTGAGCCAGGTTCGCGATCGTCGGCGTGGTGATCCGGGCACTACCGAGCGGGGTGCCGGTCGCCCGGCCGGTCATCGACCCGAACACGTTGTTCAGCGTGTACGACCGGTTCACCGGCACGCCGATCTGCGCGGACGGGATGACGTCCGGGTTCGGGCTGATCGTGGCGCCGAGCACGGACGCGCTGATCGTGTACGGCGCCTGTGCCGTGTCGGACGTGCGCCGTGCCTCGATGGTGATCTCCCAGACGCCCGGCGTCGGGTTGCTCACCACGCGGCTGGTCGGCGTACCGCCCGCGCACACCCCGCCGACCGCGACCGGCGGGTTGTAGCAGTACAGGCTGTTCGTGGTCAGGCCCTCGCCCGCCACGCCGAACGGGTGGAACCGCAGGAACCGGATCTGCCCGGCACCCGGCGCGGTGCCGCCGCCCTGCAGGTCGACCTTGAGGGCCGGGGTGCCCGGCGCGACCCGGACGAAGTGGCTGGCCACCTGGTTCCGGCCGATCGTGCCGCCGTGCCGGACGGTGAAGTTGTTGCCGCCGTTGAAGTCCTCGGCCGCGACCACCGTGTTCAGCGTCTGGAACTCGACGCCCGTGGTGAGCGGGCTGTCCAGGTTCATGATCGCCGAGTGCACGCCGGCCGAACCGGGCCGGATCTGCACCCGGAACTTCGTCGCGAAGCCCTTGCGCAGGGTGATGCTGCTCGGCGAGCTGAACGTGCCGTCGTTGCCGACCCAGTTGACCCGGTAGGTGATCGGGCTGGCCGAACCGGTGTTGCGGGTGATCGTGTAGTCGCGGAAGTACTGGTCACCGGCCCGAACGCCCTCGCGGTCGTAGATGCCGATGCCCTGACCCGCGGTGGCCAGGAACGGTGCCAGCGGCGAGCCGGACGCCACCCTGCTGGTGAAGTCGGTGACGCTGATGTTGCGCTGCAGCAGGTTCCACGCCTCGCCGACCTGGATCAGGCCGTTGCCCTGCTCGTAGGCCTGGTAGCCGGAGATGAACCGGGCCGAGGAGGTGAGGGCCTGGCGCAGTTGCGCGGCGCCGTGCTGCACGCCCCGCGCCCGGGCCGCGCTGATCAACAGCGCCACCGCGCCCGCGGTCTGCGGCGAGGCCATCGAGGTGCCGTTGAACATGCCGTAGCCGGGCGGCAGGACCATGGCGCCGGCCACCGGCTGGCCGGGCTGCCAGAGCGGTGTCGTCGACACGGCCGAGCCCGGTGCGACGATGCTCGGCTTGAAGCCGCCGTCCTCCCGCGGGCCGCGCGAGGAGAACCCGTGCAGGTGGTCCTCGCCGGTCGCGTCCGAGCCGTAGTTGCGCTGCCAGCTGGCCTTGGAGATGTACGAGCCGGCCGCGACGACCTTGTCGGCCACCGCCGGGTCGCCGATCGTGTTCACACCCGAGCCGTTGTTGCCGGCCGAGAAGACCAGCTGCACGTCGAACGTGTCGACCAGGTCGTTGTAGATCTGGGCGCGGGCGTTGTTGCCGTCGTTGAGCTGCGGCAGGCCGCCGATCGACATGTTGATCACGTCGACGTTGGCGGTCTCGACCGCGTAGATCATGCCCTCGATCATGGCGAAGTTGGTGCAGCCGGTGACGAACAGGCAGGCCCGGACGGACACCAGCTTGGCGCCGGGGGCGGCGCCGCTCATCTGACCGCCGAACAGGCTGTTGCCGGCGATGATGCCGGCCACGTGCGAGCCGTGCGCGCCGGAGATCACACCGATGTTCACCGACTGGTTCGGGGCGTCGATCTGGACGACGAACGGCAGCGCCTCCTTGACCGGCGTGGCCGGGTTGTCGGTGCCGAACCGGTTGACGTCGTTGCGGACCTTGTACTCCAGCATCGACATGTCGTCGGCGAAGTTCCGGTTCTGGTTGGTGTCCACCCGCACCGAGTTGTCCACGGTGTTCCACAGCACGTCGAACAGGCCGTTGCTGCCCGGCGGGTTGCCGTCGCGGTTGGCGTCGTTGCCCAGCTCGGCGCCGAACCGGGGGTCGCGCTCGTTGAACGTGCCGAACCGGAACGTGCCGCCGCCCGGCGGAAGGGTGTATCCGGGCGGGACGGTGCCGGAGGTGAGCACCCAGGTCGGGTCGTCGTCGTTGTTGACGCCGCCGGTGAACCCGCCGTCGGTGCCGGTGACCCAGTCGACGATCTTGCGCTCACCGGTGCTGGTCGTGTTCAGCGACGGGTGGTCCAGGTCGATGCCGGTGTCCACCACGCCGACCGTCACGCCGCGACCGTCCCAGGCCGGGTTGCTGTTGACGAACTGGGCGGCACCGGTGTCGCCGGTGGGCATGTAGGCGTTGACCCGAGGCGTGCTGGCGTTCGGGGGCTGCTGCGGGGTCGGGTTCTGCTCGCCCTGTGGCCGAGGGTCGTCCAGCGGGATGTTCTCGCCCACGTCGATGGCCAGCACGCCGGGCTTGCCGGCGACCTTCTTGACCTGGTCGACGGGGATCTCGGCGCGCACGTAGTTGACCGCGTCCTCGCGGTACTCGACCTGGGCACCGGCCTTGGTCAGCGTTTCCACACCCTGCGCCTCGGCGCCGTCCTTCGTCGCGACGAGCACCTTGACGGTCTTGTCACCCCGTTGCTTGGCCTGGGTCAGCAGCTCTTCGTCGTGCTTCCCGATCGAGACCTGATCGGGAGACGGGGCGGCGGTTGCGGCCTGCGGCAGGGCGACCAGCGTCGCTCCGGCGATGGCCGTCGTGAACGCCATCCCGATGGCAAGCCGGCCACGCCGGCGCCATTCACGTTGGGACGTCATCCCATTTCCTTCCTCGGCTGGGTGAGCGAGCAGTGTCGGCGAGCACTCCTCGCCCCGCCGAGGGCTACGCCGAAGCAACACCTAAGCACGCTCTCCCTAATTGGGTGAAGTGTCGAAAGTAGGAGGTGCACGGAGTGTTATTGAGCTGGGACGCATCCGCCAGCGTCCATTCGGGGGAATGTGCCTGGCCGCGGTCTCCTCCCGGCCGCCGCTTAAACTCGCTCGTCGTGAGCTTGACCCTCGGCATCGTCGGATTGCCCAACGTCGGAAAGTCCACCCTGTTCAACGCGCTGACGAACAATAATGTAACGGCGGCGAACTACCCGTTCGCCACGATCGAGCCCAACGTCGGGGTGGTGCCGCTGCCCGATCCCCGGTTGGACCGTTTGGCCGAGCTGTTCGCCAGCGCCCGGACCGTGCCGGCCACGGTGTCCTTCGTGGACATCGCCGGCCTGGTCAAGGGCGCCTCGGAGGGGCAGGGCCTCGGCAACCGGTTCCTGGCCAACATCCGTGAGGCCAACGCCATCTGCCAGGTGATCCGGGTGTTCGACGATCCCGACGTGGTGCACGTCGACGGGGCGGTGGATCCGACCGCGGACATCGAGACGATCAACACCGAACTGATCCTCGCCGACCTGCAGACCCTGGACCGCGCGATGCCCCGGCTGGAGAAGGAGGCGCGCACCCGCAAGGAGGCCCGCCCGGAGCTGACCGCCGCGCAGGACGCGCGGGCCGTGCTGGACGCCGGCCGCACGCTGTTCGCCGCCGGGTCCGAGGTGGACCTGCCCCGGCTGGCCGAGCTGAGCCTGCTCACCACCAAGCCGTTCCTGTACGTGTTCAACGCCGACGAGGCGGTGCTCGGCGACCCGGCCCGGCGCGACGAGCTGGCCAAGCTGGTCGCCCCGGCCGACGCGGTGTTCCTGGACGCCAAGGTCGAGGCCGAGCTGCTCGAACTGGACGAGGAGTCCCGGCGCGAGCTGCTGGCCTCCATCGGGCAGACCGAGCCCGGCCTGAACGCGTTGGCCCGGGCCGGCTTCCACACGCTCGGCCTGCAGACCTTCCTCACCGCCGGCCCCAAGGAGTCCCGGGCCTGGACCATCCGGGCCGGCTGGACCGCGCCGCAGGCGGCCGGCGTGATCCACAGCGACTTCGAGCGGGCGTTCATCAAGGCCGAGGTCGTCGCCTACGACGACCTCGTCGCGGCCGGCTCGATGGCCGCGGCGCGGGCGGCCGGCAAGGTACGCATGGAGGGCAAGGACTACGTCATGGCCGACGGCGACGTCGTCGAGTTCCGGCACGGGAAATAACCGGGAATTGTGACATTGCGCTGAACGCCGCCGGGAAATCGTGACGGTGGGTATATCGGGGTCAGCGATCCCAGCGGTATGCGCGGTCAACTTTCGCAACGTGAATTGCGTAGGAGTCGTACCAGCGTTCCCGGCCGCGGGCCCGGGCCGCGGCGTGCTCCGGGTCGTCCCGCCACGCGGCGATGGCCGGCTCGTCGCGGAAGTAGGCGACCGTGATCCCCAGCCCGTCCGCGGCCCGCACCGAGTCCGCGGCCAGGAACCCCGGCTGCTCCCGGACCCGCTCGAACATCGCCTTCGCGGTGTCGGCGTAGCCCTCGTCCACCGGTGCGCGCAGGGAGGTGAACACCACGGCGTAGTACGGCGGCTCCGGCAGCGTGGCCGGACGGGTTCCGTCCATGGCGGACTCCTCAACGCAGCAGGGACCGGGCGGTCGGGGCCAGCACCAGCCGTTCCCGGCGCAGCGGGCCTCCCGGCAACTCTGCCAGCCGCCCGGTGTGGTCGTGCCACTCGTTTTCCGAGCCGAACGAGGTGAACTCGACCACCACGTGCTCGCCGGTGCGCACCGGAAGGGCCGGGAAGTCGTTCTCCGCGTACTCGGTGCACAGCCGGGCCAGGGGGGTGCCGCCGGTCGCGAGCCGGGGGATGGACGCCGGGTCGGGCGGTTCGGCCAGATACCCCAGCGTGGCCACGACGACCGACGACGGCGGGGTGTCCCTGGCCGCCCCGGTCAGGTCGAAGTCCAGGCCGGCCGGGCGGAGCAGCAGCACGTCGTCGAAGGCGATCATCGTGGCGTTGGCCGCGTCCCGGTGGGTGCGCCACGCCGGCCCGTCGTAGAACGCGGCCAGGCTCGCGGCCCGGGCGGCCATCGAGTCGAAGCCGCGTACCCAGACGAACCGGTCCGGCCGCTCCCGGTCGCGGAACTGGCCGACGACCCGGATGCCGAGCGCCTCCTGGGTCTCGACGAACTCCCGGTCGAACAGCGTGATCAGCGCGTCCCGCTGGCCGGGACGCAGGGTGTACTGCCGCAACTCGTAAACCGCCGTCATACGAACGGACTCTAGGAGCGGGCACCGACATCCGGTGTCATGGAGACATGAAGCGACGACAGTTTCTTCGGGTGGCGGTGGTCGGAGCATCCGCGGCGGCGTTCGGCGGGGCGTCCTGGCGGGAGGCGTTCGCGGCGGCGGCGCAGCCCGGTCCGAGCCCGTACGGCGACCTGCTGGCGGCGGACGGCAACAACGTCATGCTCCCCGCCGGGTTCACCAGCCGGGTGGTGGCCCGCACCGGGATCCCGGTGTCGGGTACCTCGCACCTGTGGCACCCGGCCCCGGACGGCGGCGCCTGCTTCGCCGACGGTGCCGGCTGGATCTACGTGTCCAACAGCGAGGTGCCGCTGGTCGGCGGCTGCTCGGCGATCCGGTTCGACGCCGCCGGGCAGATCACCGGCGCCTACCGGACGCTGTCCAACACCAACGTCAACTGCGCCGGCGGCGCCACGCCGTGGAACACCTGGCTGTCCTGCGAGGAGGTCGAGTGGGGCCGGGTGTACGAGACCGACCCGTTCGGCGTGCGCGGCGCGTCGTCCCGCAGCGCCATGGGCCGGTTCAAGCACGAGGCCTGCGCCGCCGACCCGGACCACGGGTTCGTGTACATGACCGAGGACGTCGGCAACGGATGCTTCTACCGGTTCCGGCCGACCGTGTGGGGCGACCTGTCCGGCGGCACCCTCGAGGTGATGGTCGGCGCCAACGACGCGACCTCAGGGCCGGTCACCTGGCGGCGGGTGCCCGACCCGGACGGCTTCCCGATCGTGACCCGCAACCAGGTGTCCGGCGCGAAACGGTTCGACGGCGGCGAGGGCTGCTACTACGCCGGCGGCACCTGCTGGTTCACCACCAAGGGCGACAACCGGGTGTGGGCCTACGACGCCACCGCGTCCACCATCGACCTGGCCTACGACGACTCGCTGGTGGTCTCCGGGCCGCCGCCGCTGACCGGGGTGGACAACGTCACCGGTGCGGCCAGCGGCGACCTGTTCGTCGCCGAGGACGGCGGGGACATGGAGATCTGCATCATCACCCCGGACGGGGTGGTGGCGCCGTTCCTGCGGGTGCTCGGGCACGGCGGCTCGGAGATCACCGGGCCGGCGTTCAGCCCGGACGGATCCCGGCTGTACTTCTCCTCGCAGCGCGGCACCGTCAACAACGTGCTCGGCGGGATCACCTTCGAGGTGCGCGGACCCTTCAGGTGATCAGGACGGCTCCCGGATCGCGTCGATCACCCCGTCGATCTCCTCGGCGAGCGAGACGTCCGACGCCGTGATCCCGCCGGCCGAGTGGGTGCTGCAGCGGAAGGTGAGGGTGCGCCACCGGATGTCGATGTCCGGGTGGTGGTTGTCGCTCTCGGCGATCTCGGCCACCCGGTTCACCACCTGAATCGCCTGCGGGAAGCTGTCCAGCTCAACCGTGCGGGCCAGCGCGCCTTCGTCCTTGGTCCAGTCGGGCAGGGTACCGAGGGCCTTGCCGAGGTCCTCGTCACTGAGTAGTTCCGGCATGCCCTCCATCCTGACGGGTACCATGCCGCTTTGCCACGGGAGTCCGGTGTGGCGCCGGGCTGAGAGGAGGGCGCGCAGCCCTCGACCGTTCGAACCTGATCCGGGTCATTCCGGCGCAGGGAGGGAGGATTCGCATGGATGTGATCAGACGCGGCGTTGTGGCGACGCTCGTGTTCGCCGCCGTCACCGGGTGCTCGGTGTTCGGCGGGGCCGACGAGGACGGTGACCCGGGCGAGCGCACGGTGGTGCTGGTCACCCACGACTCGTTCACGATGAAACCGGAGGTTCTCGACGAGTTCCGCAACTCGTCCGGGATCCGGATCGAGGTGCGCAAGACCGGCGACGCCGGCGCGCTGACCAACCAGCTGGTGCTCACCAAGGGCAGCCCGCTCGGCGACGTGGCGTTCGGCGTGGACAACACGTTCGCCTCGCGCGCGCTGAAGGAGGGCGTGTTCGTCGAGTACCGCAGCCCGGACGCGGACAAGGGGTCGCGCCGCTACGCCGTGGACGGCACCGACCGGCTCACCGCGATCGACGTCGGCGACGTGTGTCTCAACGCCGACCCGGCCGCGTTCGCCGGAAAGGGCATCGAGGAACCGACCCGGTTCGAGGATCTGACCGACCCGAAGTACAAGGACGCGCTGGTGGTGCAGGATCCGGCCACCTCGTCGCCGGGGCTGGCGTTCCTGCTCGGCACGATCGCGCACTTCGGCGAGCAGGGTTGGCAGGGCTACTGGTCCGGGTTGAAGGCCAACGGGGTCAAGGTGGTCAGCGGCTGGGAGGAGGCCTACACCCAGGACTTCTCCGGCTCGTCCGGCAAGGGACCGCGGCCGGTGGTGGTGTCCTACGCGTCCTCGCCGGCCGCCGAGCTCGGCCCGGACGGCCGGCCGCGCACCCGGGCGCTGCTGTTCACCTGCTTCCGGCAGGTCGAGTACGCCGGCGTGCTGGCCGGCGCGGCCAACCCTGAGGACGCCAAGAAGGTCGTGGATTTCCTGCTGTCCCAACAGTTCCAGTCGAACGTGCCGGAGCAGATGTTCGTCTACCCGGTACGTGAGGACGTGCCGCTGCCGGCCGCGTGGCAGGGCGTGGTGCTCCAGCCGAGCAACCCGGAGACGTTGCCGGCCGCGGACATCGACGCCAACCGGGAGCGATGGATCAACCAGTGGCGCGCGCTCGTGCTCGGCTGACCCCGGCCGGCGCCGGCCTCGCGGTCGCCGCGGCGCTGCCGCTGGGCTTCCTCGCGGTGTTCTTCCTCTGGCCGGTGGTCGCCATCCTCGGGCTCGGTCTGTCCTCCGGCAGCGTGCTGCCGGTGCTGACGAGTTCCGAGACCTGGCGGCTGGTCGCGTTCACGCTCGGCCAGGCCGCCGCCTCGACGGTGCTCGCCCTGCTGGCCGGGCTGCCGGTGGCGTTCCTGCTTGCCCGGATCCGGCTGCCCGGACTGGCTCTGGTGCGGGCTGCCGTGCTGGTGCCGTTCGTGCTGCCCACGGTGGTGGTGGGGCTGGCGTTCCGGGTGCTGCTGCCGGCCGGCGGACCGGTGTCGATCGTGCTGGCCAACGCGTTCTTCAACGTGGCCGTGGTGGCGCGCACGGTGGCCGGGCTGTGGACGCATCTGGACCGCCGGGCCGAGGACGCGGCCCGGGCACTGGGCGCGTCCCGGGCCCGGACCTTCGCCACCGTGACCCTGCCGGCGCTCACCCCGGCCGTCTCGTCCGCCGCCGCGATCGTGTTCCTGTTCTGTGCCACCAGTTTCGGGGTGGTGCTGGTGCTCGGCGGGGCCCGGTACCGGACCCTGGAGACCGAGATCTACCTGCGCACCGTGCAGCTGCTCGACCTGCCCGGCGCGGCCGCACTGTCCCTGCTGCAACTGGCCGCCGTACTGGCCACGCTGGCGGTCGGCGCTGCGGCGCGGCGCAGGCGGGAGACGGCGCTCGCGCTGCGCGGCCGGGCGGAGTCCGCGCGCCGGCCGGCCGGAGCCGAGTGGGCGGTGGTGGCGCTCGCCCTCGGCGTGGTCGGGCTGCTGCTGGTTCCGGTCGCGGTGCTGGCGCTGCGCTCGGTGTCCACATCGGACGGTTGGAGTCTTGCCGGCTACCAGGCCCTTGCCGGCACCGGGTTTCCCGGCACCCTGGAGATCTCCGGCCTGGACGCCGCCGCGAACTCGGTGCGCGCGGCCACCGACGCCACGGTGCTGGCCATGACGCTGGGGGTGACCGCCGCGGTGGTGCTGGTGGCGCTGCGCCGCGGCCGGGTGCGCCGGGCGTCGGTGGAGCTGATGGACAGCGCGCTGATGCTCCCGCTCGGCGTGTCCGCGGTGACCGTCGGGTTCGGTTACCTGATCACGCTGGACAAGCTGCCCGGCGACCTGCGCACCTCGCCCGCGCTGATCCCACTGGCCCAGGCGCTGGTGGTCACCCCGCTCGTGGTGCGGATCGTGCTGCCGGTGCTGCGCTCGATCGACGAGCGGCTGCGGGCCGCTGCGGCCACCCTCGGCGCCGGCCCGGCCCGGGTGTGGCGCGAGGTGGATCTGCCGCTGGCCGGGCGGGCGCTGCTGACCGCGGCCGCGTTCGGCTACGTCGTCGCGCTCGGCGAGTTCGGCGCGACCAGCTTCCTGGCCCGCCCGGACACCGCGACCCTGCCGGTGGCGATCGGCCGGCTGATCTCCCGGCCGGGCGAGCTGAACAACCAGATGGCCTACGCCGCGTGCACCCTGCTGATGGCGGTCACCGTCGCCGTGGTGCTGCTGGTGGAGTGGCTGCGGCTGCCGGCGGTCGGGGAGTTCTGATGGGGCTTGCGGTTCGAGACCTGACCGTCCGCTATGGACAGTTGACCGCGGTGTCCGGGGTGCACCTCGAGGTGGCCGACGGCGAGGTGGTGGCGCTGCTCGGCCCGTCCGGCTGCGGCAAGTCCACGCTGTTGCGCGCGGTGGCCGGCCTTGAGCGGCCGGCGGCCGGCGCGGTGTGCTGGGACGGCGCCGACCTCGCGCCGGTGGCCGTGCATCGCCGCGGGTTCGGCCTGGTGTTCCAGGACGGCCAGCTGTTCCCGCACCGGGATGTGGCCGGCAACGTGGAGTTCGGGCTGCGCATGGCCGGAGTGGACCGGGCCGGCCGGCGGGCCCGGGTGGCCGAGCTGCTCGACCTGCTCGGCCTGGCCGGCTACCAGGACCGGCGGATCACCGAGCTGTCCGGCGGTGAGCAGCAGCGGGTGGCGCTGGCCCGGGCGCTGGCCCCGCGGCCCCGGTTGCTGCTGCTGGACGAGCCACTGTCCGCTTTGGACAGAGCGCTGCGCGAGCAGTTGGCCCTCGACCTGGCCCGGGTGCTGCGGGTGTCCGGCAGCACCGCCCTGGTGGTCACGCACGACCACGACGAGGCGTTCACCCTCGCCGACCGGGTGGCCCTGATGCGGGTCGGTCGGATCGTGCAGACCGGGCGACCGGAGCAGGTGTGGCGGGCGCCGGCCGACGAGCACACCGCCAGGTTCCTCGGCTGCGGCACGTTCCTGCCGGCGACCGCGGCCGGCGGCGTGGTCAGCTGCGCGCTAGGCACCGTGGCGCTGCCCGGGGTGCCGGACGGGCCGGTGCGGCTGGGCCTGCGCCCGACCGCGCTGCGGTCCGACCACGGTGGCCGGTTGCGCGGCGAGACGCTGGCCCGGGTGCACCGGCGGGACCACGTTCGGCTGCTGGTCCGGCTGGACGCCGGCCTGGACGGTCCGGTGGACGCGGTCGCCGGGATCGCCGACGCCCCCGAGGCCGGCGATCCCGTGCGACTTTCCCTCGACCCGGACGGGATCGCGGTGCTCAGCCGTCCTTAGTCAGCATCCGGGCCAGCGCGAGCGAACCGCCGATCGCCATGTAGCACAGCGCCCGCAGCACACCCTCGACCAGACCGTCGGTGGGCATCGGGTCACGCATGACGTCCACCAGCGCCGACCAGCTGTCCGTGATCAGCAGCGGGTGCAGCCAGTCCAGCGCCGGAATCGCGTTCAACACGGTGAACACGATGATCCCGCCGAGCGCCACGGCCATCACGATCAGCGGGTGCTCGGTGATCGACGAGATGGCCAGCGCCACCGCGGCCACCGCGAGCACCTGCACCGTGACCAGCGCCGCCATCAGCAGAATCCGGCCGAGCGCCGGCCAGAACGACAGCGTGGTGCCGGAGATCGTGATCATACTGTCGCCACCGAGCAGCAGCAGCCCGCAGAGCACCCCGCTGACCGTGAGCAGGGCGACGCCGGTCAGCACCGCGCTGGCCACCCCGAAGGCCTTCACGGCCAGCAGCCGGACCCGGCCGACCGGAGCGACGAGCAGGTTGCGCAGCGAGCCGCTGGCCGCCTCGCCGGCCAGCGCGTCCGCCGCCCACATCGCGCCCATCATCGGCAGCAGCATCTGCAGCGAGACGAACAGCACGAAGATCGGCAGCACCAGGCCGTTCTCGTTGAGGATCGCGGCGATCGCGCCCGGACCGTCGGCGCCGGGCGGTCCCTGCAGCGTGCCGTTGGCCGCCAGCGCGATCCCGATCCCGGTCACCACCGGAACGAGAACCAGCAGTCCGAGCGCGATCAGGGTGCGCGGGCGGCGCAGTACCAGCCGCAGCTCCGAGCGCAGCAGCCGCCCGAGCGGCGCGTGGGTCCGGGCCACCGGTCGGGCCGTCAGGTCCGCGGTCAGCGTGGTCACCGGGTCACCTCCTCGACCGGAGCCATGGCGACATGTCCGGCCACTTCGGACAGCTCGGTGCCGTTCGCCTCCGCCTCGGTCAGCCGGGCGAACAGGTCCTCCAGCCCGGTGCGCTGCCGGCGCACCTCGTGCACCGCGACCCCGGCGTGCACCAGCGCCGCGACCACCTCCGGCGCGCTGACCGCGGCCAGGTCGGCGCGCAACCCGTCCGGCGTGATCCGGGCCGGGATCCGCTTGTCCCGCAACGCCTCCACCGCCGTCGCGGCGTCCGGAGTGGACACCAGCAGGCCGTCGTTGCCGGAGTCGAGCAGCTCGCCGAGCGGACCCTGGGCCACCACCGATCCCCGGTGCAGCACCGCCACGTGCGTGCAGGTCGCCTCCACCTCGGCGAGCAGGTGCGAGGAGACCAGCACGGTCGTGCCGGCCGCGTGCAGCTCGGCGATCACGGTGCGCACCTCGCGGGTGCCGGCCGGGTCGAGGCCGTTGGTCGGCTCGTCGAGCACCACGAGCCG
This sequence comes from Actinophytocola sp., assembly GCF_035762905.1. GTDB lineage: Bacteria > Actinomycetota > Actinomycetes > Mycobacteriales > Pseudonocardiaceae > DASYTH01. The sequence continues at coordinate 98,307 of NZ_DASUCC010000077.1, forward strand.
GCGCGGGATCAGCAGCGCCGCGGCCAACCCCATGCGCTGCTTCATACCGAGCGAGTAGCCGCGGTAGCGGCGATGCGCCGCGTCGGCCAGCCCGACCCGCTCCAGCGCCTCGCCGACCGCCCGCCGGACGTCCCCGGTGGCCAGCAGCGGCTCGGCCGCCGCGCACCGCAGCAGGTTCTCCCGGCCGGACAGGAACGGGTGAAACCCCGGGCCCTCGACCAGCGCGCCGACCGCGGGCAGGGCCCGCGCCGCCCCGTCCGGCAGCCGGTGGCCGAGCAGCTCGACCGTGCCGGCGGTCGGCGTGACCAGCCCGAGCAGCATCCGGATCGTGGTGGTCTTGCCGGACCCGTTGGGGCCCAACATGCCCAGCACCGCCCCGTCCGGCACATCCAGGTCCACGTTGTCCACGGCCACCGTGCCGCGGTAGACCTTGCGCAACCCCCTGGTCCGGGCGGCCACCGGGGACGGGGCGGGGGTGACCGCCTCGGCGGCCACCCCGTTCACCCCCCGGTCGACACCCGGCAACGTCGTCACTTCGCCTTTCCGAGCGCGTCGATCAGCACCTGCTCCGGCACCGCGCCGACGGCCACCCGGCCGTCCTGGGTGACCAGGGCCGCGCCGACCTTGGTGGTGACCACCCAGCCGGAGCCGAACGAGCCGGTCACCGGCTTGGCGAACTGGCGCACCAGGCCGCCCATGTCCGGCCGCTGGCCCGGTCCGCCGGCCGCGCCCGCCGCGGCGGACAGCAGCTCGGTGGGCACCTTGCCGATCAGGACGGTGTCCCAGCCGGAGCCGACCACCGTCGGGTTCACCTGGGCGAACAGGTCCCTTGCCGCCTTCGGGTCCACGTGCTCGCCCGGCTTGACCTCGGTGACCGTGGCCCCCGGCGGGACGTCGAACCGGAACAGCGCCGGGTCCTGCGCGCCCGGCGCGAACTCGGTGAACCCGATCCGCAGCGCCGGCTCGGCCTGCCCGTTGGCCAGCACCTCCAGCCGCAGCGGCACCCGCAGCTCGGCGTCCACCGCCACCTTGACCTCGCGCAGCAGCGTCTTCTCGGTCGGCTTCGGCGTCAGCAGCAGCTGGTAGACCGGCCGGCCGGCGACCCGCGCGGTGCCGTCCACGGCCACCGTGCTCTCCTCCTGCATCGCCTTGACCAGCTGCTGTGCCGCGGTGGCCGGGTCGGCCAGCTGCTCGGGCACCTGCTTCGCGGTGGACTGGCCGTGCTCGACCTTGCGCACCGAGCGGTCGGTGGAGTTCCAGATCCACACCGTGTCGCCGTCGGCCACCACGGTGGTCTCCGTGGCGCGCCCGGCCATTGCGATCCGGCCCTTGCCGGCGCCGTCCGAGTAGACCCGGGCCGAGGTCCCGTCCCCGTCGCCGGAGGGCAGCACCGGGATCGGCAACCCCAGGTTCTCCTCGACGGACACCGCGCCGGACATCGCCGGGACCTTGGTGGTCAGCACCGACGCGACCAGCTCCTCCGCGCTGATCGCCGGCAGCGCCGGGGGCGGCTCACCCGCACCGGCCGGCGTGGCCAGTACGACCAGGCCGACCACTCCGGCGGCGGTCCCGGTCGCCGCCACCGCGATCGCGCTGCGTTTCCTGTTCATTCGAGATCCCCAATGTTCGTGTGTCTCATCTTGCCGCACCACGAGGATGCGCCCCGGCAACTGAGATGGCGCTGAGAGTGACCGCCGGGCTGAGAACCGGCTGAGGCATCCTGTGCACATGAGACCGCGGGTGCTGGTGGTGGACGACGAGCCGGGCGTGCGCCGCGCACTGCAGCGCGGCCTCACCGCGGAGGGCATGGACATCGTGGTGGCCGGCGACGGGCCAAGCGCGCTCGAGATCGGCCGGACCGGCGCGTACGACCTGATCGTGCTGGACATCATGCTGCCGGGGCTGTCCGGCTACCGGGTGCTGCAGCGGCTGCGGGCCGAGGGCGTGCGTACCCCGGTGCTGCTGCTGTCGGCCAAGGACGGCGAGGTCGACCAGGCCGACGGGCTGGACCTGGGCGCGGACGGTTACCTGGTGAAGCCGTTCTCGTTCGTGGTGCTGGTGGCCCAGGTGCGGGCCATGCTGCGGCGCAACGCCGCGGCCGGCGCCGACCGCCGGCTCCGGCTGGGCGAGCTGGTGATCGACCGGGCGTCCCGGGAGGTCCGGTTCGGCGGCGCGCTGATCGCGCTCAGCCCGCGGGAGTTCGCCGTGCTGGACGCCCTGGCCAGCCGGGCCGGCTCGGTGGTGACCAAGGACGAGCTGCTGCGCACGGTGTGGGGCGACGAGCAGGCGGCCACCCGCAACGCCGTCGAGGTCTACGTCGGCTACCTGCGGCGCAAGCTGGAGCTGGCCGGTGCCGGCGGCATCGTGCGCACCGTGCGCGGGCACGGCTACCTGGCCTCCAACGCCGGCATCGACGCGGTGTTCGACAACCGATGAACAGTCCGCGGGCGCTGTGGCTGCGGCGCACGCTGCGGTTCCGGATCACCGCCGTCGCCACCGCCGTGACCCTGGTGGCGCTGGTCTCGCTGGCGCTGCTGACCAGCGACCTGATGCGTCCGCTGCTGGTCAGCTCGGCGGACACCGAGCTGAACGCGGCGCTCGCCGAGGTGCTGCCGGTGGTGGCCGCCGGCGGTGTCCCGGCGCCGGGACCGCTGCGGGTGCACGTGCTGGACACCTCCGGCGTCCCGGTCGACGGGCTGCCGCGGCCGGAGCTGGACACCGCCGACCTGCGCTCGCTCAAGGCCGGCACGCCGGTGCTGCGGCTGGCCGACGACCCGCCGCAGCGCTGGGTGGGCACGGTGGTCAGCGCGCCGGACGGGGCGCAGCGGCTGGTGGTGGTCGGCACCCCGCTCGTCGGCTACCGGTCCGCGCCGAACCGGGCGCTGAACTGGCTGTTCCTGGCCGCGGTGCTGGGCGCGGCGGCGGCCGGGGTGGCCACCTGGTTCGCGGTGCGGTTCTCGCTGCGGCCGGTGGAGCGGATCCGGCGGGCGGCGGCGCGGTTGCCGCCCGGCAACCGATTGCCGCTGCCCGGCGCGCACGACGAGCTGCGCTCGCTGGCCGCCGCCCTGAACGCGCTGCTGGCCCGGCGGGACGAGGCGACCGAGCGGATGCGCCGGTTCACCGGCGACGCCGCGCACGAGCTGCGCTCCCCGGTGGCGTCGATCCGGGTGCAGGCCGAGGTCGCCGTGGCCCATCCGGACCCGGAGCTGTCCCAGGAGGTGCTTGCCGAGGTGGTCCGGGAGTCCGCGCGGCTGTCCACCCTGGTCGACGGGCTGCTCACGCTGGCCCGCTCGGACGCCGGGGAGATCCCGCCGGCCGAACCGGTGGACGTGGTCAGCGCCGCGCGGGACGCGGTGGTTCGGCTGGGCCCGGACGTGCCGCCGGTGAGCCTGCACGCCGCCGGCCGGCCCTGCTGGATCGCCGCCGCCCCGGCCGAGGTGGACCTGGTGCTGGACAACCTGTTGCGCAACGCCACCCGGCACGCCCGGGTGCACGTGACGGTGTCGGTGCTGAACACCGCGGGCACGGTCCGGCTGGTGGTGGACGACGACGGGCCCGGCATCCCGGAGGAGCATCGCGCCCGGGTGTTCGACCGGTTCTACCGGGTGCAGGACGACCGGGCCCGCACCAGCGGCGGCGCCGGTCTTGGCCTCGCCCTGGTCGCCGAGGTGGTCCGGCGCCGAGGCGGCACCGTCGCAGTCGGCGAGTCGCCGGAGGGCGGCGCCCGGTTCCAGGTCCGCTGGCGGGCCCGGACATGACGGCCGTCGTGGTCGCCGCCGCCATCCTGCGCACCGGCGCGGTCCTGGCCGCGCAGCGCTCCCACCCCGCCTCCGCCGCCGGCCGCTGGGAACTGCCCGGCGGCCGCGTCGAACCCGGCGAGTCCGACCAGGCCGCCCTGCGCCGCGAATGCCACGAGGAACTCGGCATCACCATCACCGTCGGTGCCCCCCTGCACCGCGACATCCCCCTGCGCCCCAACCTGATCCTGCGCGCCTACCTGGCCACCCTCACCCCACCCGACGCCACCCCCGTCGCCCACGAACACACCGCCCTCCGCTGGCTCACCGGGGGAACCCTGGACAGTGTCGAATGGCTGCCAGCCGACCGCGAACTACTCCCGGCCCTGCGCAAAGCCCTCGGCGACCAGCTGTGAAGTGCGGTTTCCGGCTGGCGCCCGGCGCCTGGCGGCGCCGGCCGAAACCATCGGTGCCAGGGGTACACCGGCCGGCCAGCCGCTCAATGCGGACCTCGCGCCCGAATCCGTACCGGCATTCGACCCTCGGGCGGCAGACCCAAACCGGGTGGTGCGGCGGCAAGCAGGTTGGGGCGTCCGCATGACCTGGCGGAGCCAGGGTCAGCAGCGCCCGTAGGGTCCACACCGGACAAGATCCGTACGACCAGTAGACCCAGGCCGGGGCGAACACGTCCACACCCGGTTCGGTGGGCACCGCCAGGCGACCGCGCGGCTCTCGTCGATCAGGATCACCACATCGGCACACCCCACATGCGCAAGCGTGGCGCCGACCAACTCCGGGCCGCCCAGGGGACTTAGCCCGCCATTCCCATCCGGTGGGCCAACCCGCGCAACTCACGACCAACCGCGTCGTGACGGGCACGCCGGAGCAGGTCGGACACGGCCTCGCGGACCAGCGGCATGTTGCGAACGTGCTGACGAGCCAGACCTTCGGCTTTGCGGAGCAAGTGCACGGCCTGCTCCCTTGAGCGCTTGTCGTGGGCCAGCGAACGGCCGACGTCGGCGTAGAAGGCCGCATGACGGACCGGCGAAGGCACGATTTCGGGCCGGACGCCACGCGCCAGCTCCGCGATCTTGCCGCCATAGCCGAACTCCGTACCCAGCGCGACCTTCCAGATCCGCACATTCGTCCGACCGAACCACATACATCCGAAGTCGCCGACCTCGTCGGTCTGCCGCTCGGCCAGTCCTTCAGCCTCGCGGAAATGGGTCCACGCCGATTCCTGATCCCCCCGCGCGGCGTAGGCCAGCGCCGCCGACAGGTGCAACTGACCGACCGCCTGGATCAGTTCCGGCGTCAGCGGTTCGTCGGCCACGGCACGCAACGACCGCAACACCGACGCCGCCTGCCGCTGCCGGGACACGCCGCCGATCATCTGCGCCCGCACCCACTCCGCGTGCGCGACCCACTCGGGACGACCCAACCGCTCGGCCACCGTCAGTTGCCGGTCGGCCGCCAGTTGCGCCATCGCGCGGTTACCCATGTTGCCGGCCAGCATGGCCGCCGCGTGGTAGCAGATGGCCAGCCCGCACAGCGCGTCCGTACGGTGCTCGGCGCCGCCGCCGACCACGGCATGCAGCTCCTCGATCAGCCCCGGCAACATCGCGCTCTGCGCCGCGTAATCGGCACGCGGGCGAAGGTCGGCGTTCAGGTGGGTCAGGTCTGCCGCGATCAGCGGCCAGGGCCGGGGCGCCACCTCCACCGGGTCGCCGAGTCGGATGTCGGCGATGACCGGCTCGACCAGCCCGGCCGCGGCCCGGGCCGCGGCGGTGAGGTCGTCTCGGGGTGGAAAGGGCGTGGCCAGCAGTTCGTTCGGCGCGACTTCCAGTGCGGCCGCGATCGACAGGTGGGACGGTGACATTCCGGCCAACCCGGCGACCACCGACAGCGACTTACCGCGCCAGGTGCGGATTTCCCGGATGCGCGCACCGACGCCAGCAGACCTGCCCTCGGCGGGAGGCACCACCACTCCAGGGTACGGGCAGATCACCACGCGCAGCCGGTCCACGCCGACCGGGAAGCTGGTTAGCCGACCCCGGCCAGGCGTAGGGCCGATTCGAGCCGGTGCTGTCCGCGCTCGCGGGCTCGGATGGCGCCTTCGGCCCGGATCTTGTCCAGGTGGTCGATGTCGGCGAGCAGGGAAAGGGTGCCGGTGCGGATGGGGCGGAGCTCCTCGATCAGGGCTTCGGCGACCGCGTCCTTGAGGCTGTCGTAGGACGGGTAGCCGTCGGCCACCTCGCGGGGGGACTTGCCGAGGCAGGCGGCCAGAATCTCCAGGAGGTTGGCCAGGCCGGGTTGGTCGTCCGGGCGGTACTCCAGGCGTTCCAGGCCGTCGGTGACCGCGCGTTTGATCTTTCGGCGGACCATGTCGGGCTCGTCCAGGACGAAGATCACTCCGGCGGCGTCGGTCGCCGACTTGTCCATTTTGCGGGTGGGATCGGCGAGGTCGCGGACCCGGGCGGCGGCGCGCGGGGTGACGGCGCGCGGGACGGTGAAGACCTCGCCGTGGGTGGAGTTGAACCGGCGGGCCAGGGCGCGGGCCAGCTCCACGTGTTGCTCCTGGTCGTCGCCGACCGGGACCTCGTCGGCGCCCTGCAGCAGGATGTCGGCGGCCATCAGCACCGGGTAGGTGAGCAGACCCACCCGCGCGGCGATCTTGCCGTCGGTGCCCGACTTCTCCTTGAACTGGGTCATCCTGGCGGCCTCGCCGTAGGCGCAGGTGCATTCGAGCAGCCAGGTGAGGGCGCCGATCTCGCGGATGAGGTCGGACTGCACGAAGACCTGGTTGGGTTCGATGCCGCTGGCGATCAGCGTGGCCAGCAGCTCGCGGGCGCGGGCGCGCAGCCGTTGCGGGTGGTACGCGGTCGTCATGGCGTGCAGGTCGCTGACGAAATAGAGATCACCCTGGGCGCCTTCCCGGGCCCACCGGCGGATCGCGCCGAGGTAGTTGCCGACGTGGGCGTGGCCGGACGGGGTGATGCCGGACAGTCGGGTCATCGCGAAGAGCCTCCTCGCGCCGCCCGATGGGGCCCCGTCACACGAACGAAGGCCGCCCCGTGGGCGGCCTCGTCATGGTCAGGGCATGTCGTCACGGCCGCCGGTCGGCGGCCCACCAGGTCGTGTTCGGGTGACGCATGACACCGATGGTAGCCGGGTCAGGCGACCTTCCTGAAGTCATCTTTGATGCGCTTCAGCGCGAGTACGGGGCACTTCTTGCAGCGCTCCGCCGACCGGCAGCACTTCTTCTTCACCTTGCCGGCCTTCATCAGCTTTCGGACGACCTGCGCGGGCGTGCCCTTGGGCAGCTTGTTCTTCTTCTTCTTTTTCTTGCCCATGTGCACCCCCTCCCGGTCCGGAACGGCTGGAGCCTTAGGTTAGGTTAACCTTGCTCATTGTGCCGGATGTCCCCGGTCACACCCAAGGCCCGGCTATCCTGGAGCCCGGCCAAAGTCCCCTCTTCCACCCCAATAGGAGCGCGCGTGCCTGCCGCCGACACCGGGACGGCCATGATCACCCGGACCGACCTGCGCAACGTGGCGATCGTGGCCCACGTCGACCATGGCAAGACCACCCTGGTCGACGCCATGCTGCGCCAGTCCGGCGCGCTGCCCACCCGCGGCGAGGCGGTCGACCGGGTGCTCGACTCCGGTGAGCTGGAGCGGGAGAAGGGCATCACGATCCTGGCCAAGAACACCGCCGTGCGCCGGCAGACCGAACATGGTCCGGTGACCATCAACGTGGTGGACACGCCCGGCCACGCCGACTTCGGCGGCGAGGTCGAACGTGGACTGTCCATGGTGGACGGCGTGCTGCTGCTGGTCGACGCGAGCGAGGGCCCACTGCCGCAGACCCGGTTCGTGCTGCGCAAGGCACTGGCCGCGGCCCTGCCGGTGATCCTGGTCGTGAACAAGGTGGACCGGCCGGACGCCCGGATCGCCGAGGTGGTCGACGAGACCCACGACCTGCTCCTCGAGCTGGCCGCCGAGCTGGACCACGTGGACGACTCCGTGCTCGACCTGCCGGTGGTCTACGCCTCGGCGCGGGCCGGCCGGGCCAGCCTGACCGCACCCCCGGACGGCGGGCTGCCGGACAGCGACAGCCTCGATCCCCTGTTCGACGCCCTGCTCGGCCACGTGCCGGCGCCGGCAGGCGACCCGCATGCCCCCCTGCGCGCGCTGGTCACCAACCTGGACGCGTCCAGCTTCCTCGGCCGGATCGCGCTGTGCCGGGTGCACGCCGGCGAGTTGCGCAAGGGCCAGACCGTGGCCTGGTGCCGGGAGGACGGTTCGGTGGCCACCGTGAAGATCACCGAGCTGCTGATCACCGAGGCGCTCGAGCGGGTGCCGGCGACCAGGGCCAGCGCCGGTGACCTGGTGGCCATCGCCGGCATCCCGGACATCACCATCGGCGACACGCTGGCCGATCCGGACGACCCCGAGCCGCTGCCCCGGATCACCGTGGACGAGCCGGCGATCTCGGTGACCATCGGGGTGAACACCTCCCCCCTGGCCGGCCGGGGCGGCGGCACCAAGCTGACCGCGCGGCTGGTGAAGGCCCGGCTGGACACCGAGCTGGTCGGCAACGTCAGCGTCCGGGTGCTGCCCACCGAGCGGCCGGACACCTGGGAGGTGCAGGGCCGAGGCGAGCTGGCGCTGGCCATCCTGGTGGAGACCATGCGCCGGGAGGGTTTCGAGCTGACCGTCGGCAAGCCCGAGGTGGTCACCCGGGTTCTCGACGGCCGGCTGTGCGAGCCGTTCGAGCGGCTCACCGTGGACGTCCCCGAGGAGTTCCTCGGCGCGGTCACCCAGCTGCTGGCCGGTCGCAAGGGCCGGCTGGAGCACATGAGCGGGCACGGCACCGGCCGGGTCAAGGTCGAGTACGTGGTCCCGTCCCGCGGCCTGATCGGCTTCCGCACCGAGTTCCTCACCGAGACCAGGGGCAACGGCATCGCCAACGCCATCTTCGAGGGCTACCACCCGTGGGCCGGCGAGATCCGCAGCCGGCACAGCGGCTCGCTGGTGGCCGACCGGTCCGGCAGCGTGACCGGCTACGCCATGCTGCAGCTGGCCGACCGGGGCACCTTCTTCGTCGAGCCGGGGGCGGCGGTGTACGAGGGCATGGTGGTCGGCGAGAACCCGAGGGCCGAGGACCTGGACATCAACGTCACCAGGGAGAAGAAGCTCACCAACATGCGCAGCTCCACCGGCGACGAGCTGGAGCGGCTGGCCCGTCCGCGCACCCTCGGCCTCGAGGAGGCCCTGGAGTTCTGCGCGGCGGACGAGTGCGTCGAGGTCGCACCGGAGGTGGTGCGCATCCGCAAGCTCGTCCTGGACGCCACCACCCGGGGCCGGGAACGCTCCCGCGCCAAGACCCGCGACCGCGGGTGATCGCGCCGGCCGGTTTCCGTGATCTGCCGGCCGGGACGGTTATTCGACACTAGCCTTGAATCGGTAGGGGAGGTGAGTGGTGGGCTCACGGCACGGCCGGAGCACGCTCCGGCGCCGCGTCGCGTTGCTCGGCCTCGGCCTGCTGACCCTGGCCGCCGGGTGCACGAACGCCCCGCCCCCGCCGCTGGTCACCACCCCGGTCGGCAGCACGACGCCGGTCAAGCGGGCCGATCCCGGTGAGGTCGTGATCGGCGTGGACAGCGTGGCCGGCGGGCTGAACCCGCACAAGGTGGCCGACCAGTCCGCGCTCACCACGGCGCTGTCCACGCTGCTGCTGCCGTCGGTGTTCCGCCCGGCGGCGGACGGCACGCCCCGGCTGGACACCACGCTGATGGTCTCGGCCGAGGTGAGTCGAGCGGAGCCGTACACGGTCACCTACCAGATCCGGTCGGACGCGTCCTGGGCGGACAACGCCCCGATCGCCGCCGAGGACTTCGTCTACCTGCGCGAGCAGCTGCGCGCCGCGCCGGGCACCATCGGCGCCGCCGGCTACCAGCTGATCTCCAACATCGCCGCGCGGGACGCCGGCAAGATCGTCGAGGTGACCTTCGCCAAGCCCTATCCGGGCTGGCGGGCGCTGTTCACCGGGCTGGTGCCGGCGCACCTGCTCAAGGACGCGCCGGGCGGCTGGGCGAACGCGCTCCGGGACGGCTACCCGACCACCGGTGGGCCGTTCGCGATCTCCAACCTGGACCGGGACCGCGGCGAGATCGTGCTGGCGCGCAACGACCGGTACTGGGAGCAGCCGCCCACCCTGGACCGGATCGTGCTGCGCCGGGCGCCCGAGCGGGGCGTGGTGGACGCGCTGCGGGCCGGTCACGACCAGCTCGCCCTGATGCAGACCGACTCGGCCGGCGCCGACCTGGTGCGCGGCCTCGGCGACACGGTCACCACGCACGTGGTGGCCCGGCCCACGGTGGCCACGCTGGTGGTCCGTCCGGTCGGACCGGACCTGGCGGCCGAGCCGGTGCGCCGGGCCCTGATCGCCCTGCTCGACCGGAACGCGCTGATCACCGTCGGCACCGCGGGCGGCCCCGAGGCCGAGCTGCGCGCCGACGCCCAGGTGCTGGCGCCGTCGGCGGCCGGCTACGCCGCCACGATGCCGGCCGGCCCGCCGGTCGCGCCCAACCGCGGCCTGGCCCAGGAGCTGCTCACCGCGGCCGGCTACACCAACCCGGCCGGCGCCTGGACCCGCAACGGGGCACAGCTGTCCGTGGTGATCGGCGCGCCCGAGGAGAAGGTCGCCTACGTGACGATGGCCGGCGAGGTGCGCCGCCAGCTCATGGCCGAGGGCATCGATGCCGAGGTGGTCACCGCGCCCGCGGACCAGCTGCTCACCACCCGGCTCGCGGCCGGCGGCGACGCCGTGCCGATCAACCTTCTGGTCGCGCCGCAGCCGGTCGGTGGCGACCCGGCGACCGTGATGGCCACGAACTTCGGCTGCGTGCCCAGTTCGGAGGGCTCCGCGGCGGTCCCGGTCAACCCGGTGGGGACCTGCGACCCGGCCATCCAGCCCACCATCGACGCCGCGCTGACCGGGGCGATCCCGCTGTCCGACGCGCTGTCCGCGGTGGAGCCGGCGCTGTGGCGGCAGGCGGTGTCGGTTCCGCTGTTCCAGGAGGCGGACACGTTGGTGGTCCGGCCGGAGGTGACCGGCGTGCGCGCCGGTCCGCCGCTCGCCGGGCCGTTCGTCGGCGCCGCCGAATGGCGTCGCCTGGCCGGCTGATCTCCGCCGGCTCGTCCGCCCTCCGGTAACGCGAAGGTCGCGGCGTCCCGCCAACCGTGTCACTCGATCAGGTGGCGGTACGGCGATCGGCGGCCATCCGGAGCGGTTTCCGTCGCGCGACTTTGCCCGGTTCCGTGCACGATGTGTGACGACAAGATGACAGGGCGCACGCCTCCCGCGCGTGCTCGCTCATGGAGGACCGACTTGAGTATCAACCGAGCCGGGTGGCTGCGCGCCACGGCGTGCGTCACCGCCGCCGGCCTCGCGCTGGCCGGCTGTGCGAAGAAGGAGAACACCGGCACCGGTGAGACGCAGCCGTCCGCCGGCTGGCCGGAGACGCCGGACGTGCAGATCGTGGAGGGTAAACCGGGCGGCACGTTCCGCCTCGGCATCGTCGAACCGACGGCCATCGACCCGTACAACACTCAGGAGAGTGAGGGCACGATGGTCGCCTACCAGCTGTTCACCGGGCTGGTCCGGGTCGAGCCGGACGGTTCGGTGCAGCCGGCCGTCGCGGACAAGTGGGAGACCAACGACGACTGTTCACAGTGGACGTTCAACCTGCGGACCGGAACCAAGTTCAGCAACGGCGAGCCGGTCAACGCCGAGGCGTTCAAGCGCGGCTGGACCCGCGCGACGGTGAAGACGGCCGCGTCCGAGGTGTCCTACCACCTCAAGGGAATCCTGGGATACAAGGCGCTGCAGGACGGCTCGGCGACCGCGTTCGCCGGCGTCGACGCCACCGACCCGGCCAAGCTCGTGGTCAAGATGGAGGAGCCGGACTGCGAGTTCTACCTGCGCACCTTCCACCCGGTGTTCAGCCCGGTTCCGACCGTGGCCGGAGCCGCGGACAACAAGACCTACAACGACATGCCGATCGGCAACGGCCGGTTCAAGATGTCCGGGCCGTGGCAGCACGACCGGGGCATCAAGCTGGTCCGCAACGACGACTTCGGCGTCGGTGAGAAGGCCTACCTGGACGCGATCGAGATCACCATCACGCCCAACGGCGCCCAGGACGAGATGGACGGGTTCGTCAACGGCACGTTCGACTGGGCCCGGATGCCCACCCCGCAGTTCAGCGACATGCGCAACAAGTACGAGCCGGAGGGCAAGTGGCTGCGCAAGAGCACCAGCGGCATGAACTACCTGCTGCCGATGGTCACCCAGAAGCCGCTCGACTCGGCCGACGCCCGCAAGGCGATCTCGATGGCGATCGACCGCAACGCGATCATCGAAGGCGTGTTCAAGGGCTCGCAGATCCCGTCGACCACGATCGTGCCGCCGTCGTTCGAGAGCGCCTACCAGTCCGGCGTGTGCACCGCCTGCAGCTACAACCTCGACGAGGCGAAGAAGCTCGCCCAGGAGTCCGGACTGACCCCGGGAACCACGCTGAACATGCAGCTCAACACCGGCGGCGGGCACGAGGAGTGGATGGCGGCGATCAAGCAGCAGCTGGAGAAGAACCTCGGCCTGACCGTCAACATGACCGCGGTGAACTTCGACGACATGCTCAACAACGAGCAGCAGCCCGGCGCCACCGGCCTGTTCCGGGCGGCGTGGTCGGCGGACTACCCGACCCCGCGCAACTTCCTGGAGCCGCTGCTGGCCACCAGCTCGATCGGGGCCGGGCCGAGCGAGCCGACCACCGGGGACAACCGGGGCCGGTACAGCAACGCGAAGTTCGACGACCTGATCAACGAGGGCAAGGCCAGCAAGGACCCGGCCGAGGCGGTCAGCAAGTACAAGGAGGCCGAGAAGGTCGCCATCGGTGACGATCTCGCGCTCATCCCGCTGTGGAACCGCACCCAGAACCGGCTGATCGCGTCGGACAAGTTCGTCAATCTGCGGATGGACTTCAGCGAGAACCCGGACTTCTCGGTGATCAGCATCAAGTGACCTGACGCCGGCCGGTGATCCGTCCGCGGGTCACCGGCCACCCGGCACCTCGGAGGCCGACCTCGCCATGGGCAAGTTCATCGTCCGGCGGCTCGCCCAGGCCGTGCTGGTGATCATCGCGGCGATGCTGTTGCTGTTCCTCGCCCTGTTCACGCTCGGGGACCCGTTCGCGACCAGTGGCGACAAGGCGGTGCCGCCGGAGACCCAGGCGGCGCTGCGGGCGAAGTTCGGTCTGGACAAGCCGGTGCCGGTGCAGTTCCTGGTGTACCTGAAGAACATGTTCACCGGCGACCTCGGCATCGACTTCGACCAGCGCCGGCCGGTGGCCGAGATGCTGGCCGCGGCGTTGCCCTACACCCTCCGGCTGGCCGCGGTCGCGATCGTCCTCGACATCCTGATCGGGGTCGTCTCCGGGGTCATCGCCGCGGTGTGGCGGTACTCCTTCGCCGACGTGCTGGTCACGATCCTGACCACGCTGGCGATCGGCGTGCCGACCTTCGTGATCGGCCTGACGCTCCGGAAGTATCTCAGTGGGGAGCTGTTCTTCCCCGCTGTGCCAAGGAGTGCGTTCGGTCCGGAGCCGTTCTGGCTGGCCGAGGTGCTGCTGCCGGCGATCACGCTGGCGATCGTCGACGCCGCGTTCATCGCCCGGCTGATGCGCGGCTCGATGCTCGAGGTGATGCGGGCCGACTACATCCGCACCGCGCGGGCCAAGGGCCTGTCCGAGCGGAAGGTGATCGGCAAGCACGTCATGCGGAACTCGATCATCCCGGTGGTGACCTACGTCGGCATCGGCATCGGCGTGCTGCTCGGCGGTGCGCTGATCACCGAGACCATCTTCCAGTACCAGGGCGTCGGTTACCTGCTGTACAAGGCGATCCTGAGCAACAACAACCCGGTGATCATGGCGGTGTGCGCGTTCGCGGTCATCGTGTTCGTGTTGCTCAGCCTGCTGGTCGACATCCTCTACGCCTTCCTCGATCCACGGATCAGGCTCAGCTGAGCGAGGTGAGTTCGTGACGACGCCACCGGATCCGGCCGATCTGCGATTTCCGGCCGAGTCGATGCTGACCGAACCCGTGATGGGCGAGCAGATCCCGGTCGACGACGAGGTCACCGCGCGGCCGGGCAAACGCCGCTCCAACAGCCAGTTCCGGGACATCTGGTTGCGCTACCGGCGCAACAAGCTCGCCGTGGTCGGACTGGTCGTGGTCATCCTGCTGATCGTGACCGCGCTGCTCGCCCCGTTCATCACCCCGTACGACCCGAGGGAGCAGAACCTGCTCAACGCGATCGAACCGCCGAGTGCCGAGCACTGGTTCGGCACCGACGTGCTCGGTCGCGACCTGTTCTCGATGCTGCTCTACGGCCTGCAGTTGGCCCTGCTGGTCGGCGTCCTCACCATGCTCGGCTCGCTGCTGATCGGGGTCACGATGGGTGCGATCGCCGGGTACCTCGGCCGGGCCTGGGACGGCGTGCTGATGCGGATCACCGACATCTTCCTGGCCTTCCCGTACCTGATCGGCGCGCTGGTGATCGTCCGGTCGCTGGATCCGGGGCGTACCAAGGGAGTCGGACCGGTGATCGTGGCGCTGGTGATCCTGGGCTGGACGACGACCGCCCGGCTGATGCGGGGGCAGGTGCTGGCGCTGCGCGAGTCGGAGTACGTGGAGGCGGCCAGGTCGATCGGAGCGTCGAGCACCCGGATCGTGGTCCGGCACCTGCTGCCCAACGCGATCGCGCCGGTGCTGGTCTACGCGTTCACCAGCATCGGGGTGGCGGTGGTGGCCATGGCGTCGCTGTCCTTCCTCGGTGTCGGGGTGAGCATCGACACGCCGGAGTGGGGCCAGATGATCAGCCAGGGGTTCCGCAACTTCGGCGTGCCGAACACCAGCTTCCTGTGGGTCTTCCCGAGCATCGCGATCATCATCACCACCCTCGCGTTCGCCTTCGTCTCCGACGGGTTGCGCGACTCCCTCGACCCGAAGCTGCGCTAAGGAGACCGCCCGCATGGTCAGGGCGCACGACATCGACCTGGACACCTCGGCCCCGCTGCTCGAGGTGCGGGATCTGCGCGTGCACTTCGTCACCGACCGCGGCACGGTCAAGGCGGTGGACGGGGTGAGCTGGATGGTCGGCGAGGGCGAGACGCTGGCCATCGTGGGCGAGTCGGGGTCCGGCAAGTCGGTGTCCGCCATGACGATTCTCGGGCTGATCCAGAGCCCGCCCGCGGTCTTCCCCACCGGGGACATCATGCTGCGCGGCCGGTCGCTGATGAAGATGCCGGAGAAGCAGCAGCGCCGGTTGCGTGGCAAGGAGATCGCGATGATCTTCCAGGATCCGCTCACCGCGCTGAACCCGGTGTTCCGGATCGGCGACCAGATCGCCGAGATGGTGCGCACCCATCAGAAGGTCAGCAGGGCGGTGGCCCGCAGGCGGGCCCTGGATCTGCTCGGCGAGGTGGGCATCCCCAACCCGCCGGTGCGGCTCAACCAGTACCCGCACGAGTTCTCCGGCGGGATGCGGCAGCGCGCGATGATCGCCATGGCGCTGGCCAACGACCCGCAGGTGCTGCTGGCCGACGAGCCGACCACCGCGCTGGACGTGACCGTGCAGGCGCAGATCATGGCGCTGCTGGAGAAGTTGCAGCAGGACCGGAACACCGCGATCGTGCTGATCACGCACGACCTCGGGGTGGTGGCCAGCCACGCGGACCGGATCAACGTGATGTACGCCGGCCGGATCGTCGAGACCGGCAGCACCGACGAGATCTTCTACCAGCCGCGGCACGCCTACACCTTCGGCCTGCTGTCCAGCCTGGCCCGGATGGACCACCGCCGGCAGGAGCGGCTGACCCCGATCAAGGGGGTGCCGCCGAGCCTGGCCAACGTGCCGAAGGGCTGCCCGTTCCACCCGCGCTGCCGGTTCGCCACCGACGAGTGCGTGGCGGCGGTGCCGCCGCTGGAACCGGTGGCCGGCGCCGGGCATCTGGCCGCCTGCGTGCACAGCGACCGGGTCGGCATGGCCAACGACGAGAGGCTGGCGCTATGACCCGGGCCGAGGTGCCGATGCTCGAGGTCGCCAATCTGGTCAAGCACTTCCCGATCCGCAGCGGCATCTTCATCAAGCGCACGGTCGGCCAGGTCCAGGCCGTGGACGGCGTGTCCTTCACTGTCTACAAAGGACAGACGGTCGCCCTGGTCGGCGAGTCCGGGTGCGGCAAGTCGACCACCGCGCGGGCCATCCTCCGGCTGACCGAACCGACCTCCGGCCGGGTCGTCCTGGACGGAGTCGAGGTTCTCAAGCTGGGCAAGGAGAACCTGCGCCGGGCCCGCCGGGACATGCAGATCATCTTCCAGGACCCGTACGCCTCGCTGAACCCGCGGATGACCATCCGGCAGATCCTGTCCGAGAAGTACCAGCTGATGGGCACCCCGGTCACCCGGTCCACGATCTCCGACCTGCTGGACACCGTCGGCCTGGCCGAGGAGTACGCCGACCGCTACCCGCACGAGTTCTCCGGCGGCCAGCGCCAGCGGGTCGGCATCGCCCGGGCGATCGCGCTCAACCCCAAGTTCGTCGTGCTGGACGAGCCGGTCTCCGCGCTGGACGTGTCCATCCAGGCCCAGATCGTCAACCTGCTCGAGGATCTGCAGGACGAGCTCGGGCTGACCTACCTGTTCATCGCGCACGACCTGTCGGTGGTCCGGCACATCTCGGACCGGGTCGCGGTGATGTACCTGGGCGGGATCGTGGAGATCGCCGACCGGGACGACCTGTTCGACCGCCCGTACCATCCCTACACCCAGGCGCTGATCTCGGCGGTGCCGATCCCGGACCCGCGGGTGGAACGGGCCAGGGAGACCATCGTGCTGCGCGGCGACGTGCCCAACCCGGCCAACCCGCCGTCGGGCTGCCGGTTCCGCACCCGCTGCTGGAAGTTCGAGCAGCTGACCGAGGCCGAGCGGATGGTGTGCGTCGAGCACCGTCCGGCGCTGGCCGAGGTGCCCGGCGGCACCGGCCACCGGGCCGCCTGCCACTACGCCGCCGTGCGCGAAGTGGTGCGCGCCTAGCCATTACGCTCATCGGGTGACCCTGACCGCCCCGTCCCGGATGCTGCTGGTGCACGCACATCCGGACGACGAGAGCCTGTGGACCGGGGGCACCATCGCCCGGTACGCGGCCGCCGGGGTGGCGGTCACGCTGGTCACCTGCACGCTGGGCGAGGAGGGCGAGGTCATCCCGGAGTCGCTTTCCGGTCTGGCCGTCGGCGCGGCCGACCAGCTCGGCGGGTACCGGGTCGGCGAGCTGCGGGCCGCGTGCGCCGCGCTCGGCCTGTCCGACCAGCGCTACCTCGGCGGGATCGGCCGGTGGCGGGACTCGGGGATGGCCGGCACCTCGGCCAACGCCCACCCGCGCGCGTTCGCCGCGGGCGACCGGGACGAGCAGACCGCCGCGCTGGCCGGCGTGCTGGCCGAGGTGCGGCCGCAGGTGGTGGTCAGCTACGGGCCGGACGGCGGCTACGGGCACCCCGACCACATCCGCGCGCACGAGATCACCATGGCGGGCAGCGCCGCCGCTTCCGGCGTGGACCGGGTGTTCTACACGGTCAACTCGCGCCGGGCCACCGAGGACGGGATCGCAGCGCTCGGCCGGATGGCCGGGCTGCCCTACCGGTTGCCCGCGCCGGGCGAGCTGCCGGTGACCGACGACGCGGAGATCACCACCGCCATCCCGGTGGCCGAGTCGCTGCCGGCCAAGCTGGGCGCGATGCGGGCGCACGCCACCCAGGTCAGCGTGTGGCAGGGCGGCGACGGCGAGTACGGCTACGCCTTGTCCAACGGGATCGCCCAGCCGGTGGTGGCCGAGGAGTACTACGTGCTGGCCCGCGGCGACGCGACCGGCGCCGGAACCGACCTGTTCGGCGGGCTCGGATGAGCGCGAGCGAACCATCGGGTACCGCCATGAAGGTTCGGGATCGGCTGTTTCTGCTGGTACTGCTGGTGGACAGCGCGGTGCTCGCCGCGCTCGAGCTGCTCTACCTGCCGCTGCGCTTCGACGGCGCCCTGCTGCCCGACCTCGGCGGGGTGCCGCTGCCGGTCTCGGCGCTGCTGGCCGCGTTCACCCTGCCGGTGCTGGTGCTGTTGGCCGGCCGGATCTCGCCGCGGACCGTCGTGGCCGCCTCGCCGCTGCTGGTGTGGCTGCTCTGTGTCGGGGTGTTCGGCCTGGCCGGACCCGGCGGCGACCGGGTGCTCGCCGAGGACTGGCGGGCGTTGTTGCTGCTGGCCGGCGGGGCGCTGCCGGCGGCGTTCACGCTCGGCGGGGTGCGCTCCTGACCCGGCGCCGGGCCACGACCGAAACCCGAGCTTCCACCTGCTGAGATCGTGTGAGGTGTGCGGCACCCGGGCTGGGTCATCGGCTATTCAGAGGGATACTAGGCGCAGCCGGTAATCTTCCCGCCTGCACGCCAACGTGAAAAAGGAGCAGGAGAAGCGCAGTGACCTATGTGATCGCCGAGCCCTGCGTCGACGTGCTCGACAAGGCATGCATCGAAGAGTGCCCGGTCGACTGCATCTACGAGGGGGACCGGATGCTCTACATCCACCCCGACGAGTGTGTCGACTGCGGCGCTTGTGAGCCGGTCTGCCCGGTTGAGGCCATCTACTACGAGGACGACGTGCCCGATCAGTGGAAGGACTACACCAAGGCCAACGTCGACTTCTTCAACGAGCTCGGTTCGCCGGGCGGCGCGGCCAAGGTGGGCAAGGTGAGTGCGGACCCACCGCTGATCAAGGACCTGCCGCCGATGAACCAGGACCACGCTTGATCCCACGCCGGGGGGCCGCGCTGCCGGACTACCCGTGGGACACCCTGGCCGAGCACTCGGCGCGGGCCGCGGCGCACCCGGACGGGCTGGTCAACCTGTCCATCGGGACGCCGGTGGACCCGGTGCCGTCGGTCATCCAGGCCGCGCTGGCCGCGGCCGCGGACGCACCCGGGTATCCGGCCACGCACGGCACGCCGGAACTGCGCAAGGCGGCGGTCGACGCCCTGCGCCGGCGGCACGGCGTCGAGGGGGTCGAGCCGGACGCGGTCCTGCCCACCATCGGATCCAAGGAACTGGTCGCCTGGCTGCCCACCCTGCTCGGGGTCGGGCCCGGCGACGTCGTGGTGCTTCCCGAACTGGCCTACCCGACCTACGACGTCGGGGTTCGGCTGGCCGGCGCCGAACCGGTGCGCGCGGACGGCCTGCTCGCGCTCGGCCCGGCCCGGCCGGTGCTGGTGTGGCTGAACTCCCCGGGCAACCCGACCGGCCGGGTGCTGCCAGCCGAGCACCTGCGCAAGGTGCTCGCCTGGGCCCGGGAACGCGACGCCGTGGTGGTGTCCGACGAGTGCTACCTGACCCTGGGCTGGGAGACCGAGCCGGTCTCGATCCTGCACCCGTCGGTCTGCGGCGGAGTGTTCGACGGGCTGCTCGCCGTGCACTCGCTGTCCAAGTGCTCCAACCTGGCCGGCTACCGGGCCGGCTTCGTCACCGGTGACCCGACCCTGGTCGCCGCGCTGCTCGCGGTGCGCCGGCACGCCGGGATGATCGTCCCGCGCCCGGTGCAGGCGGCCATGACCGCGGCGCTGTCCGACGACTCCCACGTCGCCGAGCAGCGGGCCCGGTTCGCCGCCCGCCGGTCCGTGCTGCGCGCCGCGCTCACCCGTGCCGGTTTCCGGATCGACCATTCCGAGGCCGGCCTGTACCTGTGGGCCACCCGCGACGAGGACGCCTGGGACACCGTCGGCTGGCTGGCCGAGCGCGGCATCCTGGTCGCCCCCGGCACCTTCTACGGCCGCACCGGCGGCCGGCACGTGCGCATCGCCCTCACCGCCCCCGACGACCGCATCGCCGCCGCGCTGACCCGCCTCTCCGGGATTTAACTGCTGTTGTTGCGTTCCAGCCGGTGGTGCGGTTGGCGGGGTGATGGTGGCTGGGTTGCGTCACGGTGCCCCTGAGGTTGCTTTGGTATGGCCGAGACTTTTCTCAGTGATCCACTGTGGCGGGCTCTAAGCGTTCAGGAGGGCGTGGGCTGTTGCTTCGACCTCGGCCATCGCGGCGCGCCAGCGGGCCCGGCAGTCGGCGCGGCGGGCGCGTTCGCGTTCCACCAGGCGGCCGGCGACGAACGCGGCCTGCGGGTCGGGGCCTAGTTCGGCCAGTAGGCGGCGGATCTGCTGCTCGGCCACGCAGGCGTCCTGGTGGTCGCCGAGTATGTCCTGCAGCCGTTTGGTCGCCTTGATCACCGCCTGTATTGGTTGGCCGGCGGTGGGCACGGCCAGCTCGGCGGCGTAGCGCAGCCGCTTGCCGTGGATGCGCAGCTCGTGCAGGTCGTCGTCGGGCGGGTCCGCGCCGAGCGCGGCGGCGGCCCGGCTGAGCCTGCGGTACGGCTTGCGCACCACGTCGATCATGGCCGGCTCCGGCTCGTCGCGCGGTGCCGGCACGCCGGCCGGCGCCGGCTCGGAGCGCGCGGCGGCGGCGAGCGCGGTGAGCAGGCCGCGGTACCGCGGCTCGCGCAGCGCGGCGAGCAGGGCGGTGCGGGCCGTGCGCCGGGCGGCCCGTAGGCCGAGCAGCAGCCGTTCGGCCGCCTCCCGCTCGTTCGGCGGGAAGTCCTCGGCCAGCCCGCGCAGGTGCTCGAGCTGCACATCCAGGTCCCGCACCGCGCCGAGCACGCCGCCGAGCCAGCGCAGCCCGTCCGGCAGCGTGGCGGCCGGCTCGCCCAGGTCCGCGCCGCCGGCCTTGAGCGCCGCCCGGATCCGCCGCACGGCCACCCGCATCTGGTGCACGCCCTCGGGATCGGTGCCGGTCCTGGCGATCGCCTCGTGCTCGAGCAGCGCGCGGATCTGCTCGTCCAGCCGGGCGCGCACGTGCACCGCGGGCGGGTCGGCCGGGTCGGCCCGGCGCGGTGACTCGTCGAGTCCTAAGTCGACAGGACGCGGGGTTGCCGGCTGCTCCGCCGAGGCGGCCGTCGCTGTCGGGGCCATTTTCCCATGGTATGTGACCCGAAGGTGCCGTGAAACGGCTCAATCGTTGGCGTGCAGTGCGGCGTTGAGCTCGATGCCGGTGCCGCCGTGGCCCCGCGCCTCGACCGCGCCGGTGGTGGAGTTGCGCAGGAACAGCAACCCGGACCGGCCGGACAGCTCCCGGGCCTTGACCACCGTCCCGTCCGGCAACGTGACCTTGGTGCCGGCGGTGACGTACAGCCCGGCCTCCACGATGCAGTCGTCGCCGAGCGAGATGCCGATCCCGGCGTTCGCCCCGACCAGGCAGCCCTTGCCGATGGTGATCGTCTCCCGGCCGCCGCCGGACAGCGTGCCCATGATCGACGCGCCGCCGCCGATGTCCGAGCCGTCCGACACCACGACGCCCTGGGAGATCCGACCCTCCACCATGGACGCGCCGAGCGTGCCGGCGTTGAAGTTGACGAAGCCCTCGTGCATCACCGTGGTGCCGGCGGCCAGGTGCGCGCCCAGCCGCACCCGGTCGGCGTCGGCGATCCGCACGCCGGACGGCACCACGTAGTCGACCATCCGCGGGATCTTGTCCACCAGGTGCACGGTCACCGCCCCGCCGGCCCGCAGCCGCATCCTGGTCGCCTCGAACCCCTCCACCGGGCACGGACCGCGATTGGTCCACACCACATTGGCGAGCAGCCCGAACAGCCCGTCGAGGCTGAGCCCGTTCGGCTGGACCAGCCGGGTGGACAGCAGGTGCAGCCGCAGGTACACGTCGTAGGCGTCCACCGGGGCGCCGGCCAGCCGGGTGATCCCGGTGCGCACCGGGATGACCTCCACCCGCCGCGCCGGATCGGGCCCGAGCAACGCGGACACCTCCGGCCCGAGCTCGTCGGCCGCCTCCTGCTCGGACAGATCCTGGGTCCCCGGCGTCACCGCCGACCCCAACCGCGGCCGCGGAAACCAGGCGTCCAGCACCGTCCCGTCCTCGGTCACCGTCGCCAACCCGACACCCACCGCGCCGGTCGTCTCAAGACTGCTGCTCACACCGCAAATCTAAATCAGGGCCCAACGAACGGATTCCGCACGGTCAACGTCCCGAACCGCTGCCCGTTCTGCAGGTCATCGGACAGCAACAGGCTCGCTCCGCTCCGCACGGCGCCCTCCACGACGAGCGCGTCCCACCACGGCAGCTGATACCGCTCATCGAGGATGCTGGCCGACACGAGTAGCTGTGGGTTCGTGTCCATCGAGCACCATTGGCCGTATTCCGCAATGATCGCGCGCGCCTCGGACTTGGTCATCGCCGGATTCATCTTCCGCGTGGCCACTCGGTAGAACTCCTGCAGCACCTGGGTGCTGAGCACCCCGGTGCCGTCCCGCCACAGCTTGTTCAACACGGCGACGGCGATGTCGTGTTTCTGACCCTCGTCGAGGTCATGCGCGTAGACGAGCACGTTCGTGTCGACGAAGACCAGGTTTGTTCCGCTGTTCACTCGTAGCGAGTCCCGTTGAATCGATCCTCGTTGATCTCGGCCCGCGTCCAGTTGCGGCCGCCCCTGGGCTTCGCGTTGCGCATCGCCTCGAGCGCGGCTTCCATGGCTACCTGGTAGCGATCGTCCGCAGCCACCATCTGATGGATCTTCTGGGCGACCAGTCCGCTGACCGAGGTGCCGCGCCGGGCGGCGAGTTCCTTGACTGCCCGGATGGTCTCCTCGTCGAGCTGGACCGTGAGGTTCCGCTTCGCCATGGCCACAGGATAGTGCGTGGTCCACGTGAACGACTGTGGATCTAGGCTACTGACCGTGATCCTGCGACTCGATGGCGATCCGGTGGAGTTGACCGCGGCGCTGGTGGACATTCCCAGTGTGTCGGGGCAGGAGGGGGAGCTGGCGGCCGCAGTGGAGGGGGCGCTGCGGGAGCAGGCGGGGCATCTCGAGGTCGTCCGGTCCGGGAACGCGGTGCTGGCCAGGACCAACCTCGGGCGGGGGTCGCGGGTGGTGCTGGCCGGGCACCTGGACACCGTGCCGATCAACGGGAACCTGCCGGTCCGCTGGGACGGCGACGGGGACGGCGCCGAGCTGGCCGGGTGCGGCGCGGTGGACATGAAGGGCGGCGACGCGGTCATGTTGCACCTGGCGGCGACCGCCAGGAACCCGGTGCACGACCTGACCTTCATCTTCTACGACTGCGAGGAGCTCGACGCCGCGCGCAACGGGCTCGGCCGGATCGAACGGGAGCAGCCCGAGTGGCTGGCCGGCGACCTGGCCATCGTCTGCGAGCCGTCCAACGCGGTGGTCGAGGCCGGTTGCCAGGGCACCATGCGGGTCGAGCTGCGCACCGAGGGCAGGCGCGCGCACACCGCCCGGGCCTGGATGGGGGTCAACGCGATCCACGCACTGGGCGGCGCGCTGTACCGGCTCGACGAGTACCAGCCGCGCACCGCCGAGATCGACGGCTGCCGGTACCGGGAGGGGCTGCAGGCAGTGGCGGTCCGCGGCGGCGTGGCCGGCAACGTGGTGCCGGACGAGGCCGTCCTGACCGTGAACTACCGGTTCGCCCCGGACCGCTCGGTCGAGCAGGCCACCGAGCACCTGCGGGCGGTGTTCGACGGCTACCTGCTCACCGTCGTGGACTGCGCCGCCGGGGCCATGCCGGGCCTGTCCGCCCCGGCCGCCCGCGAGCTGGTCGCCGCCGCCGGCGGGGATCCGGTGGCCAAGCTGGGCTGGACCGACGTGGCCCGGTTCGCCGCGGCCGGGCTGCCCGCGGTGAACTTCGGTCCGGGCGACCCGACCCTGGCGCACACCAAGGAAGAGCACGTCCCGGTGGCCCAGATCCGGCGCTGCGTCGAGGTGCTCGGCCGGTTCCTCGGCCGCTAGTACCGCTTGTCGCCGGCCCAGGTGGCGTGCAGGCCGATCAGCCCGGCGACGGCGAAGAACATCAGCCACCGGCCGACCGCCGCGGTGTACTCGGAGTCCGCGCCGGCCCCGGCGAACAGCAGGCTGAGCTCGGCCGCCCCGCCGATGCCGGCCACGATGCCGTGAAAGAGCCGGCTGTCGGTCAGGTTGAACGACAGCAGGCCCAGGGCCAGGACCAGGCCGAGGCAGGCCAGGGTGAACGGGTTGTCCTCCACCAGCTGGAACAGGTGGCGCGGCTGGTCGCCGTCCTCGAGGGAAACCCAGGGCGCCGCGAGGAGCGCCAGCATCCCGCCGGCCAGACCGCTGACCGCCGCCCCCCGGCGCCATTCGGTCTCGGCGCGCAGCAGCCGGTTCTCCAGCGCGGCGACGTCCTTGCGCAGCGCGCGCAGCACCCGGTCGGTCTGGTCCGGCGTCGTCATGGCACCCTCCGGTGATCGTTCTGACGGGGGGTAGGACGCCGACGGTAGCCGCCTGGATCCCCCTAGACTCCCGGCGTGACCAACCAGGATCCGGTCGAGGTGCCCGAGGACGAGGAGCACCCGCGGGAGAAACAGCGCGGACCTGTGGTGCTGCGCCGGGGCCGGCGGGCCGAGCTGACCACGACCGACCAGCGGTTGCTCGACTCGCGCGGGCCGACCGACTGGGTGCACACCGACCCGTGGCGGGTGCTGCGGATCCAGGCCGAGTTCGTCGAGGGCTTCGGGGCGCTGGCCGAAGTGCCGAGGGCGGTGACCGTGTTCGGCTCCGCGCGCACCCAGCGCGACCATCCGGAGTACCAGCTGGGCCGGGACATCGGCGCCGCGCTCGCGCACGCCGGCTTCGCGGCCATCACCGGCGGCGGCCCCGGGTCGATGGAGGCGGTCAACCGGGGCTGCTCCGAGGCCGGCGGGCTGTCCATCGGCCTCGGCATCGAGCTGCCGTTCGAACAGGGCCTCAACCCGTGGGTCGATCTCGGGGTGAACTTCCGGTACTTCTTCACCCGCAAGACCATGTTCATCAAGTACGCCCAGGCGTTCATCTGCCTGCCCGGCGGGTTCGGCACGCTGGACGAGCTGTTCGAGGCGCTCACCCTGGTGCAGACCAAGAAGGTGACCAAGTTCCCGGTCGTCCTGTTCGGACAGTCCTATTGGGGCGGTCTGCACGCCTGGGTCCGGGACTTCGTCTACGGGCAGGGCAAGATCGGCGAGCGGGACCTGGCGCTGCTGCACGTGACCGACGACATCGAGGACGCCGTCCGGGTGGTCGAGGAGGCGTACCAGGCCTGGACCGAGACGCACTGACCAGCCGGGATCGCCGGCCCGTCACGGATGGTGTCCACTGTGTATCGGCGTCACCCCGGTCCGGCGGCGCATGGCACGATCGGGGCGTGGAAACCCTCCGGTTCGGTACCCGCACGGTGGCCGCGGACCGCGCTCTGGTGATGGCCATCATCAACCGCACCAGGGACTCGTTCTACGACCGCGGCGCCACCTTCGACGACCGGGCGGCCATGTCGGCGGTGGACCGAGTGGTCGCCGAGGGTGCCGACATGGTCGACATCGGCGGCGTGCGGGCCGGCTCACACGGCGAGCAGGTGGACCCGGACGAGGAGACCAGGCGGGTGGTGCCGTTCGTGGCCGCCGTCCGGGAGCGCCATCCGGACCTGGTGATCAGCGTGGACACCTGGCGGCATCAGGTGGCCAGGGCCGCCTGCGCGGCGGGCGCCGACCTGATCAACGACACCTGGGCCGGCGCCGACCCCCTGGTGGCCGAGGTGGCCGCGGAGTTCGGCGCGGGCATCGTCTGCTCGCACACCGGCGGCGCCCGGCCGCGCACCGACCCGCACCGGGTGCGCTACCTGGACGTGGTCGCCGAGGTGGCGGCCGAACTGGTGGAGCGGGCCGAGCGGATGGTGGCGCTGGGCGTGCCGAGGGCCGGCGTGCTGATCGACCCCACCCACGACTTCGGCAAGAACACCTGGCATGGGCTGGAGCTGCTGCGCCGGCTCGGCGAGCTGGTGGACACCGGCTGGCCGGTGCTGATGGCGTTGTCCAACAAGGATTTCGTCGGCGAGACGCTGGGGGTCGGGCTGGCCGACCGGGTGGACGGCACGCTGGCGGCGACCTCGATCGCGGCGTTCGCCGGTGCCCGGGTGTTCCGCGCGCACGAGGTCCGGCAGACCAGGAGGGTGGTCGAGATGGTGGCCAGCATCGCCGGTACCCGCCCGCCGGCCCTGTGCCTGCGGGCGCTGGCGTGATGCACCCGGACGCGGCCGCCTGGTTCGCCGCCCGGACCTGGCGGGATGCCGGCGCCCCGGTGCCGGATCTGTTGCGGGCCAAGGGTTCCCGAACGGTGAGCGTGGTGCTGCCGGCGTTGAACGAGGAGTCGACGGTTGGCGCGGTGGTGGCCTCGATCCGGCCGCTGATCGGCACGCTGGTGGACGAGCTGGTGGTGGTCGACTCCGGTTCGACCGACCGGACCGTCGCGGCGGCCGCAGCGGCCGGGGCCAGGGTGGTCCGCCGCACCGACGTGCTGGCCGAGCTGGAACCGTTGCCCGGCAAGGGTGAGGTGCTGTGGCGCTCGCTGGCCGCGACCTCAGGTGACCTGCTGGTGTTCGTCGACTCCGACCTGGTGGAGCCGGATCCGGGGTTCGTCCCGGCGCTGCTCGGGCCGCTGCTCCGCGAGCCGGAGGTGCAGCTGGTGAAGGCGTTCTACCGGCGTCCGATCGCCGGCGACGCGGCCGGCGGCGGGCGGGTGACCGAGCTGATGGCCCGGCCGCTGCTCGCGGCGCTGCGCCCGGAGCTGTGCGGGGTGATCCAGCCCTTGGCCGGCGAGTTCGCCGGCACCAGGACGCTGCTCGAGTCGGTGCCGTTCGCGGCCGGGTACGGCGTGGAGATCGGGCTGCTGCTCGACGCGCACGCGCGGGTCGGCCTGGCCGGCCTGGCGCAGGTCAACCTGGGCGTGCGGGCGCACCGCAACCGGTCGCTGGCCGAGCTGGGCCGGATGGCCGGGCAGATCCTGGACACCGTGCTGTCCCGGTGCGGGATCGACGCCGCGGCCGGTGAGCTGACCCAGTTCCTCCAGGTGGCCGGCGAGTGGCTGCCGGACACCAGCCGGGTGGCCGCCACCGACCGGCCGCCGATGCGGGAGCTGCTGGTCGGCCGGTGATACCCGGTGTCGGTGCGGCGTGCCACGATGCATGCCGTGACCACCGCGCTGATCTACCTGGTCGTGATGGTGCTCGTCGCGGCCGTGGTGTTCCTGCTGGCGTCTGTGCTGTTCGGGCGTGGCGAGGAGCTGCCGCCGCTGCCGCCGGGCGCATCGCCCACCCGCCTGCCCGAGTCCGGGGTGACCGCCGCGGACCTGCGGACCGTGCGGTTCCAGCAGGTCGTGCGCGGCTACAAGATGTCGGAGGTGGACTGGGTGCTCGGCCGGCTGGGCACCGAGCTGGAGGCCTTACACGCCCGGATCGCCGAGCTGGAGGCCGGCCGGGACGCGCCGGCCGAGCCCGAACCGCGATGATCCGGCAGCGCTGCGGCTGGGCCAACTCGACCCCGGACTACGTCGCCTATCACGACGACGAGTGGGGCGTCGCCCTGCACGGCGAGGCCGCCCTGTTCGAACGCCTGACCCTGGAAGCCTTCCAGTCCGGCCTGTCCTGGCTGACCATCCTGCGCAAGCGCGAGGGCTTCCGGGCCGCCTTCGCCGGCTTCCAACCAGAGAAGGTGGCCGCCTTCGGTCCCGACGACGTCGCCCGGCTGATGGCCGACCCGGCCATCGTGCGCAACCGCGCCAAGATCGACGCCGCGATCCGCAACGCCAACGCCATCGCCGCCCTGGACACCCCCCTCGACGAGCTGCTCTGGTCGTTCGCCCCCGACCCGGCCGGCCGCCCCCGCCCGGCCACCCTCGCCGACGTCCCCGCCAGCACCCCGGAGAGCACGGCCATGGCCAAGGAGCTCAAACGGCGCGGGTTCACCTTCGTCGGCCCCACCACCTGCTACGCCATGATGCAGGCCACCGGCATGGTCGACGACCACATCGCCACCTGCTGGCGCGCCACCGGATAGCCCGGGCTCAGTTCCCGGTGAACGTGGGCGTGCGCTTGGTCACGAAGGCCGCGACGGCCTCGGCGTGGTCCGCGGTGGCGCCGGCCTCGGCCTGGGTGCGGGCCTCGGTGGCCAGGGCGTCGTCCAGGGTGCCGCCGGCCCCGGCGAGCAGCGACTCCTTGATCTTGCCGTACGCCGTGGTGGGGCCGGCGGCCATTCGGGTAGCCAGCTCGTGCGCGGTGGCGAGCACCTCGGCGTCCGGGACGACCTGGGTGACCATGCCGAGCGCCAACGCCGCATCTGCGGTGACCGGGGCGGCGAGCAGCATCATCTCCATGGCCCGGCCGTAGCCGATCAGGCGGGGCAGGGTCCAGGACGCGCCCGAGTCGGCGGTGAGGCCGACGTTGGCGAAGGCCATCAGGAACTTCGCCGAGGACGCGCAGATGCGCAGGTCGGCGGCGTAGGCGAGGGACGCGCCCGCGCCGGCCGCCATGCCGTTGACCGCGGCGATCACCGGCTTGGGCATCCCGGTGATGGTGGCGATGATCGGGTTGTAGTGCTCGACCACGGTGGAAAGCGGCGCCGGGTCACCGGCCTGCAGCAGCGCGACGTGCTCCTTGAGGTCCTGCCCCGCGCAGAACGCCCGGCCGGTGCCGGTGATCACCACCGCGCGCACCGTGTCGTCCGTGGCCGCCGCGCGCAGGCCGGTCAGCAGGTCCGACTTGAGCTGGGTGGTCAACGAGTTGAACGCGTCCGGCCGGTTCAGCGTGAACGTGCGCACGCCGTCGGCGTCCTCGGTCAAAAGTGGGGCATCGGTGGACAACGGGTCTCCTCCACGGTCATGCCGTCGATCGGGTGCGACGGCCGAGGCAATGGTCCAGGAACCGCTCGGCGGCCGGGGCGAGCCGGGCGGTGTGCCGGTCGAAGAACTCCGCGGCCACGGTGCCCGGCCAGCCGTCCGGCAGCAGCTCGCCGGGCAGCCCCGGGTCCCGGAACAGGAACCGCCGCCAGGCGTGCAGCAGCAGCGCCGACTCGGCGAACGCCGTGGCCGGGTCCGAACCGTCCACAACCGACACTCGCGGTTCCCATTCCCGCACGAACGCCGCGTACTCCGCGCCGAGCGCGGCCAGGTCCCAGGCCCGCGTGGCCAGTTCGGTGTCCATTCCGTCGTGCGGACCGTGGAACACGCTGGCCGGCGCGTCGCCGAGAACGTCGGCGAGCTCCGGTGAGGGTCGCGGCGCGATCCAGGTGGCCGGGCCGAGCGGGGCGTAGCCGAGCAGGCGCAGCGAGGAGTCCAGCCGGTCCCGGTCGCCCCGGGTGGGCAACGCCGTGAGCACCACCACATGCCACCGTCCGTCCCATGTGGATGGACGGGTTCGGTAGATGCGCGCCGCGGCCTCGTCAAGGCGCAGCTCCGCCCGCCTGGTCAGGGCGTAGCCGGGACCCTCGGGCAGCCGGACCGGCGTCAGCCAGCCCTGCCGGACCATTCTGGACACGGCCGTGCGGATGGCCGGGGCGCCGAAGCCGAGCGGCTCGAGCAGTCGGACCAGCGCGGCGATCGCGGCCGACCCACCCCGGGCCCGCAGATAGCCCCCGTACACATCGAACAGCGCCGAACGAGCCCGCACACCATCCGAGTCTGGCAGTTGCGTGCCACACAGCGCCACCTCATGCCAAGCCATTGCGGCACGTCACGCGACACGCGTTGATCGGTTCGATTTCACCGCCGAGACGCGATGGGGGAGAATGTGCTGGGCTCTGACCGGGCGCACCGGCCGGAGTGGGAGGCACAGACGGAGGGAGCACGCTATGGCGGCCATGAAGCCCCGGACCGGCGA
The DNA here is from genome assembly GCF_035762905.1 of Actinophytocola sp. Taxonomy (GTDB): domain Bacteria; phylum Actinomycetota; class Actinomycetes; order Mycobacteriales; family Pseudonocardiaceae; genus DASYTH01. The sequence goes on from NZ_DASUCC010000077.1 coordinate 127,913, forward strand.
CGGTCCCCTCGAAGTGACGAAGGAGGGTCGGGGCATCGTGATGCGCGTCCCCTTGGAGGGTGGTGGTCGCCTGGTCGTCGAGATGTCGGCGGACGAGGCCAACGCCTTGGGCGATGCGCTGAAGGCCGCCGCGGGCTGACCGCTCTGCTCGTCCGCTGCCCCGGTCCGCGCTGGCCGTGCCGCACGCACGGTCCAACGTGGAGGCCGGGGCTAGCCGTTTCTTGGTGAATCCGGAGGAACCCGCCGTGCCGTCGACGTTGCCCGCCCTACCCACCCCGTTGCCCTCCGTGGAGGTGGTCGACCGGGCCCGCGGCGGCCCGGCCGCGGTCGTGGTCCGGCCCGGCGAGGAGGCCGAGCCGCTGGTGCTCGGCCCGGGCAGCGCCGGCATCAGCGGCGAATGGATTGCCGCCATGGGCCTGACCGGCAAGGCCGGCGAGGTCCACATAGGACCGGTCGGCGCCACGGCGCGCTGGGTGGTGGGCATCGGCACCGGTACCGGCGCCAAGTGGCGGACCGCCGGCAGCGCGCTGGTGCGGGCCGTGCACACCCGGATGGCCGCCGACGAGGAGGCCGGCCGGGCGGTCGACCGGACCCTGTCGGTGTTGCTGCCGCAGGACGCCGGCCCGGACGAGGTGCGCGAACTGGTGCGCGCGGTGCGCCTCGGCGGCTACCAGTTCAAGGTCGCCTCGGCGGCGGCGAAGCCGCGGCTGCGCACGATCCGGCTGGTCGTGCCGGCCGGCCGGGTGGCCGAGCTGACCGAGGTGGCGCGCCGGGCGGCCGCGCTGGCCGAGGCCACCGCGCTCACCCGGGATCTGGCCAACACCCCGTCCAACGTGAAGGATCCGGCCTGGCTGAGCCGGATGGCCACCCGGGCCGCGGCCGGCGTGCGCGGCCTGAAGGTCGAGGTGCGCGACGAACGCTGGCTCGCCGAACAGGGCTTCGGCGGAATGCTGGCGGTCGGCGGCGGGTCGGCCAGTCCGCCCAGGCTGATCGAGCTGAGCTGGCGACCCCGGGGCGCCGCGCCGCACCTGATCCTGGTCGGCAAGGGGATCACGTTCGACACCGGCGGCATCTCGGTGAAGAAGGCCGAGGGCATGCACCTGATGCGCACCGACATGGCCGGCGGCGCCGCGGTGATCGCCGCGCTGGTCGCGGTGGCCCGGTTCGGGCTCGGCGTCCGGGTGACCGGCCTGGTGGCGTGTGCGGAGAACCACATGTCCGGCTCGGCCTACCGGCCCGGCGACGTGGTCCGGCACTTCGGCGGGCGGACCACCGAGGTCACCAACACCGATGCCGAGGGCCGGATGGTCCTCGCCGACGCCCTGGCCTACGCCACCGCCCGGCTGCGGCCCGACGTGCTGGTCGATGTGGCCACCCTGACCGGTGGGATGAAGGTCTCGCTCGGCACCCGCACCGGCGGCGTGTTCAGCAACACCGACGAGCTGGCCGACCGGGTCCGGGCGGCCGGCGATCTGGCCGGCGAGGCGTGGTGGCGGATGCCACTGCCGGGCGACGTGGACAGCCTCGCCGCGGAGCTGATCGACGCCGTGCCGAGCGACATCGCCGACGTGCGGCAGTGCCCGCCCGGCCCGAGCAGCATCACCGCCGCGGCGTTCCTGCGCGAGTTCACCGCCGGCCTGCCGTGGGCGCACCTCGACATCGCCGGCCCGGCCCGGGCCGAGAAGCCCTACGACGACGTCGTGCCCGGCGCCACCGGCTTCGCCGCCCGCACCCTGATCGAGCTGGTCAGCTCCTACGCATCCGCCGCGAGGACCGACTCGTAGATCTCCACGGTCTGCCGGGCCGCCGCGGCCCAGGTGAACTCGGTCCGGGCCCGGTCCCGCCCGGCGGCGCCGAACGCGGCCGCCCGCGCCGGGTCGGCGACCAGCTGGTTGATCGCGTCGGCCAGCCCGTCCCGGAACGCCTCGACGTCGCGCTCGTCGTAGTGCACCAGCAGCCCGGTCCGCGCCTGCGCGACCACTTCGGGAATACCGCCGACGTCCGAGGCCACCACCGCGGTGCCGCAGGCCATCGCCTCCAGGTTGACGATCCCCAGCGGCTCGTAGATCGACGGGCAGGCGAACACGGTCGCTCGGCTGAGCAGCGCGCGCAGCTCGACCGGGTCGAGCATCCGCTGGATCCAGAACACGCCGGGCCGGGCGGCGGACAGTGTGGTGACCGCGGTGCCGATCTCCGCCGCCAGCTCCGGGGTGTCCGGCTCCCCGGCGCACAGCACCAGTTGGGCGCCGGAATCCAGCCGGTGCGCCGCGGCCACCAGGTGCGCGACGCCCTTCTGCCGGGTGATCCGGCCGACGAACAGCACGACCGGCCGGTCCGGATCGATGCCGAACCTGGCGAGCACCTCGGTGTCGGTGACCGGGTGGTAGAAGTCGGTGTCGATGCCGTTGTAGACCACCCGCACCCGGTCCGGGTCCAGCTCCGGGTAGCAGTCCAGCACATCCGCGCGCATTCCCTTGCTCACCGCGATGATCGCGTCCGCGTCGCGGTAGGCGGTGCGCTCCACCCAGGAGGACAGCCGGTAGCCGCCGCGCAGCTGCTCGGCCTTCCACGGCCGGCGCGGTTCCAGCGAGTGCGCGGTGACCACGTGCGGGACGCCGTGCAGCAGCCGGGCCAGATGCCCGCCGAGGTTGGCGTACCAGGTGTGCGAGTGCACCAGGTCCACGCCGGTCGTGGCGGCGGTCATCGCCAGGTCCACGGACAGGGTGCGCAGCGCCGGGTTCGCCCCGTCCAGCCCGGGCGCCACCGGATGTGCCGTCGCGTCCGGCCGAGGCCCGCCGAAGCAGTGCACGTCCACCTCGATCAGCTCGCGCAGCTTCGGCACCAGCGCGCCCACGTGCACCCCGGCGCCGCCATAGATCTCCGGTGGGTATTCGCGTGTCAACAGGCCGATCCGCACGCCGAGAACCTTAGGTGAGGAACAGCGGGCCCGCCCCGCACCGGGTTAGGGTGGGTTGTGCAGGGCCAGCCTCATGTGCTCGGGATCGTGCTCGCCGGCGGCGAGGGCAAGCGACTGTGGCCGCTGACCGCCGACCGCGCGAAGCCGGCCGTCCCGTTCGGCGGAAACTACCGCCTGGTCGACTTCGTGCTGTCCAATCTGGTCAATGCCGGGTTCCACCGGCTGTGCGTGCTGACCCAGTACAAGTCGCACTCGCTGGACCGGCACATCTCCACCACCTGGCGACTGTCCAGCGTGCTCGGCCAGTACATCACCCCGGTTCCGGCCCAGCAGCGGCTCGGCCCGCGCTGGTACACCGGCAGCGCCGACGCGATCTTCCAGTCGCTCAACCTGGTGCATGACGAGAAACCGGACCACATCGTGGTGTTCGGCGCCGATCACGTGTATCGGATGGATCCCGCGCAGATGCTCGCCCAGCACGTGGCGCGCGGCGCCGGGGTGACGGTGGCCGGCATCCGGGTACCGCGCGCCGAGGCGAAGGCGTTCGGCTGCATCGACTCCGACGCCACCGGCAAGATCACCCGATTCCTGGAGAAGCCGGCCGACCCGCCGCACGTGCCGGACGATCCGGACGTGACGTTCGCGTCGATGGGCAACTACATCTTCCGCACCGAGGTGTTGCTCGAGGCGCTGCGCGCGGACGCGGCCGACCCGGACTCCGCGCACGACATGGGCGGCGACATCATCCCGATGCTGGTCGGCGCGGGCGCCGCGGCGGTGTACGACTTCGACGACAACGAGGTGCCCGGGGCGACCGAGCGGGACCGCGGCTACTGGCGCGACGTCGGCACCCTGGACGCCTACTACGACGCCCACCTCGACCTGGTGTCCGTGCACCCGGTGTTCAACCTCTACAACCACGCCTGGCCGATCCGGACCGCGACGCCGCCGCTGCCCCCGGCCAAGTTCGTCAACTCCGGCCACGCCAAGGAGTCGATCGTCGGGCCTGGGTCGATCATCTCCGGGGGCACCGTGCGCGAGTCGGTGATCGGCTGCGACGTGGTGATCGAGGACGGCGCCACGGTCGAGGGCAGCGTGCTGCTGCCGGGTGTGCGAATCGGCAAGGGCGCGACCGTCCGCAGGGCCATACTGGACAAGAACGTGGTGGTCGCCGACGGCGCGCGGATCGGGGTGGACGCGGAGGCCGACCGGGACCGGTACACGGTCAGCGCGGGCGGGGTCGTGGTGCTTGGCAAGGGGGCGAGAGCGGATGGAACTACCTGAGCAGCAGCCGCAGCAGCGGGCGGACGACCCGTACCACGCCGTCTGGCAGATGTCCGAGGTGGCGGCCGCGTCGGGCGGGAAGCGGCGCACCGAGCTGCGGATCCTGCCCGGCCTGATCGCCGCTGTGGTGGTGTTGCTGCCGTTCGCGATCCTGGCCGGCTTCCTGTGGCTCAAGTGGGACGCGACGGCCGGCGGCTGGGTGGTCGCGCTGATCGGGCTGGCCGGCGCGTTCTCGATGGGCGCGTTCGTGGCCGCGGACCGGTCCTAGGTGTGTGTCTAGGCCTTCGCGGCGACCAGCATCCCGTCGCCGAGCGGCAGCAGCAGCGGAACCAGCCGGTCGTCGTCGCGCACCGCCCTTGCCACCTCGCGCAGCGCCATGGTCTCGGTGTCCCGCCGGGCCAGGTTGGCCACCCGGCCGGAGCACAGCACGTTGTCGAACACGAGCACCCCGCCGGGCCGGAGCAGCCGCACGCCCTGCTCGTGGTAGCTGGGGTACTCCGGCTTGGCCGCATCGACGAACAGCAGGTCGTAGCCCCCGTCGGTGAGCCGGGGCAGTACGTCCAGCGCCCGGCCCATGATCAGCCGGGTCCGCCCGGGGGCGATCCGGGCGTCGGCGAACGTCCGCTTGGCCGCGCTCTGATGCTCCGGCTCCACGTCGATCGAGGTGAGCACGCCGTCCGCGGCCATCCCGCGCAGCAGGTACAGCCCGCTCACCCCGGCCCCGGTGCCGATCTCGACCACCGCGCGGGCCCGCACCGCCGCGGCCAGGAACTGCAGGGCCGCCCCGCCGTCCGGCCGGACCGGGGCGCAGCCCAACTGCTCGCCGCGCAGCCGGGCCGAGGTCAGCGCGTCGTCCTCGACGAGGTAGGCGTCGAGGTACTCACGCACCGCGGCCGGGTCGGTCGCCGGTGGATCCAGCGTCACGGAGTGTGAGATTAGCGCCCGCCGGCGGAAATCGCCGGTAACCGCACCGGCGAATTCTCAGTCGGCTCTCAGGCGGATTTCACTAACGTCATAGCCAGGCGGCCGATCATTGTGGTCAAGCGGTTGTGTCGGCTGTGGTCGGGGTAGGGGAACAAGGTGGACAACACAAGCGTTGAGTCGAGCAGAGAAGTAGCCGTTGTGCAGGAGGTTGAGGCGCCACCGATGCTGGCCCAGTCGACGATGCCCGAGGTGGTTCCGGGCGAACAGCCGGATTGGACGCCGCCGTCCTGGGACGAGGTGGTCCGGGAGCACGCCGACCGGGTGTACCGGCTGGCCTACCGGCTGACCGGCAACCCGCACGACGCCGAGGACCTCACCCAGGAGACCTTCATCCGGGTGTTCCGCTCGCTCGCCTCGTACAAGCCCGGCACCTTCGAGGGCTGGCTGCACCGGATCACCACCAACCTGTTCCTGGACATGGCGCGCCGGCGGTCCCGGCTGCGCATGGAGGGCCTCCCGGAGGACACCGACCGGCTGGCCGGTGACGACCCGAGCCCCGAGCAGGTCTGGTCGGAGACTCACCTGGACCCGGACCTGCAGGACGCGCTGGACGAGCTGCCCCCGGAGTTCCGGGCCGCCGTGGTGCTCTGTGACGTGGAGGGTCTGTCCTACGAGGAGATCGGCGCGACCCTCGGAGTTAAACTCGGTACCGTTCGCAGCCGGATCCACCGGGGCCGGCAGGCATTGCGGGCGTCGCTGGAGCGGCGTAGGGAACTGGCACTGGAGGCCATGGCATGACCGACCGGCGCGGCGGTTGGGGCCTGTCCGAGCAGCACCTGCTGCCGGACGCGGTCGTCGCGTTCGTCGATGGCGAGTTGTCCCTGACCGCGGTCGAGCGTGCCACGTCGCACATCGCCCGCTGCCCCGGCTGCGCGGCGGACATCGCCGCCCAGCGGCAGGCCTCCGCCGCCGTGCAGGCCGCGGACTCCCCGCCGGTGCCGGCGGGTCTTCTTGCCACGCTGCGGGCCATCCCGCAGGAGGTCGAACTGCCCGGCTCGCCGGACGGGCTCGCGGTCACCGAGGACGGCCAGCTGGTCATGGTGCAGCGACCGGACCGGGCGGGCAGCGTCCCTTTCGGTTCCAGCACTCCGCTGGGGTCTTCGCCCCGGCTCGGTGAGGGCCGCGCGGTGCTCGGCCGGTTCACCCGGCGCACCGCCCAGGGCGCCGGGGTAGTCGTCTCCGGGCTGGTGCTCGGTGCGCTCGCCCTGGTCAACACGGCCGGCGGCCCGGTGTCGGAGCAGAGCGAGGAGCAGCCGGCGGACGACCGGCCGGCGAGCAACGTGCAGCCCGTCGGATACGTGGCCCACACCCTCGGCCTGATCGCCCCGCACTGAGCCCGCAGAACGGCAACTTCACCGTTCACCAGGCAGGCTGTGAGTCGATGAGCGAGCCGTCCCAGCCGGATCCACCCGGCACCGAACAACCCGAGCCAACCGAGTCGCCCGAGTCGCGCGACCGGCCCGACCGGCTCGGGCCGCGTCCGCTCGACCGCCCGCCCGCCGACCCGACCGCGGCCGCCGTGTTCGGCCGCCCGGCCGGCGTGGCCGGTGCGTTCGCCCCGCCACCAGGCGGGTTGCTCGGCACCCGCAACGCGTTCGCCGATCTCAAGATCACCCTGCCGCCGCCGGAGGCGCTGGCCACGGCGTTTCGCCGGCCGCCGGACGCCGACGAGGTGCTGCAGCGCCCGCCGGGCCGGCCAAGCCCGGACGGCGACGGCGCCGAAGACCCGTTGTGGAGTTCGGAGAACGGGGCCGACCCGTGGCGCGACCCGGCCGCAGGCGCGGTGATCGGGCCGCCCGCGGTGGGCAAGGACGCGGACGCGGCGGAGGTGCCCCGGCGCCCGTCCGGCGCGCTGCTCAGCCTGCCCGAGGTCCTGTTCGGCCGGCGGGTGAAGCCCACCGCGCTGCTGCTGCTCGGCCTGGTCGCGTTGCTGATCGGGTCGGCCGGCGGGCTGGTCGGCTGGGCCGTTGCGCGGGGCGGTGACGTGTTGACCAGCGACGTGACCCTGGCCCAGGTCCAGCCCGGCAAGGAGCGCCCGAGCGGGTCGGTCGCCGACATCGCCACCCGGGTCTCGCCCGGCGTGGTGTCCATCGAGGTCAAGGGCGGTCAGGACGCCGGCACCGGATCCGGCGTGGTGATCGACGGCCAGGGCTACATCGTCACCAACGACCACGTGGTCACGCTGGCCGGGCGGGCCGTCGAGGGCCAGAAGATCACCGTGGTGTTCTTCGACGGCCAGCGGGCGGAGGCCCGGATGGTCGGCCGGGACCCGAAGACCGACCTCGCCGTGATCAAGGTCGAGGTGTCCAACCCGACCGTGCTGCAGCTCGGTGACTCGGACAAGTTGGCGGTCGGTGACGCGGTGATCGCCATCGGCTCGCCGCTCGGCCTGGAGAACACGGTCACCGAGGGCATCGTGAGCGCGGTGCACCGGCCGGTCGTGGCCGGTGGCGAGAACGGCGACGATCCCGTGGTGTACGACGGGATCCAGACCGACGCCGCGATCAACCGGGGCAACTCCGGCGGCGCGCTGGTGGATTCCACCGGCGCCCTGGTCGGGATCAACTCGGTGATCCGGACGGCGGAGGGCAGCACCGGCAGCATCGGGCTGGGCTTCGCGATCCCGGTCAACTCGATGCGCCGGATCACCGAGTCGCTGATCAGCCAGGGCCGGGTCAAGCACGCCGACCTCGGCCTGTCCGCGCGGTCGGTGTCCGCGGACACCGCCGAGGGTGCGCAGGTGGTCAACGTGGCCGACAACGGTGCGGCCAAGCAGGCCGGTCTGGTCGAGGGTGACGTGATCGTCAAGGTCGGCGACCGGCAGGTGCGCAACGCGCCGGAGCTGACCGTGGCGGTGCGCCAGTACGAACCCGGCCAGACCGTGCCGATCGTGCTGGCCCGGCAGGGTCGGGAACTGACGATTCAGGTGACCCTCGGCTCGGACTGAGCGGTTACTCTGGTGACGATCGCGGTGTAGGGAGGGAGACCGGGGTGTTCGACAGCATCGGGTGGGCCGAGATCCTGGTCCTCGGCGTTGCCGGCCTGTTCATCCTTGGCCCGGAACGCCTGCCGACGGCCGCCGCCTGGCTCGGCCGCAACCTGCGCAAGCTGCGCGAGTTCGCCAGCGGCGCCCGCGACCAGCTGCGCAACGAGATGGGCCCGGAGTTCGACGACCTCCGCAAGCCCCTGCAGGACCTGCAGCAGCTCCGCGGCTTCGACCCCAAGCGCGCCGTAGCCCGGCACCTGTTCGACGACGACAACGGCTACACCAACGGCGGCAAGCCCAACGGCTACACCCCGCCGCCCCCGTCCCCCTCGCCGGCCGTCGACCCGCCCGCCCTCTCCGCAGGCGAAAAACCCCCCATCGACCCCGACGCCACCTGAGCACCCGCCCCCACATCGCCGAGTTCCCGGCTCCAGCAACCCAGCCGCCGACTCCGGCCCGGCGAGTCCCCGATCCCAGCCACCGAGTCATCGATTCCAGCCACCGAGTCACCGCGTCATCGAGTTACCGGCTCAGGTCACCGAGTTCCCGGTTGCGGCAACTGAGCCGCCGATTCGGGCCCGGCGAGTCCCCGATCCCAGCCACCGTGTCCCCGATTCCAGTAGCTGAACCGCCGGCTGGGGCAACCGAGTGGCCGATTCCAGTAGCTGAACCGGGGGCCGGGGCAGCCGAGTTGCCGGTGCGGGGCCGGCGAGTACCCGAGTCCAGCCACCGTGTCACCGATTCCAGTAACTGAACCGCCGGCTGGGGCAACCGAGTTGCCGGCGGGGCCGGCGAGTCCCCGTTGTCCAGTTGGCCGAGTTGCCGACCGGGTAACCGAGTTGCTGGCTGGGGCTATCGAGTGGCCGATTCGGGTCGCTGTGTTTCCGTTTCCAGCCGGGCGAGTTCCCGGTGCCGGTTACCGAGTTCCCGGTTCGGTCACCGAGTTGCCGGCTGTGGCAACTGAGCTGCCGATTCGGAACGGGCGAGTCCCCGGGGCCAGTCACCGAGTTGCCGGCTCCGGTTACGGAGTTGTCGGCTGTGGCAAGCGAGTTGCCGCTGCGGGGCCGGCGAGTCCCTTTGTCCAGTGGCCGAGTTGCCGACCGGGGTCACCGAGTTGCCGGCTGGGGCAATCGAGTGGCCGATTCGGGCTCGGCGAGTCCCCGGGGCCAGTCACCGAGTTCCTGGCTGGGGTAACCGCGTTGCTGGGTGGGGTTATCGAGTGGCCGATTCGGGTCGCTGTGTTTCCGTTTCCGGCCGGCGAGTTCCCGGTGCCGGTTACCGAGTTCGTTCTGGGCACCGAACTGCTGGCTCGGCGCCTGCGGCGCCGGGCGCCGCAGGCGCCCGGCGCGGCGCACCGACTCTCAGCGGCCCGCTGGGGTCACCGACAGCATCCGTCCGGCCAGGCCGCGGGCCCGGGTGGACAGCCGCGTGGCGATCTCGCGGAGTACGGCAGCGGCGGGTGCCTCGGGGTCGGTGAGCACCAGCGGTGTGCCGGTGTCGCCGGACTCGCGCAGCCGGGGGTCGAGGGGAATCTGGCCGAGCAGCGGGACCTCGGCGCCCAGCGATCGGGACAGCGACTCGGCCACCGCCGCACCGCCGCCGGAGCCGAACACCTCCATCCGGGTGCCGTCCGGCAGCTCGAGCCAGGACATGTTCTCGATCACACCGGCCAGCCGCTGCCGGGTCTGCAGCGCGATCGCGCCGGCCCGCTCGGCCACCTCGGAGGCCGCCTGCTGGGGCGTGGTGACCACCAGGATCTCGGCGGTGGGCAACATCTGGGCCACCGAGATGGCCACGTCCCCGGTGCCCGGCGGCAGGTCGAGCAGGAGGATGTCCAGGTCGCCCCAGAACACCTCGGCGAGGAACTGCTGCAGCGCGCGGTGCAGCATCGGACCGCGCCACACCACCGGCGTGTTGCCCGGGGTGAACATCCCGATCGACATCACCTTCACGCCGGCCGCCTGCACCGGCATGATCATCTTTTCCTCGATCCGGGTCGGCCGGTCGGTGGTACCGAGCATCCGGGGCACCGAGTGGCCGTAGATGTCGGCGTCCACGATGCCGACGGACAGCCCGCGGGCGGCCATCGCCACCGCCAGGTTCACCGTCACGCTGGACTTGCCGACCCCGCCCTTGCCGGACGCGACGCAGTACACCCGGGTCAGCGAGCCGGGCTCGGAAAACGGGATGCGCGGCTCGGCGGCGTCGCCGCGCAGCGACCGGCGCAGCTCCGCGCGCTGCTCGTCGCTCATCACGTCCAGGTCCACCCGCACCGAGGTCACGCCCGGCACGGCGGCCACCGCGGTGGTCACGTCCTGCGTGATCCGGTCGCGCAGCGGACAGGCCGCGATGGTCAGGTAGACACCGACGCTCACCCCGCCGTCCGGGTGCACCTGGATGTCCTTGACCATGCCGAGGTCGGTGATCGGGCGGTGAATCTCCGGGTCCCGCACCCCGGACAGGGCCGCTCGGACCGCCTCGACGCTGGGAGTCTTGGTGTCGGTCACGCGATCCATGCTACGAGCGCTCGGCCGGCGCCGGATCGCCCGGGCGCGCCGGGGAGGTCATCCCGCGTGACCGCCGTGAGTTACGTAACATCTGATCATGGCGGAGCCAGTCCTCTTCCCGGCGCCCAACCGAACCCAGCTGAACGCGTGGCGGTCCTTCCTCACCGCGCACGCCCGGGTGATGCGCAGCCTGGAGGCGGAGCTGGTGGCCGATCAGAACCTGTCGCTGGTCAGCTACGACGTGCTGGTGCAACTGGCCGAGGCGCCGGGCAGGCGGCTGCGGATGGCCGAGCTGGCCGACCGGGTACTGCTGTCCCGGTCCGGCGTGACCCGCCTGGTCGACCGGCTGGAACGAGCCGGCCTGGTGGCCCGCCAGCGGGTGGTCGCCGATGGCCGGGGCGTGATCGCCGAGCTGACCGAGGCCGGCCTCGAACGGCTGCGCAACGCCGCCCGGGTGCACCTGGCGGGCGTCTCCCAGCACTTCGTCGCCAAGTTCGACCAGGACGAGCTGACCGCCATCGGCCGGCTGTGCGAGCGCCTGGTGGGCGACTGAGCCGGACTCAGCCCTGCCCCCCGTCGTCCCACCGCGGGTCGGCGCGCACCGCGTCGGCCGCCGGTCGGGACCGGCCGCGCGGCTTGCTGACCAGGTCGCCGCGCAGCCGGTCCAGTTCGCTGCGCAGGTAGTCCCGGGTCGCCACCTCGCCGACGGCCAGCCGCAGCGCGGCCAGTTCGCGGGCCAGGAACTCGGTGTCCGCCTTGGTCTGCGCGGCCCGGGACCGATCCTCTTCGAGCGCCACCCGGTCCCGGTCGTCCTGGCGGTTCTGGGCCAGCAGGATCAGCGGCGCGGCGTACGCGGCCTGGGTGGAGAAGGCCAGGTTGAGCAGGATGAACGGATAGGGGTCCCAGCGGTACTGCACCGCGAGCAGGTTGATGGTGATCCACGCGATCACGAGCACGGTCTGCCAGAACAGGAACTTGCCGGTGCCCAGGAACCGGGCGAGCCGCTCGGAGAACCGGGCGAACGCCTCGGGGTCCAGCTCGAAGCGCAGCGCGCGCGGGCGGCGGGGCTGGTCCAGCCGGCGGCGCGGCAGCAGCTCAGGCATCGGCGGTCTCCCCGACCTCGCTGTCCATGGCGTCGCTCTCCCGCCAGTCCTCAGGGAGCAGGTGGTCCAGGATGTCGTCGACGGTGACCGCGCCGAGCAGGTGCTCCTGGTCGTCCAGCACCGGCGCGCAGACCAGGTTGTAGGCGGCGAAGTACTTTGCCACCCGGACCAGCGAGTCGGCCGGGCGCAGGCTGGTCAGCTCGGTGTCCACGGCCGCGGCGACCAGGCTGGACGGCGGCTCGCGGAGCAGGCGCTGGGTGTGCACGCAGCCGAGGTACTTGCCGGTGGGGGTGTCGGTCGGCGGCCGGCAGACGAACACCATGCTGGCCAGCGCCGGGGTGAGATCGGGGTTGCGCACCCGGGCCAGCGCCTCGGCCACCGGCGCGTCCGGGGTGAGCACGATCGGCTCCGGGGTCATCAGCCCGCCTGCGCTGTAGGTCTCGTACTCCAGCAGCCGGCGCACCGGCGCGGACTCCTCCGGTTCCATCAGCGCGAGCAGCCGGTTCTTGTCCATCTCGGACAGTTCGGCGAGCAGGTCGGCCGCGTCGTCGGGATCCATGGCCTCCAGTACATCCGCCGCCCGTTCATCGTCCAAACGCGACAGCACGTCCTTCTGGTCGTCGTCCGGCAGTTCCTGGAGCACGTCGGCGAGCCGCTCGTCGTCGAGTGCCTCGGCCACCTCGTAGCGCCGCTTGGCCGGCAGGTCGTGCAGTGCGGCGGCGACGTCGGTGGCGCGCATCCGGTCGAACAGGGCGAGCAGGTGCACCGCACCCTGTGGTGCGTGGATCAGCTCGGTCATGGCGGGCGTGTCGACCTCGTCCCAGGACAGCACCTTCACCGGGCCGCGCCGGCCGATCCGGCCCACCTTCTCGCGGACCGCCAGCCGGGCCAGCACCCAGTCCCGGGTCCTGGTCGGCTCGATCGCGGCGTCCAGCACGGTGGCGGTCGCCCCGGTCATCCGGATCGTCACCCGGGCGTCGATCAGCTGGCCGATCACCTGCACCTCGTTGGGGCGCGCGGTGAACCGGCGCAGGTTGACCGAGCCGGTGGCCAGCGTGACCGCGTTGGGTTCGATGGCGGTGACCCGCAGCATCGGCACGAAGATCCGCCGCCGGGTGGCCAGCTCGACGACCATGCCGAGCACCCGCGGTGCCGCGTGGTCGATCCGCAGGGCCACCACCAGGTCGCGGATCTTGCCGATCGATTCGCCGTCCGGTCCGAACACCGGCAGGCCGATGAGTTGCGCGACGTACACCTTTGACGTGGTGGCCACGGTGATCAGGCTAGTTGCCGGCACTCGTTCGGACACCCGGGCGGTTGGTCTGCGGGGTGGCGTTGCCGACAACCGTGCCGGCGGCGGGTGGTTCCGGTCCTAGGGTTACCGGTAGGTAGCGGACCGCCGGATGGAGGCAAGATGCGTTCCCCGAAGGACTTCTTCCGCCCACTCGCCGTCGGCGCGCCAGCCCCGGTGCGGGAGATCCCGGTGCGGCCGTCCCGGATGATCCACTTCTTCGACCCGGGCAACCCGAAGATGGTGGCCAAGGTTCCGGACCTGGCGCCTCAGGTCGACGTGCTGTTGGGCAACCTGGAGGACGCCGTCCCGGCCGACCGCAAGGAGGCCGCCCGGGCCGGGCTGGTCACCATCGCGCGGGGCACCGACTTCGGCGACACCCAGCTGTGGACTCGGGTGAACAGCCTGGACTCGCCGTGGGTCCTCGACGACCTGCTGACGCTGGTCACCGAGGTCGGCGACAAGCTCGACGTGATCATGATCCCGAAGGTCGAGGGGCCGGAGGACGTGCACTACGCCGACCGGCTGCTGGCCCAGCTGGAGGCGCGGGCCGGCCTGTCCCGGCCGCTGCTGCTGCACGCGATCCTGGAGACCGCCAGCGGGGTGGCCCGGGTCGAGGAGATCGCCATGGCCAGCCCGCGGATGCAGGGCCTCTCGCTCGGGCCCGCGGACCTGGCGGCCAGCCGGCGGATGAAGACCACCCGGGTCGGCGGCGGGCATCCGGGCTACCTGGTCCGCACCGACCCGGTCTCCGCCGACCTGACCGAGGGGCGGGTCACCTCCCAGCAGGATCCGTGGCACTACACGATCGCCCGCATGGTGGACGCCTGCGCCGCGGCCGGGATCCTGCCGTTCTACGGGCCGTTCGGCGACATCCGCGACACCGTGGCCTGCGAGGACCAGTTCCGCGCCGCCTACCTGCTCGGCTGCGTCGGGGCGTGGAGCCTGCATCCGGCGCAGATCGCCATCGCCCGCAAGGTGTTCTCGCCGGATCCGGCCGATGTGGCCTGGGCCCGCCGGGTGCTCGCGGCGATGGGCGACGGCACCGGCACGCTGATGCTGGACGGCAAGATGCAGGACGACGCCACCGTGAAACAGTGCCGGGTGGTGGCCGAACTGGCCGACGCGCTGGCCGCCCGGGACCCGGAACTGGCGCACGCCTACGAGACCGCGACGAAGGAGGCGCTGGCCGGTGATTGAGCCACTGCCCGAGCCGACCACCCGGCCCCGCCGCTCGGTGCTGTACATGCCCGGGGCCAACGAGCGGGCGCTGGAGAAGGCCAGGACGCTGCCCGCCGACGCGCTGATCCTCGACCTGGAGGACGCGGTGGCGCCGGACGCGAAGGCCGACGCCCGCGAGCGGGTGTGCGCGGCGGTGGCCGCGGGCAGCTACGGCCGTCGTGAGGTGGCCATTCGGGTCAACGGGCTGGACACCCCGTGGCACGCAGACGATTTGCGCGCCGCCGCGGCGGTCGGGCCGGACGCCGTGCTGGTGCCGAAGGTCAACTCGGCCAGCGAGGTGCACGCGATCGAGCGGGCGCTGCGCGCGGCCGGGGCGGGCGAGGACACGGCGATCTGGGCCATGCTGGAAACCCCGGTGGCGATGCTGAACGCCTATGACATCGCCCGGGAGAGTGCCCGGCTGACCGTGCTGGTCATGGGCACCAACGACCTGGCCAACGAACTGCACGCCGAGCACGTGCCCGGCCGGGCGCCGTTGCTCGGCGGCCTGTCGCTGGCGCTGCTCGCGGCCAGGGCGACCGGCAAGGCGATCCTGGACGGCGTCTACAACGACGTGCGCGACCTGGCCGGGTTCGAGGCGGAATGCCGGCAGGGCAGGGAGTTCGGCTTCGACGGCAAGACGCTGATCCACCCGGGGCAGCTCGAGCCGTGCAACCGGATCTTCGCGCCGTCCGAGGCGGAGGTGGCCGGCGCGCGCCGGATCATCGACGCGTTCGACGAGGCGATGCGGGACGGCCGGGGCGTGGTCACCGTGGACGGCCGGATGATCGAGCACCTGCACGTGGCCAACGCCCGCCGGGTGCTCGCGCTCGCCGCCGCCGTCGCGGATCTGTCGGCGTAGCATCGAGGGGTAGCCGCGGGTTGTCGAGTTTCCCGCGCCTGGTTGGGAGTTCGCCATGCTCCTGAGCTGGATCCTGCTTGGTGTCCTGGTTTTCGTCGTCCTCTGGGTGAGCTCCACCGTGCGGGTGGTCAAGCAGTACGAACGCGGGCTGGTGTTCCGGTTCGGCCGGGTGCAGACCCGGGTCCGGGAGCCGGGTCTGCAGTTCCTCCGGCCGGTCTCCGACCGGTTGGAGAAGGTGAACATGCAGATCGTCACGATGCCGGTGCCGGCCCAGGAGGGCATCACCAAGGACAACGTGACGGTCAAGGTCGACGCGGTGGTCTATTTCAAGGTGATCGATCCGACCCTGGCGATCGTCAACGTCGAGGACTACCGGTTCGCGATCGGGCAGGTGGCCCAGACGTCGCTGCGGTCGATCATCGGCAAGAGCGACCTGGACGATCTGCTGTCCAACCGGGAGCAGCTCAACCAGGGGCTGGAGATGATGATCGACAGCCCGGCGCTGGAGTGGGGCGTGCACATCGACCGGGTGGAGATCAAGGACGTCGCGCTGCCGGAGTCGATGAAACGCTCGATGTCCCGGCAGGCCGAGGCCGAGCGCGAGCGGCGGGCCCGGGTGATCTCGGCCGACGGCGAACTGCAGGCCTCGCACAAGCTGGCCGAGGCGGCGGCGACGATGGCGGACACGCCGTCCGCGCTGCAACTGCGGCTGCTGGAGACCGTGGTGCAGGTGGCGGCGGAGAAGAACTCGACGCTGGTGCTGCCGTTCCCGGTGGAGCTGCTGCGGTTCCTTGAGGCGTCGAGCCGGGCGGTGACCGAACGGTCACAATCCGCCAAGGACGTCACGGACGGTTAATAAGGACGTCGCAGCGCGTCAAAGGTTGCCGTGAGATAACGCACAGATCACGGCCCGGGGTTGCCACTTGCCCACCCATTCGGGTGAGGCTGTAGGCCATGGGTAGACACAGCGTCGTCAAGGACCGCCGAACTTCGCGTTTGTTCGGCCGGGGACGCCGCCACGACGACCTTTTCGAGCGCAGTTTCAAGAGCTGCCACGGTTGCGGTGTGGACGTGTACGTACTGGCCGAGGACTGCCGCGAGTGCGGCCACCGGGTGGAGCACCGCGGCCGTTGAGTGGTGCTGCGCACCTTCCTTGCGCGAACGGGCGTTAACCGCGAGATACTGACCGGTAACCCCGTCCCCGAAAAGGGAGCTCCGATGGCCCGCCTTGCCCAGACCGCAGGACTGACCGACGTTCAGCGCGAGATTCTCGCGACGGTCCGCGACTTCGTGGACAAGGAGATCATCCCGCACGCACAGGCCCTCGAGCACGCCGACAGCTATCCGGCGGACATCGTCGACGGAATGAAGGAGATGGGGCTGTTCGGCCTCACCATCCCGGAGTCCTACGGCGGGCTCGGCGAGTCGCTGCTCACCTACGCGCTGGTGGTGGAGCAGATCGCCCGGGGCTGGATGAGCGTGTCCGGTGTGATCAACACACACTTCATCGTCGCGCACATGATCAAGCAGCACGGCACCGACGCGCAGCAGGACCATTTCCTGCCGAAGATGGCCACCGGCGAGATCCGGGGCTCGTTCTCCATGTCCGAACCGGACCTTGGCTCGGACGTGGCCGCGATCAAGACCAGGGCGAAGCGGGACGGCGACTCCTACGTCATCGACGGCGCCAAGATGTGGCTGACCAACGGCGGCAGCTCCAACCTGATCGCGCTGCTGGTGCGCACCGACGAGGGGGCCGACAAGCCGCACCAGAACCTCACCGCGTTCCTGGTGGAGAAGCCGGAGGGGTTCGGCGAGGTGGCGCCCGGCCTGACCATCCCCGGCAAGATCGACAAGATGGGGTACAAGGGCGTCGACACCACCGAGGCGGTGTTCGACGGCTACCGGATCGGTTCGGACAAGATCCTCGGCGAGGCGCCGGGCCGCGGTTTCGCGCAGATGATGGACGGCGTGGAGGTCGGCCGGGTGAACGTGGCCGCGCGGGCGTGCGGCATCTCCATCCGGGCGTTCGAGCTGGCCGTCGAGTACGCCCAGCAGCGCCGCACGTTCGGCAAGCCGATCGCCGAGCACCAGGCCATCGCGTTCAAGCTGGCCGAGATGGCCACCAAGGTCGAGGCCGCGCACCTGATGATGGTCAACGCGGCCCGGCTCAAGGACTCCGGCGAGCGCAACGACGTCGAGGCCGGCATGGCCAAGCTGCTCGCCTCGGAGTACTGCGCCGAGGTGACCCAGGAGGCGTTCCGGATCCACGGCGGTTACGGCTACTCCAAGGAGTACGAGATCGAGCGCCTGATGCGCGAGGCGCCGTTCCTGCTGATCGGCGAGGGCACCAGCGAGATCCAGAAGACCATCATCAGCCGAGGTCTGCTCCGGGAATACCGGTCGCGGGGCTAACCAGGCGTCCCGAATGGGACGATCGTGGCATCATTGCAATGGTGAGCGGTGCGTTTTCCGGCTCGGCGCGAGGCGGCCAGGGCCTACCGAGGGTGCCGACGCCGCCGTCCGGGTGGCCGATCGGCTCCTATGACACGTACGCCGAAGCCCACCGGGCGGTGGAGTACCTGGCCACCAACGATTTCCCGGTGCAGGAAGTGACCATCGTCGGGGTCGACCTGATGCTGGTCGAGCGGGTCATCGGGCGGTTGAGCTGGCCCAAGGTGCTCGCCACGGGTGCGCTGTCCGGTGCCTGGTTCGGCCTGTTCGTCGGGTTGCTGCTCGGGGTGTTCAGCCAGCAGGCCATGTCCTTCGCGCCGATCCTGGTCGGCCTCGTCTCGGGTGTCCTGTTCGGGATGGTGTTCGCCGCGGTCGGCTACGCGACAACCCGGAGCGGCCGGGAGATCGCTTCGGCCAGCCAACTGGTCGCCGGCCGCTACGACGTGCTCGCCCAGCCGCGCAACGCCGAGAAGGCCAGGGATCTGCTGGCCAAGCTCGCCATGCGACCGAGCACCTGAGCTGTCCATACTGGACTGGTGTTCGTCCACAATGTTCGGGCCGAGTCGCATCCGGGCGGTTGAGAGGACTCTCAGTCGCCGGGAACGGACCGCGCGGTGGTTTCGTTGAGGTTCAACGAACCGCTACCTGCGATCTCGGAGCGGCCATGACGTCGAGGGGGACCGGCAGTCGTCCGGTGGTGCCGGCCCGGAGGGTCCTTTGTGGACTTGAGGTGGCCGGATGATCACGCTCGCCATCGTGTTCGCGGTGCTCGGCGCCACCCTGTCCGCGGTCGGCGTTCAGTTCCAGGCCGCAGGCGTGCGGGACGAGTCGCGGGATTCCGGGCTGCAACTGCGCGGGTTGGCCCGACTGGCCCGCAACCCACGCTGGCTGGCCGGGCTCGCCGTGCTCTCGGTGTGCGCGGTGCTGCAGATCCTGGCGCTCGCCCTGGCACCGGTCACCGTGGTGGCGCCGATCGTGGTGCTCGCCCTTCCGGTCAGCGTGGTGATCAACGCGCGGGCCACCGGGATCCGACTGGACGCCGCCGCGCTGTTCGCGGTGGTGGCCAGCACCGGCGGCGTCGCGCTGTTCGTGGTGCTGGTCGCCGGTGCGGCGAAGTCCGTGGAGTTCCCGGACAGTGCGGTGCTGCGGGCCGGTGAGATCGTCGCGGTGGCCGTGCTGGTGCTCGGCGTCGCGGGCGCGCTGCGGCACGGGATCGTGCGGTGCGTGGCGTTCGCCGCGGCCACCGGCTGCGCCTACGGCCTGGTGTCGATCCTGGTTCGCGACGTCACCTTCGGCTTCCAGCAGGGCGGCCTCTCCGCCGTGTCCCCGCTGGCCATGACCGGTCTGGTGCTGGCGTTCGGTGCCGGATCCTGGCTGCTCCAACTGGCCTACTCCAGCGGGCCGCCGGATGTGGTGGTGGGTTGCCAGACCGTGCTGAACCCGCTGGTGGCCACGGCGATCGGGATCGGGCTGCTGGACGAGACCGTGGACGCAGGCGGCTGGCGCGGCCTCGGCCTGGCCGCCGGTGCGCTGGCGGCGATCGCCGGGGTTGCGGTGCTGGCCAGGCATCATCCGGACGCGATGCGCCGGGCCGGCGGGTCGAATTCCGGTGCTACGGCGCGCAGTTCCGCCGAACCCGGTGCGTAATGGTGCGCGGCCGTGCCACGATGCCACGATCAACGGAGCGTGTCCGACAACTGCGATCAGTACTGGGCGAACGTGATGGCAGCGATACCGATCCCCATTTCCGATGCCGGCGGGCCGGAGCCGGTGGTGCCGATGACGCGGAACTGGTCCGACGAGATCCCGAGATCCCGGTTCTCCTCCTGGCGGGTACCGGTCGGTGAACGCCTGACCTGGTTACAGGCCGAGCTGGACAGCCGGGAGGACGACGACCCGCCCGGCGTGGTCGCCGCGATGGAGATCGCGCACCAGTCGACCAGGGTCCGTACCAACCTGGCCACCTGGTACTCCGGCTCGGACATCGAACGCTCCTGGCGCGCGCTGCACCTTGCCGAGACCCGGGTGATCGCCACCAGTCCCGACCTGGTCGGCCGCCTGCCCGCCATCCGGGAACGCGTCCTTGAGGACCTCGACCCCAAGGACCAACGGGTCCGCGCCCTGCTCGCCGTGCGCTCCACCAACATCGGCGACGTGGAACGCGCCGTCATCGCCGAAGCCCTGCGCGGCGCCTACGCCACCTCGGACAACTCGCACAGCGCCGTGCGCAGTCTGCGCAACCGGTTGGTGCTCTTCGGCATCCTCATGCTGCTGCTCAACGTCGTCCTCGGCGTGCTCAGCTCCGTCTTCCCCACGCTGCTTCCGTTGTGTGTCAAGGGCTTCTGCGCCACCGGCGGCAGCACCCCGACCGGCGGCGACATCTGGCTCATCCAGCTGCTCGGCGCTCTCGGCGGCGCCGTCGCCGTGGTGATCCTGCTGCTGCGGACCCGTCCCTCGGTCGTGGCCTACACCCTCACCCCGTACCAGGCCGCGATCAAGATCATGCTCGGCGCGGTGCTCGCCGTGGTCGGCGTCCTCATCACCGCCACCGGCCTGTTCCAGGACGTCATCGCCAACCGGCCCGCCCTCCTGGTCGCCGCCCTCGTTCTCGGCTACGCCCAACAGGTCGGCACCCGGTTCCTGGACACCTACGCCGACAACGTCGTCGGCAAGGCCCAACCCAAAGCCGGCGAGAGCAACTAGTGCCGGATCCACGGATCGTTGCGACGAGCACTCGCCGTCGCCGACGACCTTTGCCACGATCCACGCGTACGGACCAATTCCGGGTGTCGATGCCGTTACCCTCAGAGCATGCCTGCGCGCAATGACCGGTACGTCACCGGCGACACCAACTGGGAGACCTACGACCTGGAACAGCTGGTCGCGATGGTGACCCAGCAGGTCGACCTGCGTGGCCTGATGGGCCTGGCCGACGACTGGCGCTGGACCGGCAACGGGTTGGTCGACGCCGCGCACGAGTTGGGTGCCGCGCTGGACGGGCTGATGGAGTTCTGGTCCGGCGCCTCGGCCCGGCAGGCCCGCACCGACGTGGCGCTCAACGCCCAGTGGCTGGCCGACCTCGGCGCCACCGCCTACGAGATCGGCAGCCCGGTCGAGGAGGCCGCGGGCGCGTTGAAGGCGGCCCAGGACCAGATGCCGGTGGTGCCGGACGTCGACCCGTCGATCGCGCCCGGCTCCGCGCCGGACGGCGCCGCGGTGGGCCAGTTGGCCGGCGGGCCGCTCGGCGCCGCGATCGGCGCCACCGCCGCCGGCACGCAGAGCGCGGCCGAGGCGGCGCTGGCGGAGGCGGACCTGAAGCGGCAGGCGGTCGAGGCCATGCGCCGGTTCGAGACCGCGGCCATCGGCATCGACGCGGCCATCCCGCAGTTCGAGGGTCCGGACAACGTGCTGCGCCCGCCGTCGGAGCCGCCCCGCCGAGGGCGCGGGGAGCCGCCGGTGACGATCATCGTGGACCCGGGCCCCGGGCGGGACTGGGACGACCTGACCGGCCGGGACGACTCCGGCACCGGCGCGGCCCGGCACGAGGGCGGCTCCGGTGGGCGCGGTCTCGACCGCGGCATCACGGTCGGCGCCGGCGGCGGGTCGGTCGGCGGGCTCGGCCCGACCTTCGCGCCGGGCGGCGGATTCGGCATCGGCGGTGGCGGCGCCGGCGTTGGTGGTCGTGGGGCCGGCGGCTCGCCCGGCACCGGCGCGGTGCCCACCCCGGAGCGGCTCGCCGGTACGGTGCCGGCCATGAGCGCGGGCGCACTGGCCGATCCGGACGGGCGGCACGGCCCGGCCGGCGGGACCCCGATGGCCCCGATGGGCGGGGCCGCCGGGGCCGGTGGCACGGCGGGCGACCACCGCAGGCGGTTCCCGGTCGACGCGGACGATCCGTTCGGGCTGGAGAAGAAGGCTTCGCCACCGGTGATCGGGCTCTGAGTGGAACACGAAGGAATGACGGTCATGGAGAACGAGACGCCGGACATCGGAACGCTGCGGGGTCAGCTGGCCGCCGAGGCGGTCAACACACCGCCGGCACCGCCGCCGATGCCGACCGCGAGCAAGCCGATGGCCGACCGGTCGACCGCCGCCGCGGTCGAGCCGGAGCCGTCCGGCGGCTGGTCGATCGACCCGTACTCGATGCGCGCGTTCGTCCGCTCGATCGACCAGGTCCGGGAGTGGCTGCGGGTGGTGGGCGAGCGGGTCGAGGGAATGCAGTCGGACGAGTACACGCCGAAGCTCGGGACCAGCCCGGTGGCCACCCAGTTGGAGCGCAAGTTCGCCGACCGGCTGGACGCCGCCCTTGACAACCCGCAGCGCCCGACCACTGGCGGCCTGCGCCCGATGCTGAGCGAGGCCATGCGCCGGATGGAGGCGTTCGTCGCCACCGCGGAGGCCGCCCTGCGCGACTACCGCGAGCAGGACCAGGAGGCCGCGAACCGGATCGACCGGGCCGGCCAGGCGGGTTGATCGCACGACAATGACGCTGGGAGACGGGTTCGACGCGTCGCTGGACGTCGTCGAGATGGACCTGCTGTGCACATTCGCCGGCGTGCCGGCGCCGTTCCCGCTGCGGGTGCCGTCGGTGGGCGCCGACGGCACCGAGCGCCGGGCGCTGTTCGGCGCCGCCCGGGACCGGCTGACCGCCCGCGGTCTGGCCGACCATCGGGGGCCGTGCGGGGTCGCCGAGGAGTTCGTGCGCCTGCTGCGGTCCAGCCGGGCATCCCTCGATCTGCTGCTCACCATGGGGGTGGACCGGCTGGGCGCGGTGCTGCTCGGGGTGAACGGCGCCGCGCTGCTCGCGGTGACCGAGCCGGACGCCGACGAGCTGTTCACCGGGCTGGTCGCGCTGCCCATCGACGACGCCGTGGACGAGCTGCTGCGGTTGCTACCCGAGCTGGACGCGGCCATGACCACCCCGTTCACCCTGCCGCGGCGCGCGGTCGGCCAGGTGTACGCCGTGCTGATGGACCGGGCCAGGAGTCGCCGGGGCTGGCTCGAGGCGCACGAGTTGGACGAGCTGCTCGGCGCGCACGGGATCGACGAGCGGCTGGCCCGCCGGATGAGCACCGCCCTGCAGCCGGTACTCGGCAACGGCCAGGCCGGACTGTCCGAACGGCGCGGTTACGCCGGGGCCTGGCGGCGGGTCGGGGCCGAGCTGCGCTGGCTGGACACCGAGCACGGCCGCTACAAGCTCGGCGGCGATGCGGAATGGACAAGTGTGAACCCGTTGTTCGCCAACGAGTTGTATGCCTCGATCCGCCATTTGGCGGCAGTGATCGGCTAGGTTCGCAACCTGTTCAACCGATTCGGTGCCCGCTGTCGGTCCGATCCGATAACGTAACGGTCGGAAGCGACGATTTGTCACCGAGTGGGGTCACCACATGGCCATCTTTGACTTAGGCGCGGTGTTCGCGAGTCTGCGGCAGACGGCGGCCAACGCACAAGCCGAAGCCGAGCGTGAACGGCGCGAGCGGCGCCAGTACAACGACCGCTGGGTCACCGGCGGCGTGCACTGGGACGGGTACGGGCTCGAGACACTGATCAAGATGGTGGCCGAACGGGCCAGCCCCAACCAGCTCGACGCGCTGGCCGGCGAATGGCGCCGGCACGGTAGCTCGGTCACCCAGGCCTCGGCGGACCTGCAGCGCTCGCTGAACACCCTGATGCAGTTCTGGTCCGGTTCGAGTGCGGTCGAGGCCAACCAGATCGTGACCAACAACGCGGTCTGGATGGGCGAGCTCGGCGACACCGCGGCGCAGATGGCCGACCCGATCCAGGACGCGGGCGGGGCGCTGCGGTCGGCGCAGAGCACCATGCCCGGCAAGCCGAATGATGCCTGGTACATGGGCGCCGGCGGCGGCGCGCTGGCCGGCTTCGCGGTCGCCGGTCCGATCGGCGCGGCGTTCGGCGCCGCCATCGGCGGCATCGCCAGCGCGTTCGGTTTCGGCAGCAGCAAGAAGAAGCTCAAGCGCAAGGCCGTGCAGACGATGCAGCGCTACGAGACCGCGCTGCTCGGCATCGACGGGACCACCCCGCAGTTCGGTCTGCCGTCCAACGGCACCAACCCCGGTCCCGGCCAGGGCGCCAACCCCGGGCCCGGCGTCGGCACGCCGGGGACCGGTCCGACCCCGCCCGGCGGCACGGGTCCGGACCTGCGTCCCGGTGTCGGCGGGCCGGGGATCGGCACGATTCCCTCGTTCACCGATGGTCCCGAGCCGCGCTGGCGCGGGCTGACCCCGCCGCCACCGTTCGGCGGTATGAACCCGATTCCCGGCGGCGGTGGCCTGCCGGGCACCGGCCTCGGCGGTTTTCCCGGCGGGTTCCTGCCCCCGGGCCGGGGCGTCGGAACGCCCGGATCCCGCGGTCCCGGGCTGGGCGCGGTGCCGCCCGGCCGCAGCGGCACATCCGGTGGCCGGGGTGGCGTCGGCCGCGGCGGGGTGCCGGGTGGCATCGGTGCCGGTGGACGCGGCGGCACGACCGGCCGGGGCGGTGCCGCCGGTCGCGGTGGCGTCGGCGGGGTCGGCGCGGGTGGCCGGGGTACCGGTGGCACCCGCGCGGCGGGTGCCGGCCGGGCGGGTCTGGCCGGTCGTGGCGGGCTGCCCGGTGGCGGCATGGGTGCCGGGGCCGGTGCGGGTCGCGGTGGCGCGGGCAAGGACCGGGAGCACAAGCGGCGCCCCGGTCTCGAGGTGGACGGCACCGATCTGGTCGGTGGCCCGGACAGCTACGGCCCCGGCGGGTTGGGTGCGCGCGGCGGAACGACCGCCTCGGGTGCCGGCCGGGCCGGTATGGCCGGTCGTGGTGGCATGCCGGCCGGCGGTATGGGTGCCGGTGCGGGTCGCGGTGGCGCGGGCAAGGACCGTGAGCACAAGCGCCGTCCCGGCCTCGATGTGGACGGCAGCTCGGACCTGATGGGCGGCATGGAGAGCTACGGCCCGGGCGGTGGGCCCGGCGGCCGCGGCGGGATCGGCGCCGACGCCGAGCGCGGCGGTGCGCGCGGCCGGTTCGGTCGCGGCGGTGCGCTCGACCCGCACGGGTCGGGCTACGGCGCGCCCGGGGCCGCCGGTGCGCGGGACGAAGAGGACGACGAGCACGTGCGCAAGTTCCCGGTCGAGGAGGATCCCTTCTCGTCCTCGGACCTGAAGGCCGCGCCGCCGGTCATCGGCCTGTAGACGCGAGGAGGAAAGACAGATGTACCTCGAGGAGCAGAGCGCCGGTGGCGCGATGGCCCCGGGCAGCGGTTGGCAGGTCGATGCCGATCAGGTGCGTGCCTTCGCGGCCGCGGTCGCGCAGGTCCGGGCCAACCTCGACGCGGTGTCCACCGAGGTGACCGACATGGGCGACCCGAGCCTCGCCCCGATGCTCGGCACCAGCCCGGTCGGCCAGGAGCTGTCCGAGAAGTTCACCGACCGGCTTGGCGGCACGGGCGGGCTGCGCGGGCAGCTCGAGGTGGCCCTGAAGAACATGGAGGAGTTCGTCGCCAGCGCCGAGCGCACGGTGGCGGCCTACGAGCAGACCGACGCCGACGGCGCCGGCAACTACCGGTACAGCTGATCGATGGCGACAGGGGTGGACCGGGGGCACGCGCTGCATCCGGTCGAGGTCGAGCTGCTGTGCACGTTCGCCGAGGTGGCCGCGCCGTTCCCGCTGGAGGTGCCGTCCTCCGGGGTGACCGACGTGGAGCGCCTGGTGATGTACGGCGGCGCGCGGGAGCTGATGACCGAGCGGGGCCTTGCCGACGAGGCGGGCCCGCTCGGCGTCGCCGATGACTTCGTCTACCTGCTGCGCAACGCCACCGGTGTACTGGACCTGGTGCTCGCCGAAGAACGCGCCACGTTCGGCGCGGTGGTGCTGAGCTACCGGGACGAGGCGCTGCTGGTCACCCAGGACATGACCGACCCGGAGCGGACGATCATGATGATCCCCGGGTCCCTCGACGACCTCGTCGAGGAGCTGATCCACCTCATCCCCGCGACGGACGCCGCCAACAGCGCCCCGTTCAGCCTGCCTCGCGCGGCGATCGAGAACGCCTACAACGAAATGCGCCAGCGGATCCCCGAACCCGCCAACCCGTCGTCCGATCTGGACACCACGGTGGAGATCCGCCGCCCACCACAATGCATGCAGACCGATGAGATCGACGACCTGCTCAGCGCGCACGGCATCGACGAGCGCACGGTCCGCCGGATGGTCTCGCACCTGCAACCCGTGCGCGGCAACGGCCAGGCCGGCCTCGCCAAACGCGACAACACCGAGGACCAGTGGCACCGCCACGGCGAAGAACTCCGCTGGCTCGACACCCAACGCGGCCGCTTTCGGCTGGCCGAAGACGGCGACTGGATGAGCGTCAACCCCCTCCCCACCGACGACCTCCGCTCCGCCCTCCGCCGCCTGGCCGCCACCATCCGCTAATAACCCGCCTCTCCGGAATGACCCCCCTGCCACGCCCGGCAACCCGGCTGCCCGAGGCGGGATCGGGTGCAAGAAGTCCCGGCCCCCCAACCAACGCAACCTCAGGGGCACCGTGACGGCACCCAGCCACACTCAACCCGCGAACCGCACCACCGGCTGGAACGCAACAACAGCAGTAAAACCCGGAGAGGCGGACGGTCAGGCGCTGGTGATTCGGCGGAGGTTGGTGGGGTCGTCCTCGCGGCGGTTGCGGCGGACGGTGTGGACGACGAAGACGGTGAGGACGAGGGCGCCGACGCCGCCGAGGGAACCGATGAGGGCGACGGTGACCGGGGTCCAGTCCTTGGGGTCGGCGGGGGGCATGTCGAACGTGATGTTGGTGGGTTGGTCCGGGTTGATGCCCTGTTCGCTGGGGACCATGGCGGTGAGGGCGGCGATCGGGTTGATCATGCCGTAGCCGACCAGGTTGTCCCGGCCCCCGGCGGCGGCGGGGTGCGATGAGGTGGCCTTGATGCGGTCCATGACCTGGCGGGCGGTCAGGTTCGGGAAGCGTTCGCGGATCAGGGCGGCCATGCCGGCGACGTAGGGGGCGGCGAAGCTGGTGCCCTGGATCTCCGAGGGTTGGCCGTCCTTGGTCAGCAGGCGGTTGGCGAGACCGGAGTTGTTGCCGGGGTCGAGGGAGGTGATCTCGGTGCCGGGGGCGCCGACGGTGACCCAGGGACCCTGGACGGAGAACTGGGCCGGGTCACCGCGACGGTCGATGGCGGCGACCGAGACGACATAGTCCGCGAACCACGGCGGGGTGACGATCGTGGTGGGACGGTTGGCGTCCGGACCGTTCTGCTGGTTGCAGTCGTTCTCCTTGAGGTTGCCGGCGGAGGCGACCACAACGACGTCCCGATCCTCGACCGCGAACCGCAACGCGGACTGAACCGCGACCTCGGCCGACGTGATCGGCCCGGCCGGCCGGCAGTTGTCCACCGACATGTTGATCACGCCCTTGGGCACCTGGTTCGCCGCGCGCACGATCGCCTGGGCGAGGGTGAGCAGGTTGCCGGCGGCCCGGGTCTGGGCGTTCGGATCGGTGGGGTCCTTGCCCTCGTAGTTGGCGCTGGACTGGCGGATGCTGACGATGCCCGCGTCCGGCGCGATGCCCTTGAACCCGATGTTGCTGTTCGCCGGCGGGTTCGCCGCGATGATCCCGGCGACCTCGGTGCCGTGCCCGTCGCAGTCCTCGAGGCCGTTCTTGTCGGCCACGTAGTCACCGCCGCCGGCGAGCCGGTCGCCGAGGAAGTCGTGCCGGTTCACCCCGGTGTCGATCACCGCGACCTTCTGCCCCTTGCCGGTGGCGAACCGGTGCAGCTCGTCGAACCGCAGCTGGGTCTGCCCCCACGGCTTGTTGGGCAGCACCACGCCCTCGTTGAGCGACTTCACACACAGCGTCTTCTGCTCGTACGGCAGGTCGGGCCGGCCGGTGTCGTTCGGCACCGGGGTGCCGGCGGGCAGCGGGGGCGGCTTGGCGAAGCCGTCCTCGCGGCCCGGTTGCGCCGAGGCGACCGCCGGGGTGAGGGCGAGCAGGCCGGCCGCGACCGCCGCGGCGAGCCGGTGGATCGTCGACGGTGTCCGCATGAGCTACAGACCCAGGTCCAGGTGCCGCAACGTGCTGTACAGCCCCATCACGGCCAGCGCAAGCGGCAGCACCACCGCGATGCAGATCGCCTCGATGATCTCCACGGTGCGCCGCAGCGGAGGCGAGAAGCGCTGTTCCGGGAAGATCACCCCGAGCACCAGCGACGCGGCCGCGATCAGGATCAGCGCGCCGAACACCCACAGCAGCCGGTCGGCCGGGTCGGACCCGATCAGCCAGCCGACCACGATGCCGGCCGCGGCGAACATCCCGGTGGCCAGCAGC
Organism: Actinophytocola sp.; assembly: GCF_035762905.1. Taxonomy (GTDB): domain Bacteria; phylum Actinomycetota; class Actinomycetes; order Mycobacteriales; family Pseudonocardiaceae; genus DASYTH01. The sequence continues at coordinate 155,849 of NZ_DASUCC010000077.1, forward strand.
GCGATCGCCTGGCTGCCGTTGGCGTACGTGCGGGCCCGCAGCAGCAGCACCAGCGTGGCGATGATGGCCAGGCTGACCCCCCACACGTCGCGCGCGCCGGCCGTGATGATCGCGCCGATCGCGGTGACCACGCCGCAGCCGACGATCATGCCGGTGAGGTACTCGTGGGCGAGCCCGGCCCGCTTCTCGATCGAGCGGTAGTCCGGGAACCCGGTGTCCTCCTTGAGATCCTCGGCGCTGCCGGGCACGTTGGGCAGCGGCAGCCGGGCCAGTTGGATGGTCAGCCGGGGCAGTAGGGACAGGGCGGCCAGCGCCACCGCGACGGTGCCGGCGGCGATGCCCGGCGCCGGGTGCGCGACCAGGGTGGCCACGGTGAACGCGATCACACCGAGCGCGGCCGCGCTGCCGGCGGCGACGAACGTGGTGACCCCGGAACCGATCAGCATGATCGAGGCGGCGGCCATGATCAGCACCAGCGCGCAGGCCAGCAGCAGGCTGGCCCGGCCGGTCTCCCCGGGAACGATGTAGAGCCCGCTGACGAACGCCATCGGCAGCCCGCCGGCCGCGGCGATCAGCACGCCGGCGGTCTCGGCCTGGTACGCCCGGGCGATCACGGCGCCGAGCGCGACCGCGAACACGGCGGTGGCGCCGGCCGCGATCGCGGCGCCGATCCGGTCGCCGCCGCCGATCGGCCCGGTGAGCAGCACGGTGACGGCGGCGGTGAGCAGCGCCAGCGTGGCGCCGATATAGCCGATCCGGTTGGCGGTCTGCTTGGTCCACGGCCGGTAGCTGTCCGGTGACGACTCGGCGATGGCGTCCACCACGTCGTCGAACAGCGGCGGCGGCGGGGTCTCCGAGCGGCGGCGCAGCTGCAGCATCTCGCCGTCGACCACGCTGAGCGAGGCCAGCGTCCGGCTGGGGTCGAGGGTGCCCTCGCCGAGCTTGGCCAGGCACCAGCCGCCGTGCCGGGCGCCGCCGTCCGGGGTGGCCTCCTTGGCCATCTCCAGCAACATCGGCAGCAGATCGGCAACGGCGACGTCGGCCGGCAGCGCCACGTCGATGCGCGTTCTCGGGGCCACCACCGTCACCCGGCTGAACACGGTCGTACCGGTCGCCACCGCAAGTCCCCTATCAGTTCGTTCCGTGCTGTTCCCGCACCGACCAGGTTTGCCGTTGCACACCCCGGCCGGTCGCGACGCCCCTAGTATGGCCTTGCCGGTCGCACCCTGTGTGTGGGTTCCGGCAACTGATGGTCGAACGAAGAGGGGTCCCCCGCGGTGAGCACGCTGCAGTTCAAGCGATCGCCCCGGTTGTCCGCGCCGCGCCAGCCGGGCGGCGAGGTGCACCTCGAGCCGCCACCCGAGGTGCCCAGGGTCATCCCGGGCAACATCGTGCTCAAGCTGCTACCGGCGGTCATGATCGTGGCGACCATCGGAATGATGGCGTTCATGTTCGTCGCGTTCCGCGGCAACCCGACCTCCCTGCTGTTCGGCGGCATGATGCTGATGTCGATGGTCGGCATGATGGCCGGCGGCGGCGGGCGCGGCGGCGGCCAGAAGAAGGCCGAGATGAACGAGGACCGCAAGGACTACCTGCGCTACCTCGGCCAGATGCGGGACCGCGCCCGGGAGGCCGCGCTGGATCAGCGGGCCGCGCTGGAGTGGGTGCACCCGGACCCGCAGGCGCTGTGGTCGATCGCCACCAGCCGGCGGATGTGGGAGCGCCGCCAGTCCGACGCGGACTTCTGCCACCTGCGCGCCGGCCGCGGCTCGCAGCGGCTGGCCACCCGGCTGGTGCCGCCGCAGACCGGCCCGGTCGACGAGCTGGAGCCGATCGCCACGCTGGCCCTGCGCCGGTTCGTCCGGGCCCACTCGATCGTCCCCGAGCTGCCCATCCAGATCGCCATCCGCGGCTTCGCCGCCGTGGGTCTGTCCGGTGAGCGGGAGCTGACCCGGGGTCTGGCCCGCGCGCTGATCGCGCAGCTGGTCACCTTCCACACCCCGGACGACGTGCTGATCGCCGTGGTCACCGCGGGCAAGGCCAAGCAGGAGTGGGAGTGGGCCAAGTGGCTGCCGCACGTGCAGCACCCGCTCATGGTCGACGGCATCGGTCAGCTGCGGATGATGGCCGGCTCGCTGAGCCAGGTCGAGGAGTGGCTGGACGAGGAGCTGCGGGACCGGCAGCGGTTCACCCGCAACGCGCCGCCGCAGCCGGACCAGCCGCACATTCTGATCGTGATCGACGACGGCGAGGTGACCCGCGAGGAGCAGATCCTGCTCGAGGAGGGCCTGGTCGGCGTCACGCTGCTGGACCTGTCCGAGTGCCTCGGCACGCTGACCGCGCGGCGCGGCCTGCGCCTCGTGGTGGAGGAGGACCGGCTGGGGGCGCGCAGCGCGAGCGGCGTCGAGTGGTTCGCCCGCCCGGACCGGCTCACCGTGGCCGAGGCGGAAGCCTTGTCCCGCAAGCTTTCCCCGTGGCGGCTGGGCGCGGCCGCGGCCGACGTCGGGGACGAGGAGCCGCTGCTGTCCAACCCGACGCTGCTCGAGCTGCTCGGGATCGCCGGCGACCCGATGACCTTCGACGTGCAGCAGGCGTGGCGACCGCGCTCGATCCGGGACCGCTACCGGGTTCCGTTCGGGGTCGGCGAGTTCGGCCAGCCGGTGGAGCTGGACATCAAGGAAGCCGCGATGGAGGGCATGGGCCCGCACGGCCTGTGCATCGGTGCGACCGGATCCGGCAAGTCGGAGTTCCTGCGCACCCTGGTGCTCGGCATGCTGGCCACGCACTCGTCCTCGACGCTGAACTTCGTGCTGGTCGACTTCAAGGGTGGCGCGACGTTCCTCGGCCTGGACAAGGCGCCGCACGTCGCCGCGACGATCACCAACCTGCAGGACCAGCTGATCCTGGTCGACCGCATGAAGGACGCGCTGGCCGGTGAGATGAACCGGCGCCAGGAGGCGCTGAAGAACGGCGGCAACTTCAAGAACGTCTGGGAGTACGAGCGGGCCAGGGAGAACGGCGCGGACCTGGATCCGTTGCCGGCGCTGTTCATCGTGGTGGACGAGTTCTCCGAGCTGCTGTCCGCCAAGCCGGACTTCATCGACCTGTTCGTGGCGATCGGGCGGCTCGGCCGCTCGCTGCAGATGCACATGCTGCTGGCCTCGCAGCGCCTCGAGGAGGGCAAGCTGCGCGGCCTGGACTCCCACCTGTCCTACCGGATCGGTCTGAAGACGTTCTCCGCGGCCGAGTCCCGGGCCGCGATCGGGGTGCCGGACGCGTTCGAGCTGCCGTCGATTCCGGGCTCCGGTTACCTGAAGTTCGACACCTCCACGATGGTCCGGTTCAAGGCGGCCTACGTCTCCGGCCCGTACCGCCCGGCCGGCATCACCGCGGCCGGCCCGTCCGCGCCGGTCACCGGCGACCGGCGGGCGAAGCTGTTCGTGCCGGACTACGTGGAGATCCCGAAGGAGCCGGAGCGGCCGCGCGAGGTGCTGCAGGAGGCGCCGAAGCCGGAGAGCAGCAACCCGACCGAACCGAGCGAGCTGGACGTGGTCGTGTCCCGGCTGGTCGGTCAGGGCCCGCCGGCGCACGAGGTGTGGTTGCCGCCGCTGGACACCCCGAACTCGCTGGACACGCTGCTGCCGCCGTTGCAGCCCACCGAGGACCGCGGCCTGTCGCCGGTCGGGTTCTTCGGCAACGGCCGGTTGCAGCCGCCGCTCGGCCTGATCGACAAGCCGTTCGAGCAGCGCCGTGACCTGCTGTGGGCCGACTTCTCCGGTGCGGCCGGGCACGCCGCCGTGGCCGGCGGCCCGCAGTCCGGCAAGTCGATGCTGTTGCGCACGCTGGTGATGTCGATGGCGCTCACGCACACGCCGGAGGAGGTGCAGTTCTACTGCATCGACCTCGGCGGCGGCACGATGGGCACGCTGGAGAGCGTGCCGCACGTCGGCGGGGTGGCCGGCCGGCTGGAGCCGGACAAGGTGCGCCGGATGGTGGCCGAGGTGTCCAGCCTGGTGAACCAGCGGGAACTGCTGTTCCGCAACCGGGCGATCGACTCGATGACCGACTTCCGCAACCGCAAGCGGCGCGGTGAGCTCAAGGAGGACCCGTGGGGGGACGTCTTCCTGATCATCGACGGCTGGCTGAACTTCCGGCAGGAGTTCGAGGCCATCGAGATGCAGGTGGTCAACCTGGCGTCCCAGGGTCTGTCCTACGGCGTGCACGTGATCGTGTCGGCGAACCGCTGGGCGGAGATCCGGCCGGCGCTCAAGGACCTGCTCGGCACCCGGTTCGAGCTGCGCCTCGGTGATCCCAGCGAGTCCGAAGTGGACCGTCGGGTCGCGGTGAACGTGCCGGAGGGCCACCCTGGCCGCGGTCTGTCCCGGGACAAGCTGCACTTCCTGGTCGGCCTGCCGCGGATCGACGGCTCGTCCAACGACGAGGACGTGGCGGCCGGCGTGCAGGACGCGATCGCGAAGATCCGCGGCGGCTGGCGGGGCCGGCACGCGCCCAAGGTCCGGCTGCTGCCCGATCTGCTGCCGTACGCGGATCTGCTGGCCCAGGACGGAAAGCGCGGCGAGTCGCGGCTGGTGCCGATCGGGGTCAACGAGGACGCGCTGGCCCCGGTGTACCTGGACTTCGACGCCGAGCCGCACTTCATGGCGTTCATGGACGGCGAGTCGGGCAAGACCAACCTGCTGCGCACGATCGTCCGCGGCATCACCGAGCGGTACACCGCCAAGGAGGCGGTCATCATCCTGGTCGACTACCGGCGGACCATGCTCGGGTTCGTCGAGTCCGACCACCTGCTCGGCTACGCGGTGTCCTCCAACCAGCTCGGCGGCATGGTCGGTGACATCCGCAACTCGATGACGAAACGGTTGCCCGGGCCGGACGTGACCCAGGAGCAGCTGCGCAACCGGTCCTGGTGGAAGGGGCCGGAGCTGTTCGTGGTGGTCGACGACTACGACCTGGTGGCCACCCAGGCCGGCAACCCGCTGCAGCCGATCGCGGAGTTCCTGGCCCAGGCCAAGGACGTCGGCCTGCACGTGGTGGCCGTGCGGCGCACCGGTGGCGCCGGCCGGGCCATGTACGACCCGGTGCTCGGCAAGCTGAAGGAGATCGCCAGCCCCGGCCTGATCGGCAGCGGCAGCAAGGACGAGGGTCCGTTGCTCGGCAACGTGAAGCCGTCCGCGATGCCGCCCGGCCGGGGCACCCTGGTCAGTCGGAAGGTGGGCCAGCAGCTGATGCACGTCGCCTGGATCCAGCCCGAGTGACGGTTCGGGTCGCGGTCGACTTTGGCACGTCGAGCACCTGCATCGCCGTGTCGGTCAACGGCCGCGAGCCGCAGGTGGTCGCGGTGGACGGAAACCCGCTGATGTCCTCGGCGGTCTACGCCGCGCCGCAGGGCACGCTGTTCGTCGGCCAGGAGGCGGACCGGCAGGCCGCGATCGACCCGTCGCGCTACGAGCCGCACCCCAAGCGCCGGATCGACGAGCCGGAGCTGTTGCTCGGCAACACGGTGATCGCGGTGCGCGAGGTGATCCGCGCGGTGCTCGGCCGCGCGGTCGCCGAGGCCCGGCGGGTGACCGGCGGGGCGGCGGTGGACCAGTTGGTGCTCACCCATCCGGCGGACTGGGGCGGGGTGCGCACCCGGGTGCTGCGGACGGCGGCGACCGGGCTGGCCACGACGATCGTGCTGGTGCCGGAGCCGGTGGCGGCCGCGGTGTTCCACGCGGCGAGCTTCCCACCCACCCGCGGCGCGCCGGACCGGGCGCTGGCCGTGCTCGACGTCGGCGGCGGCACGGTGGACGTGAGCGTGGTGCGCCGGGCGCCTGCGGTGGGCGGCCGGCCGCCGGCCTACCAGGTGCTGGCCACCCGCGGCGATCCCAGCTTCGGCGGCGCGGACGTGGACCAGTTGCTGCTCGAGCACGTCGGCGCGCTGGTGTCCAACATCGACCCGGACGCCTGGCGGTCCCTGATCGAGGGCCGGCAACTGCCGGACCGCAGACGCCGGCGGGTGATCCACCAGGATGTCCGCGGTGCCAAGGAAACCCTGTCCCGGCACGCCTACACCGACGTTCCGCTGCCGCCGCCGTTCCCGGACGCGCACGTCACCAGGGCCGACCTGGAGCGGCTGATCGGCGACCAGCTGTCCCGGGCCGCCGAGCTGACCGAGGCCACCATTCGGACCGCGGGGCTCGCCCCGGCCCAGCTGTCCGGGATCTTCCTGGTCGGCGGGTCGAGCCGGATCCCGATGATCGCCCGGCTGGTGCACCGGCGCCTCGGGGTGGTGCCGACCACGTTGGACCAGCCGGAAACCGTGGTGGCCAGGGGTGCGCTGCGCGCGGTCGGCGCCGAGCCGGACCGCACCGGGGTGGTCGGGGCCGCAACCGTGGCCGCGGCCGAGCGGCCGACCGCCCGGGTCACCGCCCGCGCGCCCGCGCCGCCACCGGGCCCGGCGCTCCCGCCGCCGCCCACGTCCGCGCCGCGCCGCCGCCGGCTGGTCTGGCTCGCCGCCGCCGCGGTGGCGGTGCTGGCCGGCACCACGATCACCCTGCTGCTCACCCTTGGCGGCGGGGACGAGCCACCGCCGGGCCGACTGATCGCGCAGTACGAGTACCAGTTCAGCCTGCCGTCCGGCTGGACCCAGACCGGCGGCGAGGCCGGCAAGCTGCGGACCGAGGTCAAGCCGGTGGGGGCCGAGAGCGGCCAGGACCGGATCCTGGTCGACCAGCGGCGGCTGGCCTTCGACAGCCGCACCGACCGGCCTCGGGTGCTGAACAAGCTGCGTTCGGACTTCGAGAACGCCGGCTCGTTCAGCGACTACCAGGAGAACGCCAGCTTCGCCGGCCGGAACGTGATCAGCTATCGGGAGAATCTGCCGAACAGCCGGGTGGACTGGTACGTCCTGTTTGACGCGCACACCCAGGTCAACATCGGTTGCCAGTACACCGAGTCCGGTGCGCGGACGGTCCGGCCGGCCTGCGAGACCGTCGTGCGGACGATGAAGATCACCGAATGAGGAGACATTTCGCAACCGCGAATCGGCCCCTCAGTTGACCATTGGGCCCGACAATTTCCGTCGATCTGCGATGTGGTAGGGCAATCCGCGCCGGTGGTGAACCCGCAGCTAGCCGGCCTGCGCCGCGTTTTCCGGGGCAGAAGTGTGCGCTTTCGCACACGCCTGGGACCGGCCGCGTTCGCCCATCGTTGCGGCATCGGTTACCGGATGCGGCGTTCACGCTAGCAACGACCTGCCCGTAACCGGGGACAGCGCGGAACCGGACCTGGCAGGGTGTCGTCGTAACACCGTACGAAACGATCAGAGTACGGAGTACCGACCCGAAGAAGGGGGCTTGACCTCATGGCAATGTTCGCCGCCGGAGCACCGGAACTGACCCGAGCCGGCCAGGAAATGGTGGACACCAACGAGCAGCTCATGGACCAGGCTCGGCAGCTCGCCGCGGCGATCGACGCCGTCGTCTGGGATGGTGCCGCGAAGGTCGCGTTCGTGAGCCTGATGACGAAGTTCGCCGAGGACACCCAGAAGCTGAACGACAGCCTGATGCGGATCTCCGAGGAGATCGCCGCGTCGTCCACCGCCTACCAGGCTCAGGACGAGCAGGCGCAGAGCGACCTGTCCGCGATCACGAGCGCCCTCGACGGCATCTGATCCGCTCCGCGAACCTTCCCGACAACCCAACCTGAGACTTGAGAGAGGAAAGTATGAACGGCGACGGCTACATGCGGTATGACTTCAACGCGATCGGTGAGCTTGCCGGCAGCATCAACGGCCGAGTGCAGGCGATCCAGACGCTGGTCGAGGACCTGCGGGCCAAGGTGGACAACCTGTCCAGCATGTACGAGGGTGCCGCTTCGGCCGGCTTCCAGCAGACCCGGACCACGTGGAACTCCGCGGCCGACAGCCTCAACGCTGTGCTGGCCCGGATCGCGGTCGCGGTGAACAAGACCAACGAGGACGCCCAGAACACCGAGCGGCTGAACACCGGCCGCTGGGGCTGAGCCGCCCTTCGGTTACGGACAACGAAGCCCCGGGAGCATTCTCCCGGGGCCGTTGTTTGTCCATCAGCCGTCGGCGTCGCCGAGGTCGTCGTAGAACTTGGCCACCGCGTCCTTGTCGGTGATCGCGGTGATCTCCTGCGGCGCCGGCGGTTGCGGGAAGTCCTCGCGCGACGCCCGGCCGGTGACCTCGTAGCCGAGCTGGATGCGCAGCTGCGGATCGCCCGGCACCGTGCCGAGCACCTCGAACCCGCGGAACCGCCAGTCCGGCTCGAAGTCCATCCGCACCGGCAGGACGGTCGCCTTCATCTCCGCGGTGACCTTGTCCCGCAGCGCCACGGGCACCGACGCGATGCCGCCGTCGATCATGGATTCGAGGGTGACCCCGGTGCGCAGCTCGTAACCGCCGCCCTGTTTCGGAGTCACCGAGCGCCGCTGCTGATCGGGTGCGTCCAGCTTGGTCTGGGTGATCGCGCCGTCCAGCTTCACCGCCACCCACGAGGTGAGCATCAGGTACGGGTCGAAGCCGTCCTTGAGCTGGAAGGTCGGCGTGGACACCCACGGCGTCGGCGCGAGGGCGGCGTGCCGGCTGTCCAGCTTTACCAGGTCCACATCGGAGTTCGGGGTGTGCAGAAAGATCTGCACGTCCTTGTCGTCGGCGCCGGGATGCTTGACCACCACGGTCATCGGCGGGTTGCCGAACTTGGCCGACTCGAACTCGTTGATGTGCTTGGAGTCCCCGAGGTACAGGTAGTTGTAGACCTTGGCGCGCTCGTCGCCGAGCCGGCCGAAGTGCGTCTGGAACTCGCTGATTCCCTTGGTGTAGGCGGATTCCATCGCCTTGGCGGCGGCCACCTGGTCGGGCTGCGCGGTGCCGGGCACCGCCTGGGCGCAGCCGGCCAGCGTGATCGTGAGCGCGGCGGCGGCGACCGGGAGCATGGGTCGTCGGCTCGTCATGGCACCCCCTGTTCGGCGCGATCACGGTAACGCGCCGGCGATCTTCTGTGACACTGGACCCATGCCAGTTGCCGTGATCACCGGGGCCGGCTCCGGGATCGGCCGGGTGGTCGCGCTCGCCCTGCTGGACGCCGGGTACGCCGTCGTGCTCGCCGGGCGCCGGGCGGAACGGCTGCGGGAGACCGTGGCCGCCGCCCCGGCCGGCGCGCCGGCCACCGCGGTGCCCACCGACGTGACCAGCGCCGAGTCGGTGGCCGCCCTGTTCGACGCGGTCCGCGCCGAGCACGGCCGGCTCGACCTGCTGTTCAACAACGCCGGCCTGAGCCTGCCCGGCACCGCCGCCGACCTCTCGGTCGAGGATTGGCGCCGGGTGGTGGACACCAACCTCACCGGCTCGTTCCTGTGCGCCCGGGAGGCGTTCCGGCTGATGCGCGACCAGCGGCCGCAGGGTGGCCGGATCATCAACAACGGCTCGATCTCGGCCACCAGTCCCCGGCCGGCCAGCGTGGCCTACACGGCGAGCAAGCACGCCATCACCGGCCTGACCAAGTCGCTGTCCCTGGACGGCCGGCCGTACCGGATCGCCTGCGGCCAGATCGACATCGGCAACGCCGCCACCGACCTGACCGCCCGGTTCGCCGAGGGCGTGCCCCAGGCCAACGGCACGGTCCTGGCCGAACCGGTGTTCGACCCCGTGCACGTGGCGCACGCGGTCCGCTACATGGCCGGCCTGCCGCTGGACGCCAACGTCCAGTACCTCACCATCACGGCCACCACCATGCCGTTCATCGGCCGCGGCTGAGCATGGGTCACCCCGCTTTGACCGTGTCCCGCCGCGCCGGGTATCTTCTTACGTTGTTGTGCGGCGCGGAGCGCGACGCTCAGTGAGGCACGCACAGACCCCAGAGACATTGATGACGAGGTAGACCCGTGCGCACGTACAGCCCGAAGCCCGGCGAGGTGGCCCGCACCTGGCACGTGATCGATGCCGAGGACGTGGTGCTCGGCCGGCTTGCCACGCATGTCGCCACGCTGCTGCGCGGCAAGCACAAGCCGACCTTCGCCCCGCACGTGGACACCGGTGACTTCGTCATCGTCGTCAATGCCGGCAAGGTGGTGCTCACCGGCAACAAGCGCGACAACAAGTTCGCCTACCGGCACAGCGGCTACCCCGGCGGCCTGCGCAAGCGCTCGTTCGGCGAGCTGCTCGACACCCGCCCGGACCGGCTGCTCGAGAAGGTCGTCAAGGGGATGCTGCCGAAGAACAAGCTCGGCCGCGCCCAGGGCAAGAAGCTGAAGGTGTACGCCGGCCCGGACCACCCACATGCCGCCCAGCAGCCCAAGCCGTTCGAGATCGCGAAGGTCGAGAAGCAGTGACTGAAGAGTACGTGACCACCACGCCCGAACTCGAAGAGCCGCCGGCCGAGCCGCGCGCCCCCCGGGTGACCGCCGAGACCGCGCAGACGGTGGGTCGCCGCAAGGAAGCCGTGGTCCGGGTGCGGATCACCCCGGGCAGCGGTCAGTTCGTGCTGAACGGCAAGTCCCTCGAGGACTACTTCCCGAACAAGGTGCACCAGCAGCTCATCCGTGAGCCGCTGGTGATCCTGGAGAAGCCCGAGGCGTTCGACATCCGGGCCAACCTCAAGGGCGGCGGCATCACCGGGCAGGCCGGTGCGCTGCGCCTGGCCATCGCCCGGGCGCTGATCCAGCTGGACAGCGACGACCGGCCGACCCTGAAGAAGGCCGGGTTCCTCACCCGCGACCCGCGGGTCAAGGAGCGCAAGAAGTACGGCCTGAAGAAGGCCCGCAAGGCGCCGCAGTACAGCAAGCGCTGACCGGATTTCTCGGCACCGCACCCGCGGCTCCAGGGCGTGGGCAGAGTCGCCTTGGACACTGTCGGTAACACCACGTTCGCCGCACCAGATGCACCGGGCATGGCGCATCTGCGTCCCCGGCATTCGAGGAGGTAGACACCGACCATGGCACGCCTGTTCGGTACCGACGGAATCCGCGGTCTCGCCAACGGTGACCTGACCCCCGAACTGGCCCTGACGGTGTCCGCCGCGGCGGCTCGGGTGCTGGTCGCGCACGACAGCTCGCACCGTCCGGTCGCGGTCGTCGGCCGGGACCCGCGGGCCAGCGGCGAGATGCTGCAGGCCGCCGTGTGCGCCGGGCTGACCTCGGCCGGCGCCGACGTGATGCAGGTCGGGGTGCTGCCGACGCCGGCCATCGCGCACCTGGTCGCCGAGCTGAACGCCGACCTCGGGGTGATGATCTCCGCGTCGCACAACCCGATGCCGGACAACGGCATCAAGCTGTTCGCCGCGGGCGGGCACAAGCTGCCGGACGCCATCGAGGACGAGATCGAGGCCCTGGTTGGCCGGCCGGGCACCCGGCCGACCGGCACCGGGGTGGGCCGGATCTACGAGATCAGCGACGCGCTCGACCGCTACATCGCGCACCTGCTGAAGGCCACCCCGCACCGGCTGGACGGCCTGCGGGTGGTGGTGGACTGCGCCAACGGAGCCGCCTGGGCCGCGGCACCGCAGGCCTACCGGGAGGCCGGCGCCGAGGTGATCGCCATCCATGCGCTGCCGGACGGCGAGAACATCAACGACGGCTGCGGGTCGACCCACCTGGACGCGGTGCGGGCTGCCGTCCTGGCCGAGCGGGCCGACCTGGGGATCGCGCACGACGGCGACGCCGACCGGTGCCTGGCCGTGGACGCGGCCGGCGAGCTGATCGACGGCGACCAGATCATGGCGGTGCTGGCGCTGGCCATGCGGGAGGCCGGTGACCTGGCCGACGACACCCTGGTCGCCACCGTGATGAGCAACCTGGGGCTGCATCTGGCCATGCGTGAGCACGGCGTGGAGCTGCGCACCACGGCGGTTGGCGACCGGTACGTGCTCGAGGAACTGCGGGGCGGCGGGTTCTCGCTCGGCGGGGAGCAGTCCGGGCACGTGGTGCTGCCCGGCCACGCGACCACCGGCGACGGGCTGCTCACCGGGTTGCGGCTGATGGCGCGGATGACCGACACCGGGCGCACGCTGGCCGACCTGGCCGGGGTGATGCGCCGGCTGCCGCAGGTGCTGGTGAACGTGAAGGTCGCGGACAAGGCCGCGGTGGCGGCGTCGGTCTCGGTGAGCGAGGCGGTCGCGGCGGTGGAGTCCGAGCTGGGCGAAACCGGCCGGGTGCTGCTCCGCCCGTCCGGCACCGAGCAGCTGATCCGGGTGATGGTCGAGGCGCCGACCCACGACACCGCGGAGGCCGCCGCCAACCGGCTGGCCGGCGTGGTCTCCTCGGCCGGCTGAGTCCCGGCGAACTTTCGCAACTTTCGGTTCCCCGTCCCCCCGCGTCCGGCGGTGGGCTAGTTTCGGTTTGCGTCTGCGACGGCACCGCGGGTCGGGTGGGTGCGTCGTAGGGATCGTGCCGGTGACGGTCGTGGGAATCGAGGGGATGTCATGGCGGACGGTTTCGGCGTCGAGGCTGGACAGGTGCAGCAGTGCGCGAACCAGTTCAGGACCGAGGGGGAGGCGATCGGTCAGCTGGCCGGCAAGGTCGAAGATCCGGCCGTGAGCAAGGGCCAGGTCGGTAAGCACTTCCAGGCCGTGGTCCCGCAGTACGCGCAGATGTTCGCGCTGATCAACGCTTCGGTGAAGTCGTTCGGGTCGGCGGCCGTGGCCACCTCGGTCCAGCTCGGCGACGTGGCGACCAGCTACTCCGGCACCGACGCGAGCGGTCAGCGGAACATGCAGGCGCAGGGGGGCTGATTCGTGGCCAGCGCTGACGAGATCCGCCGGCTGCTCGACGATCCGCACGTCGCCAATGGCACCAAGAAGCAGCTGCTGCGCGACCTCGCCGCGATGACGGAGTCGAACGACGACGAGCTGCGCCGGTACGCGCGGGACCTGGGGATGTCCGAAGAGGAGATGACGGACCTCCACGATGCCGTCGAGCTGGTCGACGAAACCATCGATCTCGACCCGCACGACGAGCACATCCGGCAGGCCCACATCGACCAGGATCTGGGCCAGAGCTGGGCGAACCTGACGGACAGCACGTCGTCGCCGACCTCGGACGCGATCCTGGACGACGGCATCGTCGGGCTGAAGATCTTCGACGAGTTCTACCCGCGGTTCACCCGGGTCGGCGGTTCGGCCGGCGGCGAGCAACCGGTCGATCCGGACGGGCTGCGCCGGGCCGTCGACGAGCTGCGCGGGATCGACTTCCGGGCGTTCGCGACGGACGCGTCCTCGGTGAACGAGGTGGTGTCCGGTGTGGACGATTCGCGCAACCATCTGGCGCAGGCGTGGTCGACCAACCTGTCCGGGTGGACCGGCCCGGCGGCGGAGTCGGCCAACCAGTACAAGGCGAAGTTCGACGGCGCGATCGCCACGCTGGACGCCGGGATCAAGCCGGTTCCCGGGGCGCTGACCTCGGCGTCGGAGACCATTCAGAAGCAGGTCACCGACTACGCCAAGCATCTGCACAACCAGTGGGGCGACGGCCGGATGGCGCAGCTGACCCCGGCCGAACTGGACGCCGTCATCGAGGGCAAGGAGCGCCTGCCCGAGGTGATCTCGGACCTGGAGAACTTCTCCGGAAACCTGCTCTCGCTCATCACCGGTGCGCTGGGCTACCTGGCCGGCGGACCGCTCGGCGCGATCGCCGCCGTCGCCGGGCTCGAGTTCGCCACGTCGCTGAGCCCGTTCAACCTCGAGGAGGAACTGGAGAAGTACCGGCAGGCGCTGCGTACCTGCGAGGAGAAGATCAACCAGTTCAAGCAGGACTACACGAGCAAGGCGTCGGCCGTGCACCAGTACACCGACAACGCCTGCCAGGCGGTCCAGGAGACCTACGACGCGCTGTTCGCGGCCACCACCGGCACGATGTCCGCCAACCCGTTCGAGGCGCTGGGGACGACCCCGGACTTCGAGGACGCCCAGCAGGGCGGCACCGGTGAGCGCCCGCGCGGCGGCGGCCCCGGTCCCGGTGGCGGCGGTCCGCCCGGACCGGGTGGCGGCGGCCCTGGTCCCGGTGGCGGTGGCCCCGGTCCCGGTGGTGGCGGTCCCGGTCCCGGTGGTGGCGGCCCGGTCGACCCGGATGCGGCGACCCCGTTGCCGGCCGAGACCGGGCCGGAGCAGCCGACCGACCCGAGCCGGATGCCGGTGCCGGCCGGGCCGGGCGCAGGCGGGGCGCCGGAGACCATCTCGATCAAGGACGGCGACCGGACCATCTCGGTCACCAGCCCGGACGGCCAGGGCCACGTGAAGGTGACCGTGGACGACGGGACCGGTCAGCCGAAGTCCTACGACCTGGACTTCGGCGCGCCGACCGGTACCGGCTCGGCCGGCGGTCCCGGCACGCCTGCCGTGGATCCGGCGACCGGACGGCCAATTCCGGGCGTCGGGGACGGGGGCGGTCCGGGATCGGGCGGCGGGTTCGGCCCCGGCGGGCCGGGCGGGTCGGCGACGCCGGGCCTGCCGGTCGTGGATCCGGCCACCGCGCGGCCGTTGCCGGCCGTGGACCCGGCGACCGGGCAACCGGTGCCGGGCGGGGTGGACACCCCGGTCACGGCCGGGCCGGACGGCCGGTGCGTGATCACCGACGGCCCGCTGACCATCACCGCCGAGCATCCACCCGGATCCCCGGACACGATCCGGGTGACCATCGACGACGGCACCGGCGAGCCGACCAGCTACACGCTGGACTACTCCGGTTCGACCGACCAGGCCACCGGCCGGCCGGGCGAGTCGGCGCCGGTCCGCACGCTGCCGTACGAGGCAGGCCAGCCGGACCGGTTCGTCGCGGCCGGCGAGCCGCAGGTCGCCGCGTCCGTGCCGGCCGGCGCGATGCCGGCCGGTCCGCCGGATCTCCCGCCGCCGCCGGTCGTCGCGGACGAGGGGTACCAGGCCACCGCGGCCGCCGCGAGCGGGTCGCACGACCCGGTCGGCGGCCAGTACGCCGGTGGCGAGTTCGGCAGCGCGCCGGACGGCCAGGCGGGTTCGGTCGGCCTGCCGGACACCGGCACCGATCATCCGGCCGCAGGCGGCCCGGGTGAGGCCGGCCTGTCCGCGGCCGCGGAGGAGTCCGGCGGCGGGAACGCTCCGGCCGGGGCGGTCGGCGGTGGCATGCCGATGATGGGCGGCATGGGCGGCGCCGCCCCCGGCGGTGGCGACCAGGACCGCTCGACGGGCCCGTGGCGCACCGCGGGTGACCTTTTCGATGAGGACTACACCGACGCCGAGGCGGCCCTCGGCCGGGTGACCAGCGACGAGGGCCGGTTCCGGCGCTAGGCGGGGTGAGCAGCGATGATCGAGATCGACCCGAGGATCGAGCAGGCGTTCGCCGAGGTCCTGGCGAAGTCCCGGCACCGGGCCGCGGACGTGACCGACCGGCTGGCCGCGAAGCAGCGGGAGCTCGCGGCGCGCTCCGAGCAGATCAAGGAAGAGGGCCGGCGGCTGTCCGAGGAGCTGGACCGGCGGGTGGCGCGCAAGCAGGAGGACGCCCGCAACCCGTGGCAGCAGCGGTCGGCCAAGCCGACCGTGCTGTCCTTCGGCGAGGACGAACAGGAGCAGGCCCGGTCCGCACCGACCAGGCCCATCCCGGTCCAGTCGCCGCCGGGCGCCGGAATCCCGGTGGCGCCGCCGCCCCCGCTGCCGGCCCGACCCGAGCCGCAGCCGAACGAGCGGGTGCTGTCGTTCGAGATCGAGACCGACGACAAGCCGCGGGCCGCGCCGCCGCGCCGCCGGCCCCGCCCGGCACCCGCCGACGAGGACGACGACCTGTCCGGCCGCAGCTGGATGCGTTGAGAAGGGGACACCCGCATGGCCAGTGCCGATGAGATCCGGCGACTGCTCGACGACCCGCATGTGTCGGCGCAGACCAAGAAGCTGTTGCTGCGCGACCTCGCCGCGATGGCGGAGTCGAACGACGACGAGCTGCGGCGCTACGCCCGGGAGCTGGGGGCGTCCGAAGACGAGATCATCGATCTGCACGACGGCGCGGACCTGGTCGGCGGGATCGATCTCGATCCGGAGGACGAGCACATCGGCCGGGCGGAGCGCGACCGGGAGCTGGGTCAGAGCTGGGCGAACCTGACGGACAGCACGTCGTCGCCGACCTCGGACGCGATCCTGGACGACGGCGTCGTCGGGCTGAAGATCTTCGACGAGTTCCATCCGCGGTTCACCCGGGCCGGCGGTTCCGGGCAGAACGTCGACCCGGACAGCCTGCGCCGGGCCGTCGACGAGTTACGCGGGATCGACTTCCGGGCGTTCGCGACGGATGCGTCGGCGGTCGGCGAGGTGGTGTCCGGTGTGGACGATTCGCGCAACCATCTGGCGCAGGCGTGGTCGACCAGCCTGTCCGGGTGGACCGGCCCGGCGGCGGAGTCGGCCAACCAGTACAAGGCGAAGTTCGACGGCGCGGTGGCCACCCTCGATGCCGGGATCAAGCCGATTCCGGGGGCGTTGACCTCGGCGTCGCAGACGATCCAGAAGCAGGTCACCGACTACGCGAAGCTGCTGCACAACCAGTGGGACGACGGCCGGATGGCCGGGATGACCCCGCGGGAGGTGGACGCCGCGCTGGACGGCCGGGACGAGCTGCCCGGGGTGATCGCCGAGCTGGAGGCGAAGATCTACGAGCTGAACCACCGGAGCCTGCTGGACCGGGCGTTCGACTTCGCGGTCGGCGCGCTCGGTTTCCTCGTCGCCGGCCCGATCGGCGCGATCGCCGCGATCACCGCGGTGCACTTCGCGTCGGAGATCACCGAGGACAACATCGAGGAGGAGACCGAGAAGTACCGGCAGGCGCTACGCGGGTGTGCGGAGAAGATCGGTCAGTTCATCGATGACTACTCGGCCCGGGCGGCGTCCGTGCACGAGTACACCGAGCAGACCTGTCAGGCGGTTCAGGACACCTACGACGCGCTGTTCGCGGTCACCACCGGTCAGGGGCAGCTGTCCGCCAACCCGTTCGACACCGTGGGGGCCACGCCGGACTTCGAGGACGCGCAGCCAAGCGGCAACGGCCACGGCCCTGGTGGCGGTGGTCCCGGTGGCGGTGGTCCCGGCGGCGGCGGTCCGGGTGCCGGCGGCGGTGTCCCGATCAACACCGGCGGCGGTGGGGGCGGCGGCTACTCGCCACCCGCGCTGCCCACCGACAGCACCGACCCCGCACTGGCCGGTGGTGGGCCGGGCGGCGGCGGCGGCACGGATCCGTCCCAGGCCGGCGGTGGCCGGGTGCCCGGTGGCCTCGGTGACCCGACCGACCCGCGCGGCGGGCAGGGCGCAAACCCGCCCTCGATCCCGGTCGGCGGTGGCGGTGGTGGGGGCAACGGGGCGGTCCCCGGCCAGCCTGGCGCCCCCAAGGAAGTCACCATCAAGGACGGCAACCGCGCCATCACGGTCGGCGAGCCGGACGCCCGCGGCCGCAGCAAGCTCACCATCGACGACGGCACCGGCAATCCCAAGAGCTACGAGCTGGACTTCGGCACCGGCGAAGGTGGCGAGGACGGCGACGTGATCCGCCCCGGTGCCGACGGCAAGGCGGTCATCCGGGACGGCGACACCACGATCACCACCGAGCAGGTCCCCGGCCAGCCCGGCCAGCTCAAGATGACCGTCGACGACGGCACCCCGCCGCCCAACACCTACACGCTCGACTTCGACACCCCGACCCCCGGCGGCCTCGACCTGCCCAGCTCCACGGCCGGTGCCGCCGGGTTGGGTGGCGGCGGTGGCATCGGCGGTGGTGGCGGTGGCATCGGTGGCGGAGGTATCGGCGGTGGTGGCGGAGGTATCGGTGGCGGTGGTGGCGGCGCCGCCACCCCCAACCCCGCGGCCCTGGACTTCGGCGGCGCCACCGGCGCCCAGGCACCCGGCGCCGTCGACGAACGCCTCGCCACCCCGGCCGGGGCCAGTGCCGGTGCCGGGCCCGGCGGCGGCCCGACCGGCGGCCCGGTAGGCGGCATGCCGATGGGTGCCATGGGCGCGGGCGCCGGCCAGGGCGGCGACCAGGCCCGCACCAGCAAGTGGCGCACCCAGGGTCAACTCTTCGACGACGACGACCCCGCCGCCACCTTCGACGGCATCGTCGGCGAAGACCCCGCCAACCGTCCCCCGGCCAAACCCACCAAGCGCACCTGAGCGCCGCGGAGCCGCTCCGCGAGGTGCCGGCGAGGGCAATCTCACATTCAGCCGGCGCTATGCGTGCGATGTCACAGGGCGCGGGCGTCGTGCGGCGCGTTCGGCAGTTCGATGTTCAGCAGGCCCTTCACCTCGTCGGTGAGCAGGGGCTCGTACTGCTTGGCCCCGGTGAGGTGGACCAGGAAGAAGGCGGTGAGCAGGGCGCGGGTGAGCCGTCGGGTCCGGTGTTCGGACTTGCCGGGGAGCAGCAGGGTGCTCCAGTGCCAGCCCTCGGTGAAGCCCAGGTGGCTGGCCTTGGGCAGGAACTTCAGGCGGACCGGGCCGGCCCAGGCCCTGGCGATCAGCTCGCCGTTGCCGACCGGCGGGGCGACCTGGTCGCGGCCGGCGACGACGTGCAGGCCGGGCATCCGGCAGGCCCTGGCCGCCTCCGAGGCGAACGGGCGGGTCTGCGCGGCGGCCAGCGTGGCCACGGCCGCGACCCGGGTGTCCTCGGCCGCGGCCAGCACGGCACAGCCGCCGCCGATGGCGTGTCCGGCCAGGCCGAGGCGGCTCGGGTCCACGGTGATTCCGCCGTCACCCAGGCGTACCCCGGCGCACACGTCCAGCGCCGTCGCCAGGTTCGCGGCCAGCAGCCGGTGCGAGGCCAGCGGCCCGACCTGAGTGGCCGGCGCCGCGACCACGACGCCCCAGGAGGCCAGGTGGCGGAGCAGGCCCCGGTACCGGGCCGGTGGCTGCAGCCAGCCGTGTCCGAACGCGACGGCCGGCAGACCGGTGCCGGAGCGCGGGGTCAACACCGTGCCGGGCAGGCCGACCAGCGCCAGATCGCCGCGCAGCACCGGGTGCGGACCCGGCCGGGACAGCTCGTCCAGCAGATGCGTGGCCTTCGGCGCCATGTCGGGACCCTATCTGGGCCCGAGGGCGTCGGCCCTACCGGCGCTCCTACGGGCACCGTTTACGCTCGGCGGCGTGTGCGGAATTGTGGGATACGTAGGACACCGCCCGGCGCTGGACGTCATTCTCGACGGCCTTCGGCGCCTGGAGTACCGCGGCTACGACTCGGCCGGGGTCGCGGTGCTGACCGGGACGGGCGAGTTGGCCGTGCAGCGCAAGGCCGGCCGGCTGGCCAACCTGGAGGCCCGGTTGGACGAGGTCGGCCGGGACAGCCTTGGCGGCACCGCCGGCATGGGCCACACCAGGTGGGCCACGCACGGCCCGCCGGTGGACCGCAACTCGCATCCGCACCGGGACACCACCGGGCGGGTGGCCGTTGTCCACAACGGGATCATCGAGAACTTCGCCGCGCTGCGCGCCGAG
Organism: Actinophytocola sp.; assembly: GCF_035762905.1. Taxonomy (GTDB): domain Bacteria; phylum Actinomycetota; class Actinomycetes; order Mycobacteriales; family Pseudonocardiaceae; genus DASYTH01. The sequence goes on from NZ_DASUCC010000077.1 coordinate 175,297, forward strand.
CTGGAGGCGGCCGGGGTGGAGCTGACCAGCGACACCGACACCGAGACCGTCGCCCACCTGGTCGCCCGCGCCTACGACGGCGTGGACGGCGGCGACACCGCGGGCGACCTGCCGGCCTGCCTGCGCCGGGTGTGCCGGCGGCTGGACGGCGCGTTCACCCTGGTCGTGGCGCATTTAGCGGAGCCGGACCGGATCGTGGCCGCGCGCCGCAGCTCGCCGCTGGTGGTGGGCGTCGGCGACGGTGAGATGTTCCTCGCCTCCGACGTCGCGGCGTTCATCGAGCACACCCGCGAGGCGGTCGAGCTGGGCCAGGACGAGGTGGTGACCATCACCCGCGACGGGTACCAGGTGACCGACTTCGCCGGCGCGGACCGGGTGGTCCGCGGGTTCACCGTGGACTGGGACCTCTCCGCCGCCGAGAAGGGCGGCCACGAGTACTTCATGCTCAAGGAGATCGAGGAGCAGCCCGACGCGCTGGCCAACACGCTGCGCGGGCACTTCGTCGACGGCCGGATCGTGCTCGACGAGCAGCGCCTGTCCGACCAGGACCTGCGCGAGGTGGACAAGGTGTTCGTGGTCGCCTGCGGCTCCGCCTACCACTCGGGGATGCTGGCCAAGTACGCCATCGAGCACTGGTGCCGGCTGCCGGTCGAGGTGGAGCTGGCCTCGGAGTTCCGCTACCGGGACCCGGTGCTGGACCGGGACACGCTGGTCGTGGCGGTGTCCCAGTCCGGCGAGACGGCCGACACGCTGGAGGCGGTGCGGCACGCCCGGGAGCAGAAGGCCCGGGTGCTCGCCGTGTGCAACACCAACGGCGCGCAGATTCCGCGCGAGTCCGACGCGGTGCTCTACACGCACGCCGGGCCGGAGATCGGGGTGGCCTCGACCAAGGCGTTCCTTGCCCAGGTCGCGGCCAACTACCTGGTCGGGCTGGCGCTGGCGCAGGCCCGCGGCACCAAGTACCCGGACGAGGTGGCCCGCGAGTTCCACGAGCTGGCGGCGATGCCAAGGGCGGTCGAGCAGGTGCTTGGCACGATCGACGCGGCCAGGTCGCTCGGCCGCGCGCTGGCCGACTCCAAGGCCGTGCTGTTCCTCGGCCGGCACGTGGGCTACCCGGTGGCGCTCGAGGGGGCGCTCAAGCTCAAGGAGCTGGCCTACATGCACGCCGAGGGGTTCGCCGCCGGGGAGCTCAAGCACGGGCCGATCGCGCTGATCGAGGAGGGCCTGCCGGTGGTGGTGGTCATGCCGTCGCCGAAGGGCCGGGCGGTGCTGCACAGCAAGCTGGTGTCCAACATCAGCGAGATCCAGGCCCGCGGCGCGCGCACGATCGTGATCGCCGAGGAGGGCGACGAGACCGTGCGCCCGTTCGCCGACGCCCTGATCGAGGTGCCGGCGGTGCCCACCCTGTTGCAGCCGCTGGTCTCCACGGTGCCGCTGCAGGTGCTGGCCGCCGAGATCGCCCGGACCCGCGGCTACGACGTGGACAAGCCGCGCAACCTGGCCAAGTCGGTGACCGTGGAATAGTGCACCCCCATGCGGGGCGTGTGGACCACCGAGCACGTGAAGGCGGCCGAGGAGCGCCTGATGGCGCGCGTCCCGGCCGGGACGCTGATGCGCCGGGCCGCGTTCGGTGTGGCCGCCCGGGCCGCGGCGGTGCTGGCCGAGCGGACCGGCGGGGTCGCCGGCCGGCGGGTCACGCTGCTGGTCGGCGCCGGCAACAACGGCGGCGACGCGCTGTGGGCCGGGCACTTCCTGCGCCGCCGGTCGGTCGCGGTCGACGCGCTGCTGCTCGAGCCGGACCGGGCACATGCACAGGGGCTGGCGGCGCTGCGCCGGGCCGGCGGCCGCATCGTGTCCACAGTGGACGGTCGGACCGATCTGGTGGTGGACGGCATCGTCGGGCTGTCCGCGCACGGCCCGCTGCGGGCGCCGGCCGCCGAGCTGGTGGCCGGGATCACCGCACCGGTGCTGGCGGTGGACCTGCCGAGCGGGGTGGACCCGGACACCGGTGCGGCGGAAGGCCCCGCGGTGACCGCGGCCGTCACGGTCACCTTCGGCTGCCGCAAGCCGGTGCACGTGCTCGGCGAGGGGCTGGTGCGCTCCGGCGCGGTGCACCTGGTGGACATCGGTCTCGCCGGCGAGCTGGGTGCGCCGGACCTGGTCGTGCTCGACCCGGACGACGTGGCCGCGACCTGGCCGCTGCCCGGCCCGCGGGACGACAAGTACACCCAGGGCGTGACCGGGATCGCGGCCGGCTCGGCCACCTACCCCGGAGCGGCCGTGCTGACCACCGGCGCCGCGGTGCTGGCCACCTCCGGCATGGTGCGCTACGCCGGATCGGCGGCCGACGAGGTGCGGGCGCGCTGGCCGGAGGTGGTCGCCACCGGCTCGGTGGCCGATGCCGGCCGGGTGCAGGCCTGGGTGGCCGGACCGGGCCTCGGCACCGGCACCGCCGGCCGTGAGGTGCTCGGGAAGGTGCTCGGCGACGGGCTGCCGGTGTGTGTCGACGCCGACGGAATCACTTTGCTGGCAACGAATCCGGAGCTGTGGGACGCCCGTGACCCGGCCGTGCCGGTGGTGCTCACCCCGCACGACCGGGAGTTCGCCCGGATCGCCGACCCGGTGCGGGTCACGCTCGGCCCGGACCGGGTGGCCGCGGCCCGGGCGCTGGCCGCGAAGACCAACTGCGTGGTGCTGCTCAAGGGATACAGCACGGTGGTCGCCGATCCGGCCGGCCGGGTGCTGGTCAACCCGGCGCACTCGGCCTGGCTGGCCACCGCGGGCTCCGGCGACGTGCTGTCCGGGTTGATCGGTGCGCTGCTGGCCGCCGGGATCGATCCCTGGCTGGCGGCCGGGTGCGCGGCGTGGGTGCACGAGCGGGCCGGTGCGCTGGCCGCGGCCGGGGCACCCGCCCCGGCGTCGAAGATCGTCGCGGCCGTCCCGGACGCCATCCGGTCCGCCCGGGGCCTGGTATGACAGCATGGAATCGTTATGGCTGACCAGCTGCCGCGCGCCGAGGTGATCGTCGACCTCGGCGCGATCGCGCACAACGTGACGGTGCTTTCCCGGCGGGCGGCGGGTTCCGGCGCGGCGACCATGGCCGTGGTGAAGGCGGACGGGTACGGGCACGGCGCGGTGCCGGTGGCCAGGGCGGCGCTGGCCGCGGGCGCGACCTGGCTGGGCGCCTGCTCGCTGGCCGAGGCGCTGGATCTGCGCGCGGCCGGGCTCACCGCGCCGGTGTTGAGCTGGCTCGACCCGGTCGGCACGGACTACGCGCCGGGCGTCGCGGCCGGTATCGACCTGAGCGCGGCCGGTTCCGGCCAGTTGGCGGCGATCGTGGCCGGCGCCGCCGCCGCGGACCGCCCGGCCCGGGTGCACCTCAAGATCGACACCGGGTTGGCCAGGAACGGCTGCCCGGCAGAGGAGTGGCCCGCGCTCATCGATGCGGCGGTCGCGGCCGAGCGGGCCGGCCGGATCGAGGTGGTCGCCGTCTGGTCGCACCTGGCCTGCGCCGACGAGCCCGGCCATCCGTCGATCGACGAGGCGGCCAAGCGGTTCGACGACGCCTACCGGCTGGCCCGGGCCGCCGGGCTGAACCCGGTGCGCCACCTGGCGAACTCCGCGGCCACGCTGAGCCGGCCGGACCTGCACTTCGACCTGGTCCGGGTGGGCATCGCCATGTACGGGCTGAATCCGTTGCCACAGCAGGAAGATCTCCGCCCGGCGATGACCTTCCGGTCTTCTGTCGCGCTGGTGAAACGGATCCCGGCCGGCGAGTCCGTCTCCTATGGACAGACCTGGACCGCCGAGCGGGCCACCACGCTTGCCCTGGTGCCGGCCGGGTACGCCGACGGCATCCCGCGCGGTCTGTCCGGCCGGATGGACGTGTGGCTGGCCGGGCGCCGCCGTCCGGTGGTCGGCCGGGTGTGCATGGACCAGATCATGGTGGACTGCGCCGACGATCCGGTGGCGGAGGGCGACATCGTCACGCTGTTCGGGTCCGGCGAGCACGGCGCCCCGACGGCCACCGAGTGGGCCGACACGTTGGGCACCATCGACTACGAGATCGTCACCGGGATGTACCGGCCGCGCGTGGTTCGGTCCTATGTGGACAGCGGAGCGGCCGGGTGAAGACCTCGCACGCCGTGGTCACCGCGGTCGGCGGCGCGCTCGGCGTCGCCGCGACCGGTGCGGCGATCGCCATCACCGCGGCGCGCAAGCGGGCCGCGCACGACTCCCACGTCGAGGAGCCGCTCGGCCGGCTCGAGCCGGACCGGGTGAGCTCGGTGGCCGCCGACGACGGCGTGGTGATCTCGGTGGAGGAGATCGACCCGCCCGGTACCGGCCGGCCCGATCTGACCGTGGTGTACGTGCACGGGTTCGCGTTGAGCCGCAAGTGCTGGCACTTCCAGCGCCGGGACCTGGCCCGGCTGACCTCGCCGCGGGTCCGGCAGGTGCTGTTCGACCTGCGCTGCCACGGCCGGTCCAGCCGGGGCGCCGCCGCGTCCTGCACGATCGACCAGTTGGCCCGGGATCTCGGCGAGGTGCTGCGCGCCGTGGTGCCGGACGGCCCGATCGTCCTGATCGGACACTCGATGGGCGGCATGACGATCATGGCGCTGGCCGAGCAGGATCCGGACCTGTTCGCCGACCGGGTCTGCGGGGTGGTGCTGATCGCCACGACCGCGGGCGAGGTCGGCAAGCGCGGGCTGCCCCGGCCGCTGCTGTCCCGGTACAACCCGGTGACCCGCAGCGTCGGCCGGCTGGCCGGCTGGCGGCCGGGCCTGGTGGAGTACGTCCGGGCGGCCGGCGGGGCGATCACCCGGCGGGCCACCCGGTCGCTCGCGTTCGGGCCGGGTCAGGTGAGCCCGAGCCTGGTCGACTTCATGGTGGACATGCTCGGCGTGACCCCGGTCGCCGATCTCGCCTCGTTCACCGACACGTTCGGCACGCACGACCGGTACGCCGCGCTGGTCGGACTCAAGCACGCGCACGTGCAGGTGATCAGCGGCGACCGGGACCTGTTCACGCCGTTCGCGCATGCCGAGCGGATCGTGGCGGAGTTGCCGGACGCCACCCTGGTGCGGGCGGCCGGCGCCGGGCACATGGTGATGCTCGAGCAACCGGACCTGGTCACCGACCACCTGGTGATGTTGTTGCAGCAGTGCGCTTTCGGCCCGGGTGCCGACCGGCGCCGGTGGTGGCGGCGGCGGTCATGACCGAGCCGGTGACCGTGCGGCTGCCCACCGAGTCCGACACCCTCCACTTTGGACGCAAGCTCGGCGGGCTGCTCCGGCCGGGCGACCTCGTCCTCCTCGCCGGTCCCCTCGGCGCCGGGAAAACCGTGCTGGCCAAGGGAATCGCCGACGGCCTCGGGGTGGCCGGGCGGGTCAGCTCGCCGACGTTCATCATCGCCCGCGAGCACCGGCCGGCGCCGGGCGGCCGGGGCGTGCCGCTGGTGCACGTGGACGCCTACCGGCTGGGCGGGAACCTGGCCGAGCTGGACGACCTCGACCTGGACACCGAGCTGGTGGACGCGGTCGTGGTGGTCGAGTGGGGCGAGCACCTGGCCGAGCGGCTGTCCGAGGACCACCTGCTGGTCCGGCTGGCCCGCACCGAGGACGAGACCAGGATCGCCACCGTCGTCCCGCACGGCGGGTGGGCACACCGCCTCCGGCTAGGCTGAACGGCATGCGGGCGGTGATCTTTGACTGGGGCGGGACGCTCACTCCGTGGCTGACCGTGGACCACACCCAGGGCTGGCGGGCCTATGCGGACGCACTCCACCCGGACGACCCGGACCGGGCGGCCGAGCTCGCCGACGCGATCCGGCTCGCCGAGGCCGCCGCCTGGGGCCGGGTCCGGACCGAGCACCGGGCGTTCACCATCGGCCAGGTGCTCGAGGCGGCCGGCGCCCCGGCCGACGAGGAGGCGTTCCGCGCCTACCGCGACTTCTGGGAGCACGCGACCTACACCGACCCCGAGGTCCCGGACATGGTCGAGGCGCTGCGCGCCAGGGGCCTGCGCACCGGCGTGCTGTCCTCCACGTCGTGGCCGGCGACCTGGCACGAGGAGTGGCTGCACCGCGACGGCGTCCTCGACCTGTTCGACGCCCTGGTCTGGAGCAGCGACCTCGAGTACACCAAACCCCACCGGGACGCCTTCCTGGCCGCCATGACCGCGGTCGGCATCGACGACCCGGCCGACTGCGTCTACGTCGGCGACCGGATGTTCGACGACGTCAGCGGCGCCCAGGCGGCCGGCATGCGCACGGTGTTCATTCCCAACAGCGACATCCCGGCCGCCCAACTGGTGCCCGTCGATGCCCGACCGGACGCCACCATCCGACGTCTCGCCGACCTCCCCGCGGTCGTCGAACCCTGGCTCAGCCGGCACTGACCAGAAAACCCGCTGCCGCCGGCCGAAGGCCGGCGGCAGCGGCCCGGCGACGCAGCGGCCGGCTTTGCCTGGTTGGTGCCCTGAGGTCGTCCCTTACTCCGCCTTACCCGGTCACCGGGGCGCCTCTCAGCGCCCGAGTAAGGGCCCACGCCGCGCGGTCGGCGTGTTCCTCCGATGCCCGGACTCCGCCCTCAGGACGAGAGTTCGTTGCATCGTCAGGAAAGGGTGATTGACATGGAGTGGACCCCAGAAGCCGTCCGGGCCGAGATGGACTACCGGCTGGAGACCGCGCGCCGGCACCAGGCGGTGCGCCGGCTCCGGGACAGCGGCGGGCGCCGGCCACACTGGTGGCAGCGGCTGCGGACGCGGCACTGACTCAGGTGGCGGCTCAGGTGGTAACAATGCCCCGCACGACGCCGAGCTCGACGAGATCCGCCGGCCGCAGCCGGAGCTGTCCGGCCGTGGCCGGCACGTCGGCGGCACTGCGTTTGAGTATCGCCGCGGCGAGCTCCGGGGCGATGACCGCGAAGTACCCGTCCGGGGTGATCCAGGTGGCGTCCGGTGCGGACAGCGCCAGCGCCCCGCCGGAGCCGCCCTCGCCGATCACCAGCGTGGTGACCGGCACCGTGACCTCGGCGACCGCGGCGAACAGCGACGCGATCGCCGGGCCGAGGCCGGCCCGCTCGGCGCCAGGGTCGACGGCCGCCCCCGGCGTGTCCACCAGGGTCAGCACCGGCAGCCCGAGCCGCCCGGCCAGCCGGATCAGCCGGGCCGCGGTGCGGAACCCGGCGGGCGTGGTCGCCGTGCCGGCCTGTGCCGCGTAGGCGATCACCTGCCCGTCGCGCCGGCCGATCCCGCAGAGCATGCCCGGGTCGACGCCGCCGGCCCGGTCTCCGCTGACCGGGCGGCGCAGCTCGAAATAGTCGTCCAGGTAGGCCGACGCCCGCGGCCGCGCGGCCAGCCGGGCCCGCAGCACCGCCGCCCAGCCGTCCCTGGCCGGCTCCGCCTCGCCCAGCGCCCGGGGCACCGGCGCGGGTCGCGGCGCCGGCAGGTCCCCGAGCAGCGCCAGCCACTGACCGAGCACCCCGCGCAGCGTCGCCGCGTCCACCACCTCGTCCACCGCGCCCGCGGCCAGCTGGCCCTCGGCCGTGTACGCCGGATCCTGGGCGAACACCACCGGCCGCACCCGGCTGCCGGCGAACCCGACCTGGGCCCCGGCCACCCCGAGCACCACGTCCGCCCCGGCGCCGAGCGACGCCCACACCCCGCCGGTCGTCGGGTCGCACAGCACCGCGACGTGCGGCGGCCCGGCCGCGCGCAGCGCAGCGGCGGCGGCCGAGACGAGCTGCAGCTGGCGCAGCGCCAGCATCCCCTCCTGCATCCGGCTGCCGCCGGTGGCCAGCATCGACACCACCGGCAGCCCGGCGGAGACCGCCGCCTCGAACGCGTTGGTCAGCATCGCGCCGGTGGCCGACCCGATCGAGCCGCCGAGGAACCGGAAGTCGAACGCGATCAGCACCGCCTCGGTGTCGCCGATCCTGGCCCGCCCGCACACCACCGACTCGCGCTCGCCGGTGCGTTCGGTGGCCGCGGCCAGCGCCGCCGGGTAACCGGGCCAGCCCAGCGGGTCGGCGCTGACCTTGCCCGGACCGAAGTCGGTGAACGCGCTGGTCACCGCGGCGATCATCGCCCGGGCCTCAGCCATCCAGGGATCGTTTCATGACCTTGCCCATCTCGTTGCGCGGCAACGCGTCCAGGAAGTGCACCACCCGGGGCCGCTTGTGCGGGGCGAGCAGCCGGGCGACGTGATCGGCGAGCTCCGCCGCGGTCGGTGCGGGTCCGGCGGCCGGCACCACCCAGGCCACGATCCGTTCGCCGAGGTCGTCGTCGGGCTGCCCGGTCACCGCCACCTCGGCCACTCCGGGATGCTCGAGCAGCGCGTTCTCGATCTCGCCGGCACCGATCTTGTACCCACCGCTCTTGATCAGGTCGGTGGCCCGCCGCCCGACGATCCGCAGGTAGCCGTCCGGGTCCCGGACCGCCACGTCCCCGGTCCGGAACCACCCGTCGCGCAGCGCCGCCGCGGTCGCCTCGGGCCGGTTGAGGTATCCGAGGAACAGGTTCGGGCCACGCACCTCGATCTCGCCGACCGTCGTGCCGTCCCACGGTCCGATGGCCACCCCGGCGTCGTCCACCAGCCGCACCTCGACGCCGTCGAGGGGCACCCCGACGGTCCCCGGCCGGCGCTCGCCGTCCGCCCGCACGCTGGTGTTCATCAGCGTCTCGGTCATGCCGTACCGCTCGACCACGCGCTGCCCGGTCAGCCGGAAGATCCGCTCGTGGTCGGTGGCCGGCAGCGCGGCTGAGCCGGACACCAGCAGCCGGGCCCGGCCGACGGCGGCGGCCAGCTCCGGATCGGCCGCGCAGTCGATGGCCAGCCGGTGGTACATGGTCGGCACCCCGAACATCATCGTGGCCGGGCCGCCCAGCTCGGCCGCGACGGCGGCGCTGGCGAACCGGCCGACGTGGTGCACCGCGCCGCCCCGGCGCAGCGGGCCGAGCACCCCGACGATCAGGCCGTGCACATGGAACAGCGGCAGCGCGTGCACCAGGACGTCGTCCCGGGTCCACGCCCAGGCCGCGGCCAGCGCGTCGAGGTTGCTGGCGATGGCCCGGCGGGGCAGCAGCACCCCCTTGGGCGGGCCGGTGGTGCCCGAGGTGTAGACGACGAGCGCCGGTGCCTCCGGATCCGGCTCGGTGCCGGACCACGCCGTGTCGCCGGCCGGCAGGTCCACCGGCCCGTCCGGCTCGCCGAGCACCAGGCCGGGCTCGCTGTCGCGCAGGATGTGGTCCAGTTCCCGCTCCCCGGTCCTCGGGTTGAGCGGCACCACCGGCACCCCGGCGAGCAGCGCCGCGACCACCGCGACGCAGGTCTCGACGCTCGGGTGCGCCCAGACCGCCACCCGCCGGTGCGCGCGCAGCGACCCGGCGAGCCGGCCGGCCGCCGCGGCCAGCTCCCGGTAGCTCACCGAGCGCGCGCCGAAGCGCAGCGCCTCCCGGTCGTCCCCGGCGGCCAGCGCGGGAAACAGCGGTTGCGCCATTGCTCTCCTTTCGCCGTGTCCGGACCATATTCTCGACTCGACACGGGGAGGGCCGGATGGCGACCGAGAAGTTGACCAACCTGTCCCGGACCGCGATCGGGGTCGCGTTCATGCGGGCGGTGGAGAGCCGGCGGCCCGACCGGCTGTTCGAGGACCCGCTGGCCGAGGCGTTCGTGGTCGCCGCGCAGGCGGTGCTGCCGGACAGCGACCTGATCCAGTCCGCCGCCGCGGCCGAGCGGACCCTGGCCGTCTTCGGACCGCACATCGCCGTCCGCACCCGGTTCTACGACGACTACCTGCTGGCCGCGACCGGATCCGGGTGCCGACAGGTGGTGCTGCTTGCGGCCGGGCTGGACACCCGGGCGTTCCGGCTGGCCTGGCCGGACGGCGTGCGGCTGTTCGAGGTCGACCTGCCCGAGATGACCGGCTACAAGGAGCAGGTGCTCGCCGCGCGGCAGGCCGAGCCGGGCTGCGCCCGCACCGTGCTCGACGCGGATCTGCGCGCGGACTGGCCGGCGCGGCTGACCGAGGCCGGGCTGCGGCCGGCCGAGCCCACCGCGTGGTTGCTCGAGGGGCTGCTGGCCTATCTCACCGCGGACGAGGTGGCCGCCCTGCTCACCGCGGTCGGCTCGGTGTCCGCGCCGGGCAGCCGGCTGGCCTGCGAGCATCTGCCCGAGAGCGGCGGTGCGCTGCTGGACCTGGTCCAGGCCAGCGGCAGCACGGCCGGCGTTGCGCACCTGTGGAAGGGCGGGCTGAGCGAGGAGCTGTCCGACTGGCTGGATCGGGCCGGCTGGCGACCCACCCCGCACAGCGGGCAGGCGCTCGCCGACGCGTACGGCCGGCCCGACCCGGAGGCATTCAGCATGGGCTTCCTGACGGCGGTCCGGGCCACCTCGTAGGCTTGACCCTCGTGCTGCTGCTCGCCGTGGACACCGCGACGCCGGCGATCACCGCCGGAGTGGTCGCGCTGGACGGCGGCGCGGCCCGGGTGCTCGCCGAGCGGGTCACGGTCGACGCCAAGGCGCACGGCGAGCTGCTCACCCCGCACCTGCTGCACGCGCTGAACTCGGCCGGCCGCGAGCTGTCCGAAGTGGACGCTGTGGTGTGCGGCGTAGGACCGGGCCCGTTCACCGGGTTGCGCGCCGGCATGGTGACCGCCGCGGCGCTCGGGCACGCGCTGGACGTCGCGGTGTACCCGGTGTGCTCGCTGGACGCGATCGCCGCCGAGGTCCCGGGCGCGCCGCTGCTGGTGGTCACCGACGCCCGGCGCCGGGAGGTGTACTGGGCCGGCTACGACGGCACCGGTGCCCGGGTGACCGGGCCGGCGGTCGAGCGGCCGGCGGAGTTGGCGGCGCGGCTGCCGGAGTTGGGTGTGCACCGCGCGGCCGGCTACGGCGCCCGGCTCTACGCCGAGGTGCTCGGCCTCGCGGTGACCGGGCCGGAGCATCCGTCGCCGGCCGGACTGGTCGCCGCCGCGGGACCGGCGCTGCGGGCCGGCACCCCGGCCGGCCCGTTGACCCCGCTCTACCTGCGCCGCCCGGACGCGGTCGAGCCGGGCGCGCGCAAGCGGGTGCTGCGATGACGTTTCGGCTGGAACCGTTGCGGCGAAAGGACGTGGGCCGATGTGCGGAGCTGGAGCGGATTCTGTTCCCCGGTGACGACCCGTGGAGTGAGTCGGCGTTCCGGTCCGAGCTGAACGCCGGCCACTACTACGTCGGGGCCTATGTGGATGGTTGGCTGGTCGGCTACGCGGGCATGGCGCTGGTCGGCCGGCCGCCCTCGTGCGAGGCCACCGTGCACACCATCGGCGTGGATCCGTTGTGGCAGCGCAAGGGTGTCGGCCGAGCCCTGCTGAAAGCGTTGCTGGACAAGGTGGACGAGCTGCACGCTCCGGTTTTTCTCGAGGTGCGCACGGACAACGCGGTGGCGATCGGGTTGTACGAGGCGAACGGGTTCAGCCGGGTCGGCCTGCGCCGCCGGTACTACCGGCCGTCCGGCGCCGACGCCTACACCATGGCCCGGGAGCCGGCATGACACTGATTCTGGGCATTGAGAGCTCGTGCGACGAGACCGGCGTCGGGATCGTCCGGCTGGGCCCGCGCGGCGAGTTGGAACTGCTCGGCGACGAGGTCGCGTCCAGCGTGGAGCAGCATGCCCGGTTCGGCGGCGTGGTGCCGGAGGTGGCCAGCCGGGCGCACCTGGAAGCCATGGTGCCCACCATGAAGCGCGCGATCGCCGCGGCCGGTGTCGAACTGTCCGATGTGGACGCCGTGGCGGTGACCTGCGGTCCGGGGCTGGCCGGCGCGCTGCTGGTCGGGGTGTCCGCGGCGAAGGCGTACGCGGCCGCGCTGGACGTGCCGCTCTACGGGGTCAACCATCTGGCCGGGCACGTGGCCGCGGACACCCTGCAGCACGGCCCGCTTCCCTCGCCGTGCCTGGCGTTGCTGGTCTCCGGCGGGCACACCCAGCTGCTGCTGGTGGACGACCTGGCCGGCAAGATCACCGAGATCGGCTCCACGATCGACGACGCGGCCGGCGAGGCCTACGACAAGGTGGCCAGGATCCTCGGTCTGCCCTACCCGGGCGGGCCGCCGATCGACCGGGCCGCCGGGCGCGGCAACCCGGCGGCGATCGCGTTCCCGCGCGGCCTGACCGGACAGCGCCAATCAGAACTGGGACGCCGGCCTTACGATTTCTCCTTCTCCGGCCTGAAGACCGCGGTGGCCCGGTGGGTCGAGGCGCGTGAGCGGGACGGCGAGCCGGTGCCGGTGGACGACGTGGCCGCGTCGTTCCAGGAGGCGGTGGCCGACGTGCTGACCGCGAAGGCGGTGCGCGCGGCCGGCGAGCTGGGCATCGGCACGCTGGTCGTGTCCGGCGGGGTGGCGGCCAACTCCCGGCTGTCCGCGCTGGCCGCGCAGCGCTGTGCCGAGGCCGGGATCGAGCTGCGGGTGCCGCGGCCCCGGCTGTGCACCGACAACGGCGCGATGATCGCGGCGCTCGGCGCGCACCTGGTCGCGGCCGGGGTGCCGCCGTCCGCGCTGGACCTGTCCGCCGATCCCGCGCTGCCGGTCGGCACGGTCTCGGTCTGACCGGCAACCCGAGGCGGCGATCACCCGTATAGCTGGGTGATCGAAGGGAGCCCACGTGCCCGACCGGGATCTCGAGTTCCGCGCGTACTTCGAGGCCCGCGCGGCCGTGCTTCGGCGCACCGCGTTTCTGCTGTGCGGAGACTGGCACAAGGCGGAGGATCTGGCGCAGACCGCACTGGTCAGGCTGTATGTGGCCTGGCCGCGGTTGCACCGGGACGGTCAGGTGGACGCCTACGCGCGCAAGATCGTGGTGCGGGCCGCGATCGACGACTCCCGGCGGTGGTTCCGCAGGCGGGAGACCGCGATGGGCGAGGTTCCCGACATCCAGGCCGCCGCCGCGCCTGGCGTGGACGACGTGATCGACGTGCGGCGGGCGCTCGCCGAGCTGCCGCCCGGCCAGCGCGCCGCCGTGGTCCTGCGGTACTGGGAGGACCTGCCGGTGGCGGAGACGGCGCAGCTGCTCGGGTGCAGCGAGGGGACGGTGAAGAGCCAGGCGGCCAAGGGCCTGGCCGCGCTGCGCCGGCTGCTCGCCGCCGGCCGGCCGGTGCTGAGGGAGCAATCGTGAACGAGGTACGCGAGATGATCGCCAAGGCGTTGGCCGGCGAGCCGCCGCTGCGGATCGACTACGACGCGGTGCGGACCAGCGGGCGGCGCCGCCAGGCCCGGCGGCATCTGGGCATCGCCGGGGCCGCGGCGCTCAGCGTGGTGGCGGTGGTCGGCGCCGCGGTGACCGTGAGCCAGTTCGGCGCCGGACCGGCGACCGACGATCCGGCGGACCCGGCCTCGGACACCGTGGTCTCGGCACCGTCCAGCACGGCTCCCGGGCCATCGGTGAGCTGCGCCGATCTGCCGGTGCCACCCGGCGCCCTCGGTCGCGCGGCGCAGGCGGGGCCGGCGTCCGCCGAGGACGAGCTGCAGGCCGTGCGCCTGTCCGAGGCGTTCAGCCGGGCCACCCTGCCGCTGCCGCCCGGGGTGTCGGCCGAGCCGGAGCGTCCGCCGCTGTGCCCGACGAGCAGCGGCTCCTGGTCCACCCGGTTCACGCTGCGCAGCCCGGCCGGCGACCGGGGCGTGTTCCTGTCGCTGGTGCGGTCCCGCGCTCCGGGTTACCGGGACTGCACCCTGCTGGCCACCGCGGTCGACTGCAGGGTCAGCACCGCCGCCGATGGCACGACGGTGCGCATCCTGGTCACCCCGCCGGACCGGCCCGACGTGCCGGTCCGGGTGGAGGCCGCGGGCTGGCGCCCGGACGGGACGGCGGTGAGCGTGCTGGAGACCGGCGCCCCTGGGGACAACCCGGCGCCGCGGATCCTCGACGACGACGCGCTGACCCGCATCCTCACGCTGCCCGAACTGGGGCTCTCGCGGTCGGCACCGGCGTCGACAACGACGTCGGCACCCGTGTCGCTCCCGCAGGCGCCGTCCCAGCGCATGGCCGACAGGCTGACCGCGACGCTGACCACCGGCACCGTGGTGCCGAGCGGCATGAGGGCCGTCCAGGTGCCCCAGGCCCGGGTGCCGGCGCTGGCGTTCTTCGTCAGCCAGGGCGGTTACAAGCTCACCGCCGACCTGGTGGACAGCCAAGGCGCGGGCAACCTGTTCATCGAGCTGAGTCCGCCGGCCCCGGACGGGATGGCACCGCGCTGCTTCGGGCCGGACTGCGAGGCGATCACGCTGCCGGACGGCCGCCCGGGCGTCCTGGCCAGGACGATCGACGGACAGGTCGTCACGCTGACGCTCAACACGGTGTCGCCGACCGGAACCCAGGTGTCGATCATGTCCCGGAACCGGTCCGCCGTCGGCGAGCAGAAGTCGGCCGGCCCCACCCGCCGGACCCCGCCGCTCGGCCGCGACGAGCTGATCGGCATCGCGATCAACCCCGGCCAGCACTGGTAGCAGTGCTGACCGGGGTTGCGGTGCGGCGCAACCAATGTGACCTCAGGGGCACCGTGACGGCACCCCAGCCACAATCAACCGCTGATCCGCACCAATCGCTGGAACGTAACGACAGCAGTTAATTCCGGAGCGGCGGACTACCAGAGCGAGGGCAGCAGGGTGACGTCGTCGGCGTTGACGAACATCACCCGGTGGCCGAACTGGATCTGGAAGTAGCGCAGCTGGCCGCGCACCACGACGTGACCGACGCTGGTGTCGAAGGTGACCGCCCGGTAGTACTCGGACGGCGAGATCATCCCGAGCACGTAGCGCTGACCGGCCGGCAGGCTGTACTGCAGCGGCGTGACCGCCTGCGCCGGGATGTCGGCCGGGTAGGCCGCCGCCTCCGGGTAGGCCCGGCCGTACACCGGAATGCTGTCCCGGCCCGGTTTCGGCGTGACCACCAGGCCGAGCGAGCTCACCGCGGTGGGGTTGCCCGGCGGGTTGTGGAACCAGCCCTTCTGGCCCAGGTACCAGACCGCCGTCCAGTCGCCGCGCCGCTCGGCGACGGCGAACTGCTGCCCGGTCTCCACCCGGCTGCCGTGATCGGAGATGTGCATGGTGCTCGGCGAACCGTCCGGGCGCAGGGCGATGTCGCGGAGCAGCGGGGCGTCCGCCCGCGGCTCGGTACGCAGAATGACCGAGCCGGAGCCGCGCGGCGGGCACGGCACCCCGGCCGCCGTGCAGCCGGTGAACGCCGGCTGGTTGGTGGCGAAGTCGGGCCGGATGGTGACCATCCCGGTCGGCAGGTTGCCGAAGCCGCGCAGCGGCGCGCCGAGCAGGTCGAAGTAGTGCGCCCAGTCCCAGTACGGGCCCGGATCCCAGTGCATGCCCCGGACCGTGGACGGGATGGTGCCGGGCACGTTGTCGTGGCCGATGATGTGCTGCCGGTCCAGCGGGATGTGGTGCCGGCGGGCCAGGAACCGCACCAGCCGGGCGGAGGAGCGGTACATCGCCTCGGTGTACCAGGTGCCCTGCGCGGCGAAGCCCTCGTGTTCGAGCCCGATCGCCTTGGCGTTGACGTACCAGTTGCCGGCGTGCCAGGCCACGTCCTTGGCCTGGACGTGCTGCGCGACGTGGCCGTCGGCGGAGCGCAGGGTGTACTGCCAGCTCACGTAGGTCGGGTCCTGGACCAGCCGCAGTGTGGTGGCGTAGCTGCCCTCGGTGTCGTGGATGACGATGTACCGGATCTGCTGGCTTTCCGGCCGGTTGGCGAGGTCGTGGTTGCCGTAGTCGCCGGTGCCGGGCCCGTACTGCTCGTACGGTGCCGGGATCCACTCGCAGCCGAGGCCGGCCGGGCACTCGGTCATCGGGTCGTTCGCCGGACCCCGGTTCGCCGGCGGGAGATTCCCTTGTGCGGCAAGGCGAACGTGCTGACCATCGTCGGTGACCCGGTCGGCCCCGGTGCGCAGGGTGGCGAACACCTCGTCGGCGAACACCGTGCCGGCGGCGGGATCGGTCGCCCCGCCGTACCGGGCCACGGCGTCGTACCAGCCGGCCGGATCGGCGCCGGCCGCGCCAAGCTCGCGCTGGTACGCGGCGAGCAGGGCGGCCCCGCCGCGGATGTTCTGCACGGGATCGGAGCGCAGTGCGGCCGGGTCGGCGCCGGTCAGTTCGGCGGCCCGCGCCACGGTGTGCAGCGCCGGATCGGCCAGCTCACCGAGCGTCGCCCGCGGATGCAGCGCCGGCCGGGCCTCGTCGCCGCGGGCGTCCTCGGTGCCGGCGTCGTGGTGGGTGCCGGGCGGCGCCGCCGTCACGTCGGTGAGGTGCATCGGGCCGAAGCCGGCCGTCACGCTCGGCGTCGCGGCGTTGGCGTCCCAGCGGGACTGCAGGTACGACACGCCGAGCAAGATGCTCTCGGGTACGCCGAACTCGGCGGCAGCCGCGGCGAACGCCCGCTGGCGCTGCCCGTCCGCGGGTTCGGCGGCCGCGGGGATCGCGACCGCCAGGCTCACGGTCGTCGTGGCCACGGCGAGAAGAACGGGAAATGGTCTGCGTAGACGCGACATACGGATCTCCCGGGGCAGGACGGAGTGGACCATCGCCAACTCTGCTGCGCCTGCCCCGGGTCGTCAATACTTACCCGTAAAGATCCCTAATTGGTTGATCGCTTACTTGTCCTGTCACCGGCCGCGCGTCGCCTGCTCGTCGGCAACGGTCGCCTCGTCGGTCTGCCGCTGCCGGCGGAACCGCTCGGCGATGCTCCGGCCGCGCTCCTGCGGCGTCGGCTTCGGCGGCGTCTCCACGACGGTGGTCGGAGCATCGCGTTCGGCCACGGACCGCTCCTTGGCCAACTCGTCGGCCAGCCGGTCCCGCTCCTTGGCGTTCTCCCGCGCTTCCCGGCGCACCGCCCGGTACTCGGACCGCACCGCCGCGCTGCGTCGCCCGGCCCGGACCATCATCCAGACGCCGAGGCAGAACACGACCGCCACAACGAGCCCGCTCACGAACGCTTCGAGTGCCGTGACACTCGCCAACTCCCGCCCGAACAGCACGACCGTCTGCTCCGTCCCACCGGTCCCGTTGTACGCCACGAGCAGCGCCGTCGCCGCCGCACTGGCCACGACCAGCAACAACCCGAGGATCAGCATTGGGGTTCACCTCCTGCTACCAGCCCGACACCCGGGCTCCGCCGGAGGAGTTCCCCGCAATGGATGAATCAACCACCCACTGTTGACCTGGGTCTCGTCGTCCCCCGCCACCCTCGGTTGAAGGGCTAGCAGTCGGATAGGTAGAGTGCTAGCCGTACGGCACCAGACACCGCCCCGGCACCCGCGACGGCGGGGTGGCAGGAGCCGGTCAATGAAATAGGTACCTGCCAACGCTTTCGACGACCGTGGAGGTCACACCGGTGAGCGTGAACATCAAGCCGCTCGAGGACAAGATCCTCGTCCAGGCGAACGAGGCCGAGGCCACGACGGCGTCCGGCCTTGTGATCCCGGACACCGCCAAGGAGAAGCCCCAAGAGGGGAAGGTCCTGGCTGTCGGCCCTGGCCGAATCGACGACAACGGCAACCGCGTCCCGCTGGACGTGTCCGTCGGCGACGTCGTGATCTACTCCAAGTACGGCGGCACTGAGGTGAAGTACGACGGCGAGGACTACCTGATCCTCTCCGCCCGTGACGTTCTGGCTGTCATCAACTGACACCGGTCACCCGCTAGACGCCCCGGCGGCCCCTCATTCCGGGGGCTTCCGGGGCGTTTCGCATCGAGGAAGGTAGACATTGCCCAAGCAGATTAGTTTCGACGAGGACGCTCGTCGGGCGCTCGAGCGTGGGGTGAACAAGCTCGCCGACACGGTCCGCGTGTCCCTCGGCCCGCGCGGCCGGCACGTAGTGCTGGCCAAGAAGTTCGGCGGCCCGACGGTCACCAACGACGGCGTCACCATCGCGCGCGAGATCGAACTGGCCGACCCGTTCGAGAACCTCGGCGCCCAGTTCGCCAAGAACGTCGCGACCAAGACCAACGACGTGGCCGGCGACGGCACCACCACGGCGACCGTGCTGGCCCAGGCCCTGGTCCGGGTCGGCATGCGCAACGTCGCGGCCGGCGCCAACCCGACCGCGCTCGGCCACGGCATCCAGGCCGCCGCCGACGCCGTGGTGGCCGCGCTGAAGGACCGGGCGACGCCGGTCAAGGGCCGGGACAACGTGGCCCAGGTGGGCACGGTCGCCTCCCGCGACCCCTCGATCGGCGCGCTGCTCGGCGAGGCCATCGAGAAGGTCGGCGAGGACGGTGTGATCACCGTGGAGGAGTCCTCCACGATGGCCACCGAGCTCGTCATCACCGAGGGTGTGCAGTTCGACAAGGGCTACATCTCGGCCTACTTCGCCACCGACCCGGAGGCGCAGGAGGCCGTGCTGGAGGACACCTACGTCCTGCTGCACCGGGAGAAGATCTCGGCGCTGGCCGAGGTCCTGCCGCTGCTGGAGAAGATCGCCGGCGCCGGCAAGCCGGTGCTGATCGTCGCCGAGGACGTC
>NZ_DASUCC010000078.1:0-47682 GCF_035762905.1 Actinophytocola sp.
GACATGCCGAGGAGCTGGCGCCGGTCCAGCGGAACGCCGAGCGCGGTGGTGCGGGCGGTGAGGTCGGCGGGCGGGGTGGGCGAGGCGAGCAGCTCGGTCAGCAGCGTGCGGTGCGCGTGCCGTTCCAGGCTTTCCCGGTCCCGGGCGACCAGCCGGTGCACGGCCAGCGCCGACGCCGCCCGCTCGACGATCACCAGCTGGCGGTGCTGCGGCGGGTCCGGGCAGAGCAGCACCAGCCGGCCCCAGTCGTTGCCGCGGGCGCCGACCACGGTGACCAGCCAGCCGGCGTCGGCGTGGTAGCTGGTCCGCTCGGTGACGGTGACCGCCCGGGACCGGCGCGCCCACTCGGTGAGCAGCTCGCCCGGGTCGCCGCCGGCGGTGTCGTAGGCGAGCACGTCGTGCGCCAGCGTCTCCAGCACCACCGGCAGCCCGGACGCCCGGACCACCTCGCGCAGCACCTCGGTCGGCTCGGCGCCGGCGACGGTCAGCGCGGTGAACGTCTCGTGCACCTGCTCGGCCGCGCGCAGCTCGGCGACCTGCGCGTCCACGATCAGCCCGACGACCGCCTCGGTCACCGCGACGAACCGGGTCTCCCTGGACAGCGTCACCAGCGGCATGCCGTGCCGCTCCGCGGCCGACACCAGCGCTTCGGGCAGCGCGTCGCTCCAGTGCCGGACCAGCTCCACCACCAGCCCGGCCACCGCGGTGTCGGCCAGCTCGTCCACGTACCTGGTCAGCGCGGCCGGATCGTCCGGCAGTGCGATTCCGGTGGTGAGCACCAGTTCCCCGCCGCGCAGCAGGTGCGCGATGTCGGCGATCTCGGCCACGTGCACCCAGCGCACCCGACGCCCGAGCCCGGCCGCCCCGGCCACCACCTTCGGCCGGCCCTGCCGGATCGCGGGCAGCGCGATCGCGTCCGAGACCGTGGGGTACACGGGCACACTGTAAGGCTCGAGTGGTGACGGCGATACAGGTTGTCCATTGGCGCCCACCCTGGCCCCCGGCCACACTCGAACGCATGGGTGACCGAGGGTTGATCGACCGCCATCGTGCCGTGCTGCCGAACTGGCTTGCGCTGTACTACGCCGACCCGATCGAGATCGTGCACGGCCACGGCCGGCGGGTCACCGACTCGCACGGCAAGACCTATCTCGACTTCTTCGCCGGCATCCTGACCAACGCGATCGGCTACGACGTGGCCGAGATCGGCGACGCGGTCCGCAAGCAGCTCGACACCGGCATCATGCACACCTCGACGCTCTACCTGATCCGCAGCCAGGTCGAGCTGGCCGAGCGGATCGCCGAGCTGTCCGGGATCCCGGACGCCAAGGTGTTCTTCACCAACTCCGGCACCGAGGCCAACGAGACCGCGCTGATGCTGGCCACCCAGTACCGGCGCAGCAACCAGGTGCTGGCCATGCGCAACTCCTACCACGGGCGCGCGTTCGCCACGGTCGGCATCACCGGCAACCGCGGCTGGTCGGCCAGCTCGCTGTCCCCGGTGAAGGTCAGCTACGTGCACGGCGGCTACCGCTACCGCAGCCCGTTCGGCGCACTGTCCGATGTGGACTACATCAAGGCGTGCACCGACGACCTGCGCGAGATCATCCAGACCACCACCTCCGGCGACGTGGCCTGCATGATCGCCGAGCCGATCCAGGGCGTCGGCGGGTTCTGCGTGCCGCCCGACGGGCTGTACGGCGCATTCGCCGAAGTCCTTGCCGAGTACGGGATCCTGTTCATCTCCGACGAGGTGCAGACCGGCTGGGGGCGCACCGGCGAGCACTTCTGGGGCATCGACGCACACGGCGTGGTACCGGACATGATGACCTTCGCCAAGGGCCTCGGCAACGGCCTGGCGATCGGCGGCGTGGTGGCCAGGGGCGAGGTGATGGACAGCCTTGCGGCCAACTCCATCTCCACCTTCGGCGGCAACCCGGTCGCCACGGTCGGCGCGAAGGCCGTGCTGGACTACGTGTTCGACCACGACCTGCAGGCGAACGCGGCCAAGCAGGGCGCCCGGCTGATGCAGGGCCTGCGCACCATCGCCGAGCGGTCCGCCGTGGTCGGTGACCTGCGCGGCAAGGGCCTGATGATCGGCATCGAGCTGGTCGAGCCGGGCGGCAACACGCCGAGCGTGCCGGCCGCGACCGCGGTGCTCGAGGAGACCAGGGCGCGCGGCCTGCTGGTCGGCAAGGGCGGACTGCACAACAACGTGATCCGCCTGGCCCCGCCGATGACGGTGACCGAGGATGAGGTGGACGAGGCACTCGAGGCGCTGGCCGGGGCGATCGAGGCCGCCGGAGGGAGCAGGTGACCGTGCAGCCCAAACGGATCAGCCACTGGATCGACGGCAAGCCCTGGGCCGGCGTGCCGAGCCGGACCGGGGACGTGTTCGACCCGGCCACCGGAGCGCGCACCGGGCTGGTCGACTTCGCCGGACCGTCCGAAGTGGACGAAGCGGTGTCGGTCGCGGCCCGGGCGTTCGGCGAATGGCGCCACGCCTCCCTGGCCACCAGGAGCAACGTGCTGTTCGCGTTCCGGGAACTGCTCAACGCCCGCAAGCGCGACCTTGCCGAGATCGTCACCGCCGAGCACGGCAAGGTGCTCGACGACGCCGGCGGCGAGATCCAGCGCGCGCTCGAGGCGGTCGAGTTCGCCTGCGGCGTCCCGCATCTGCTCAAGGGCGGGTTCAGCGAGAACGTGTCCCGCAAGGTGGACGTCTACTCCATCCGCCAGCCGCTCGGCGTGGTCGGGGTGATCTCGCCGTTCAACTTCCCGGCCATGGTGCCGCTGTGGTTCGTGCCCAACGCCATCGCCTGCGGAAACGCCGTTGTGCTCAAGCCGTCGGAGAAGGACCCGTCGGCGGCGAACTTCCTGGCCGAGCTGTGGGCCGAGGCGGGCCTGCCGGACGGCGTGCTCAACGTGCTGCACGGGGACAAGGAGGCGGTCGACGGGCTGCTCAACCATCCGACCGTGCGCGGCATCTCGTTCGTCGGCTCAACGCCGATCGCCCGGTACGTCTACGAGACCGGAACCCGCAACGGCAAACGGGTCCAGGCCCTCGGCGGCGCGAAGAACCACATGGTGGTGCTGCCCGACGCCGACCTCGCCCTGGCCGCGGACGCCGCGGTGTCGGCCGGGTTCGGCTCCGCAGGCGAGCGCTGCATGGCGATCTCCGTGGTGGTCGCGGTGGGCCCGGTCGGTGACGAGCTGGTCGGCAAGATCGGCTCGCGGATGGCCGGGCTGCGCATCGGCGACGGCCGGCGACCCGGCTGCGAGATGGGACCGCTGGTCACCCGCCTGCACCGGGACCGCGTCGCGTCCTATGTGGACGCCGGGGTGGCGCAGGGGGCGACGCTGGCGGTGGACGGCCGCGACCACCCGGTGGACGGCGACGACTCGGGTTACTGGCTCGGCCCGACCCTGTTCGACCACGTCCAGCCGGAGATGTCCATCTACACCGACGAGATCTTCGGGCCGGTGCTGTCCGTGGTCCGGGTGCCCAGCTACGAGGCCGCGGTCGAACTGGTCAACCTCAACCCGTACGGCAACGGGACGGCGATCTACACCAACGACGGGGGAGCCGCCCGGCGGTACCAGAACGAGATCGAGGTCGGCATGGTCGGCGTGAACGTGCCGATCCCGGTGCCGGTCGGCTACTACTCCTTCGGCGGCTGGAAGGACTCGCTGTTCGGCGACACCCACGCGTACGGTCCGGACGGCATCCACTTCTTCACCAGGACCAAGGTCGTCACCGGCCGCTGGCTGGACCCGTCGCACGGCGGGATCAACCTCGGATTCCCACGCAACGACTGACCGGACAAGAACCCACGAACCGGTAACGGTTGCCGGGCGCTGCCCGTATTGTCTTCGCAGTTGCCCTGACCCGGACCGCGCCATTGTGGGGAGTGTTGGATGGTTGACTCGGTCTCCGAAGCGATGCGGATGGTCGACGACTGGGAGCGGGACGCGACCGAGAAGGCGGCTCGGTTCCAGCGCATGGCCGAGCAGGTCGAGCAGGTCACCATCACCGAGTCGGTGGCCAACGGTGCGGTGAGCGTGACCGTCGGATCCAACGGTCTGCCCACCAACGTGGCCATGTCCGACGGGGTGCGGTCGATGGAGCCGGACGAGATCGCCGCCAACGTGATGGCCGCGATGCGCAAGGCGCAGTCGCGCTACCCGCAGCGGCTGGCCGAGATCCTGGCCGAGACGGTCGGCACCGAGGACCCGGCGGCCCGGCACATTCTGGCCAAGGCGGAGGAGAGCTTCCCGTCCGTGCCGGACGAGCCGGCCGAGCCGGCCGGGCGCCCGCTCGGCACGCCGGGCCGGATGAACATCGGTGGGGTCGAAGAGGACGAGGAGCCCCCGCCCCATCCCGTCAAGCCGCCGCGCCGGGCGCCGACCGACGGCGGGGACGAGGACTTCGGCGACGGCTCGATCTACCGCTGACGGAGAGGCCACTGCCCATGGACGGCTACGAGGTGCTGACCGGTGAGCTCGACGCGCACGCCGGGCGGGTGGACGGGCTGACCGACCGGTTACGGACGGCGGCCGACGCCGCCAACCAGGTCACCATGAACAACGACGCCTACGGCGTGGTCTGCCAGCCGTTCGCGCAGCTGCTGCAACCGTTCGAGGAGCTGGGGGTGCGGGCGCTGCGGCAGGGCGTCGACGCGCTCGCCGACACCGCGCGCAAGGTGCGCGACACCGCCAAGGGTTACACGACGACCGACACCTCGGAGGCCGCCCAGTACCAGGGCATGGAGGGCGATCTGTAGTGCCGGAAGGCAACCCGCCGGGTGCCTCGTCCGTGGACACCACCACGGAGGCGACCGGGACGGGACTCGCCGAGTCCTGTGCCGACGTGGCGCACGGGTTGTCGAACGGGGACTGGGTGGATGCCGGGCTCGGCGGGACGGACGCCGGGCTCGAGGTGTTGTCGCTGGTGGTCGACCCGGTGGGAACGCTGACGTCCTACGGGGTGACGTGGCCGATCGATCTTGTCCGGCCGTTGCAGGACGCGCTGGACGCCTTTGCCGGGAACCCGCCGGTGATCCGGGCGTTCGCCGAGACCTGGGCCGGGGTGGCCGCCGAGGTGGACCGGGTGGCCGGCGAACTGGTCACCGAGGCCGCGGCCGGTACGACCGGGTGGCGGGGGGAGGCCGGGGACGCCTATCGCGGGCAGGCCAGCGGGGCGGCGGACGCGGTGGCCGGACTGGGCGCGCTCGCGTCCGGGATCTCCGCCGGCGCGATGATCATGGGCGAGGCCGTGGCGTTCGTCCGGCAGCGCATCCAGATCCTGGTGGGGGATCTGGTCGGGCGGCTGATCTCGTGGACCATGGCGGCGGCCGGCACACCCGGGCTGGCCACCCCGGCCGTGCTGGCGCGGGCCACCGCGGCGATCTCCGAGACCGTCGGCGCGGTCGCCGACCTGGTGCGAAAGCTGGTCCGGACCATCGGCAACGTCGCGCCGCGGATCCGCCGGGTGCTCGACAAGCTGGACGAGATCATCGCCAAGCTGACCCGCGATGCCGAGGGAACGACCACGCCGTCCGGAGCGGTCCCGGCGCCACCGCCGGCCGCACCGGCCACGGCGCCGGCCGGGACCCCGGACGGCCCGGTCGGTTCGGACCCACCGGACGTTCCCGCGGCGGCCGATCCGGCCAACGGCGGCACCGCCGTCCCGCCCGCCGGCCGGACCAGCCGGCCGGACAACCCACGCACCACCTGTTTCCCGGTTTCCGGGCGGCGCTGCCGCAACGACCCGGTCGACGTGTCGTCCGGGGAGATGGTGCTGCACCAGGTGGACGTCGAGCTCGACGGGCGGATGCCGCTGGTGCTCACCCGCACGCACGTCTCCACCTACCGCGCCGGGCGCTCGTTCGGCCGGTCCTGGTCCACCACGCTGGACCAGCGGCTGGAGTTCGATGCCGACGGCGTCGTGCTGGTCGCCGAGGAGGGCATGATCCTGGTCTACCCGCGGCCGGACGGCGACGATCCGGTGCTGCCCGAGGAGGGTCCGCGCTGGCCGCTGTCGGTCACCGGCGACGGCCACCAGGTGATCACCGACGGCGGCCGGATCCTGCACTTCGCCGGGTCCGCCGCGGACACCGTGCCGCTGGCCGCGATCGGCGACCGCAACGGCAACCGGATCGACGTGCTGCGCGACGCCGACGGCCGGCCGACCGAGGTCCGGCACTCCGGCGGCTACCGGATCGGCATCGACAGCGCCGACGGCCTGATCACCGGCCTGCGGCTGATCAGCCAGGACGGCTCCGGCGACGTGCGGCTGCTGCGGTACGGCTACGACGAGGACGGCCGGCTCACCGAGGTGACCAACTCCTCCGCCGCCGCACTGCGGTTCGGCTACGACACCGCTGGGCGGATCGTGCGGTGGGAGGATCGCAACGGCCAGTGGTACGGCTACACCTACAACCGGCGCGGTCAGTGCATCCGCACCGACGGCTCCGGCGGCTTCCTGGCCGGCGGCTTCGACTACCGGGACCGGTTCACGATCGTCACCGACTCCTACGGCCACCAGACCCGGTACCACTTCAACGAGGCCCGCCAGGTGGTCCGCGAGGTCGACCCGCTCGGCCACGCCGCCGTCTCCGAGTGGGACCGGCACGACCGGCTGCTCTCCCGCACCGACCCGCTCGGCCGCACGATCCGGTACGACTACGACGACAACGGCGAGACGACCGCCGTCGTGCATCCGGACGGCAGCCGCACCACCGTCACGTTCAACCCGCTGCGGCTGCCGCTGACCGTCATCGACCCGGACGGCGCGGTGTGGCGGCGGGAGTACGACGAACGCGGCAACCTGCTGTCCGAGACCGACCCGGCCGGCGCCACCACCCGGTACTCCTACACCTCCAACGGGCGGCTCACCTCGATCGCCGACCCGCTCGGCCACGCCCGGCGGGTGACCACCAACGCCGCCGGGCTGCCGGTCGCGGTCACCGACCCGCTCGGCGCCACCCGGCGCTACGTGCGGGACGTGTTCGGCCGGGTGGCCCAGGTGATCGATCCGGAGGGCGGGGTCACCCGGCTGCGGTGGACCGTCGAGGGCCGGCTGATCGCGCGCACCCTGCCGGACGGCGCCACCGAGCACTGGCGCTACGACGGTGAGGGCAACCCGATCGAGCACACCGATCCGTCCGGAGCGGTCACCCGCACCGAGTACACCGGCTTCGACCTGCCGGCCGCCCGCATCGGGCCGGACGGGGCGCGCCACGAGTTCGGCTACGACACCGAGTTGCGGCTGGTGTCCGTGACCGACCCGCAGGGCCTGGTGTGGAGCTACGGCTACGACGCGGCCGGGCGGCTGGTGTCCGAGACCGACTTCAACGGCCGGCGCACCGCCTACGGCTACGACCGGGCCAACCAGCTGATCCATCGCACCAACGGTGCCGGCGAGACGGTCCGGTACACCCGCAACACGATGGGCCGGATCACCGAGAAGCGCGCGGCCGGCGTGCTGACGACGTTCGGCTACGACACGATCGGCCGGCTGGTGCACGCCAGCAACCCGGACGCCGAGGTGATCTTCCAGCGGGACCCGATGGGGCGGGTGCTGGTCGAGTCGGTCAACGGGCGGGCGGTGTCCTCGGTGTACGACGTGGCCGGGCGCCGGCTGCGGCTGACCACGCCGTCCGGGGCGGACGCGCGCTGGGAGTACGACCCCAACGACCGGCCGGTCGCGCTGCACACCGGCGGGCACACCATGCGGTTCGGCTACGACCGGGCCGGCCGGGAGATCCTGCGCGGCCTCGGTGCCGGCGCGGTGCTGGCGCAGACCTGGGACCCCAACGGCCGGCTGGCCGCGCAGGCGGTCACCGCGCCGGACCTGTACGCGCCGCAGGATGCCCGGCGGGCGCGTCAGGTGCGGCGGCGGGACTACCGGTACCGGGCGAACGGCCAACTGGTCGGCGTGCACGACGAGGCGGGGGGAACGCGGCGGTTCGAACTGGACCCGGCCGGCCGGCTCCTCGCCGTGCTCGGTGATGACTGGACCGAGCGGTACGGCTACGACCCGTCCGGCAACATCAGCGCCGCCACCTGGCCGCTGCCGCCGGACGCCTCCGGCGGCGACGACCAGGGCCGGCGCGAGTACACCGGCACGCTGATCTCCCGGGCCGGGAACATGCACTACCGGCACGACGCGCAGGGCCGGATGATCCTGCGCCAGCGCCGCACCCTGTCCGGCAAGACGCTGAGCTGGCGGTTCACCTGGGACGCCGAGGACCGGCTGGTCGGCGTGGTCACCCCGACCGGCACCCGGTGGCGCTACCTGTACGACCCGCTCGGCCGCCGGATCGCCAAGCAGCGACTGGGCGACACCGGCGTCGCCGAACAGATCGACTTCAGCTGGGACGGCCTGGTGCTCGCCGAACAGATCCACTCGCGCGGCCACGCCATCACCTGGAACTGGGCCGCAGGCGAGTTCCGCCCACTGACCCAGACCGAGCGGATCCGAGTGCGCGAGGCCCCCCAGGAATGGATCGACCAGCAGTTCTACGCCCTGATCACCGACCTGGTCGGCGCCCCGACCGAACTCATCGACCCGAACGGACGGCTAGCCTGGCAACGCCTGAGCACCGCCTGGGGCCTGCTGATCACCACCCCCGCCCCCGCCGGCCCGGACTGCCCCCTGCGCTTCCCCGGCCAGTACCACGACCAGGAAACCGGCCACCACTACAACTACTTCCGCCACTACGACCCGGCCAGCGCCCGCTACGCCAGCGCCGACCCACTCGGCCTCGCCCCCGCCCCCAACCCGCACACCTACGTCCACAACCCCACAACCTGGGCCGACCCCCTCGGCCTGACCCCGTGCCCGCACTACACCCCGCCCGGCACGGCGTACGTCTACCGCCACGGACACGCGGCCAACCCACCCCGCCTGCCCGGCCACCCCGCCCCGGAGCGCACCGAGTACCAAGCCGACCCCACCCGCCCCCCTGCCCCTGCCCCTACCCTTGCCCGCGCCCCGGCCGGCTGGGACCCGCGCGGCGACCCGGTCGCCGGCGGTCAGGTCCTGATCACCGAACCGACCCCGCCCCTCTGGTCCCACTACCCGCCCGGCGAAGTCGTGACCACGTACCCCCACGAGCACGGAACCACCGCCGGGTGACCACCGTCCGAACGGATGTCGCTCACCGCCGGTAAGCTGCCGGCAGGTCCCGCACGCAGCCAGTAAGGGGAGGTCGACGTGCCAGACGGAACCACGGGAACCAACCAACCCCCCTCCTCCGACCCCACGGCTTCCGACCCCCCGCCCGCCCCCGGCGACCAGATCCAGACCGAGATCGCCCTCTCCCGCGTCATCGACACCCTCGGCGGCCTCTTCGGCTCCAACTGGACCGCCCCCACCGCAGGCGGCGGCGGCACCGGCGGCCAATTCATGTTCGCCAGCATCGAACAACTGGACAGCGTCATCGCCCAGTGGCGGGCCGAAGTTCAGGCGATCTCCGCGGACGGCAACGAGATCCAGCAGGCAGTGGCCGACATCGGAGAACCGGCCGATGACGGGATGAGCACAGGCCATGCCGACGCCGCCCGGAAGTCGTTGACGACGTTGCTCGAGCACAATTTCGCCATGCAGGATTACGCCACCCAGTACCTGGACAAGCTGCTGGCCAGCCGGCAAAGCATGGTGAACAGCGACCTGACCGGCCGGGACCGGATGACCAGCGAAGACAGGGGTTGATGCAGTGCCCTCGGGTCCCCTCACGTTGACCGTCGCCTCCGCCGTGGCGCTGGTCCTGCTTGCCGGGTGCACGGCCAAGCAGGAGGGCACCGCGACGCCCACACCCGGTACCGGCGGCGACACGAGCACTCGAACAACGGGCTCTACCGGGTCGCCGTCCGGCACCAACAATTCGCCGAAGATCGACGCGCCGCTGGATGCCACTCGGTTCCTGTCCCAGCCCTGCGCAGTGCTTTCCCCGACCCAACTGCAAGCGTTCAACATCAGCAACCCGGGTACTCCGCACACTGACGATCCGACGGCCAGGTCCACCGGACCTTATTGTAACTGGAGTTCCGATGATCCCGTGCCGCGAGGAATTTCGGTCGGATTTCTCGTAAGTAACAAGAATGGCTTGGCCGATACGATCCGGGGTGGGCGAGCGGCGTTTCCCGGCTATTTCGAGCCCGCAGAGGTGGACGGTTATCCGGCAGTGTTCAACGACCTGGTCGATGGCCGGAGCAGGGGGATCTGCAACATCACGGTCGGAATTTCCAACACGTTGGCATTCCGGGCCGCCGAGTCGTGGGACCGGAAACGTGGTACGCAATCGTGTGAGGGTGCCAAGCAGATAGCGGCCGCGGTAATCACATCGTTGAAGGGGGAATGAAATGGACGGCGGCGGCGCGTCCTCCTGCATGTCCGGTGACGCCATCTACCAGAACTTCCAGCAGGGCGCCGGACCTGCACGGCTCATCACGGCATCGGACCGGCTCAAGGGGCTGATCGGGAACTACGAGAACCGGCTCCAATCGATTAGCGACCTTACGGTGCGGATGGAGTCGGCTTGGCAGGGGGATGCTTCGGGGGCGGCTCGACGGGGGGCGGGGCCGTTGGCGGTGGAGCATGGGATGGCGGCGCCGGAGATGAATACGGCGCAGAGCATGATTGATCGGCAGGTGGCGGTTTTCGAGAAGACCAAGAACTCGGTTGTTCCGGTGCCGCCTATGCCGCAGGAGCCTGGGTTTTGGGACAATTTTACTTCGTTGGGCGGGGCCAGTCGGACTTATGAGCGGGAGCAGGAGGAGTATAACGCCGCTAATGAGCGCAATGTTACGGCCATGCGGACCTACGAAGATGTGACGGGGCAGAATACTTCGGGGATGCCGACGTCTTACGGGTCGATTCAGCCGGATCATTCGGCGATCGGGATTCAGGAGCGGCAGGCGCAGGATCAGATCGGGCAGGCGCAGCCGCCGCCGTCGGTGTCGACCGGGGGAGGCGGGTCCCGTGGGGGTACCGGCGGGCCGGGTCCGGTGCCGGGGCCGGGTGGGTCGGGGAATCCGAGTGGTCCGGGGCCGACCGGGCCGACCCGGCCAGGGCCCGGGGGGACCGATCCGGACAACTTCGTGCCGGGGCCGGGACCGACGCCGGGGCCGGGACCGATTCCCAATCCGGGGCCCAACCCGGGTCAGCCGCCGGTGTTCATGCCGGGGCCGGGACCGGTGCCCACGTTCAACCCGACGGGCGGCGGCGGTGGCACCGGGAGCGGACCCGGTGGGCCGGGTGGCCGCGGCGCCGGGCCCGGGGGATCGGGCGGGCCGGGTGGCCAGGGCGCGCGGGGGTTCGGGCCGGTCAGCGGTGGCGCACCGTTCGGCGAGGAGGGCCGGATGGCCGCTCGCGGCGGCGCGACGGCGCTGGGGCCGGGTGCGGCCGCGGCGGCGGAGGCCGCAGGGGGCGGTGGGCGTGGCGCGGCCGGTGGGCGGGCCGCCGGCATGGGCGGCATGCCGATGGGTGGCGCGCGCGGCCAGGGTGACGAGGACACCGAGCACAAGCGGCCGTCGTTCCTGGTCGAGGCCGACCCGGACGAGACGTTCGGCACCGACGAGGTCACCGCACCGCCGGTGATCGGGGAATAACGACGGTGGTGCTACCGAAGCGGCTGACCCTGCCGGCCGAGACGCTGGCCCGGATGGTCGCGCTGGAGAGCCTCGGCGAACTGCACATCACGCTCAAGCCGCCGGCCATGTGGCGGCCCCGGCACCTCGAGGACGAGGAGGAAGCCCGGGCACGCGCGGAGTTCCGGCGCCTTGGCCTGTTCGACCGCCGGGGCCGGCTGGACGTGGAGCTGGTCGCGAGCCTGGCCGTGCTGTGCCGGCCGGGGGTGGAGTTCTACGGCTGGATCAGCCGGGACGAGACGACGATCGGGGTGCTGGCCGCGGCCATCGGCCGGGAGGCGGTGCTGGCCGTGCGCACCGGCGACCAGGTGACGCTGAGCCAGATCCGACCGGAGACCCTGCCCGAGTCGCTGGTCGGCCAGAGCGCGGACATCCCGCCCGGCCGGGGCGACGCGTTCAGCATGCTGCAGTCCGAGGCGCTGGCCTCGGCCGGCGGGCATCGGCGTACCGAGGCCGGGGTCGGCACCCGGATGGCCAGCGCCGAGGTGCGGCTGGCGCAGAAGATCGCCGAGCAGCCCACCACCGGCGGCGGGCAGCTGTCGGTGGCGGTCCGGGACGGCATCGGCCGGCGCAAGGCCAGCCCGCATCCGCTGCGGTTCGCCGACACACCCAACGGCCGCTGGCTCAACCAGACCACCCCGGTGGGCAACGGCGACAACCGGATCTTCATCGCTCCCGCCTCGCACCGCGATCTGGTGCACCGGTTACAGGAGATGCACCGGGCGCTGTGAGCGAGGGATGGCCGGCGGGGAGTGGCCGGTGCACTGGGCGCTGTGTGGGATGGTGTCGGCCATAGGAGAGGTGGCCGGTGTGGTGGGCGTTGTGGGGGGAGAATCCCGCTGTGCAGACGGTCGCGGTGGTGGTGTTCGGGGTCGGGGTGGTCGCGGTCGCGGTGGGGGTGGCGGCGGTGGTGCGGCTGCGCGGGGAGGTGCGGCGGCTGGGTGAGCGGGCGGCGCGAACGGCGCGGCGGGTGGAGGCGCTGCCGCCGGATCTGTCGAAGGTGCTCGGCACCGAGGACCGGCATGTGATCTCGGTGGAGTTGCTCAACCTGTTCGAGCTGGCACACCGGGAGACCTGGGTGGCCAGGCCGCTGAGCCTGCTCACCCCGAGACTGCTGAGAGACGCCATTCACCGGCGGCTGGTCGGCCGGGTGCGGGCGAACCTGGCCAGCTCCGGGGTGCGGGCCGACGTGCGGCTGCACCGTGTCCGCTGACCTGGTCCTGGCGGCCGGGCTGGTGCTGCTGGTCGGGGCGACGGTACTGCTGGCGCTGGCCCGGCGGCTCGGGCGGGAGGTCCGCCGGGTCGACTGGCTGTTGACCAGGACCGAGGCGGCGATCGGCGAGGCGGAGCGGGCCGGGCGGGTGCGGGCGGACCTCAGGACCGAGGACCCGGAATGACGGCGGGCCACCGCGTTCGGCGCGGTGGCCCGCTCTGGTACAGCGTTCAGCTGATCACCTCCTTGGCCGAGTTGATCGGGATGGCGAACCCGATCCCGACGCTGCCCGCCGCGCCGTCCGGCCCGGACACCGGCGAGTAGATGGCGGAGTTGATGCCGATCACCTGGCCGGCGGCGTTGAACAGCGGCCCGCCGGAGTTGCCCTGGTTGATCGAGGCGTCGGTCTGGATGGCGTGGTAGCTCACCGACGGGTCGGCGCCGCCGCGGGAGAACGGATACGGGCTCTGCGAGCGCTCCGAGTCGGGCACGTTCACCTCGCGGTCCAGCGCGCTGACGATGCCGGTGGTGACCGTGCCCTGCAGGCCGCCGGGCGAGCCGATCGCGATCACCTCGTCGCCGATCTTCACCGCACCGGAGTCGCCGAGCGTGGCGGCGGTCAGGCCGTCGACGCCCTGCGCGGTCAGCACGGCCAGGTCGTTGCTCGGGTCGGTTCCGGTCACGGCGGCGGGCACGGTCCGGCCGTCGGAGAGCGTCACGGTGATCTGATCGGCGCCGGACACCACGTGGTTGTTGGTGAGGATCTTGCCGTCGGTGCTGATGATCACGCCGGAGCCGACGCCCTGCGAACCGCCGGCGCTCACGTTGACCTGCACGACGCTCGGCATCACCTTGGCCACCACGGCGGTGACGTCGGTCGGGGCGTTGGCGGACACCGGCTGGGCCGAGGCGCCGGTGCTGACCGCGACCGGGCTGTCCGGCGCGAAGACGAGGGCGCCGACCGCGCCGCCCAGCCCGCCGGCGACGAGCGTGACCGCGGCGGCGAGAGCGACCGTGCCGCGGCGGACCCGGCGCGGCGGGGCAGGTGGTGTCGGCGGCGCGACCGGCGTCATCCACGGCTGGTAGGCGAAGGGCTGCTGCTGCGCGGGGGTGCTGGGGTTCTCGGTCATGGTTCAACGATGCGACCCAGGCGTGAGAGCAACCTGTGAATACCCGCAGGTCTTGCCAAGAAGACTAGGTAAGTTGTAGCTTACCGTTCGTGCCCACTTACCAACTCGCCGGGCTGGGCGCGCTCGGCGACCCGACCCGGCGGGCGATCTTCGAGCGGCTGGCCACCCGCCCGATGGCCGTCGGAGAGCTGGCCCGGGAGCTGCCGATCAGCCGGCCCGCCGTCTCCCAGCACCTGAGGGTGCTCAAGGAGGTAGGTCTGGTGCTGGACCGGGCCGAGGGCACCCGGCGGCTCTACCGGGTCGACCCCCGCGGCGTGCAGGCCCTGCGGACCTATCTGGACACGCTGTGGGACAAGGCGTTGGCGGCCTTCGCCGACGCCGTGGAACGTACCGAGGAAGGAACCGAGCAATGACCCAGCAGGCCGAGCGGACCGGCACCGCGATCCGCCGGACCCTCATCGTGAACGCGCCACGGGACCGCGCCTTCGTGGTGTTCGCCGAGCGGTTCGGCACCTGGTGGCCGCGCGATCACCACCTCGGCGAGGCCGACCTGGCCGAGGCGATCATCGAGCCGGCCGCCGGGGGACGGCTCTACGAGCGCAACGTGGACGGCTCCGAGCACGACTGGGGCCGGGTGCTCGTCTACGAGCCGCCGCACCGGCTGGTGCTGGCCTGGCACCTGCAGGGGGACTGGAAGTTCAACCCGGACCCGGCCAAGGCCAGCGAGGTGGAGGTGCGGTTCCTGGCCGAGGGCCCGGACCGGACCCGGGTCGAGTTCGAGCACCGGCACATCGAGCGGCACGACGGCGCCGCCGACGTGCTGCGCGGGGTCGACGCGTCCAACGGCTGGTCGGACAACCTCGGGCGGTACGTTGCGGTTACTGCGCCCACGGCGGCCTGATCTTGCTGCCATCCGCGCCGGTGCCGACGAACCCGGCGCGGATGGCCACGTACAGCTCGGCCGGCCCGTCCCCGGTGTTCACCAGCGCGATCGGCGCGCCGGCCGGCACGACCACCGCGTCGCCCGGCCCGGCCTCGTCGCCGTCCGGGGTCACCCGCACCGTGCCGGACAGCACCATGAACACCTCGTCCTGGTCCAGCGTGTGTGGCGGTGGCTCGGTCCGGCCCGGTTCGACCGAAAGGCGCCAGGTGCACAGCCCGGCCGAGCCCCGGCTCGGCGCGGCAAGGGCGGTGAACTCGACCCCGGGCAGCTGGAACCGGGGCGCGTCCGCATACCGGATCACCGTCATGTTCTTCCCTCCAGATAGACAAGTCAGCTTGTTCAATTGCGCTTGTCTATCATGACCGGCATGACCGCCACAAGGCTCGACTTCGGCATCCTGCTCGTCCTCGCCTGCCAGGAGTTCGTCGCCGAGCTGCGGGCCGAGCTGGCCCGGGAGTTCGACGACCAGGGACCCTCCGACGGCTATGTGCTGCGGTCGCTGGGTGCCCGGCCGATGACGACCAGCGAACTGGCCGAGCGGCTGCACATGAGCAAGCAGGGCGCCGGCCAGATCGTCGAGGACATGGAGCGCCGGGGCTACGTTGAGCGCCGTCCGGACCCCAGCGACCGCCGGGCCCGGCTGCTGCACCTGTCCGAACGCGGCCGGGACGCGCTGGCCGCGGCCCGGCGGTTCCACCAGCGCTACGAGCGGCGGCTGGTGCGCGAACACGGGCGCGCGGCGGTGGAGACGGTGCGCGCGCTGCTCGGCGACATGGCCGGAGTCGAGCCGGACACCGACCCCCGGTTCCGGCCTATGTACTTGTGAGCCGGAGCGGACCGTAGGGTTTCAGGGGTGAACTCAGAGACCTCGTTCCTGCGGCTGCAGGCCAGAACTCAGCGCTTCACCCTCGGCACCGCCCGGGAGTTCCGGATCTCGCCGGATGGTTCCCGGGTGCTGTTCCTGCGCTCGGAGTCCGGGGAGGACCGTCGGCACCTGTTGTGGCGGTTGGATCTTGCCACCGGCACGGAGAGCAGGCTGGCCGATCCGGCCGAGCTGCTCGCCGGGGGCGACGAGGAACTGCCCGCCGAGGAGCGGGCCCGCCGGGAGCGGTCCCGTGAGCAGGGTGGCGGCGTGCTCGGCAACGCCACCGACGACGCGGTCCGGGTGGTGGCCTTCGCCCTGTCCGGCCGGCTTTTCGTGGCCGACGCGGTCGGCGGCGAGGTGCGCGAGTTGGACACCGCGGCTCCGGTGGTGGACCCGCGGCCGGACCCGACCGGCCGGCACGTCGCCTACGTTGCCGGCGACGCGCTGCGGGTGGTCGGGGTGGACGGGACCGGCGACCGCGCGCTGGCCGAGCCGGAGGGGCCGGACCGGGCCTGCGGGCTGGCCGAGTTCATCGCCGCCGAGGAGATGGGCCGCTCGCGCGGGTACTGGTGGTCCCCGGACGGCACCCGGCTGCTGGTCGCGCACACCGACCGGCGGCCGGTGCGGCGCTGGCACATCGCCGACCCGGCCAACCCGGCGGCGCCGCCGAACGTGGTGGCCTACCCGGCCGCCGGCACCGACAACGTCGAGGTCCGGCTGGCCGTGATCGGCGTGGCCGGCGGGCGGGTCGAGGTCGACTGGGACGGCGCGACGCTGCCCTACCTGGCCAGCGTGCACTGGTCGGCCGGCGGACCGCCGCTGATCGCGGTGCAGACCCGGGACCAGCGCACGATGCAGATCCGCTCGGTCGACCCGGACACCGGCCGCACCGGCCTGGTGCACGAGGAGACCGACGCGCACTGGGTGGACATCGTGGCCGGGGTGCCGGCCTGGACCACCGACGGCCGGCTGGTCCGGGTGTCCGCCCGGGACGGCGCGTATCGCCTGGTGGTGGCCGACAAGGAGGTCACCGGGCCGGACCTGCAGGTGCGCTCGGTGCTGGACGTGGCGGCGGACGTGCTGTTCACCGCGTCCGCCGAGGATCCCACCCAGGTGCACGTGTACCGGGTCGGGGACGCCGAGCCGATCCAAGTGTCCACTGTGGACGGAGTGCACGGCGCTACCCGGTCCGGCGCGGTGACCGTGCTGACCTCGTGGTCGCTGGAGCACTCCGGACCGCGGATCACGGTGCTGCGCGGCGCCGAGCCGATCGCCGAGGTGGCCTCGTTCGCGGTGACCCCGCCGATCGTGCCCAACCTGCACCTGTTCACCATCGGCGACCGGGCGCTGCGCGCGGCGCTGCTGCTGCCCACCGGCTACCGGACGCAGGACGGCCGGCTTCCGGTGCTGCTCGACCCGTACGGCGGCCCGCACGCGCAGCGCGTGCTGGCCAGCCGCAACGCCTTCCTCGGCGCGCAGTGGCTGGCCGACCAGGGTTTCGCGGTGCTCATCGTGGACGGGCGCGGCACGCCGGGCCGGGGTCCGGACTGGGACCGGGCGATCGCGTTCGACCTCGCCGGCACCACGCTGGCCGACCAGGTGGACGCGCTGGAGGCGGTGGGGCGGGCCTATCCCGAGCTCGATCTGTCCACTGTGGCCATTCGGGGCTGGTCCTACGGCGGGTATCTCGCGGCGCTCGCGGTGCTGCGCCGGCCGGACGTCTTCCACGCCGCGATCGCCGGCGCACCGGTGACCGAGTGGCGGCTCTACGACACGCACTACACCGAGCGCTACCTCGGCCACCCGGACGAGCGCCCGGAAGTCTACGAACGCAACTCGCTGCTCGGCGACGCGCCGAACCTGACCCGGCCGCTGCTGCTGATCCACGGTCTGGCCGACGACAACGTGGTGGTCGCGCACTCGTTGCGACTGTCCTCCGCGCTGCTGGCCGCCGGCCGGCCGCACTCGCTGCTGCCGCTGCCGGGTGTGACACACATGACTCCGCTTGACGACGAGGTGTCCGAGAACTTCATGCTGGTGCAGTTGCACTGGCTGAGGGACGCACTCGGGATCGGAGACAAACCGTGACCAGATGGGGAATCACCCTGCCGTTGACCGGAGTTCCGCTGTCCGCGCACCGGGAGCTGGTGCGCGAGCTGCCGGCGCTGGGCTACACCGACGCGTGGTCGGCCGAGACGGCCGGGTCGGACGCGTTCACCCCGCTGGCGCTGGCCGCCGAGTGGGCGCCCGAACTGCGCCTGGGCACCGCGATCGTGCCGGTCTACACGCGCGGCGCCGGGCTGCTGGCGATGAGCGCGGCGACCATCGCCGACCTCGCCCCCGGCCGGTTCGTGCTCGGCATCGGCACCTCGACGCCGACCATCGTGCAGAGCTGGAACGGCGTGCCGTTCACCGAGCCGTACGCCCGGACCCGGGACACGGTGCGGTTCCTGCGGGCGGCGCTGGCCGGGGCCAAGGTCAGCGAGCAGTACCCGACCTTCTCGGTGGAGAAGTTCCGGCTGGAGCGGGCGCCGCAGCAGCCACCGCAGCTGATGATCGCGGCGCTGCGGCCGGGGATGCTCCGGATGGCCGCGCGGGAGGCCGACGGGGCGATCACGAACTGGCTGGCCCCGACGGACGTGCCGAAGGTACGCGCCGAGATCGGTCCGGACCGGGAGTTGGTCGCCCGGATCTTCGTCTGTCCAACCGAGGACGTGGACGCGGCCCGCCGGCTCGGCCGGCTGCTGATTTCCAGCTACATCACCGTTCCGGTGTACGCGGCGTTCCACGACTGGCTGGGACGCGGTGACGTGCTGCGTCCGATGCACGAGGCGTGGGCGGCCGGCGACCGGGCCGGGGCCAACGCCGCGATCCCGGACGAGGTGGTCGACGACCTGATCGTGCACGGCAGCCCGGCGTACTGCCGGGAGCGGATCGCCGCCTACCTCGAGGCCGGACTGGACACTCCGGCGATCGCGCTGCTGCCCACCGGAGAGGATCCGTTCCACCAGGTACGGGCGCTCGCGCCCACCCGGTAGGTTGATCGCCCGGGTCACCCGAAAGAGGGGGCCCGGGCGCCCGTATTGTGCGGGAGACTGGGTCTGGCGAAGGGAAGCCCTGCATATGCACACCTCGGCTGACGTGCGGGCACACGTGCGCCCGGAGACCCGCCCGAGGCTCGCGGGTGGCGTGGCCGGTGCCGAGGAGGTGCTCGAGCTCGTCGAGACCGCGACCAGGGCACTGGCCGACGGGGCGGTCGACCGGTCCGGGCCGGCGCCGGCCGGCGGGCCGGCCGCGGTGGCCGCGATGCTCGCCGCACAGGGCGTGGATCTGTTGCCGGACAACGGCATCGGCGCGGAGGCGGCGCTGCGCGAGCTGACCCGGCTGCTCGCCGCCGGCTCGGTGGACCCGAGCCATCCGTGGTGCGCCGCGCATCTGCACGGCCCGCCGCTGGCCGTGGCCGCCGTGGCCGATCTGGTGGCCGCGGTGCTCAACCCGTCGATGGACTCCTGGGACCAGGCGCCGATGGGCAGCGAGCTGGAACGCGAGCTGACCGCCGAGTTCGCCCGGCTGTGCTTTCCGGCCGCGCCGTCCCCGGACGCGGTGGTGACCAGCGGCGGCACCGAGTCCAACGTGCTCGGTCTGCTGCTGGCCCGGCAGACCGCGGCGGACCAGGGTTTCTCGGTGGTGCGCACGGTGTGCGGGGCCAACGCCCACCACAGCGTGGCGCGGGCGGCCTGGCTGCTCGGCCTGCCGAGCCCGATCGTGGTGCCCTGCCACGGTGGGCGGATGCGCCCGGACGCGCTGGCCGAGGTGCTCGCCGACCTGTACGACCCGGCGATCGTGGTGGCCACCGCCGGCACCACGGACGCCGGGGTGATCGACCCGCTGCCCCGGATCGCCGAGCTGTGCCGGTCGGCGAACGCCTTCCTGCACGTGGACGCGGCCTACGGCGGCGGCGTCCTGTGCAGTGCGCGACTGCGGCCGCTGCTGGACGGGTTGGAGCTGGCCGACACCGTGTCGGTGGACCTGCACAAGTTCGGCTGGCAACCGATCGCCGCCGGGCTGCTCGCCGTCCGGGACACGAAGTCGTTGACCGCGCTGGATGTTCGGGCCGAGTACCTCAACGCGGCGGACGACACCGAGGCCGGCCTGCCGGACCTGCTCGGCCGGTCGCTGCGCACCTCCCGGCGAGCGGACGTGTTCAAGATCGCCGTGACGCTGCGGGCGCTCGGCCGGTCCGGCCTGGCCGGGCTGGTCGAGCGTTGCTGCGCCACGGCCGCCGAGCTGGCCGGTGCCGTGGCGGCCCATCCCGGGTTGCGGCTGTGGGGCCGGCCGGACCTGTCCACCGTGCTGGTGCGGCCACTGCTCGCCGACGAGCTGGCCGGCGAGCTGGGGGCGGAGGCGGGCGACATCCTGGTGGCCCGGGTGCGCAGGCGATTGCTCGAGGACGGTGTCGCGGTGCTCGGCCGGGCGTCCGCCGGACCGTCCACTTCGGACGGCGACGACGGGGCGAGCCGGTTGTGGCTCAAGCTGACCCTGTTGCACCCCACTGCCGAGCTGCGGGACTACCTGCCGCTGTTGGACATCGTCGCCGCCAGGGCACACCAGGAGTTGGAGTCCGTCGTCGCCGACCTGGATCGGGCGCTGGTCGTCCGGTGACCGAGGTCTTAGACCTGGCCGGTGTCGGCATCGGCCCGGCCAACCTGTCGTTGGCCGCACTCGCCGCTCCGGTCGGGGAGTTACGCGCGGCGTTCTTCGAGCGGACGCCGGAGTTTCGCTGGCATCCCGGGTTGATGATCGACGGGACCACGATCCAGGTGCCGTTCCTCGCCGACCTGGTGTCGCTGGTCGACCCGGCCAGCCCGCTGTCGTTCCTGAGCTACCTGCGCGACCGCGACCGGCTGTTTCCGTTCTACTTCGCCGAGCGGTTCCACATTCCGCGCGCCGAGTACGACGCCTACTGCCGGTGGGCCAGTGAACGGCTGCCGGCCTGCCGGTTCGCGCACGAGGTGTTGTGCATCGAATGGTCCACTGTGGACGATGCGTTCGCGGTCGAGGTGCGCCCGGGCGGGCGGGTGCTGGCCCGCAACGTGGTGCTCGGCGTCGGGACCGCGCCGCGGGTTCCGGCACCGCTGCGCTCGCTGCCCGGCGTGCTGCACTCGAGCGAGTACCTGCCGGAGCGGCCGCGGCTGCTCGCCGCCGGAGACGTCACCGTGCTCGGGTCCGGGCAGTCCGGCGCCGAGGTGTTCCTGGACCTGCTCCGGCGGCGGCCGGATGGCGGGCTGCGCTGGCTGGCCCGCACGCCCGCGTTCGCTCCGATGGAGTACTCCAAGCTGGGGCTGGAGCAGTTCACGCCCGACTACGTGCGGTTCTTCCACGGGCTGGACGAGGCGGTGCGGGACCGGCTGGAACCGACGCAGTGGCAGCTGTACAAGGGAATCAGCGCCGAGACGATCGGTGAGATCTACGACGAGCTGTACCAGCGCACGGTGGGCGGGGGCTGGCCGGGGGTGACGCTCGCCCCGGCTGTTGAGGTGACCGCGGCGGGCGAGCGGGACGGCCGGATCGAGCTGACCCTGCGGCACGTCCAGCAGGGCGGCACCGCCACGGTGCTGACCGACGCGGTGGTCTGTGCCACCGGGTACGCCGAGCGCGATCTCGGCGATCTGCTTGCCCCGCTTACGGGTCAGCTGCACCGGGACGGCTCCGGCCGGCTGGCCGTCGGCACCGACTACCGGGTCGGGCTGGCACCGGAGGTCACCGGATCGCTGTTCGTGCAGAACGCCGAGCGGCACACGCACGGGGTGGGCGCGCCCGATCTGGGCTTGGCCGCGTGGCGGTCGGCGACCATTCTGAACGAGGTGTGCGGACGGCCGGTGCACCGGTTGCCGGACCGGACCGCGTACACCACGTTCGGGTTGGGAGGTCTCGATGAGTGAGGCGTGGCGGGCGGCCGGTTCCCTTGTGACACACAAGATGCTTGGCGAGCTGAGTTACGAGGGGCTGCTCTGCCCGGTGCCGGACGGCGACGGCGGCTGGTTGCTCGAGCTGGCCGGCGGGACCCGCTACCGGTTCCGGGCCCGGCGCGGCGCGTTCGAGTGCTGGGTGGTCGAGCCGGGCAGCGCCCGGCGGGGCGACGCGCCGGCCGAGGATCCCAGGACGCTGGTCGCGGACGCCCGGGTCGAGCTGGGGCTGACCGGGCTGCGGCTGGCCGACGTGCTCAGCGAGCTGACCGCGACCGTGGCCAACGAGGCGGCCCGGCTGTCCCGGGCGCCCACCGCCGCCGATTTGTCCACAATGGACTACGACCGGGCCGACGGGCACCTGACCGGGCATCCGCGGCTGGTGCTCAACAAGGGCCGGATGGGCTTCTCGGCGGCCGACCGGGAGCGGTACGCGCCGGAGGCCGGGGTGCCGTTCCGGCTGCCGTGGCTGGCCGTGCACCGCGACCTGGCCTCGTTCCGGTGCGTCGCCGAGCTGGACGAGGAGCGGCTGCTCACCGCCGAGCTGGGGCCGGAGCTGCTTGCCGGTTTCCGGGCCGGGCTGGCCGACCCGGCCGACTTCCTGCTGATGCCGGTGCATCCCTGGCAGGCGGACGAGATCGTGGGCACGCTCTACGCGGCGGAGCTGGCCGCCGGCACGGTGGTTCGGGTCGGCGAGAGCACCGACCACTACCGTCCACATCAGACGGTTCGGACCCTGGCCAATGCCGACCACCCCACCCGGCTGGACGTGAAGACCGCGGTGTCGGTGCGCAACACGCTGGTCTACCGGGGCCTCGACTCGGCCGCGACGCTGGCCGCGCCCGCGGTGACCACCTGGCTCCGGTCGGTGCACGCGGACGACCCGCTGCTCCGCTCCTACGGTTTCGACCTGCTCGGCGAGGTGGCCAGCGTGTCCGTGCGGCACCCCCTGTTCGGCCACATCGAGGAGCTGCCGTACCGGTTCCACGAGACGCTCGGCGCGCTGTGGCGGGAGCCGGTGCGGACCCGGCTGGCGGCCGGGGAGCGGGCCATCTCGTTCGCCGCCCTGCCCTACCGCGGACCGGGCGGCGAAGCGGTGCTGACCCGGCTGATCCGGGATTCCGGCGCCGAGCCGGAGGCCTGGCTGCGCCGGCTGCTCGACCTGACCCTCACCCCGCTGCTGCACTGGCTGCTCACCCACGGCGTCGGGTTCTGCCCGCACGGCCAGAACCTGATCCTGATCACCGACGCGGCCGGTGCCCCGCTCCGGGTGGCGATCAAGGACTTCGCGCAGGGTGTGGACCTGTTGAACGAGGAGCTGCCGGCGTACGCGAGCCTGCCCGCCGAGGCCCGGGCGCACATGCTGCGCTGGCCGCCGCACCTGCTGGCCCAGTCGCTGTTCAGCTCGGTGTTCGCCGGACAACTGCGGTTCCTGGCCGAGATCCTGCTGGACGACCTCGGCTTCGCCCGGGGCCGGCTGTGGGAGCTGGTGCGGTCGATCGTGCGCGGCTACCGGGCGGAGCACCCCGAGGTGGCCGCCCGGTTCGACGCGTGTCAGCTGTTCGCGCAGGACGTCGAGCGGGTCTGTCTCAACCGCGAGCACCTGGCCGGCAAGGGGTTCGACAAGGTCGAGCGGGACGACGAGTTCGACGTGCGGTTCGGCCGGGCCCGCAACCCGCTGGCGTCACCCGATCGGGGCGGCGCCTGGTAGCTCGGGCAACCGTCCTGGCGCCGGATTCCGTCCAGGGAGCATGCGAATTCTGATCGGTGTCACGCTGCTGTTGGGGGTGGCGGCGTGCGGTGGCGAGCCCAACGTCGTGCTGCCGATCGCCACCGGTCCCATCGCCGCTCCCGTCCCCGGGCCCGGCCTGGCCGCCTGGGAATCGTTCCCGGTGCACCAGGTGCCCCGGCCGATCGTGCTCACCCGTCGGCCCCCGATGCTGGCCGGCTTCAGCTCGGACGAGGGGAAGCTGGCCGCCGTGGCCGGGAGCTACGAGGTGACCGGCCCGCTCCCGGACGC
Source organism: Actinophytocola sp. (assembly GCF_035762905.1). Lineage (GTDB taxonomy): Bacteria > Actinomycetota > Actinomycetes > Mycobacteriales > Pseudonocardiaceae > DASYTH01. The sequence continues at coordinate 23,793 of NZ_DASUCC010000078.1, forward strand.
TCCGCCGACGGTCACCGCCGAGCTTCCGGACGGCCCCGCCGAGTTCCGCACCCTGCCGGCCGAGGCGGCGCTTGCCGGGCTGCGCGCGGCCGGATCCGGCGCGGGCACCCAGCCCGCCCAACCGCTGCGGATCCAGAAGGTGGAGCTGGGCACCGCGACCTTCGGCACCGACCGGGGCGGGCTGGCGCTGCCGGCCTGGCTGTTCCACTCGGACCAGGCCACCGGCCCGATCGCCTGGCCGGCCCTGCCCGACGAGGCGTTCTGGAAGGCCGGCGCGACCGTGGGCGGACCCGGCCCGGCCCGGCTGGGCCCGGACGGCACGCTCACCCTGTCGCTGCCCGCCCCCGCCCCGCCGTGCCCCGGCGAGCAACCGCAGCGCGCCGAGCCGGTGGTCACCGAGACCGACACCGCGGTCGCGGTCACCATCCGGTTCGACCCGCCCCAGCCCGCCGGCGACTGCATCCAAGACGCCATGCTGCGCTTCACCGAGTACCAGGTCCGGCTCGGCGCCCCGCTCGGCAACCGGGTGCTGGTGGACGATCAGGGCGCGCCGATCGCGGTTACGCCATGATCGGGTGAGCTGCCGGGCAACCAACCGGCCGTCCCGGTCCGTCTGCCGGGTATGCGAGTACTTACTGGGGTTGGACTGATTCTTCTGCTGGGGGTGGCGGCGTGCGGCGGGCCGCCACGCGACGGGTTGCCGATTGCCACGCCGGTGGCCGTGTCGAGTCCCGGGCTGGACCCCTGGTCGTCCTTCCCGGTCGACCAGGTTCCGCGGCCGCTCGTGCTGACCCTGCGGTCGCCCGTGCTGGACGGGTACACCAGCGGGGAAGCCAAGATGGCGGGCGAGGTCGGGAACTACGAGATGACCGGTCCGTTCCCGGACGCTCCGCCGACGGTCACCGCCCAGCTCCCGGACGGCCCGGTCGAGTTCCGGACCCTGCCTGCCGAGGGAGCGCTGGCCGCGATGCGCGAGACCGGGACGCCGTCGCCGGAGCCCACAACGCCGATCCGGATCCAGCGGGCGGAACTGGGCACCGCGCCCTTCCGCACCGACCGCGGTGAGCTGGTGCTGCCGGCGTGGCGGTTCCACTCGACCGACACGCTCAGCCCGATGGCCTGGCCGGCCCTGCCGGAGGAGGCGTTCTTCGCCCACGACAAGCCGTACCCGGTGCACGCGGGCCCGGCCCGGCTGGGCGCGGACGGCACGCTCACCGTGACGCTGCCCGCGCCGTCACCGCCGTGTCCCGGCGAGGAACCCACCCGAACCGAGCCCCTGGCCACCGAGACGGACACCGCCGTGGAGGTCACCGTGCGGTTCCATCCACCGGCCTCGGGCGGCTTCTGCGAGCAGGTCGCGATGCTGAGGATGGCCGAGTACCGGTTCCGGCTGGCCAAGCCGCTTGGCAACCGGGTGCTGGTGGACGAGAAGGGGTCGCCGATCGCGGTCACGGGCTGACCAGATGGTCGGCCGCCGCGCGAACGGCGTCCAGGACGGCCGGCAGGTGTGGGTGCACCAGCCGGCCGTCCCGCTTGACCACCCTTCCGGCCACCAGCACGGTGTCCACGTTGCCCGGGTGGGCGGCGGTGACCACGGCGGTGATCGGGTCGTGCGCGGCGACCATGTTCACCGTGTCGGTGCGCAGCAGCACCAGGTCGGCCGCCTTGCCCGGGCGCAGCGAGCCGGTCGTCTCGCCGAGGCCGAGCGCCCTGGCCCCGTCCAGGGTGGCCATCCGCAGCACGTCGGCGGCGGCCACCCGGGGCCGGCCGTTCGGGGCGCTGGTCAGCTGGGTCGCCCGCATCACCGAGAACATGTCGCCGGCCACGGTGGTGACCACGTCGGCGCCGAGCCCGGTGGTGATCCCGGCGGCGCGCAGCCGGTCGAGCACCGGGGGGCCGAGGCTCATCAGCTCCTCGGTCGACGGGGTGATCGACACCGCGGCGCCGGAGTCGGCGATCAGCGCCAGCTCCTCGTCGGGCAGCGAGTTGCCGTGCACGTACAGGGTGTTCGGGCGGAGCAGGCCGCGCCGACGCAGCTCGTGCACCGGCCGACTGGCCACCGGTCCGCTGGCCACGTGCACGACGATCGGCAGGTCCAGCTCGTCGGCCAGCCGCCAGTCCTGCTCGGCCAGCTCGATCGGCGCGAACGACGGCCCGACCGGGGCGAGCGCCATGGTGATCGGCCCGCCGTCGCCGGGGAAGTGCCGCTCCCGGATCCTGCGGGTGTTGTCCGGCTGCCGGCGGTCCGGTTCGAACACCGGGTAGCCGTGCCCGTAGACCGCGCGGATGCCGGACTCGCGCAGCGCGTCGAGCGTGGCCTCGCCGTGCTCCGGCGTGTACTGGATGTGGCTGAAGTCCTGCACGGTGGTGATCCCGGCGTCGAGGCACTCGAGGGCGCCGGCCAGCGTGGCGACCCGGAGGTCCTCGGGCCGGTAGCGGGGCCCGATCCGGGCGATCACCAGCCCGAGGTAGGCGCGCAGGTCCAGGCCGACGGTCAGGCCGCGCAGCGGGGTCTGCCACAGGTGCCGGTGGGTGTCGACGAAGCCGGGTAGCACGATCCGGTCGGTGGCGTCGAGCACCTCGGCGCCGTCGGCCGGCAGGTTCGGCCCGACCGCGGCGATCCGGCCGTTGTCGATCAGGACGTCGGCGCCGCGGTGCACGACCGGCTCCGGCTCGGTGTCGATGACGTCTCCGCCGCGGATGACCATGCGCATGAGGACCTCCCAGAAGAAAGCTTTTGTGAAAGCTATCAACTGTGTCAACTAGCATGCGACGATGCCCGCTGAGTCCGATCCGGTCGCGGCGCTGATCGGCGCCTGGGAGACCGAACTGCCCGACGTCCTCGGGCCCAGTTCCGAGCTGAGCAAGCGGATCATGGTGCTGTCCGGTCTGCTGGCCGCGTCCACCAAGACCGAGCTGGCCGGGTTCGGCCTCACCGCAGCCGAGTTCGACGTGCTGGCCACCCTGCGCCGGTCCGGTGCGCCGTACCGGTTGAAGCCCAACGAGCTCAGCCGCTCGCTGCTGCTGTCCTCCGGCGGCACCAGCAACGTGATCAACCACCTGGTGGCCGAGGGTCTGGTGGAGCGGGAGCCCGACCCCGGGGACGGCCGCAGCACGCTGACCCGGCTCACCGCCCGGGGCATCGCCCTTGCCGAGGAGGTGGTGCGGGCGGTGGCGGCCGCGCACGAGGAGCTGTTCGGCACCGTCCCGCCCGAGGTGCTGCGTGCGGCCACCACCGCGCTGCGCGACCTGCAGGTCGCCCGTGTGAAGAAAAAAACAAGCATGAATGCTTGAAATGCCGCCGCGGGTCGTGCCACCGTGTTCGCATGGTGGACCTGACCGGACTGCTCGGTGATCTGCGTGCCGAGGGCGACGAGCTGGACGAGCTGGTGGCGCGGCTGCCGGAGACCGAGTGGGCCCGGCCGACGCCGGCCGCCGGGTGGACGATCGCCCACCAGGTGGCGCACCTGGCCTGGACCGACGACCAGGCGCTGCTCGCGGCGACCGACGGCGAGGCGTTCAAGCTGGCGACGATCGAGGCGCTGGCCGAGAACATGGAGCCGAACGAGTGGGTGAACCAGACCGCTGAAGAGGGTGCCCGGGTCCCGCCGGCCGAGCTGCTGGAGCGCTGGCGGTCCGGCCGGGCCAGGCTCGAGGCGGCGCTCGCCGCGGTGCCGGACGGCACCCGGCTGCCCTGGTACGGGCCGGACATGACCGCCGCCTCGATGGCCACCGCCCGGTTGATGGAGACCTGGGCGCACGCCACCGACGTGTTCGACGCGGTCGGCATCCGGCGGGCGCCGACCGCGCGGCTGCGGCACGTGGCCCACATCGGCGTGCGCACCCGGAACTGGGCCTACGCGGCGCACAACCTGGACGCCCCGGCCGAGCCGTTCCGGATCGAGCTGGTCGCGCCGGACGGCGAGTCGTGGACGTGGGGACCGCAGGACGCCGCGCAGCGGATCACCGGCCCGGCGCTGGACTTCTGCCTGCTGGTCACCCAGCGGGTGCACCGGGACGACACCGCGCTGGTGGCCGTCGGACCGGACGCCGACACGTGGCTGGACATCGCGCAGGCGTTTGCCGGGTTGCCTGGGGACGGGCGTAAACCCGGGGAACGGGTATGACCTCCGTGCTGCGGATCGGCAACGCATCCGGGTTCTACGGCGACCGGCTCGCCGCGGTGTCCGAGATGCTCACCGGCGGCCCGCTCGACGTGCTGACCGGCGACTACCTGGCCGAGCTGACCATGCTGATCCTCGGCCGGGACCGGATGAAGGACCCGAACCGCGGCTACGCCAGGACGTTCCTGCGCCAGATGGAGGGGAACCTCGGTCTGGCCCTGGACCGGGGCGTGAAGATCGTGGCCAACGCCGGTGGGCTCAACCCGGCCGGGCTGGCCGCGGCACTGGGCGAGCTGGCCGACCGGCTCGGGCTGCATCCGGCGATCGCCCACGTCGAGGGGGACGACCTGAGCACCCGGGCCGCCGAGTTCGGCTTCACCGGGGCGCTCACCGCCAACGCCTACCTGGGCGCCTGGGGCATCGCCGAGTGCCTGACCGCCGGCGCGGACATCGTGGTCACCGGCCGGGTCACCGACGCGGCCCTGGTCGTCGGGCCGGCCGCGGCGCACTTCGGCTGGGCCCGGGACGACTACGACGCGCTGGCCGGAGCCGTGGTCGCCGGGCACGTGATCGAGTGCGGCGCCCAGGCCACCGGCGGGAACTACGCGTTCTTCACCGAGCTGGCCGACCTCGCCGCACCCGGCTTCCCGATCGCCGAGCTCCACGCCGACGGCTCGTCGGTGATCACCAAGCACCCCGGCACCGGCGGCGCGGTGACCCGGGAAACCGTGACCGCCCAACTGCTCTACGAGATCGGCGGACCGGCCTACCTCGGCCCGGACGTGACCGCCCGGTTCGACACGATCACGCTGTCCGACGACGGCCCGGACCGGGTGCGGATCTCCGGCGTGCGCGGCGCCCCGCCGCCGGCCACCCTCAAGGTCTGCCTGAACACCCTGGACGGGTTCCGCAACAGCACCACGTTCGTCCTGTGTGGACTCGACATCGAGCGCAAGGCGGCGCTGGCCCGCCACCAGGTCGAGCGGGCGGTCGGTGCCGAGGGCGTCACCTGGACGCTGGCCCGCACCGACCACCCGGACGCGGACACCGAGGAGACCGCGAGCGCGCTGCTGCACGCCACGATCAAGACGCCGGATGCCCAGCGGGCCAAGGCGTTCTCCCGCACCTGCGTCGAGCTCGCGCTGGCCTCGTATCCCGGGTTCACGCTGACCGCGCCGCCGGCCGACGGCACCCCGGTCGGCGTGTACCGGCCGGAGTTCGTGCCACAGGCCGCCGTCGAGCACGTCGCCGTGCTGCCCGGCGGCGAGCGCCGGCCGGTCGCCGCGCCGACCGAGTTCGCCGAGCCGACCTGGGCGATCGAATGGGCGGCCGGGGCGGAGGTTCCGGGCGGGCCGACCCGGCGGATGCCGCTGGGTGCGGTGGCCGGGGCACGGTCCGGCGACAAGGGCGGCGACGCCAACCTCGGCGTGTGGGTGCGGGACGAGGCCGCCTACGCGTGGCTCGCGCACGAGCTGACCATCGAACGGCTGCGCCAACTCCTGCCGGAGGCCAAGGATCTGGAGATCGAACGGCACCCGCTGCCCAACCTGTGCGCGCTGAACTTCGTGCTGCACGGCCTGCTCGGCCAGGGCGTCGCCGCGTCCACCCGGTTCGACCCGCAGGCCAAGGCGCTCGGCGAGTGGCTGCGCTCGCGGACGGTCGAGGTCCCGGAGGTGTTGCTGTGAGTGAGCTTGCGAGCGAACCATCGAGCACTGCCCCGCCGCCGAGCTTGCGAGGCGGCGGGGTTCGGCGGCTCCGAGCTTGCGAGGTGCCGCTGTGAATGTTTTCGACACGCCGGAACGGCGGGCGCTCCGGGACACCTGCACGGCTTTCGTGCGCCGGGAGATCGGGCCGCACCTGGCCGACTGGGAGCGGGCCGGTGAGGTGCCGCGCGAGCTGCACAAGCGGGCCGCGGCCGTGGGACTGCTCGGGGTCGGCGCGCCGGAGGACGCCGGTGGCGGCGGCGGTGACGTGATCGACTCGACCGTGGTGACCGAGGCGTTCCTCGAGGCCGGTGCCTCGTCGGGATTGCTGGCCGCGCTGTTCACGCACGGCATCGCGGTGCCGCACATGATCAGCGTGGGCAACCGGGACCTGATCGACCGGTACGTCCGCCCGACCCTGGCCGGCGAGCTGATCGGCGCGCTCGGCGTGACCGAGCCGGACGGCGGATCGGACGTGGCGGCCCTGCGCACCAGGGCGGTCCGGGACGGCGAGCACTACATCGTCAACGGTGCCAAGACGTTCATCACGTCGGGGGTGCGGGCCGACTTCGTCACCACCGCGGTGCGCACCGGCGGACCCGGGCACGGCGGGATCTCCCTGCTGGTGCTCGACCGCGACACGCCCGGCTTCACGGTGAGCCGGAAGCTGGACAAGATGGGCTGGCTCTGCTCGGACACCGCCGAGCTGTCCTTTGTGGACGCCCGGGTGCCCGCGGCCAACCTGGTCGGCGCCGAGCACGGCGGCTTCGTGCTGATCATGCAGCAGTTCGTGATGGAACGACTCGGCCTTGCCACGCACGCCTACTCGGTGGCGCAGCGGGCGCTGGACCTGACCGTCGCGCACGTCCGGACCCGGCAGACGTTCGGCCGGCCGCTGATCTCCCGGCAGGTGGTCCGGCACAAGCTGGTGGAGATGCGGACCCGGATCGAGCTGGCCCGCACCTACACAAGGGCGATCTGCGTCCGGGCGGCGGCCGGCGAGCAGCCGGTGGCCGAGGCGTGCCTGGCCAAGAACTCCGCGGTGGCCGCCTGCGACTGGGTGGTGGACCAGGCCGTCCAGCTGCACGGCGGGATGGGCTACATGCGCGAGTCCGAGGTGGAGCGGCATTACCGGGACGCGCGGATCCTCGGCATCGGCGGCGGCGCCACCGAGGTGCTCGTCGACCTGGCCGCCAAGTTGTTGGGATACCACGAATGAGCATTTTCAGATCGACGGTGGACCCGCGGTCGGCCGAGCACCAGGCCAACCGGGAGGCGATGCTGGTCAAGCTCGCCGAGATCGAGGCCGAGCAGGCCAAGGCGATCGCCGGCGGCGGGGAGAAGTACGTCGACCGGCACCGCAAGCGCGGCAAGCTGCTTGCCCGGGAACGGGTCGAGCTGCTGCTCGATCCCGACTCGCCGTTCCTCGAGCTGTCCCCGCTGGCCGCGTGGGGCAGCAACTACACGGTCGGGGCCAGCGTGGTCACCGGGATCGGGGTGGTGTCCGGGGTCGAGTGCATGGTCAGCGCCAGCGATCCGACCGTGAAGGGCGGCGCGAGCAACCCGTGGTCGGCCAAGAAGGGCTACCGGGCTGCGGACATCGCCGCGCAGAACCGGCTCCCGGCCATCCACCTGGTCGAGTCCGGCGGCGCGGACCTGCCCACCCAGAAGGAGATCTTCATCCCGGGCGGGCGGATCTTCCGCGACCTGACCAAGTCCTCGGCCGCGAAGGTGCCGACCGTCGCCCTGGTGTTCGGCAACTCCACCGCGGGCGGCGCCTACCTGCCCGGCATGTCCGACTACGTGGTGATGGTCAAGCAGCGGGCCAAGGTGTTCCTCGGCGGGCCGCCACTGGTGAAGATGGCCACCGGCGAGGAGTCCGACGACGAGTCGCTCGGCGGCGCGGAGATGCACGCCCGGATCTCCGGCCTTGCCGACTACCTGGCCGTCGACGAGCTCGACGCGATCCGGATCGGCCGGCGGATCATGGCCCGGCTGAACTGGCGCAAGCACGGCCCGGCGCCCGCCCCCGACTTCGCCGAGCCGGAGTACGACGCCGAGGATCTGCTCGGCATCGTGCCGACCGACCTGAAGGTCCCGTTCGACCCGCGGGACGTGATCGCCCGGGTGGTGGACGGCTCGGCCTTCGACGAGTTCAAGCCGCTGTACGGGACCAGCCTGGTCACCGGGTGGGCCCGGGTGCACGGCTACCCGGTCGGCATCCTGGCCAACGCGCAGGGCGTGCTGTTCAGCGAGGAGTCGCAGAAGGCGGCGCAGTTCATCCAGCTGGCCAACCAGATCGACACGCCGCTGCTGTTCCTGCACAACACCACCGGCTACATGGTCGGCAAGGACTACGAGCAGGGCGGGATCATCAAGCACGGCGCCATGATGATCAATGCGGTGGCCAACTCGCGGGTGCCGCACATCTCGATCCTGATGGGCGCCTCCTACGGTGCCGGGAACTACGGAATGTGTGGCCGGGCCTACGATCCCCGGTTCCTGTTCGTCTGGCCCAGCGCCAAGTCCGCGGTGATGGGCCCGCAGCAGCTGGCCGGCGTGCTGTCCATCGTGGCCAGGCAGGCCGCGGCCGGCCGGGGCCAGGAGTACAACGAGGAGCACGACGCCGCCATGCGGGCCATGGTGGAGGGCCAGATCGAGGCGGAGTCGCTGCCGATGTTCCTGTCCGGCATGGTCTACGACGACGGCATCATCGATCCGAGGGACACCCGGACCGTGCTCGGCATCTGTCTGTCCGTGATCCACAACAACCCCGTCGAAGGCACCGACCGCTTCGGCGTTTTCCGGATGTGATGACCGTGATCACGAACGTACTGGTGGCCAACCGCGGCGAGATCGCCCGCCGGGTGTTCCGCACCTGCGCCGACGCCGGCATCGGCACCGTCGCGGTGTACTCCGACGCCGATGCCGGCGCACCGCACGTGGCCGAGGCGGACGCCGCGGTGCGGCTGCCCGGCAACGCGCCGGCCGAGACCTACCTGCGCGCCGACGCGCTGATCGGCGCCGCGAAGCGGGCCGGCGCGGACGCGGTGCATCCCGGATACGGCTTCCTGTCCGAGAACGCCGCGTTCGCCCGGGCGGTGACCGAGGCCGGGCTGACCTGGATCGGCCCGCCGGCCGAGGCGATCGCGGCGATGGGATCCAAGATCGAGTCCAAGCGGCTGATGGCCGACGCCGGGGTTCCGGTGCTGTCCGAGCTGGACCCGGACGCGGTGACCGAGGCCGATCTTCCGTTGCTGGTCAAGGCATCCGCCGGTGGCGGGGGTCGGGGCATGCGGGTGGTGCGGGCGCTGGCCGAGTTGGCCGGCGCGCTCGAGGCGGCCCGGTCCGAGGCCGGCTCGGCGTTCGGCGACCCCACCGTGTTCTGCGAGCCGTACCTGGCCACCGGCCGGCACATCGAGGTGCAGATCCTGGCCGACGCGCACGGCACGGTGTGGGCGGTGGGGGAGCGCGAGTGCTCGATCCAGCGCCGGCACCAGAAGGTAGTCGAGGAGACGCCGTCTCCGTTGGTGCAGCGGGTTTCCGGGATGCGCGAGCGGCTGTTCGACGCGGCCAGGGCCGCGGCGCGGGCGATCGGCTACGTCGGGGCCGGCACCGTGGAGTTCCTCGCCGACGAGTCCGGCCGGTTCTTCTTCCTGGAGATGAACACCCGGCTGCAGGTCGAGCACCCGGTGACCGAGTGCGTGACCGGGCTGGACCTGGTCGCCCTGCAGCTCGCCGTGGCCGGCGGCGCGGCGCTGCCGGCCGAGCCGCCGGCACCGTCCGGGCACGCCATCGAGGTTCGGCTCTACGCCGAGGATCCCGCCGCCGACTGGCGGCCGCAGAGCGGGCCACTGCACCGGTTCGAGGTGCCCGGGGTGACCGCCGAGCTGCGCAACCCGGCCGGCCCGGGCATCCGGCTGGACTCCGGCGTGCGCACCGGGTCGGTGGTGAGCGTGCACTACGACCCGATGCTGGCCAAGGTGATCGCCTGGGCGCCGAGCCGGGACGCCGCCGCGCGGGCGCTGGCCGGCGCCCTGACCCGGTCCCGGATCCACGGCCTGGCAACGAACCGGGACCTGCTGGTGCGGGTGCTGCGGCATCCGGCGTTCCTCGCCGGCGACACCGACACCGCGTTCTTCGACCGGCACGGGCTGGCCGGGCTGGCCGAACCGTTGGCGGACAAGGAGTCCACCGCGGTCTCGGTGGTCGCCGCGGCGCTCGCCGACGCGGCCGCCAACCGGGCGGCGGCCACCGTGCTCGGCCGGATCCCGAGCGGCTGGCGCAACGTCGGCGCCGCGCCGCAGGTGAAGCGGTACCGGTGCGGGCCGGACGAGGTCGAGGTGCGCTACCGGCACACCCGGTCCGGCGTCACGGTTGCCGGGCACGAGGGTCTCCGCGTGCTCGAGGCGACTCCGGAGCGGGTGGTGCTGCTCCTCGGCGGTGTGCGCCGGACCTTCGACGTGGCACGGTATCCGGGTCAGGTCTGGGTGGACTCGCCGCTCGGGTCGGTGCCGCTGTCCCCGGTGGACCGGTTCCCGGACCCGGCGTCCCAGGTGGCCGCCGGATCGCTGCTCGCGCCGATGCCGGGCACCGTGGTGCGGGTCGCGGTGTCGTTGGGGGACAAGGTGACCGAGGGTCAGCCGCTGCTGTGGCTGGAGGCGATGAAGATGGAACACCGGATCGCCGCGCCGTCCGACGGCGTGGTGGCCGAGCTCGCGGTGGCCGCGGGCGATCAGGTCGAGGTGGGTCGCGTGCTTGCCGTAGTGGAGGAGTTGTCATGAGCTTTGTCGAGACCGAGGAACGCCAGGCGCTGCGCGCGGCCGTGGCGGAGGTGGCCCGCCGGTACGGGCCGGAGTACATGTCCCGCAAGGCCCGCACCGGTGGCAAGACCACCGAGCTGTGGGACGAGTTCGGCAAGCTCGGCTACCTCGGCGTGAACGTGCCGGAGGAGTACGGCGGCGGAGGCGGCGGGATCGGCGACCTGGCCGCGGTGATGGAGGAACTGGCCGCGACCGGCTGCGGGCTGCTGCTGATGGTGGTCTCGCCGGCGATCTGCGCCACGATCATCGCCCGGTTCGGCACCGACGAGCAGAAGGCCCACTGGCTGCCCCGGTTCGCCGACGGGTCGGTGCGGATGGCGTTCGCGATCACCGAGCCGGACGCCGGGTCCAACGCGCACAAGCTGACCACCACCGGCCGGCGGGACGGCGACTCGTGGGTCCTCAGTGGACGGAAGGTGTTCATCTCCGGCGTCGACGAGGCGGACGCGGTGCTGGTGGTCGGGCGCACCGAGGACGCGAAGACCGGCAAGCTCAAGCCGGCGCTGTGGATCGTGCCGACCAACACGCCCGGGTTCGAGTTCACCCCGATCGAGATGGACATCATCTCGCCGGACAAGCAGTTCATGCTGTTCCTCGACGACGTCCGGCTGCCGGCCGACGCGCTGGTCGGGTCGGAGGACGCCGCGCTGCTGCAGTTGTTCGCCGGCCTGAACCCGGAACGGATCATGGCTGCCGCGTTTGCCATCGGGCTCGGCCGGTACGCGCTGGACAAGGCGGTCGGCTACGCCAACTCCCGGCAGGTGTGGAAAACCCCGATCGGTGCGCACCAGGCCGTCCAGCATCCCCTTGCCATCGCCAAGATCGAGCTGGAGCTGGCCAAGGTGATGATGCAGAAGGCGGCCTGGCTCTACGACGGCGGCAACGACCTGGCCGCGGGCGAGTCGGCGAACATGGCCAAGTACGCCGCGGCCGAGGCCTGCGTCAAGGCGGTGGACGCGGCGGTGCAGACCCACGGCGGCAACGGACTGACCGCCGAGTACGGCCTCGCCGGGCTGATCGCCTCCTCGCGGGCCAACCGGATCGCGCCGGTGAGCCGGGAGATGATCCTCAACTTCGTCGCCCAGCACTCGCTCGGCCTGCCCAAGTCATATTGATATGAGTCCTGTCGTAGACAACGGAGCACTCCGGCAGCCGCAACAGGATCGCAGCCGCGCGACCCGCAAGCGGCTGCTGGAGGCCGCCATCGAATGCCTGGCCGAGCTGGGCTGGGCGGGCAGCACCGTGTCCGTGGTGGCCGAGCGGGCCGGCGTCTCCCGGGGCGCCGCCCAGCACCACTTCCCCACCCGGGAGGACCTGGTCACCGCCGCGGTGGAGTACGTCGCCGAGGAACGCACCGCGCGCCTTCGCGACCACCTCGCCGGGCTGCCAGAAGGTCCCGGCCGGGTCCAGGCCGTGATCGACCTGATCGACCGGATGTACACCGGCCACCTGTTCCGCGCCGCCCTGCAACTCTGGCTCGCCGCCACCTCGGACGAACAACTGCGCGCCCGGGTGGTGCCGCTCGAGGCCCGGGTCGGCCGGGAGACGCACCGGGTGGCACTGGAACTCCTCGGTGTTGAGGAGTCCACCCCCGGCGTCCGCGAGATCGTCCAGGCGACCCTGGACATGGCCCGCGGCCTCGGCCTGGCCAACCTGCTCACCGACGACAGCAAACGCCGCCGCCGGATCCTGAAGGAATGGGCGCGGGTGCTGGACGGTGCGCTTACCGGCGCCGGCTGAGCAGCCCCCGTTCGAACGCCACGGCCACCGCGGCGGCGCGGTCGTTCACGCCGAGCTTGGCGTAGACGTGCAGCAGGTGGGTCTTCACGGTGGCCTCGCTGATGAACAGCGCGGCGGCTGCCTCGCGGTTGGTCGAGCCGCGCGCGATCAGGCCGAGGACCTCCAACTCCCGCTGGGACAACGCATCCGAGGCCGGCGCGCGCATCTGGCCCATCAGCCGGGTGGCCACCGCGGGGGACAGCACGGCCTGCCCGCGGGCCGCGGCCTCGACCGCCCGGAACAGCTCCTCCCGCGGCGCGTCCTTGAGCAGGTACCCGGTCGCCCCGGCCTCGATCGCCGGCAGCACGTCGCTGTCGGTGTCGTAGGTGGTCAGCACCAGCACCCGGGACGGCACCCCGCGCCGGGCCAACTCGGCGATCGCCGCCACCCCGTCCATCCGCGGCATGCGCAGGTCCATCAGCACCACGTCGGGCCGGTGCGCCTCGGCGAGGGTGACCGCCTCGGCGCCGTCCGCGGCCTCGCCGATCACCTCGAACCGGTCCCCGCCGGTGAGGATGCCGCGCAGCCCGTCGCGCACCACCGGATGATCGTCGACGATCAGCACCGTGATCGGCACGTCAGTCTCCCGCCGGAATGCTGACCGACACGGCGGTTCCGCCGCCCGGTTCGGACTCGATCTCCAGCCGTCCGTTCAGTCCGCGCACCCGCTGCCGCATCGCGGTCAGCCCGAAACTCGAGCCGTTGCGGCTCGCCCGGCCGGGCGCGAACCCCACCCCGTCGTCGCGCACGTCCAGGGTCACCAGATCCTCCATGTAGGACAGGGTGAGCCCGACCCGGGACGCGCCGGCGTGCTTGGCGACGTTGGCCAGTGCCTCCTGGGCGGCGCGCAGCAGGGTCACCTCGACGTCCGGGTGCATCGGGCGGGCCGTGCCGGTCGTGGTCACCTCGGCCGGTACCCCGTTGATCTCCGACCAGCGCCGCACCACGTCGGCGATCGCCTCCGGCAGCCGGGCGTTGTCCAGCGCCACCGGCCGCACCGCGTGCACCGAACGGCGTGCCTCGGACAGGCTCTCCCTGGCCAGCGTCATGGCGGTGTCCGCGTGCCGGAGCCAGTCCGCCGGGCGTGCCTCGGCCGCCTCGAGCTGGGTGATGATCCCGGTCAGGCCCTGAGCCAGCGTGTCGTGGATCTCCCTGGCCATGCGCTGCCGCTCGTCGAGCACGCCGGCCTCGCGCGCCTGGATGAGCAACTGCTTGTGCAGGCCGGCGTTCTCCTCCAGCGCCGCCGCCAGTTCGGCGAGCGCCTGCTTGCGTTCGCGATCCCGCTCGATGGTCCGCCAGCCGAAGTAGGAGATCACCGCGGCCAGAGTGATGTTCAGCAGGGCCAGCAGGGCGAACGACACGATGCCAACCGCTTGCACGTACTGCGGCCCGCCGACCTGCGAATATGCCTGCAACACCGCGGTCGCGGCGATGCCCGCGAAGCTCCAGCGGCCGGGCAGGCACTCGAACGCCCGGAAGTAGCCGGTGAAGGCGAAGATGCCGTACCACGACGCCTGGGTGATCAGAATCGCGAACAGCACGAGCAGACCGAGGTAGTACACGACGGGCAGCCGGCGCCGCTCCAGCTTCCAGCCAGGGTGGAACGTATCCAGGGCGAGCACCCAGGCCGCCGCCACGGCCGCGACGGCGAGGGTGCCCAGCAGCTCGGACCCGGACGGCGCCGGCTGCACCAAGGTGATCACCGTCGAGACGCCGAGCAGCCCGAGCGGCATGACCCGCAGCATCACGGTTTCCCGCCGCTCCCACGGCTGCTCCTCGAGGTGCGGGTGGGTCACCTTGCCGCCTCCCAGCGGAAGTACCGAACCGCCACGGCGCCCGCGACGACAGTCCACACAAGCATCACGGCGACGTGCAGCAGCTGCGGCCACGACCCGCTCGCCGTGTCCTGCAATGATTGCACTCCGGCCCCGAGCGGGGTGAGGTCGCTGATCCGAACCAGGACGTCCGGCATGACGGCCCGCGGAATCCACAGCCCGGCGAAGAACATCACCGGGAAGAACAGGATGGAGCCGATCGCCCCGGCGGCCTTCCCGCTCGGCGCGACCGCCGCGATCAGCAGCCCGATGGACAGCGAGGCGACCGTGCACAGCACGAACATGAGGGCGTAGCCGACGATCTGGTCGGGCAGCGGCACGGCGAAGGCGATCCGGGCGATGGCCAGCACCCCGACGCTGGCCACGATGGACAGCACCGTGCACATCGCCAGCTGCGCGGTGAGCATCGTCAGCGGGCGCACCGGGGTGGTGGCCATCCGGCGCAGGATGCCCTTCTCCCGGTAGGAGGCCAGCATCTGCGGCAACCCGTTGAGCGCGAACATGACGATCACCGTCGCGATGATGATCGGTGCGTACAGGTCGATCACCCGCTGCCCGCCAAGGCCCTCCTGGGGCTCCCGGAATGCCGGCACCGAGCCGAGGATCACGAGCAGCAGCGGTGGGACGACGAGCGTGAAGAACACGCCGATCGGCTCGCGGAAGAACAGCTTCGACTCGGTGAGGGTGAGTCGGGCGAGCGGGTTCATCGGTTCTCCTTGTCGGTTTCGAGTGCGCGGCCGGTGAGCGCGACGAACGCGTCGTCCAGGGTGGTCTGCTCGACCCGCAGGTCGGCGGCGATGATCTGGTTGCGGGCCAGCACCGAGGTGACCGCGTGCAGCACGTTTCCCTTGCCGGTGACCAGGATCTGCGGACCGGATCGGCTCACCGCGGTCACCTCGGGCAGCGCGGTCAGCAGGGCGTCGTCCAGCGGGGCGGACGGGCGGAACCGGATCCGCTGCTCATCGTCCACTGTGGACACGATGCCGGCCGGCGTGTCCAGCGCGACCACCCGCCCCGAGTCGATCAGGGCAAGCCGGTCGCACAGCCGCTCGGCCTCCTCCATGAAGTGGGTGACCAGGAGGATCGTGACCCCGCGGGCCCGGACCGTCTCGATCAGCTCCCACACGTCCCGGCGCGCCTGCGGGTCGAGGCCGGTGGTCAGCTCGTCCAGCACGGCCACCTCCGGCGCTCCGACCAGCGCCAGCGCGATGGACAGCCGCTGCTTCTGCCCACCGGACAGCCGGCGGTACTGCGCGTCGTGCTTGTCCCCCAAACCCAACGTGCTCAGCAGCTCGCGCCAGTCGGCCGGGGTGCGGTAGAAGGACCCGTAGAGCTCCATCGCCTCCCGCACGGTGATCTTGTCGGGCAGCTCGCTCTCCTGCAGCTGCGCGCCGAGCCGGTGCCGCAGCCGGGGGTCGTCGGGTTCGAGACCGAGCACCCGGACCGTGCCGCCGTCGGGCCGGCGCAGGCCCTCGACGCATTCCACGGTCGTGGTCTTGCCGGCGCCGTTCGGGCCGAGGATGCCGAAGATTTCGCCCTGCTCCACCGTGATTGACACACCGTTGACGGCCGGCTTGTCGCCGTACCGCTTGACCAGGTCGTAGACCTCGATGATCGCCATGCGACGAGCCTGCCGGCGCGCGGACGCGGGCGAATCACCTGGCCGGCCAGAGCCTGGATCAACCGATCGGTGGATGCCGGATCAGAACGGCGGCCATACCTCGAAGATGTATTTGAACGTCAGCCACGCGCTCACGTCGTGCCGGTGTCGGCTGAGCTCCTCGAGCGTCTTGTGCACGGTGCGCAGGGCCAGGTCGGCGTCGCCGACCAGCAGCACCCGGCCGGCCACCGCCGCGGCGAACTCCTCCGACCGGATGATGCGTGCGCTCGACCCGCCCGGCGCGGCCAGGCCGAGCAGCAGGTCGGTGGTCCGCCAGTAGCGACCGTCGTGGAACACCCGGACGGCGGTCAGCTCGCTGGGCGCGCCCTTGGCGTGCCGGGACCGCGGCCGCCGGTGGGTCAGGCGCAGGTTCGCCTCCGGGATCAGCCAGCTGACCTCGGAGTCGTAGAACGGGTCCTCGGGCGTGGGGCACTCGGTGCGCAACCCCCAGCGCTCTTCCTGGCACGTCCGCAACTGCCGGGCCGTACCCGACGAGTAACTACGGACCGCCGTGACCGTGTCAACCACATCAACCAGCTGCGGGGTGATCGCCGTTCCCACAGGTCCAGAGGGTAGTCGTCAGCGTGCGGGCCGTGACGGCGGGTCCTGATTCGTTATGTCACGTCTGGCACCCGGTTGGATACCGATCCGAACAAAGATCGATTCAGGGCCTTGACTAGTGCCGCCAGGTGATCGCGACACCCTGGGCGGCCAGCCAGGCGTCCACGTCCCACCGCGCGGCGGCGATCCCGTCCACCGCCCGGAACGCCCGGCGAAACGCCCGCTCGGCCGCGTCCTGGTCGATCAGTCCGGCGGTCAGCGCGGCCAGCGTCTCGTCGGCGTCCAGCAGGCGCTGGTCCAGCCCGGTGCGCACGACGATGTCCAGGTACAGGTCCGTGGTGCGCCAGGCCGGACCGGTCTCGATGTCCACCACGTCGATGTAGAAGTCCAGGTCGGACGGTACGCCGGGGTGCCGGTCCCACTTGTTCACCCGCAGCCCCATGCCGGGGAGCAGCCAGGACTGGAAGTACGCGAGATCGGGATGGCCGGCCACCGGACGGGCCATGAACAGGCCGTGCTCCACCAGCCGGTACTCGTCCACCGGGCGGACGAAGCCCTTGGGATCGGTGTTGGTCATCGCCTCGATGTCGAACACCTCGAGTTTGGGTGGGTGAAGTGCGCCGTTCACACCGCGAGGTTGGCACACCGTTGGCTAGTCTCGCCCCGTGACCGAGCCGGCGACGACCACGCGCACCTCGCCCTGGTCACGGCGTGACCCGGGGGCCTGGTTCGCTCCGGCGATGCCGGTCGCGGTGGTCGGACTCGGGGCGGCGGTCGTGGTTTCCCTCGACGACCCGGTGGCCGGGGCGCTGTTCGCCCTCGCCGCGGTCGCGGTGCTGATCGCGGCGTTCCTGCTCGGCCGGGACCGGCCGGTGCGGGTGGCCACCGGCGAGGTGACGCTGGCCGGCGGCGTGCTGCGCGGCCCGCGGTTCCCGATGCGCGCGCCGAACCCCGCGCTGGCCGGGTGGGCGGTGCTGGCCGTGGTCCTGGTGGGCTGCGGGGTGCTGTGCGTGGTGCTGGCGCTGACCCGGCGGGCGCCGGCGTTCCTGATCGGCGCGGTGGTCTGCGCGGTGGCCGGCGGGATGCTGGCCGGCGCCGCGCTCACCGGGCTGCGCCGGGACCGGACCGAGCCGCCGTCGGTACTGCTGGCCGGTGCCGGGGTGGTGTTCGAGGCCGGGGCCGGCACCCGGCTGATCCCGTGGGACGAGATCACCGCGGTCGAGGCCGTGACCGCGTTCGGCCGCAACGCGATCGTCATCCGCTGCGGGCGCCGCCGGCAGTCGGTGCGCACCGCGCGGCTGGCCTGCGACCCGGCCACGGTCTACCACGCGGTGCGGTTCTACTGGTGCAGCTCGCATGCCCGGTCCGTGCTGGGCACCGGCGTGGCGCTGGAGCGGATCCGGGGCGGCCGGCTCGAGGTCGTCGCCTGAGATTGTCGGGGGCCGCGCGTAGCCTCGTCGGCGTGGCAATCGTGACCTCACACTCCGCGATGCGACCGATCGGCGACATCCCAAGGGCCGACGGCCGGTTCCGCATGGCCAGCCCGTTCCAGCCGGCCGGCGACCAGCCCGCGGCCATCGACGAGCTGGAGCGGCGGCTGCGCGCCGGGGAGCGCGACGTGGTGCTGCTCGGCGCGACCGGCACCGGCAAGTCGGCCACCACGGCCTGGCTGATCGAGCGGGTGCAGCGGCCGACCCTGGTCATGGCGCCGAACAAGACGCTGGCCGCGCAGCTGGCCAACGAGCTGCGCGAGTTCTTCCCGGACAACGCGGTGGAGTACTTCGTCAGTTACTACGACTACTACCAGCCCGAGGCCTACGTCCCGCAGACCGACACCTACATCGAGAAGGACTCCTCGGTCAACGAGGACGTCGAGCGGCTGCGGCACTCGGCGACGATGAGCCTGCTGTCCCGGCGGGACGTGGTCGTGGTCGCCTCGGTGTCCTGCATCTACGGCCTCGGCAGCCCGCAGGAGTACCTGGACCGCACGATCGGGCTGGCCGTCGGTGAGACCGTCGAGCGCGACGTGCTGCTCCGCGCGCTGGTCGACACCCAGTACACCCGCAACGACCTGTCGTTCACCCGCGGCACGTTCCGGGTGCGCGGGGACACCGTCGAGATCATCCCGGCCTACGAGGAGCTGGCCGTGCGGATCGAGTTCTTCGGCGACGAGGTGGAGGCGCTGTACTACCTGCACCCGCTCACCGGCGACATCGTCCGGCAGGTGGAGACCGTGCGGATCTCCCCGGCCACGCACTACGTCACCGGCGCGGAGCGGATGGAGCACGCCATCCGCACCATCGAGGCCGAGCTGGCGGAGCGGCTGGCCACGCTGGAGAAGCAGAACCGGCTGCTGGAGGCGCAGCGGCTGCGCATGCGCACCGCGTACGACATCGAGATGATGCGGCAGGTCGGGTTCTGCTCGGGGATCGAGAACTACTCGCGGCACCTGGACGGGCGGGGCGCGGGCTCGGCGCCGGCCACGCTGATCGACTACTTCCCGGACGACTTCCTGATGGTGATCGACGAGTCGCACGTGACCGTGCCGCAGATCGGCGGCATGTACGAGGGCGACGCGTCGCGCAAGCGGACCCTGGTCGAGCACGGGTTCCGGCTGCCGAGCGCGCTGGACAACCGGCCGCTGACCTGGGAGGAGTTCCAGGACCGGATCGGTCAGACGGTGTACCTGTCGGCCACTCCCGGGCCGTACGAGATGGGCCAGGCCGGCGGCGAGTTCGTCGAGCAGGTGATCCGGCCGACCGGCCTGATCGACCCCGAGGTGATCGTGAAGCCCACCGAGGGCCAGATCGACGACCTGGTGCACGAGATCCGCACCCGGGCCGAACGGGACGAGCGGGTGCTGGTCACCACGCTGACCAAGAAGATGTCCGAGGACCTCACCGACTACCTGCTCGAGCTGGGCGTGCGGGTGCGCTACCTGCACTCCGAGGTGGACACCCTGCGCCGGGTGGAGTTGCTCCGCCAGCTCCGGCTCGGCGAGTTCGACGTGCTGGTCGGCATCAACCTGCTCCGCGAGGGCCTCGACCTCCCCGAGGTCTCGCTGGTCTCGATCCTGGACGCCGACAAGGAGGGCTTCCTGCGCAGCGGCACCTCCCTCATCCAGACCATCGGCCGGGCCGCCCGCAACGTCTCCGGCCAGGTCCACATGTACGCCGACACGGTCACCGACTCGATGAAGCACGCCATCGACGAGACCAACCGCCGCCGCGCCAAGCAGATCGCCTACAACGAGGAACGCGGTCTCGACCCTCAGCCGCTGCGCAAGAAGATCGCCGACATCCTGGACCGCGTCTACACCGAGGCCTCCGACTCCGAGGTCCCGATCGGCGGCTCCGGCCGCAACGCCTCCCGTGGCCGCCGCGCCGCAGGCGAACCAGGTGGCCGCTCCTCCGGCGTCTACGTCCGGGAGAACGTCTCCACCATGCCCCGCGCCGAACTCGCCGACCTCGTCCAACAACTCACCGACCAGATGATGAACGCCGCCCGCGACCTCCAGTTCGAACTCGCCGCCCGCCTCCGCGACGAGATCGCCGACCTGAAGAAGGAACTGCGCGGCATGGACGCGGCCGGCATCAAGTAACCGCCGATCGGCTGGCGCTTGGATCGCTACCCGGCCGACGGCGGGCTCCCGGAGCTCGACCCGGTCACGGCCGAGACCGCCGTGGGCGAGGCGCCGGGCATCCCGGCCGGCGTGGCCGTTCCGGACAATGTGGTCGCGAAGGTGCCCCGGGCGCTCGAGGCGCCGGTGGACGAGCTGGTGGCGCGGGGCGTGATCAACTCCGGCGAGGTGCTGGCCAAGGTCCTGCCGCAGCTGACCGCGAGTCTGCTCGCGGCCAACCTGGACGACGCGGAGATCGAGCCGGTCTACGCGCTGACCTACGCCGCCTTCCGGCGCCGGCGCAGCCTCCTGCTGCTCAACCTCGAGCACCAGGTGCAGTTCGGCGAGCTGCCCTGGATCGCCGCCCTCGAGCCGCTCCGCGCGCACCGGCCGGACACGAAGCGGGCCGCGCTCGGCACTCTGCGGCAGGCCACGATGCTGGCCCTGACCGCCTTCCCGGCGGCCATCCTGCCCAACCCGCTGGTTCGGGAGCTGGGCGCGCTGGCCACCGAGGCCGGGCTGTCGGTGCCGTTGGTCGAGGAGGTGGCCGCCGACATCTTCATGGGCACCTTCACCGTGAAGTGGCGCTTGGCGGCGGAGCGGGCGAGCGCGCTGCTCGCCGGGTCGCTCTATGCCCGCTACTACGACCTGCCGGACGCCGGCACCTGGGCCGCCGCGCCGCGCCCGCGGCGCAAGCGGCCGCGCTGGGCCCGGCGGACCGCGGACGATTTCGCCGCGGCCTGCGCGGCACGGGCAAGGGAGGCGCAGCTCGACGCCGGCAGCCGGTCGCCAGGAACGGCACGGTGTTGGAGCAGAGCCAGATCCTGTCCACGCACAACCTCGCCGTGCTCGTGGACGCGCTGGACCTGCGCGAGCAGATCCGGGACGTGGCCCCGGAATTGGCCGACCGGATCCTGCGCTGGGTGGTGCGCCGGCAGGCCATGCCGTGCCCCGACCGGCACGCCGCGCTCCAGATGATCAAGAACGTCGCCTACGGCTGGCGGCAGGCGGTGTTCTTCCTCAGCTTCTGCGAGCGGGAGGTTCAGGAGGTGGCGATCGGCACGCTGCGCGACCGGGTCACCGAGGCCGGGCTGGTTCGGTTCGCTCCGGCGGTGGACGGGCTGGCGCACGTCGTGGCCGGCGGTGCGTTCACCGGGACGAACCGCGGCGGGCCGGGCCGGCGGCTGCTCGGCTGGTCGGTCGGCCCGCACTGGTGCCTGGCCGGGGAGCCGCGGCCGGCGCCGCGCTAGCGCCGGCGTCAGCCGGGCAGGGGAGCGGCGCTCGACTCGCGGACGATCAGGCGGCAGGGGTGGGTGTGCAGGCCGGGGGCGGGGGAGCCGTTGATGGCGGCCAGGAGGCGGTCGGCGGCGGCGCGGCCGAGGGCCTGGAGTTCCAGGTCGACGCTGCTCAGCGGGGGTTGGCAGGCCAGTGCCATGACGTCCCAGTTGTCGAAGCCGACCAGGGCGACGTCGTCGGGGACGCGGCGGCCGGCCAGGCGCAGCGCGTCGGCGCAGCCGCGGGCGATCTGGTCGCTGCCGCAGAACACGGCGTCGAACTCGGCGCCGGTGGCGAGCAGCATGCCGATCGCGTGCCGGCCCCAGGACTCGCTCCACTCGCCGAACATCGGGGGCGCGGCGAGGTCGACGGCCGCCGCCGCGGCGGCGGCGCGGACCTGGGTGGAGTGGTGGTGCTCGGGACCGGTGACGTGGACGATGCGGGACCGGCCGACGGCGAGCAGGTGCTCGATGGCCTTGGCCGCGCCGCCACCCTCGTCGGGCACCAGTGAGCAGTCCCGCGGGTCGGTCGAGCTGACGAAGGCGTAGACCACCGGGACCGGCAGGCCGGCCCGGATCGGCGGCCGGGACCGGGCCCGGCGGCCGGTCACGATGATGCCGTCCACCCGGCGGCGCAGCAGGGTGTCCAGGTAGTACTGCTCCCGGATCGGGTCGTCGCGACCGTCGCAGAGGAACACCGACATCTGCCCGGCGCCGAGCGAGTCCTCCGCGCCGATCATGAGCGGGATGCTGAACCGGCCGATCGTGTCGGTGGTGATCATCCCGACCGTGTAGGTGCGGCCGGTGTTCAGGCTGCGGGCCGCGGCGTTGGCCTGGAAGCCGAGCCGCTCGGCCGCCTCGCGCACCCGGTCCCGGGTCTCCGGGCGCAGCGACCCTCGGCCGTTGAGCGCCTTGGACACCGTGCCCACCGAAACCCCGGCCAGCGCGGCGACGTCGCTGATCGTCACCGGGTCCGACCTTTTTCCTGCGGTTTGCGTCATTTTCCGATGTCCTTACCGTCCTAACCGGTCGCTACAGGGTAACCCGACGATTGACAGCCCGCCCAGGGCGAACCTAAGATCCGGAAATCGGTTTCCGGATTTTCCGACCGCGAGGAGCAGCGATGAGGCTCTCCACCTCCCTGGTCGCCGTGCTCGGCTCGGCAGTGCTCCTGGCCGCCTGCCAGAGCGCGCCCGAAGGCTCGTCCCCACAGGACACCGGCGCCACCGACGACGGCAGCACGATCACCATGTGGACCAGGGCCCCGACGGCAACCTTCACCCAGACGCTGATCGACGCCTACAACGCGAGCCACAAGAACAAGGTGCAGCTCACGGTCATCCCGGCCGACTCCTACCAGCAGAAGGTCGGCACCGCGGCCGGCGCGCGCGACCTGCCCGACGTGCTGGCCGCCGACGTCGTCTACGCACCCAACTACGCGTCCAAGGGCGTTTTCCTGGACATCACCGCGCGGGTCGACCAGCTGCCCTTCAAGGACACGCTGGCGCCCGCGCACATGAAGACCGCGACGCACGACGACAAGATCTACGGCGTGCCGCACGACATCGACCTGTCCGCGGTGTTCTACAACAAGGTCCTCTACCGCAAGGCCGGTCTCGACCCGGAGAAGCCGCCGACCAACCTCACCGAGCTGTACAACCACGCCAAGCAGATCAGCGCGGCGGGCACCGGCGCGAGCGGCTACTTCTTCGGCGGCCAGTGCCCCGGCTGCATCCTGTTCACCACCTGGCCGATGATCTGGGCGTCCGGCGGCTCCGTGCTCAACGAGGAGGGCACCGCCTCGACCATCAACAACCAGCAGGCGACCGAGGTCTACACGCTGTACCGGAAGATGTTCCAGGAAGGCATCGTCCCGCAGACGGCCAAGAACGAGAACGGTCCGACCTGGACGCAGGACTTCACCAACGGCAAGATCGGCATCCAGCCACTGGGTTCCACGGTGCTGCAGAGCGTCAAGGAGGGACCCGACCTCGAGGTGGGTGTGGCGCCGATCCCCGGTCTGACCGGCGGCACCTCCTCGTTCGTCGGCGGCGACGTGCTCGGCATCTCGGCCAACAGCCAGAAGGCCGCACAGGCCTGGGACTTCATCTCCTGGACGCTGTCCGACCAGGCGCAGGTCGAGGTGGTGGCGAAGAACAAGAACATCACCGTGCGCAGTGACCTGGCCGAGAACACCTATGCCAAGCAGGATCCGCGGCTGGGCACGTTCAACAAGCTCGCCGGTGCGGGCCAGACGCCGATCTCGGTCAACTTCGGCAAGACCTACAACGACCCGAACGGGCCGTGGACCGGCACCGCGATCGAAGCGATCTTCGGTGACATCGGGGTCTCCGACGCACTCGACAAACACAACCCGGCGATCACGGAGTCCCTGTCCAGCGGCAGCTGATTCCGCTGGTGCGCAAGGAGTCCATGTGGTCTCGCTGATCTCGCCCCGGGTCACGCCGGCGGCCCGGCCGCCGGACCGCCGGCGCGGCGCTGGCCACCGGAC
>NZ_DASUCC010000079.1:0-5435 GCF_035762905.1 Actinophytocola sp.
GGCCAGCGGGCGCCCGGCGCTTTCCGAGCCCTCGAAACCCGAGTACGCGGCGGCGTGCGCGCCCTTGGAGAACACCGCCTCGATACCGGTCACGTCCAGCTCCGGATGGAACGAGGCACCCGGCGTACCGGCGACGCAGTGCACCGGCCAGCTGGCCACGAAGTCGGGCGTCGCGCTGAAATGGTCGCCCGGGTCGATGTGATAGTCCCGGGTGGCCACCACGCGGTCGTAGCCGCCGGCCGCGATCAGCGAACTGATCGCCGCCGCCACCGCCGCGCCGCCGGCCACCGGCAGCGAACCGCCCTCACAGAAGTCGTTCTGCACGTCGACCACGATCAGTGCCTTGGCCACGGGATCCTCCTCAGCCGACGTGGACGGTGGGGATGGCCGGATCACCCTGGGACAGCTTGAGCCCTTCCCAAGGCAGGCTCACCAGGCCCTGGCGGACCCGCTGCCTACTCTCCTCGAGCGTGGCCGCCGGCGCCACCACCTCGCCGTCGCGCAGCAGCGGAACCTGGAGCTCGCGGTCGTGCTCGCCGACGGTCAAGCCGTCGCTGCCGATCACGTACACCACCTCCTCCAGCGCGGTGCCGGTCGGCTTGTGCCGGCGCAGCGCCGCCTTCCGCCCGCCCCGGGACTCCTTGTGCGAGCTGCGTTTGGCCACCGGACGCCGGTCCACCTCGACCAGCTTGTAGACCATCCCGGCGGTGGGCGCGCCGGAGCCGGTGACCAGCGAGGTGCCCACCCCGTAGGCATCCACCGGCTCGGCCCGCAGCGCCGCGATCGCGTACTCGTCCAGGTCACCGGAAACGACGATCTTGGTGTTCCGGGCGCCCAGCCGGTCCAGTTGCTCGCGTGCCTGCCGGGCCAGCACGCCGACGTCGCCGGAGTCGATCCGGATCGCGCCCAACCCGGTGCCGGCCACCTCGATCGCGGTGTCGATGCCCCGGGTGATGTCGTAGGTGTCGACCAGCAGCGTCGTGCCCGGGCCGAGCGCCTTGACCTGGGCGGCGAACGCGGCGTGCTCGGTGTCGTGCAGCAGGGTGAACGCGTGCGCGCAGGTTCCGGCGGTGGGGATGCCGTAGCTGCGGCCGGCCTCGAGGTTGGAGGTGCTGGCGAATCCGGCCAGGTAGGCGGCCCGCGCGCTGGCGACGGCGGCGTCCTCGTGGGTGCGCCGGCCGCCCATCTCGATGATCGGCCGGCCGTTGGCGGCGCTGACCATGCGGGCCGCGGCGGACAGGATCGCGGTGTCGTGGTTCATGATCGACAACAGCAGCGTCTCGAGCAGCACGGCCTCGGCGAACGTGCCGCGCACGGTGAGCACCGGCGAGCCCGGGAAGTACAGCTCGCCCTCCGGGTAGCCGTCCACGTCGCCGGAGAACCGGTAGCCGGCCAGCCAGTCCAGGGTCGCCTTGTCCACCACCGACCGGTCGGCCAGCTCACGCAGCTCGTCGTCGCCGAACCGGAACCGGCCGATCGCCTCGACCGCCCGCGCGGTCCCGCCGACCACGCCGTACCGGCGCCCGGCCGGCAGCCGCCGGGCGAACAGCTCGAACACGCACTGCCGGTCCGCCGTGCCGTCGGCGAGCGCCGCGGTGAGCATGGTCAGCTCGTAGTGGTCAGTCAGCAGAGCGGTGCTGCTCCCGGGTCTCATGCCCGGAGCCTAGACATGCCAGTATTGACCTATGACCACGCCTGTCGACCAGGAACAGACGCGGGTCGAGCCCACCTCGGCGGAGCTCGGGGTCGAAGACAATCCGTGGCAGACCATCGTGTGGAACGACCCGGTCAACCTCATGTCGTATGTGACCTACGTGTTCCAGAAGTTGTTCGGGTACAGCCGGGACCAGGCGACCAAGCTGATGCTCGACGTGCACCACAAGGGCAAGGCGATCGTCTCCTCGGGATCGAAGGAGAAGGTGGAGGGTGACGTGGCGCGCCTGCACGCGGCCGGCCTGTGGGCGACCATGCAGCACGACTCGTGAATCCCTGGAAGCGCAAGGGCAACACCGTCGTCGGTGACATCGACCGGCACGAGGCGGCTGTGTTGCGCGGCCTGGTGACCCAGATCGACGACATCCTGCGGGCCCGGGCCGCCGAGGCGCCGAGCGACGAACTGGCCGAGCTGACCGGCATCCGCACCGGACCGTCCACTCCGCCGCAGGACCCGATCCTGTCCCGGCTGCTGCCGGACTTCCACCGGCTGGACGACGAGCCGACCGACGCCGAGGTCGATGCGGCCGGCGCGCTGCGTTCGCTGCACGAACCCGAGCTGCTCGACCTGAAGACCGGAGTCGCCGGCGTGGTGCTGCGGACCTGTCCGGAGAACGGCGGCCGGGTCCGCCTCTCGCTCGAGCACGCCGACGCCTGGCTCTCCGCGCTCAACGACGTCCGGCTGGCCCTTGGCACCGCGCTCGACGTCACCGAGGACATGCCCGACGAACTGCCCGCCGACGACCCACGCGCCCCGCACCTCGGTGTCTACCAGTGGCTGACCTGGATGCAGGAGAGCCTGGTGCACGCCCTGTCGGGCGACGAGCCGTGAGCGGAAGCGAGCCGTCCAACACCTCCATTACGGACGTGGCCGGTGTCCTCGTCGGGCACCACCAGCGGATCGGCGACGGCTGGGCCACCGGCACCACGGTGGTGTTGTGTCCGGACGGCTCGACCGGGTCGGTGGACGGCCGCGGCGGCGCTCCGGGGACCAGGGAGACCGACCTGCTGCTGCCGGAGAACCTGGTGTCCCGGGTGGACGCGGTGTGCCTGTCCGGTGGCAGCGCCTACGGCCTGGCCGCGGCGGACGGGGTGATGCGCTGGCTGGCCGAGCGCAACCGGGGCTTCCGGGTCGGCGCGCAGCCGCACGAGGTGGTGCCGATCGTGCCCGCCGCCGTGCTGTTCGACCTGCCGCGCAGCGCCTGGGGCAACCGGCCGGACGCCGAGTTCGGCTACCTGGCCTGTGTGGCGGCCGCGGCTGGACCGGTGGCCACGGGCTGCGTGGGGGCCGGCACCGGGGCCAAGGTGGGCTCGCTCAAGGGCGGCACCGGCACGGCCAGCGCCACGGTGGACGGTTGCACGGTCGGGGCGTTGGCCGCGGTGAACGCGCTGGGTGAGGCGGTCGACCCGGCGACGGGGCGGCCATGGGCGGCCGACCTCGAGGTGGCCGGCGAGTTCGGGGTGCGCTGGCCGGACCGGCCGGGCACCCTGCCGGCCGCGCCGCGTGCCGACCTGAACACCACGATCGGCGTGGTGGCGGTGGATGCGGCGCTGACCAAGGCCGAGTGCCGGCGGCTGGCCGTCGCGGCGCAGGACGGCCTGGCCAGGGCGGTGCGCCCGGCGCACTCGATGTTCGACGGGGACACCGTGTTCGCCGTGGCCACGGGTGCCAGGGCGCTGGCCGACGACACCCCGGCCGGCCGGGCCTACCTGCTTGACCGGCTGTGCGCGGTGGCCGCCGACGTGTTCGCCCGCGCGGTGGTGCACGGCGTGCTGGCCGCCGGGAGCCTGGCCGGTCTGCCCGCCTACCACGACGTGTGGCCCGTCCCAGAACCTGAGAGCCCGATTTCCGGCCCCTAGGATGGATGGCGTGCAGCTACGCCGAGATCTGGTCGAGGCGATCGTGGCGCACGCCCGGCGTGATCATCCCGACGAGGCGTGCGGGGTGATCGCCGGCCCGGAGGGATCCGACCGGGCGGAGCGGTTCGTTCCGATGGTGAACGCCGCCCGCTCGCCGACCTTCTACGAGTTCGACTCCGCCGATCTGCTCAAGCTGTACCGGGAGATGGAAGCCAACGGAGAGGTGCCGGTGGTGATCTACCACTCGCACACCGCCACCGAGGCCTATCCCTCCCGCACCGACATCAACCTGGCCGCCGAACCGGACGCGCACTACGTGCTGGTCTCCACCCGGGACCCGCACGACCACGAGCTGCGGTCGTACCGGATCGTGGACGGCCAGGTCACCCAAGAGCCCGTCGAGGTGGTCGAGTCCTACGACCAGCCTCGAGCCGTCTGAAGTTCCAGTGGAGGGTTATTCCATGGCGGTCACCGTTTCCATCCCGACCATCCTGCGCAGCCACACCGGCGGCGAGAAGACGGTCGCGGCCAGCGGGAACACGCTCGCCGAGGTCATCGACGACCTGGAGGCCAGCCACGGCGGCCTCAAGGCCCGCCTGGTCAAGGAGGGTTCGCTGCACCGGTTCGTCAACGTCTACGTCAACGACGAGGACGTGCGGTTCTCCGGGGGACTGGACGCCAAGGTCGCCGACGGCGACACGGTGACGATCCTGCCCGCGGTCGCCGGGGGCTGAACCCGGCGTGGCCCGATACGAATCCCTGCTCGACGCGCTCGGCGACACCCCGCTGGTCGGCCTGCCGCGGCTGGCGCCCGCGGAGAACGTGCGGCTGTGGGCCAAGCTGGAGGACCGCAACCCCACCGGGTCGATCAAGGACCGCCCGGCGCTGGCCATGATCGAGGCCGCCGAGCGGGACGGCCGGCTGCGGCACGGCGCGACGATCCTGGAGCCGACGTCCGGCAACACCGGGATCTCGCTGGCGATGGCGGCCAAGCTGAAGGGCTACGGCCTGGTCTGCGTGATGCCGGAGAACACCTCCGAGGAGCGCCGGGAGCTGCTGGCCGCCTACGGGGCCCGAATCGTGTTCTCGCCTGCGGCGGGCGGGTCGAACGAGGCCGTGCGCCGGGCCAAGGAGCTGGCCGAGGCGAACCCCGACTGGGTGATGCTCTACCAGTACGGCAACCCGGACAACGTGCGCGCGCACTACGAGACCACCGGTCCGGAGATCCTGCGCGACCTGCCCACCATCACCCATTTCGTGGCCGGTCTCGGCACCACCGGCACGCTGGTCGGGGTCGGCCGGTTCCTGCGCGAGCGGCGGCCGGAGGTGCAGATCGTGGCCGCCGAGCCGCGCTACGGCGAGCTGGTCTACGGCCTGCGCAACCTGGACGAGGGCTTCGTGCCGGAGCTGTACGACCCGTCGGTGCTCACCGGCCGGTACTCGGTGGGCTCCTACGACGCCGTGCGCCGCACCCGGCAGCTGCTGGAGACCGAGGGCATCTTCGCCGGCATCTCCACCGGCGCGATCCTGCACGCGGCGCTCGGCGTCGCGGACCGCGCGGTCGCCGCCGGGGAGCGGGCGGACGTGGCCTTCGTGGTCTGCGACGGGGGCTGGAAGTACCTGTCCACGGACCTGTGGAGCCGCGACGTCGACGAGCTCGAGGACGAGCTGGACGGGTCGCTGCTGTGGTGATCGAGGCGGGGCTGACCCTTCCACTGCGGATCGCCGAAGAGCTCATCGCGCACGCTCGCGCGGAGGTGCCGAACGAGGCGTGCGGGCTGCTGGCCGGGAGCCTCGCGACCGGCGTGGCGACGGCGTACCACCCGGCGCGCAATGCCGATGCCAGCCCGTACGTGTACACC
>NZ_DASUCC010000080.1:0-91093 GCF_035762905.1 Actinophytocola sp.
GGCGAAACCCGGCGTCGTTCATGGGTCGAGACCTCAGGTGCGCGGCCGACCCCGGTCGGGTCGGCGTGGCGTACCGCGACTGTCGGTGCCTCGCGCTAAGTTCAGCCACCACATCTAGTAGCACCAGCCGCGCAAGACACCATCAGTAGTGCAAGGAGGGCACCCCGCCGTGACCCACGAACCCACCCGCGAACGCCTGCCGCAGCGCCGGTCGGGCGTCACACACTCGGTCGAGGTCAACGGGGCCGCGGTGTTCATGACGACCAACCGGTTCGCCGACGGCCGGCCCGGCGAGGTGTTCGCCAAGTGGGGCAAGGAGGGTTCCACCGCGGGCGGCCTGATGGACGCCTTCTCCATCGTGCTGTCCCTCGCGCTCCAGTACGGCGTGCCCGCCGACGTGATCGTCACCAAGCTCAAGGATCTCCGGTTCGAGCCCTTCGGCCGGACCGACGACCCCGACATCCCCGAGGCCTCCAGCGTCATGGACTGGCTGGCCCGGCGGATCGCCCTCGATCACCTATCCTTCGACACCCGCAAGAAACTCGACCTTCTCACCACCGACGAAGAAGCGTCGCTGCCCGCCGATGCCTACGCCGCCACCCCCCTCGTCCCCCACCAAACCTCGCGCAGTGCGTGACGGCCCTCGGCGTCACAGCCGGTCCACGTCGTCGACTCTGGGCAAGATGACCGTCGGAAACTGCCCCAACTCATCTGGCCTGATAGGACTGCGATACAGATCGTCTTCGGGCCAGCTCAGCCGGATACCTTGGCCCTTCTCAGTGGCATCGTCCACCAGCTCAGCCACCGTGATGGCCTCACCCTGGCCCCGGAACCGATGACGGGATCTGCGCGCTGCTCGTCGCCGCCGAGCCCGCCGGGTGTCGCCGACCAGGAACGAGATCGCGCACCCCAGCGCCACCACCAGCGGCACCATGAGGGCCAAGGCGATCCGCAGCTGGTCCACGGTTCACCGGCGAACAACGAGAGTCATGGTCGCGGCATCTCCCGCCCTCGGATCATGGATGGCACCTACTGAGAGATCATCACCTCCGATGACTACTGTTCAGCGCTGGACTGGCGCGGAGATCAAGGCACTCCGCTCCGCGATGCGCCGGACCGTGCGGGCGTTCGCCGAGCACCTCGGGGTGGACAGCCGCACGGTAAACAAGTGGGAATCTCGCGGGAGCGGTATCACCCCGCGACCGGAAACCCAAGGCATCCTGGACAGTGCCTTGCGATTGGCAGGCCCGGAGGTGCAGAGCCGGTTTGCGCAGGCGGTGGATCGCGGGCGGCAGGTATCTCGGGTCGCAACGCCTGTCCGCGACCGCTTCAGCCCTGGAGACGTTGAGCAACTACGCCGCGCACTGCACGACCTGTTCGCCGGAGGGCAGGTGACCGCGGCCAGCTTGGACGACTGGGAGCAAACCGTCGCCCGGCAGGGCACGGCCACCAAGGATCGACCGGCAACGATCTTGGTCCGTGATCTGGCCGCTGACGTTGCCGAACTCGGACGCGTCATGGCCGGATGCCATTCGTTGTCCGCCCAACGCCGACTGACCCGTGTGGCTGCCAACCTGTCCGGCCTGATGTGTCTGACCCAGGTCAAACTCGACGACCGGCAGGCGTTCCGACGCTGGGCCCGGACAGCTCGAATCGCCGCGAATGAAGCCGATGACGCCAGCACCTACTCGTGGGTCCTGCCCTCGGTCGGCCAAACGAAACGCGCGCCGCCCTGCGGCGAGCCGAGACTCTGGTGTCCCGGTTGGGCATGGAAAGGGCGCAACCATCGGCGTTCTCCTACAACGAAGCTCAACTACGCTTCCACGAGAGCAGTGCTATGACGCACCTCGGTGACATCAGGGCCGCCTGGCTGGCCCAAGACAAGGCGTTAGCGCTGGTTGCGTCGGCTGACTTCATGGATAGGACGTTCACCCGGCTGGATCGGGCGACATGTATTGCTGCGACGGGCGATCCGGCCGGGGCCAGCTCGTACGCCAGGGACACGCTGCTCGCCCTGACGGAAGCCCAGCGGGTCGGGATCATCACCGGTCGGGCCCGGCAGTTCATCGAGGCAATGCCGAAGCGCGTACGAGCGCAGCCAGCGGTTCATGAGTTGCATGATCTGCTCATGTTGCCGCAGGGACAGGAGGGATAGCCGGTGGTCTTGATCGCCCAGGTTGAGCCGCAGCACGTGGATGCGCTGACCGGGCTGCTGGAGGAAATGAACCGCCACTACGGGGTCACGGAGTTCGAGCCGTTCCAGCAAAGGTCGGTGCAGGTTCGGGACGCGTTGTTCAGGGAGTTGCCGGCTGGCTTCGCACTGCTGGCCTGGGATGGTGAGCGGCTTGTTGGTCTGGCTTCGTACTCGTTTCTGTGGCCGGCTGCGGGCGTGACCCGATCGTTGTATCTCAAGGAGTTGTATGTTGCCCGGACTCACCAACGGCGAGGCGTTTGGGACGTTGCTCATGGAGGCGCTCTGGGAGGTGGCTCGAAAGCACGCCTGCAGCCGAGTGGAGTGGACGGCCGACCGGGACAGCGATGGCGCGCGGCGGTTCTATGCGAAGCTGGGAACCGCGGTGCACGGGGGGAAGCTGTTCTACCGGGCGGAGTTTCCGGACGCTTGATCGGATCGCTGTTCGACGACGCCGGTTTCGCCGGGGTGGCCGCGCCAGCGGCCACCCGGCGAAACCGGCGCTGCGTTCAGGGGAGCGCGGTGAGGGCGGTGCGGCCGTGTTTGGCGAGGAGTTCGAGTCCGCTGGGGGTGGGTTCGCCGTCGGCGATGGTGATGGCGTAGCGGAGGGTGAGGGTGGTGGCGGGGGGGACGGGGACTTCGGCGCTGAAGAAGGGGGCGGGGCACAGGCAGGCGTAGATGCCGGTGCGCACGAACCATTGGGTGGGGTGGTCGGGGTTGTCGGGGGAGTCGACGAACACCAGGGTGGAGCAGCGGCCGTGGTCGTCGTGGCGGCCGGTGTAGGCGAGCCAGGGGGCTCGGATGCCCATGAGGTCGTCGCCACCGACCACGCCGGGGGCGTGCACGCGGCCGTCGCTGAACGAGCGGGGGCCACGCCAGAACAGGCCGCCGTAGCCGGCGTTGGGCCGGCCTTCGGTGGTGGGGCTGCCGATGCGGATCTCTTGGGAGGTCACGTTGGTCAGGGAGGTGGCGAAGGCCAGGGTCCAGGCGGCCTCGCCGGCCAGACCGAAGCACAGGGTGCGGTGTTCGGTGAACCAGGTTTCGCCGGGTTCGGTCACCCAGTCCAGGGTGTGTCCGATGTGGACGGAGACTTCGTTGGCCGACAGCGCGGTGAAGTCGCGGTGGCGCATCGTGCCGTTGTTGGGCAGTTGCTGGTAGCCGCCGACCCGGGTGTAGGTGACGCCGCCCCAGAAGTTGGCCGGGCCCACGTTCGGCAGCGACCAGGCGATTCCCTTGTGCCACACGTGATCGTGCGGGCGGTACAGGGTCACCAGGTCGCCGCCGAGCGTGTGCACCGGGTGGAGATACGGTCGGGGCGACTCCACCCGGGGATCCCAGGGCCGGTAGACGTAGCGGGCCAACTCCTTGCCGTCGTGGGAGATCCGCACCGACCGGCCGTGCTCGTGCAGCAGCCGCAAGCCGGTGACCGGCGGTTCCTCGGTCATGGCGCGCTCCCCACCGGCACCGCCCACGGCGCCCCGGTGCCGTCCATTCGCTCGTAGAACGGCGATCCGGGGCCGATCTCGCCCCGGTCCACCGGCGTCGCGGTAAACGCCGACGCGTAGATCGCCGCCACCAGCTCCATGGTGACCGCGGTGTCGGCGATCGTCACCGGCGGCGGTGTTCCGGCCTCCAGCGCGTCGAGCACGGCCGCGAACTGCGCGGCGTGCCCGCTCGGCCGGCCGGGCAACCCCTCCGCCCAGGCGGCGGACACCTCGTCCTCGTGGCCCGGCACCGGGGTCACCGACCAGTCGGCGTCCCCGTACCCGTACAGGTGCTCCAGTTCGACCGTGGCCCGCTCGAAGTCGACCCGCAGATAACTGGTCTGCCGCGGCGAGAGCAGGCTGTTCACCACGGTCGCCACCGCGCCGCTGTCGAACGTGACGATCGCGCAGGACAGGTCCTCGGTGGCGGTGGCCCGGGCCATCCGCCGCGCCACCGCGACCACCGACCGCCACGGACCGAGCAGGGACAGCAGCAGGTCGAACTGGTGGATCCCGTGCCCGAGCGTGGGTCCGCCGCCCTCGGTCTCCCACCGCCCGCGCCACGGCACGGCGAAGTACTCGTCGGTGCGCAGCCACAGCGTGTTGCACACCGCGGTCAGGGGCCGGCCCAGCCGGGCGGCGCCGACCAGTCGGCGCACCGACCGCGCGCCGCCGCCGAACCGGTGCTGGAACACGGTGGCGAACCGCCCGCCGCCGGCCTGCTCGGCGGCCGCGATGTCGGCCAACTCGGCCAGGCTGAGCGCCGGCGGCTTCTCGCACAGCACGACGTGCCCGGCGCGCAGGCAGCGCACCGCCTGTTCGCGGTGCAGCCACGGCGGGGTGCACAGATGGATCAGGTCCGGCGACTCGTTGCCCAGCAACAGATCCAGGTCGCGGTACCGGCGCGGCACCGACCAGGCTTCGCCGAACGCCGCCAGCCGCTCGGGATCCACGTCGGCCACGGCGACCAGCCGGACCCGGTCGCCGAGCTGGCGGAGGTTGTCCGCCTGCACGGCGGCGATCCCGCCGGTGCCGATGATCGCGACGTCGAACGTCCTCACCGGACGCTCACGTCCGCGGTGAGCCGGCGGCGGTGGTCCACCTCCCGTTCGGCCCCCACCAGGCGGATGCCGACCACGTGCCGGTCGTCCGCGCTGGAGGTGCCCAGCCGCAGGTCCAGGTCGCCGGGCTCGACGACGATCGTGCCGCGGCGCCCGGTGAACGCGGACAGGTCGGCGTGCACGCCGAAGCTGACGATTCGGGACTCCCCCGGCTCCAGCCGCACCTTGGCGTAGCCGATCAGCCGGACCACCGGGCGGGTGGCCTGCGCGACCGGGTCGTGCAGGTAGAGCTGGACGACCTCGGCGCCGACCCGGTCGCCGGTGTTGCACACCGCGACCGACACGCTCACCGAGCCGTCGGTGCCGGTCACCGTGCGGTCCGCCGGATCCACCGGCCGGCCGTCGATCCGGACGTCGGTCCAGTCGAACTCGGTGTAGGACAAGCCGTAGCCGAACGGGTAGAGCGGTGTGGGGTCGACGTTGGTCGCCTCGCTGCGTTGGGCCAGCGGCGGAACGAGGTAGGTCACCGACTGGCCGCGCCCGTGCCTCGGCATGCCGATCGGCAGCCGGCCGGACGGGTTGACCCGGCCGGCGAGCACTCGCGCCACCGCCGGGCCGCCCTCCTCGCCCGGGAAGAAGCACTGCACCACGGCGGCCAGCCGGCCGTCGAACCGGCCAAGGGCGTAGGGGCGGCCGGACAGCAGCACCAGCACGACCGGCACGCCGGTGTCCAGCAGGGCGGTCAGCAACTCCTCCTGAGCGCCGGGCAGGTACAGGTCCTCGGCGTCGCAGCCCTCGCCCGACGTGCCCCGCCCGAACAACCCGGCCCGGTCGCCGAGCGCCACCACGCACACCTCGGCCGACGTGGCGGCGGCGACCGCGGCGGGGATTCCGCTGGTGTCGGCGCTGTGCACGTCGCAGCCGACCACGTGCTCGATCGGCGTCTTCGGCAGCTCGTCGGCCAGCGCCTCGAGCAGCGTGGGGATGTGAATGCCCAGCGGCACACCGGGGTGCTGGATGCCGACGTGGCTGGGGAAGGTGTAGCAGCCCAGCATCGCCGAGATGGTGTCCGCCTGCGGCCCGACCAGGGCGATCGGCCGGTCCTCGCGCAGCGGCAGGGTTCCGTCGTTGGTCAGCAGCACCACCGACTCCTCGGCCATGGTGCGGGCCAACTCGCGGGCGTGCGGCGGGTCGAGGTCCAGGCTGCCGCGCAGATCCCTGCCCTCGTGACCGTCGGTGCCGACCACGGCCTCCAGTGCGGGCGGGACCGGCCGCCAGTCGGGGTCGAGCAGTCCCAGCTCGCATTTCTGCAGCAGCACCCGGGTGACCGCCCGGTCGATCAGCTCCCCGGGGATCTCGCCGTCCCGGACCGCGGCCAGCAGCGGCTCGCCGAAGCAGTCCACGTTGGGCAGTTCCACGTCAAGGCCGGCGGCGAGGGCCAGCCCGGCCGCATCGGCCGGCTCCCCGGCGACATGGTGCAGGGTCTGCAGGAACCGCACGCCGAAGTAGTCGGACACGACGGTGCCGTCGAACCCCCAGGTCGTCCGCAGCAGCCCGGTGAGCAGGTCGGGGTCGGCGGCCGGTGGTATCCCGTCGACCTCGGCGTAGGAGTGCATGACCGAGCGGGCCCCGCCCTCGCGCACGGCGAGCAGGAACGGCGGCAGGTGCACGTCGGCCAGCTCGCGCCGGCCGATCCCGACCGGAGCCATGTTCCGGCCGGCCCGGGAGGCGGCGTGCCCGGCGAGGTGTTTGAGCGTGGCGATCACGCCGGCGGACTGCAGGCCGCGCACGTAGCCGAGGCCGATGGTGGCGACCAGGTACGGGTCCTCGCCGATGGTCTCCTCGGTGCGCCCCCACCGCGGGTCGCGGTTGACGTCAAGTACCGGCGCCATGCCCTGGTGCACGCCCATGCTGCGCATGCCGTGCCCGATCTCGGCGGCCATCCGCTCGACCAGGTCCGGGTCGAACGCGGCACCCCAGGCAAGCGGCGTGGGGTAGACGGTGGCGGTCCAGGTCATGAACCCGGTCAGGCACTCCTCGTGCACCACGGCCGGGATCCGGAACCGGCCGGCCGAGACGATCTCGCCCTGCAGCCGGGCCAGCGCCATGGCGCCCACCGCCGGGTCGACCGGCGCGCTGCCGAACGGGCGGGTGAGCTGTCCGAGACCGAGCTTGATCAGCTCCGCCCAGTCCAGGTCCGGTCTGATCAGTTCATGCTGGAACGGGGCGACGTCGTCGCCGTCCTCCGGCACGCCGGCCCAGATGCTGTACAGCTGAGCGACCTTCTCGGTCAGGGTCATCCGGCCGACCAGGTCGGCCACCCGGTCCTGCGGGGCCAGCCCTCGGTCCTGCCACGGTTCCAGCTCCCCCGTCACCAGCACGGACTTCTCGCCCGGGCCACCGGGGTACCCGTCGTTATTCAGCATCGTTTCGAGACTCTTCCGGAAGTTGGGCTCAGCAAACCGGGACAGACAGGCCCAAACGTAGCCCCCGCTAAGGTCTTCCTTCAAGGGGTTGACCGGTTTTTTGCCTGGTCGTAGCCTGCAGGCAGCGTCCCGTAATTTTCGGACCACTGACCGATAACTCTTCCGGGAAGGCCAGCGTTGACGCGATTCGCTCAGGCGGTGGCCGAATCCACCCGATCCGTCCCGGTACCGCGCCGGCCGGACACCGGGCGGACCCGGGTGACCTGGCGACAGCGGCTCGGCCGGGACCGGGTGCTGGTGCTTGTCGCGCTGCCCGGCATCGCCTCGCTGGTGCTGTTCCACTACCTGCCGCTGCTCGGCAACGTCATCGCGTTCAAGGACTACGTGCCGTACATCGGGATCCTGGAGAGCGAGTGGGTCGGCCTGGCCAACTTCGCGGTGATCGTCAACGGCGACCCGCTGTTTCTCAACGCGCTGGGCAACACCGTGATCATCACCCTGCTCCAGGTCCTGGTGGTGTTCCCGGCGCCGATCGCGCTCGCCCTGCTGCTCAACAGCCTGATGTCCGAGCGGATCAAGCGGGTCGTGCAGAGTGTGCTGTACCTGCCGCACTTCCTGTCCTGGGTGATCGTCGTCGCGATCTTCCAGTACATGCTCGGCGACGCCGGGCTGCTCAACAACTTCATGCGCGACTACGACCTCGGCACGGTCAGCATCATCGGCAACCCGGAGGCGTTCAAGGCGCTGGTGACCGGGCAGGTGCTGTGGAAGGACGCCGGCTGGGCCACGATCCTGTTCCTGGCCGCACTGGCCCGGATCGACAACACTCTCTATGAGGCCTCCGCGGTGGACGGCGCCGGCCGCGCGCGGCAGCTGTGGCACGTCACCCTGCCCGGACTGCGCAGCCTGATCATCCTGCTGCTGATCCTGCGGCTTGGCGACTCGCTCTCGGTCGGTTTCGAGCAGATCGTGCTGCAGCGGGAGACCTACGGCGCCGACGCCGCCGAGGTGTTGGACACCTACGTCTACTACAACGGAATCCTGGCCGGCGAATGGGGATCCAGCGCCGCCGTCGGCATGGTCAAGGGCCTGGTCGGGCTGCTGCTCGTGTTGGGCGCCAACAAGTTGGCCCACCGGTTCGGTGAGCGGGGGATCTACCAGTCATGACCACCGCACCCGGCCTCAACCCGCCGGGCCTGCCGGCCCGGGCGGTCAAGGGCGTCGTGCTGCTCGCCTGCTGCGCCGTGGTGATCCTGCCGTTCATCACGATCGTCTCGACCAGCCTGGCCACCCGCGAGCAGGTGACCCGCTCCGGCGGCATGGTCTTCCTGCCCGACGAGATCAGCTTCGCCGCCTACCAGGCGATCTTCAACGGCGACGTGGTGACCAGGGCGATCCTGGTCAGCCTGATGGTCACGGTGGTCGGCACCACGCTCAGCCTGGTGTCCACCACGCTACTGGCCTACGGGCTGAGCCGGCGGGGATCCGTCGCACACAAGCCTTTTCTGATGATCGTGCTGTTCGCGCTGCTGTTCACGCCGGGCATCATCCCCAGCTATCTCATGGTCAAGAGCCTCGGCCTGATCGACACGTACTGGTCGCTGATCCTGCCGGTGATGATCAACGCGTTCAACGTGATCATCCTCCGGGCGTTCTTCATGGAACTGCCGGAGGAAGTGATCGACAGCGCCCGGATCGACGGGGCCGGCGACTTCGCCATCCTGTGGCGGATCGTGCTGCCGCTCAGCAAGGGCGTGCTCGCCGTCGTCGCGCTGTTCTACGCGGTCTCCTACTGGAACGCGTTCTTCTCGGCGCTGCTGTATCTCAACGACATCTCGATGTGGCCGTTGCAGCTCGTGCTGCGCACCTTCGTGGTGAACCAGACCCAGGTCGGCGTCGACCAACTAGGCGTGGCCGGCGCCGACCTGCCACCCCAGGAGGCCATCCAGATGGCCATCCTGGTGCTCTCCATCATCCCCATCCTCGTCGTCTATCCCTTCGTACAGCGACATTTCACGAAGGGTGTGCTGATCGGCGCGGTCAAAGGCTGAGCTCGGAGGAGGACCCATGAACAACGAACCGATCGACCGCCGCCGGTTCCTGTCCGGCACCCTGGCGACGGCCGCGCTCGCCGCCGCCGGGCCGAGCGTCCTGGCCGCCTGCGGCTCGGGGTCCGGTTCGGACCCCACCGCGGCGACCGAGGGCCTGAAACTGCCCACCTACCAGAGGTTTGACCGGGTCAAGCCGGACCTGCTCGGCAACGAGCAGGGCCTGCTGGACGCGTTCCTGTCCTACCCCACGCCGCCGGTCAAGGCGTTCGACAGCCCGCCCGGCGACGGCGGCACGGTGTCGGCGTTCGTGCAGACCAACTCCC
The DNA here is from genome assembly GCF_035762905.1 of Actinophytocola sp. GTDB lineage: Bacteria > Actinomycetota > Actinomycetes > Mycobacteriales > Pseudonocardiaceae > DASYTH01. The sequence continues at coordinate 9,537 of NZ_DASUCC010000080.1, forward strand.
CGGTGCCGCCCGCCCTGCCACAAAACCAGTTCTGGCAGGAGCTGAACAAGCGGCTCAACGTCGACCTGAAGCTCACCATCGTGCCCACGCCGGACATGGGCACCAAGTTCGCCACCCTGATCGCCGGGGACGACCTGCCGGACATCATCGAGCCGGCGCTGTTCCTGCCCAACGGAATGCCGACCGGGGTGGCCAACCTGCCGGCCTGGTTGGAAGCCAAGTGCCACGACCTCACCCCGTACCTGTCCGGCGACGCGGTCAAGGAGTACCCGTTCCTGGCCAACCTGCCGCCCGCGGCGTGGCGGCAGTGCCGGTTCAACGGCGGGATCTACGGCGTGCCGGTGCCGCGCGGCGTCGGCGGCACGCTGACCTTCCGCCGCGACGATCTGCTGGCCCAACTCGGCGTCAACCCGAACCCGGCGAGCTTCGCCGAGCTGCGGTCGCTGGCCATGCAGGTGTCCGACGCCAAGGCCAGCCGGTGGGCGTTCGCCCAGGCACCGACCGACTTCATCCGCCAGACGCTCGGCCTTCCGTGGCGGTGGAAGGAGGAGGGCGGCAAGTTCACCAGCGGGTACGAGATGGAGCAGGCCAAGCAGGCGCTGGCGGACGCTGCGGCGCTGACGCAGGCCGGCACGGTCCACCCGGACAGCACCGCGAACAACGCGCCGGTGAAGAAGTGGTTCAACTCCGGGCAGGCGCTGTTCATCAGCGACCGGTACACCGCGTGGCCGCAGTACTTCGCCGACAACGTCGCCGGTCCGTCGTTCGCCATCAGCGGGTTGCGCCCGCCCAAGCACGAGGGCGGCGGGTTCGCCGGCACCTGGCAGGCCGAGCCCACCAACAACTTCACCGCGTTCAAGAAGACCAGCGAGGACCGGATCAAGTACATGCTCCGGCTGGCCAACTGGTTCGCCGCCCCGTTCGGCACCGCGGAGTACCTGTTCAAGGTGTACGGCGTGGAGGGCGTGCACTACAACGTGCGCAACGGCGGCCCGGCGCGCACACAGGAAGGCGTGGCGCAGACCGCGTTGGGCATCATCTACATCGTCGACGCCCCATCGGTGATCTTCATTCCGGGCAACCCGGACGCCACCCGCAAGTCCTACGACTACCAGGCCTCGATCATCCCGACGTCGGTGCGCGATCCCAGCGTCGGCCTGTACTCCGATACCTGGTCGCGTAAGCAGGGCCAGCTCGGCCAGATCATCAACGACGCGCAGCAGGACATCGTGAGCGGCCGCAAGCCGGTCTCGTCCTGGGACGACGCCGTGAAGACGTGGCGCAGCACCGGCGGCGACGCCGTACGCAAGGAGTTCGAGGAGGCCTTCGCCCGCGAGAACAGCTAGAGGAGCTTGGGCCCACAAGGTCCAGCCATGGGTGCCACGCACGGGTTCGGTGGGCGGCCCGTGCGTGGCATTCGTGGTTTCTATGCTTGGTCGGTGCGCCGCATCTGGCTGATCCCGTTGTTGCTGCTCGCCGCGTGCTCGGCGCCGCCCGCGCCCTCGCCGCCGCCGGGCCCGGATCGGTGGACCGAGCGGGCCGCCGCGCCACACGCCCGCACCGAGGTGTCCGCCGCGACGCTCGGCAACCGGATCTGGGTGCTCGGCGGCATGGACGACGACGGCCGCCCGGCGCCGGACGTCATGATCTACGACCCGGCCGCCGACCGGTGGAGCACCGGACCGGCGCTGCCCGAGGGCGTGCACCACGCGGCCGCGGCCGGCGACGGCTCCCGGCTGTGGATCGCCGGCGGCTACGTCGATTCCGGCTCCGGCCACCAACCCACCGCCGCCGTGCGGATGATCGACTCGGCCACCGGCACCTGGTCCGACGGCCCCCCGCTGCCATCCCCGCGCGGCGCCGGCGCCCTCGCCTGGGACGGTTCCCGCCTGGTGTTCGCCGGCGGCGTCGGACCGTCCAGCCTGTCCGGCGACGTTTTCGCGCTGGAGAACGGATCCTGGCGCACCCTCGGCCGCCTCACCACCGCGCGCGAACACCTAGCCGCCGCCTCCGACGGCTCCGGCTCGACCTACTTCCTGGCCGGCCGCCTCGGCGGCCTCGACACCAACCGCCCCGACGTCGACCTGGTCACCGGCGCGGTGGTCACCCGCATCGGCGCCGTCCCCACCGCGCGCGGCGGCGTCGCCGGCTTCTACTCCCCCACCCACGGCGCCTGCGTAGCCGGCGGCGAACAACCCTCCGGCACCTTCACCCAAGTCGAATGCATCCGCTCGGACGCAACCACCACCACCCTCCCCCCACTGACCACCCCCCGCCACGGCCTCGGCGCCGTCTACCTCGACGGCACCGCCTACGCATTACTCGGCGGCCCCAACCCCGGCCTCACCGTCAGCCCCACCATCCAGGCGCTCCGACCCACGACGCCCTGAGGTTGCGCCGTAGTCCTCGCCCACGGCAGGCGATGCGCCGGGACGTCCGCACGCGAACACTGCGGCCATGGTCGAAACCGCGATTGCTGATCACGGCCTGATCGGCGACCTGCACACCACGGCGCTGATCAGCACGGACGGTTCGGTCGACTGGTTCTGCTGTCCCCGGTTCGACTCGCCGAGCGTGTTCGGCGCGCTGCTCGACGACCAGCGCGGGGGCCACTTCCGGGTGCGGCCGGCCGGCCAGGCGTACCACAGCAAGCAGATGTACTTCCCGGACTCCACCGCGCTGATCACACGGTTCTTCACCGAGTCCGGCGTGGGCGAGGTCGTCGACTTCATGCCGCCGCTCGGCCCGGTCGCAACCGACAACCACCGGCTCGTGCGGATGCTGCGCTGTGTACGAGGCCGGATGAGCTTCGAGGTGGAGGTGGCGCCCAGGTTCGACTACGGCCGGGCAGCGCACCGCACGCAGGTGACCGAGCACGGAGCGGTGTTCGCCTCCGACGCCCTGACCCTTACGTTGCACGCCGTCCGGGATTCGGACGACGCCAAGCTCGCGCGGATCGAGGTGCGCGATGGCGATGTGCGGGTCTCGGTCGATCTGGTGGCCGGTCAGCTGCGCGGGTTGCTGCTCGAGTCGGCGGCGGACGGGCCGCCGCGCGAGATTCCCGTTGCGCGGTTCCAGGCACTGTTCGACGAGACGGTCGGCTACTGGCGGTCCTGGCTCGCGCGGTCCACCTACAGCGGACGGTGGCGGGAGATCGTGGAGCGCTCGGCGATCACGCTCAAGCTGATGACCTACGCCCCCACCGGTGGCCTGGTGGCCGCACCGACCCTGGGTTTACCCGAACAGGTGGGTGGCGAACGCAACTGGGACTACCGGTACACCTGGATCCGCGACGCGTCGTTTTCGGTCTACGCACTGCTCGGTCTCGGGTTCACCGAGGAGGCCGCCCAGTTCGCGACCTGGCTCGGCGACCGGGTCCGTGACCACGCAGCAGGCGAAAGCGGTCCGCTGAACATCATGTACCGGGTCGACGGCACGTCGGATCTCCAGGAGGAGGTCCTTGAGCACTGGTCGGGCTACCGCGGCTCGCGTCCGGTGCGGGTCGGCAACGGCGCCGCCGGCCAGCTCCAGCTCGACATCTACGGCGAGGCCCTGGACAGCGTCTACTTCGCCGACCAGGCCGGATTGCGGGTATCCCATCAGGGCTGGACCGCGGTCCGCGAGGTGCTGGACTGGGTGGCCGGGAACTGGGACCAGCCCGACGAAGGAATCTGGGAGACCCGGGGCGGCCGGCAACCCTTCACCTACGGCCGCCTGATGAGCTGGGTCGCCCTCGACCGCGGGATCCGGCTCGCCACCGCACACGGCCGACCCGCTGCGCTCGAGGGCTGGACCCGGGAGCGGGACGCGATCTACGACCAGATCATGCTGCGCGGCTGGAATCCCGAGCGACGCGCGTTCGTGCAGCACTACCACACCGACGTCCTCGACTCCGCCCTGCTGCGGATGCCCACCGTCGGATTCATCTCCCCGCGCGATCCCCAGTGGCTGTCCACACTGGACGCCATGGACACCGAACTGGTCACCGACAGCCTGGTCTACCGCTACGATCCGGCCGCGTCCCCGGACGGCCTGCGCGGTTCCGAGGGCACGTTCTCGTTGTGCACCTTCGCCTACGTCGACGCCCTGACCCGGGCCGGACGCACCGGCGACGCCCGCAACGCCTTCGAGAAGATGCTCACCTACGCCAACCACCTCGGCCTCTACTCGGAGGAGATCGCCCTGACCGGCGAACAGATCGGCAACTTCCCCCAGGCCTTCACCCACCTCGCCCTCATCGATTCGGCGATCACCCTCAACGCCGCACTCGACGCCGCTCAGCACCGGTCCCGCGCCAACTGAGCTGCCGCCCCGCCGAGCCGTCGACGTGATCAGGAGACCAGCCCGGATGCCCGACACCCCCGCCGCAGCCGCAGTTCTCCGCGTCGGGGCCCGCGTGCTTCTCCTCGATCGCAACGATCGGATCCTGCTCATCCATGCGCGGGATCCCGACCGGCCCGAGCATCACTGGTGGGAACTACCCGGTGGCGGCTGTGATCCCGGCGAACCTCCGACCCAGACCGCCCGGCGCGAACTGGCCGAGGAAACCGGCATCCTCGTCGAACACATCGGCCCGCACCTCTGGGACCGCGAGACCCGGTTCCACTATCGCGGCCGCGAACACCACCGGCGCGAGAGTGTCTACCTCGCCCGGATCACCGACAGCGCACCGACCCTGCGGCCCAGGCACACCGCCAACGAGAAGGCCGGCCTCATCGAGCACCGCTGGTGGACCCAACCCGACCTCGCCGCCTGCCGCGACAAGCTACTACCGCCCAACCTTCCCGCCCTATTCGCCGACATCCTGCGCGGCACGCTTCGGCGGCCGGTCCTCCTCCTCGCATGAAGCTGCACGACGTCGGCTCCGCGCATTGTGGACCACGAACCGGAACGCCGGCCGGCGGCCGGCTCGGTGGTGGAGCCGGTCCACCTTGGTTACGCGCGTTGGGCTTGGCGGCGTTCCCAGCCGGATTCGAAGAGGTTGAAGTGGACGGCTACGCGGGGGTGTTGGGCCAGGAGGTCGTGGTTCAGCTCGACGCCGAGGCCGGGGGCGGTGGGGAGGGGGAAGTGGCCGGCGGTGACCTCGGGAAGGCCGGGGACGCAGTCGGACACGAAGGGGTCGGCGAAGTCGTTGAAGTATTCCTGGATCTTGAAGTTGACCATGGTGGCGGCCAGGTGCAGGTTGGCGGCCGTCGAGATGGCGCCGCCGACGTTGTGCGGGGCCATCAACAGGTAGTGGGTTTCGGCGGTGCCGGCGAGTTTCTTGGCTTCCAGGAGGCCACCCGAGTGGGTGATGTCGGTTTGCAGGATGTCGGCGGCCTGGGATTCGAAGAGTTCGCGGTAGTCATAGCGGGTGTGCAGGCGTTCGCCGGTGGCGATGGGGATGTCGGTGTGGGCGGCGACGGTGACGAGGGCCTTGAGGTTTTCCGGGGGAACGGGTTCCTCGATCCAGGCGGGGCGGAACGGGGTCAGCAGCCCGGCCACGCGAATGGCGGTGGCGGCGCTGAAGCGGCCGTGCATCTCGATGAACAACTCGGCGTCGGGGCCGATGGCGTCGCGCACCGCCTCGACCAGCGACACCGAGCGGGCGGTCTCGTTGGCGTCGAGCTCGAACATGCCGGCGCCGAACGGGTCGACCTTGAGGCCCTGGTAACCGCGGGCCACCACGCGCGCGGCGGCGGCGTTGAACTCCTCGGGGGTGCGCTCGACCTGGTACCAGCCGTTGGCGTAGGCGCGGATCTGGTCGCGCACGGCGCCGCCGAGGAGCTTGTAGACGGGCAGACCGAGGGCCTTGCCCTGGATGTCCCAGCAGGCGATCTCGATGATGGCGAGGGCGGACATGGCGATCTCGCCGGGGCGGGCGTAGTCGTACCGGGTCATCCGGTGGACCAGGCTCTCCACGTCGAACGGGTCGGTGCCCACCACGTGCCGGGGCACGGCTTCGGCCAGGTAGCCGTGCAGCGCGTCGGTATGGTTGAGCATCCGGACCTCGCCAAGGCCGGTGATGCCCTCGTCGGTCTGCACCTCGACAATGGTGAGATTGCGCCAGGCCGTGCCGAGCACGTGAGTGCGGACCCCGGTGATCTTCATTGGCGGACCCCCTTGAGCGCAACGAGGTGCATGGTCGATGCTAGGTGGTTTGACTTTATCTATCAATCATTCGATGATTCAGCCGTGAAGGCGGAGGGGCCGCTCGGTCGGCACCGGACCATGCACGGCCAGGTGGTGGAGTGGCTGGGCCGGCGCATCGTGTCCGGTGAGCTCGGCGACGGCAGCCAACTGCCCAACGAGGCCGATCTGGCCGCCCAGCTCAAGGTCAGCCGCGGTGGCATCCGCGAGGCGGTGAAGGCGCTCGCGGCCAAGGGTTTGGTCGAGGCGCGGCCCCGGCTCGGCACCCGGGTGCTGCCGCGCAGCGAGTGGAACCTGATGGACGCCGAGGTGATCATCTGGCGCGGCCGGCCGGCCGACCCGCAGTTCCTGCGCGAGCTGTTCGAGCTGCGGCTGATGGTCGAGCCGGGCGCCGCCTGTCTCGCCGCCGACCGGATCACCCCGGAGCAGGCCCGGACGCTGGAGTCGGCCTACCTGGCCATGGCCGAATACGCCCCCCAACTTCCCGAGCGCGAGGCGGAGTTCGTCGAGGCCGACCTGACCTTTCATCTGACGCTGCTGCGGGCCAGCGGCAACCAGCTGGTCGAGCACCTCGGCCGGCTGCTGGAACCCAGCCTGCACCACGGACTGGAGGCCAGCTCGCACGTGCCGGGCGGGGTCGCCGCGACGCTTCCCCACCACAAGGCGGTGTTCCACGCCGTGCGGGACCACCACGCCCGCGCCGCCGAACGATCCAGCCGCCGGCTGATCGAGGCCACCGCCACCGCCGTCGAGACGATGCTCGGCCCCCCGTGAGGGAAATATGGATCGACGAGCCCGGCCGGATCCGGGTGGCCGGCGCCGAGCCGCGCACCCCGGGCCCTGGCGGGGCGCTGGTGCGGGTGGCCTATGCCGGGATCTGCGGCTCGGACCGCGAGGTGCTCGCCGGTAGCCGGCCGGCGGCGTTCGTGCGCTATCCCGTGGTACCCGGGCACGAGTGGTCCGGCACGGTCGAGGCGGTCGGCGACGGCACCGACCCCGGGTTGGTCGGAAAGCCCGTGGTGGGCGAGAACATCCGCGCCTGCGGGCGGTGTCCGGCCTGCCGGCGCGGCGACGGCAACCTGTGCTCGGCCGACTACGACGAGACCGGCTTCACCCGTCCCGGCGCCTGGGCGGACCAGCTCATCGTGCCGGCGGGGGCGCTGCACGTGCTGCCGGCGGACAGCGACCTGCGGGCGGCGGCGGTGCTGGAGCCGGCCGCCTGCGTCGCGTCGGCCTGCGGCAAGCTCAGCCCGGCTCCCGGGGAGCGGGCGGCGGTGGTCGGCGCCGGCACCCTTGGCCTGTTGGCCACCCAACTGCTGGCCGCCCACCACCCGGCCGAACTGGTGGTGATCGACCCCAGGGCCGACCGGGCCGAGCTGGCCCGGCGGTGCGGGGCGACCGCGGTGCACGCCGATGCGCCCGCGACCGGCGGGTTCGACCTGGTCGTGGAGGCGGCCGGGGTCACCGGAACCGCCCGTACGGCGGTGCGGCTGGTCCGGCGCGGCGGCCGGATCGCGCTGATCGGGATCCCTGGCGCCGACGACGACCCGCCCACCCCGGCCGAGCTGGTGCTCGGTGAGATCACCGTGCACACCGTGTTCGGCGCGCCGACCCGGGCCTGGGCGGCGGCGGTGCGCGCGTTCGCCGCCGGCGCGCTCGATCCCGCCGTGCTGATCACCCACGAGGTGGGTCTGGCCGACGTGACCGAGGCGTTCCGGCTGCTCGCCGATCCGGACTCCGGCGCGGTGAAGATCCTTCTCCGACCCTGAAAGGAAACCCGGGTGTCCACAGTGGAGCAGATCACCGACCCGGTCGCCGCGCACGGTGAGGGCCCGGTCTGGCACCCCGGCTGGCCCGGCCTGCGCTGGGTGGACATGCTGGCCGGCGACGTGCTCGAACTGAACCGGCAAACCCTTGCGGTGACCCGGTTCCACGTCAGCGCCGTGGTGGCGGCGCTGCGCCCGTGCGCGGACGGTGGCACGGTGCTCGCCGTGGAGCGCGGATTCGCCCTGGCCGACGCCGACCTGCGCAACGTGCGCCCGCAGGGCGAGCTGTGGACCGATCCCGGTGTCCGGATGAACGAGGGCGACTGCGACCCGCACGGCCGGTTCTACTGCGGATCGATGGCGTACCGGGAAACTCCGGGCGCCGGAACGCTGTACCGGCTGAACAGCAACAGCACGGTGAGCGTGGTGCTCACCGGCGTGACCATCTCCAACGGCCTGGCCTGGAGCCCGGACGGCGGCACCGCCTACTACGTGGACAGCCCCACCCACCGCGTCGACGCGTTCGACTACGACGGCGAGCTGACCGGCCGGCGCACGCTGTTCACCATCGACGAGGCGGACGGCGCCCCGGACGGCCTGACCGTGGACGCCGACGGCCGGCTGTGGGTCGCGCTGTGGGGCGGCGGCGCGGTGCGCTGCTACACGCCGGACGGCCAACTGGTCGAGCAGTTCGACCTACCGGTCCCCCGGGTGACCGCGTGCACGTTCGGCGGGGCCGAACTGGACGAGCTGTACATCACGACCTCCCGACAGGACACCGACCTGGCGGTCCACCGGCAGGCCGGTGCCCTGTTCCGGGCCCGCCCAGGGGTCAAGGGCCGGCCCGCTCGGACCTATGTCGAAGGCCCCGCTCTCGTCGTCCAGCCGACGTGACAGGGCACCGACCTCCACGCCCACCGGGAGGCCGGTGCCCTGTTCCGGGCCCGCCCAGGCGTCGAGGGCGGGCCCACTCGGACAGTTGCCGGGAGCTCCGCTACTCCCGGCTGCCCAACGTGATCTCGCTGACCCGCACGGTCCCGCCGCCGACCGCGGAAAGGGCGTGCAGCCGCACGTAGCGGGCCCGGACCGGACGGAACCGGGCCTGCTTGAGCAGGTGGTCACCGGCCCAGGTGCCCCGGCTCACCTCGCGGAACCGCACACCGTCCACACTGGTCTCGACCCGGTAGCCGGTGATGTTGCCCTCGGTCAGGTAGTCGTACTGATGGTTGGTCGCGGTGTCCTGGCGCGGTAGGTAGGCGAGCGTGTCGATGCCGGACCGCACCCGGCCGAGGTCCAGCGTGATCGCCTGCGGCGCCGGGGCTTCGGACAGCCACAACGTCTGGTCGGCCTGGCCGTTCCAGCCGAAGTCGCTGTGCCCGTCGATCAGCGCGGCCGCGGTGCCGCTGGTGGCCGTCGCGGCGACCGGGGTGAGCTGGCGGATCAACTGGTCCGGCTGGGCCGGCAGCGGCGGACGACCGCGGTCCGGCCGCCACCGCGCGCCGACCTGGTGCAGGGTCTGGACCATGGTCGCGTCCAGCAGGCCCTGCGGGTTGGGCGGGCAGTTGAGGATGAACGTGCAGTAGCGCGGTTCCAGGATGTCGAGGTGCCCTTCGACGATCTGCTCCGGGGTGAGCAGCAGGTTCGGCGTCGCCGGGTGCCAGAACCAGCCGGCCGGGGAGATGGTCTGTCCCTGGCTGGCCGCGAACGTGTTGTCCTCCGGGCAGAACACGCCACCCTTGGGCTCCTCGATGAACAGCAGGTCGGAGTCCCACGGCACGGTCAGCCCGTTGAGGTCCAGCACCAGGCAGTCGGGCTGGATGGACGCCACGTGCGCGCGGATGTCGCCGAACGAGATGGTGTTGTGGCCGAGCTTGGGATGCCAGGCCCAGCCGTCGAAGATGAGCAGCGGCACCCGCCCGTACCGGGTGAGCAGCTCGGTCAGCTGGCCCTTGACCAGGTCCAGGTCGATCGGTGCCGGCTCGTCCCAGACCGGCGGACCGACCCCGTTGGTGCGGTCCCAGATGGAGAAGTACAGGCACGGCGTGACACCCCGGGACCGGAACGCGTCCATGTACTCGCGGACCACGTCGTGCCGGTAGGAACTGCTCATCACGTCGTAGTCGGTGTAGCGCGACGGCCACAGGCAGAACCCGTCGTGGTGCTTGGCGGTCAGCACGGCGAACCGCATTCCGGCGGCGCGCGCGGCGTCCGCCCACTGGCCGCAGTCCAGCTCGGTCGGGTTGAACGAGAGCGGGTCCTGGTTGGGGTTGACCCATTCCTGGTCGTGGTACGTGCCCATGTTGAAGTGCAGGAACATCCCGAACCGCCAGTCGACGAACCGCTTCTGCAGCTCATAGCGGTTCCCGGCCCGATGAGCACCGCCACGGCGACCGTCATCGTCGCGCGCCGGGTCGGCCGCGGCTGGCACCGGCAGCGCGCCCGCCGCCGCCAGCGCTCCGGCCGCGGCAAGGAAACCGCGGCGGCCCAACGCATCCGTACTCACTGTCGGACACCTCCCCGTTGGTTGCCGAGCGCCACCAGGCTGACCGGACCCGGTCCGCCCGGCGCGGCCTCGGGTGCGATCACGGCCAGCGCGAGTGTGTTGCGGCCGTGCTCGTCGAGCAGTCCGGCGGGCAGCACGAAGTCCCGCTGCGGACCGAGGTTGTTGATGTACTTGCCGACGTTCCAGCCGTTGAGGAAGATCAGCACGCGGTAGTCGCGGCTGGTGTCGCCGCCGAACCGCAGGCCGACCGGCACGTCCTGGTCGCGCGGCAGGTCGAGCCGGAACGTGGTGCGGTACCAGGAGATTCCGGGGGTGAGCGGGCCGTCGTCCGGGGTGCCGACCGGGCGCCAGGCCCGGTCCGGGGACTCCGGCAGGTGCCAGCCGGCCCGTTCGCCGAACAGGCCGCCGTTGTTCAGCGGGCCACGCATCCGGTCGGCGAGGTCCCGGCCGCCCCGGGTGCCCTGGATCCGCCAGGCGATCGGTGCGGACGAGCCCTGCAGCACCGCGCCGGTCAGGCCGCGCGGCTGCTTGAACCGCATGTCGTTGGCGATCCAGTCGTCGTTGTGGCCCATGTTCTCGACCAGGACGGCGAGCGTGGCGGTGGATCCGGGGGTGAGCAGCCCGGCCGGGATGGCGAAGTCGCCGCGGCCCGGGTCGGGGTTGGGGTTCGGGTTGTCCGGATCGGTGTCCGCCTGGGTGCCGCCGTTGGCGACACCGAGATAGCGGCCGTTCAGCCACACCTGGTAGATCCCGTTCTTGCCGGTGATCGCGTTCAGGGTCACCGCGGTCTCGGCTCCGGTGGCGGTGAACCGGCCGCGATACCAGACGTGGCCGTAGTCGAACCCGTAGTCGCCGGCGTAGAGCACCGGCAGGGTCCGGGGCGGCAGCGGGCTGGTCGAGACGGTCTTGTCCGCCACCGTCCAGCCGCGGTCGTCGAAGTCCACTGTGGACTCCGGCGCCTCGGTGCGCTGCCGCCAGCCGGTCAGCGCCGGCAACCGCACCGGATCCGGGCCGCGGAGCACGGCAAGCAGCGAGCCGCTCGCCGTGCGCCGGGCGTGCACCGGGCCGGCGTCAACGATCAGCCGACGCGCCGGCGCCGGCCCGAATACTTCCACCTCCCCCGTGGTGGCCAGGTCCGCGCGCAGGTGCACGGCGTCCCGGGAGACCTGCGCCGAGCGGGCCAGCGAGGTGCCGCGCACCAGCACCGGTCCGGCGTTGGTGTCCAGGCGCCAGAAGGCGGCCGCGGTCTGGTCGGTACCGAGCAGCAGCAGCACCGGCCGCCGGCCGCCGTCGCTGACCAGCACCCTGGCCAGTCCGGAGTGGACGTAGTCCAGCCGGAGGTCTCCGGTGGCCGGGTCGTAGGCGGACCGGACGGTTCCGTCGAGCACCCGCACGGTGGGCCGGGAGCGGTAGCGCAGCACGGTCGAGCCGGACTCGCCGTCCCGGCCGTAGAGCAGGGCCACGTCCTTGCCGCCGATGAACGCGTGCGTCATCAGCTCCGAGTTGGACCACACCAGCCGCTGCCCGCCGAGGTCGTAGCCCGCCACCAGGACCTTGGCGTCCCGCCCGTTCACCCGGACCGGCACGGTGTAGCGGCCATCCGGCGTCATCCAGTCCAATGTGGACTGATCATCGGTCTGCGCCGCCCGGTCGGCGTGCCGGACCAGCACGAACTGGGTGCGGGTGTCCGGGTTGGCCCGCGCGCTGGTGGCGACGACCGGGTTGGCCGAGGCCGGCGCGGTGGCCGGATCGGTCTTCGTCAGCGGCGCCACCGAGGTGACGAAGTAGCCCTGGCGCTTGAACTCGTCGTACTTGTCGGTGTGCTGACGGGCTTCGGTGATCGCCGCGCCGTAGTCGTAGGAGGTGTAGACGTCGTTGGGTTGGCCCAGCCAGCCCCAGTTGGTGCCGCCGTAGGTCATGTAGTAGCCGTATAGCGTGGCGCCACTGGTGATCAGGTTGGATTTGTAGAAGAACTTCATGTAGCTCGGCCCGGTCAGCTCGGCGCAGCCCTCGTAGCCGGCCCGGTTCAGGTCGATCGCGCCGGCCTGGTACTCGGCCGCGTAGACCGGCGCGTCGTCGCGCAGCCGCTCGGTGATGCCCTGGCCCCACGGCCCCCAGACGTCCGGCGTCTGGCACTCGAAGGACTGGGGATAGTCGTCCACGCCCGGAATCTGCACCGCGCCCGGCCCGGTTCCCCAACTGGACGACCATTCCGCGGCGTCACAGCAGGCGTTGTGGGTGATCGGCACGTCGATGTCGGCCGCCCGGGCCTGGTCCTGGAGGTCCTGCATGTATGCGGCGGAGGTGTTCACCGCGTATTCGTTCTCCACGTTGTACAGCAGTACCGAACCGCCCCGGGTGACCTGGTGCCGTGCGATGATCGGGTTGATCCGGCCGAGCCATTCCCGGTAGGCCGCGGTGTAGCCGGGGTCGGACGACCGCGCCCGGCCGGGAACCTGCTTGAGCCAGGCCGGGAAGCCGCCGCCGCTCACCTCGGCGTTGATGTACGGGCCTGGCCGGACCACCGTGTACAGCCCGACCTCCTCGGCCAGGCGCAACAGCTTGTCCACGTCCCGCACGCCGGTGAAGTCGTACACGCCCGGCGCAGGCGAGTGGTAGGCCCAGTTGAAGTACAACGAGACGCCGTTGAACCCGGCGGCCTTGATCCGTTCCAGCACGTCCCGCCACAGCTGCTGGCTGGGCAGCCGGAAGTAGTGGAACTCCCCGCCCCACAGGAACAGCCGCTTCCCGTCGACGCTGACGGAGTGGTGGTCGTAGCTGACCGTGTGCACCGGCCGGGTCTGCGGCTCCGCCGAAGCCGGTGGCACGGCGAGGAATCCCGCGATCAGCAGCGCCGCGAGCAACCGTCGCGTCATCGGATGTCCGCGGTGTAGGAGTCGACGTCGAGCCGGCCGCTGCCGATGAACACCTCGGTGCCGTGCTCGATGCTGGACAGGTACTTGGTGTTGCTCATCCAGCCGCGGGAGATGAGGTTGTTCAGGAAGTCCTGCATGTGCAGGGTGGCCGAGGTGGCGTTGGACCGGCGGATGAACGAGAAGACGTTCCAGCCGATGTTGCCGCGGTAGAGGTCCCAGCTGGTGCCGGCGATGTTCACCGTGCCCTGGAAGGTGCCGAGCGGCCCGGCCCCACCGGACCGGTAGGTCCAGATCATCACCTCGTCGGTGGGGTTGTCCGGCCAGTCCGGGTTCGGGATGGTGTGCAGCCACAGGTCGTAGGCGACGTTCATGGTGCCCGAGCCGGACACCCGGTAGCGCACGTCGGTGAAGATGTCCCGCCCGGCGTTGAGCCGGACCGGCAGCTCGGTGCCGCCGGTCTTCCAGCCCCAGTGCCAGCCGAGCACGCTGCTGGTGAAGGACTTCACCTGGCTGGGCTGCCCGGACCAGGTCCAGCTGGTGTTCCAGCCGATGGTGGCGCCGGACCTGGTGTCGGACAAGCACTGCGAGCCGGAGCCGGCGCTCTGGCCCCACAGGTTGTTGTTGACGTAGTACTTGCCGAGCGTGATCGTGCCGAACGCGGTACAGGTGGTGGCCGCCTGTGCCGGCGTGGCGGGGGCAAGGACCACCGCGGCGCAGGCCGCGGCGAGCAGGGATGCCGTCTTGCGCAACATGTTTTCGCCTCTTGGCTATTCAGGTTTCATCGCAGGGAGAAGGTGCTGATCCTTTGATCTCCGGTGAACACGAGGTACACGTCGTGCCGGCCGCTTGCGCCGGTCAGCCGCGCGGTCGCCGTGGTGTAGACGTACTTGTCACCAGTGCTCGGCACGGTTGCGGTACCGACCAGGCGGCCGTTCACCGGGTCGTCCAGCCGAATCTGGATGGACGTGGGGCCGGCCTCCGCCCGGGCCACCCTGGCCCGGAAGTTTCGTGCGCCCGAGCGGAGGTCGGCGTCGGTGAACTTGACCCAGTCGCCCGCGGTGGCGCCGACCGCGTCGCCGCGCACCTTGCTCTCGTCGACCAGGTCAACCCCGGAGTAGTCGTCGAAGTCGATCGCCCGGGTGTCGCTGCCGAGGCCGCGCGCCGGAATCCGGTCGCCGTCGACCCGCAACGTGGTCCGCTGCCGGATGTCCGCGAGCGAGGCGCCGACCAGGACGTCGTGCGTGGCCGACTCGACCACCCAGCGTCCCCGGGTCACGTCCCAGTGCGCGAGGTCTGCCGCGGGCAGCCGCAGCCGCACCGTCTTGCTCTGCCCCGCTTCCAGGTGCACCCGCTGGAACGCGCGCAGCTGCGCGACCGGCTGCTTGTCCCGGGAGGTGCGCTGGTGGGTGTAGAGCTGGACCACCTCGTCGCCGGCCCGCCGCCCGGTGTTGGTCACCCGGACGCTCACCTCGACCGTCCCGTTCGGACGGACGCGGGTGTCGCTGAGCCGAATGTCGCCGTAGCGGAACGTGGTGTAGGACAGCCCGTGCCCGAAGGCGTAGAGCGGGTCGCCGCGGTAGTAGAGGTAGGTGCGGTCGGTCTTGATGATGTCGTACTCGAGGATGCTGGGCAGGTCGGCGTCGGACCGGTACCAGGTCTGGGTGAGCCGGCCGGCCGGGTTGACGGCACCGAACAGCACGTCGGCAACGGCGTGCCCGGTCTCCGCCCCGGCATGCGTGGTCCACAGGATCGCCGGGACGTTCTGCTGCTCCCAGTTGAGCGTTGTCGGGTAGCTGTTCTCCACCACGACGATCGTGTTCGGGTTGGCCCGGTGCACGGCCTGGATCAGTGCGGACTGGCTCTCGGCCAGCGCCATCGTGGTCCGGTCGTGGTCCTCGCGGCCGTTGATGAACGGCATGCTGCCCACCACGACCACCGCGGCGTCGGCTCCGGTCGCGGCCGCGACCGCGCTGTCGATCCCGCTGCTGAGCGTCTCCTTGGTGAACCGGGTGGCGCCGGCGGCGTCGGTGGCGCCAAGGGTCAGGGTGCCGTCCGCGGCGACCGTGACGTAGTTGTTCGGGCCCTCCCAGTCGTTGGGGGTCTCGAACCCGGCGTAGCGGATCACGAAGGTGCCGTTCCCGGCGTCCTCCAGCTTGAACTGCTGCTGGACGAACCAGTCCCGGGGCTGCGGCGCGCGGTTGACGAACGGGCTGGTGGCGCCGAAGTCGAACCGCTCGACGTAGCGCCCGTTGGCCACGCTGCGCAGGGTCAGCACGCCCTGGCCCCAGTCGAACACGTCGAACTGTTCGGTGGCGCCCGCGCCGGTGCCGGCGGCGCGCAGCAGTTCGCCGTCCGCGTCGGTCCCGGCGGTGACATAGCGGCCGGTCGCGGCCTCGCGCAGCGCGATCCGGTCCACCGCCTCGGTGTCGGCCACCCGGGCACCGCCGCCCAGCCGCTCGCGGATGCCGTCCAGCGGGGTGACCCGGTACGGCAGGGCGCCGGAGTACCAGTCGGTGTAGAGGGTCTTCTCCAGCGGGCCGATCACCGCGACGTTCCTGGTCCTGGCCGGGTTCAGCGGCAGCGCGCCGGTGTTCTTCAACAGCACCATGGCCTCGCCGGCCACCTTGCGGGCCAACGCCTGGTGCGCCGGGCTGTTCACCACGTCCTTGGTGATGCCCGCGTACGGGCCGCGGTCCGGGTCGAAGTCGCCGAGCCGGAACCGCACGCTGAGCACGTGTCGCACCGAGGTGTCGATGTCGGCCTCGGTGAGCAACCCCTGGGCCAGCGCGTCGCGGATGTGCCCGATGGTGGGCGCGGAGTTCTGGTTGTCCACGGTGAAGCTGTCCAGGCCGGCCTTGAGCGTGGCGGCGAAGCCCTCGGCGTTGGTGGCGTAGTACTGCTCCGAGCCGGTCAGGTTGTACGGCGCGAACGCGTCACTGACGTTGTAGAGCGTCTTGTCGGTCCAGGTCCGCACCACGTCGTTGAAGTCCGGGTTGACCGTGTTGGGCCGGCCGTTGACCAGGTTGTAGGCGCCCATCACGCCGGTGGCCGCGTCGGCGGAGATGGCCGGCTTGAAGGCCGGCTCGTCGTACTCGCGCAGCACCCGGGGACGCAGGTTGGACGATGCGGTGTCCCGGCGGATCTCGTTGTTGTTGGCCAGGTAGTGCTTCAGCACCGGCGCGGTCTTGAGATAGAACGGGTGGTCGCCGGAGAGACCCTTGCCGTAGGCGGTGGAGATCTGCCCGGTGAGGAACGGGTCCTCGGAGTAGCCCTCCTCGTTGCGGCCCCAGCGCGGGTCGCGCAGCAGGTTCACCACCGGCGCCCACACCTGCACGCCCCAGACCCCGGGCGCCTCCGAGTTGAAGCCGCGCGCCTCGTCGCCGACCACCGAGCCGACCTGCCTGATCAGCGCCGGGTTCCAGGTCGAGGCCAGCCCGACCGCCTGCGGGAACACCGTCGCGGTCGCGGTCACCACCGCGCCGTTGTTGTTCCGGTCCGTGGTCCAGCCGAGTCCGTGCAGCGCCTCGGTGCCGGCCTTGAACTCGGGGATGCCCAGCCGCGGGATCGCCGGCTGGAACTGGTGCAGCAACGAGATCTTCTCGTCCAGCGTGAGCCGGCGCAGGAGGTCGTCCACCCGCGCCGACAGCGGCGCGGCGGGATCTTGGAAGGGATACGCGGGCGCGCGATGCGCCGCCGCGACCGGGCCGGTGAGGCCAACCATCAGAGCGACGGAGACGGCAAGGACGCCGAACCGGCGCGAATGGGCAGGGACACGTCGGATCCTCATGAGCACGCTCCATCGGGGCTCAGTCGAATGCGGCTGTCGAAGCGCTTCGACACGGTCGCCGATCGTCGGAGGGTCGTTTGCAGTTCTGGGGTGGTGCCGTGGTCTCCGCCCTAATGATCAACTCATCGAAGCGGTTCAACGCGTAACGGCGATGTTAAGCGGTCAGGTGGCGGCGGACAAGGGTTCAGTTCCGCGCCAACCGAACGGTGAGCACCCCTCCCTCCGCCTCGATCAGCGTGCCGAGCGGATGTTCGGTCGCCGAGCCGCCGGTCACCGACTCGATAGCCCGCTCCCCCACCAGAAGCACGCGCCAGCCCGCCGGCGCCGGATCCGCCTCGACCCGGATGACGTCGCCGTCCCGGGCGGTGACGAACGCGGCCGCCGGCTCACCGGTGATGGTCGGAACCGTGGTGGCCACCCGACCCTGAGCCAGCGCGAAGACGTACAGCGTGACACCGTCGGCGTAGTCGTAGGCCGGGCCGTCGTCCAGCGCGCCGACCGGGATCACCGAGCCGGGCCGGGCCAGCAGCGGCACGCTGTCGAAGCCGTGCCGCTCGCGCACCCAGCGCGGCCCCTGAACCTGCTCACCGGTAAGGAAATGGGTCCAGACGCCGGGCGGCACGTAGTAGTCGACGGTGCCCTCGGCGGCGAACACCGGAGCCACCAGGAGATCGTCGCCGAGCAGGTACTGCCGGTCCAGGTAGGTGCAGGCCGGGTCGTCCGGATACTCCACGACCATGGCCCGCATCACCGGGATGCCGTCCCGGTGCGCGATGACCGCGGCCTGGTACAGGTACGGCATCAGGCGAGCCTTGAGCCGGGTGAACGTGCGCAGCACCGTCACCGACTCCTCGTCGAACAGCCACGGCACCCGGTAGGAGTAGTTGCCGTGCAGGCGGCTGTGCGAGGACAGCAGCCCGAACGGGATCCACCGCTTGAACAGCTCCGCCGTCGGCGTGCCCTCGAAACCGCCGATGTCGTGGCTCCAGAAGCCGAACCCGGACATGGTCAGGGACAGGCCGCCGCGCAGCGTCTCGGCCATCGACTCGTAGGTCGAGGAGTTGTCGCCGCCCCAGTGCACCGGGAACTGCTGGCAGCCGACGGTCGCCGAGCGGGCGAACACCACCGCCTCGCCGTCGCCGCGGCGCTTGCGCAGCAGGTCGAACACGGTCTTGTTGTAGAGATAGGTGTAGTAGTTGTGCATCAGCTCGGGATCGGCACCGTCGAAGTACTCGACGTCGGTGGGGATCCGCTCGCCGAAGTCCGACTTGAAGCAGTCCACCCCTATGTCCAGCAGGGCATCCAGCTTGGCCGCGTACCATTCCCGGGCTTCGGGGTTGGTGAAGTCGACCACGGCGAGGCCGGGCTGCCACAGGTCCCACTGCCACACGTCGCCGTTCGGGCGGCGGAGCAGGTAGCCGCGCTTCTTTCCCTCGGCGAACAGGGCGGACCGCTGCGCGATGTACGGGTTGATCCACAGGCAGATCTTCAGGCCCTTCGCCTTGAGCCGGGTCAGCATCCCGCGCGGGTCGGGGAAGGTGCGTGGGTCCCACTCGAAGTCACACCAGCTGATCTCGCGCATCCAGAAGCAGTCGAAGTGGAAGACCGACAGCGGAATGTCCCGTTCGGACATTCCCTCGACGAAGCTGTTGACGGTCTCCTCGTCATAGGCGGTGTTGAACGAGGTGGTCAGCCACAGGCCGAACGACCACGCCGGAGGCAGGGCCGGCCGGCCGGTGAGCGCGGTGTACTTCCGCAGGATGTCCTTGGGTGTCGGGCCGTAGATCAGGTAGTAGCGCAGCGACTGGTCCGCGACGCTGAACTGCACCCGGGCCACGTCCTCGGAACCCACCTCGAACGACACGTGGCCGGGGTGGTCGACGAACACCCCGTAGCCGGCGTTGGTCAGGAAGAACGGGATGTTCTTGTACGCCTGCTCGCTGCTCGTCCCGCCGTCGGCGTTCCAGATGTCGACCACCTGGCCGTTGCGCACCAGCGGGCCGAACCGCTCCCCCAACCCGTAGACGGCGGTGCCGACCCCGAGCACCAGCCGTTCCCGCACATGGTGGCCGTCGTCGCCGGTCTGGATGAAGGCCAGATCCTCCGGCCCGCTGGTGGTCAGAACCCGTTCGCCGGCAACGAAATCCATTCGCCAGTCGGCCCGGTTCACCCGCACCGACAGCGCACCCGAGGTGAGCGCCGCATGTTCGGCGTCGGCGTCGACCCACGGCTCGGTGGCGCCGTTGGTGAACAGCTCGAACCGGGGCGGCCGGGCGACCTGGCCGGCGTAGTGCGTGACCGACACCCCGACCACGTCCGGCAGCGGCGCGGAAAGCTCTACCGTGAACACCGGACCGCGTTGCAGGTCCAGCCGGCTGTGTACCCGGTAGGACGGGGCCAGCAGGGTCAGCGTGCCCGGTCCCGGTTCCACGTCGAGAACTTCGACCGGGTAGGCCGGATCCACGCCGGCACGCATCCGCCAGTGTCCGTCGGTGAACTTCATTTGACCGCTCCCGCCGCGATGCCTCTGGTCAGTGTTCGTTGGAACAGCAAGAAGAACACGACCGCCGGCACGATGCCGAGCAGGGCGGACGCGCTCTGCGTCGTGGCGTCCATCAGTCGCTGCCCCTGCAGAACCCCGAGCGCGACCGGAACGGTTTGGTTCTCGTTGGACACGAGCATCACCAGCGGGATGAAGAACTCGTTCCAGGTCCAGATGAAGAAGAACACGAGCAGCACGGACAGGGTCGGCCAACTCATCGGCACGACCACCCGCCACAGCGTGTGCCACTTGCCGGCGCCGTCGATCCGGGCGGCGTCCAGGATCTCGGTGGGGAACCGGGACAGCACGGCGGAGAGCAGGTAGGTGCCGAACGCGGCCTGGACGGCGGTGAAGATGATGATCACGGCCAACCGGGTGTCGTACAGGTCGACTTCCTTTGCCATGTAGTACAAGGGATAGATCAGCGCCTCCTGCGGCATCAGGTTGGCCAGCAGGAAGATCGCGATGATCCACATCCGGCCGCGGACCCGTCCGATGCCGAGCGCGTAGGCCGCCACCACCGAGACCAGCACGGCGAACACCGCCACCGATCCGGCGATCACCGTGCTGTTCCACAGCTTCTCGCCGAAGTCGACCCGAACCCAGAAGTCGATGATGCCTTGCAGGTACAGGCTGTTCGGCGGTTGCAGTGGGCCGCCCTGGCTGTAGTCGGCCGGCGACTTCACCGCGTTCAGGGCGACCAGTCCGAACGGCACCAGGGTGATCACCGCGAGGACGGCCAGCCCGATCAGCACCACCCAGCGCACCGGGTCCGGCCGGCACCGGGCCCGCTGCCGCGACGTCAGGGTCGGGGCGCTCATCGTTCGTCCCGGTGCTGGGCCCGCAGGAACAGAAACGTCAGGCCCACGATGATCACCGTGAGCACGGTGGCGATCGCCGCCCCGTAGCCCACGTTGGCCTTCTCGAAGAAGTTCTGGAAGGAGAAGTACGAGGGCACGTTGGTCGCGCCGCCCGGGCCGCCCCGGGTCAGCACGAAGATCTTGTCGAACGTCTTGAGCGCGGCGATGGTGCAGGTGAGCAGCACCACGAAGATCTCCGGCCGGATCTGCGGCACGGTGATCAACCACAGCCGCTGCCACCAGCCGGCCCCGTCCACCTCGGCCGACTCGTACAGTTCGGGGTCCACCCGCTGCAGGCCGGCCATGAAGATCACCACCGGGTAGCCGATCTGGATCCAGACCAGCACCGCCATCACCGACAGCAGCGCGGTCTTCTCGTCGCCGAGCCAGTTCTGCGTCCACGAGTCCAGCCCAACGAACCGCAGCATCTCGTTGAGCGCACCGAACTCCGGGTGCAGGATCCAGCCCCACACCACGCCGGCCACCACGGCGGGCAGCACCTGCGGCAGGTAGAACGACGCCCGCAGCGCGCTGGCCGAGCGCTGGCCGAACCGCTTGCCGACCACGTCGAACATCGCGCCGGCGAGCAGCAGCCCGAGAAACGTCGGCACGATCGCCATCGCCACGATCAGGGCCAGGTTGTTGCGCGCCGACAACCAGAACGTCTCGTCACTGAACAGCTTCCGGTACTGCTCGAGGCCCACCCAGTCCGGGCTGCCCACCCCCTGCCACCGGGTGAAGCTCAGCCAGACGTTGCCCACCAACGGGATCGCGATCACCACGACGAACAGCAGCGCCGCGGGGATCAGGTAGGGCAGGTATCCGCCGTGCCCGCCCGGCCGGCGGTGGCCGGCCGGGCGGGTCGGGGTGCGCGGCGCCGGCCCGGCCGGAGCCGGCGCGGTCTGTACCGGAAGCGTCATCTCACCCGCCGAGGTTCGCCCGGTTCTCTTGGTACGGCTTGGCGATCTCGTCCAGCACCTGGTCGGGGCTGGCGCTTCCGTTGATCAGCTTCTGGGTGGCGGAGACCAGCACGTCGTAGTAGCCGGGTGCCGGCCAGTCCGGGTAGAAGGCCAGCCCGTCCTGCTTGCTCAGCGTGTTGAAGTCGCTGATCAGGGTCTTGGTCGCCGGATCGGTGACCGCGTTCGGGTCGGCGGCGATCGGGACCCCGCCAGAGTTGCCGAGCAGGGCCTGGTTCTGCTGCTGCATGGTGATGTTGATGAAGTCGTAGGCCAGGTCCTTGTTCTTGGAACCGGTCGGCACCACCCAGATGTTGCCGCTGGAGCCGGCGCTCATCTTGCTCGGCCACAGGAACGAGCCCCACTGGAAGTTCTTGATCTCGGTCTGCAACCGGCCGAACCACCAGGTTCCGGAGATCATGATCGGCGCCTTGCCGGAGATGAACGAGATGCCCATGTCCTCGGCCTTGCTGCTGGTGGACGCTTTGTCGATGTAGCCCTTCTGCACCCACTCGGCCAACGTGTTGGCGCCGTAGGACCAGGCGCTGTCATGGAAGTCGACGTCGCCGGTGTAGCGCTGGTAGCGGTCCACCCAGCCGCGGTCGGCCTTGGTCAGCGCCAGCTGGTACATGATCTGGTGTGCCGGGTACTCGGCACCGCCGACGGCCAGCGGGGTGACCCCGGCCTGCTTGAACCTGTCCAGCGCCGCAACGAACTGATCGAACGACGTCGGCACCTGGATGCCGTGCTGGGCGAACATGTCCTTGTTGTAGAACACCAGCACGTACTCGGCGTAGTTCGGCACCCCGAACCACTTGCCGTCGCCCATGATGCCGCGCTCGTCGTACTTGCAGGTGGTCTGCAGGCTCGGGCTGAGCAGCTTGTCCCAGCCGCGCTTGGTGACCTCCTCGCTCATGTCGGTGAGCAGCCCCTGCTTGGACAGCAGGCCGGCGGTCGCGTTGCCCTTGTTGTACTCCATCAGATCCGGCGCGTCGTTGGAGTTGAGCACCATCTGCGCGGTCTTCTGGATCTGCTCGAAGCCCTTCTCCTCGAACTTCACCGTCACGTTGGGGTGGCTCCTCTTGAACTCCTCGATGGCCGCGTTCCAGGCCACGCCCATGGCACTGGTCGGGCCCTCGTAGTGCCATAACTTGAAGTCGCGCGGGCCGGTGTTGTCGCCGCTCGCCTGGTCCTCGTCGCTGCCGCACCCGGCCAGCGCCAACATCGCCGCGGTGAGGGCCACCAGCAGCCGCGCGCCCTTGCCTGCCCTGAACATCGTTGTTCCTCCTCGCGGTCCGTCGAAGCGCTTCACTCGTCGTGACGTGGGGATATAGGGATATGTAGGGGTTGGGAACTGGACTTACGGTCTGGGCTTCGCCGTGCTGTCACGCACGGTGAGCTGGGGTTGCACCAGGGTCGGTGCGCCGTTCGGGTCGTTCTCCGGGTGGTTGAGCAGGCCCATCACCGCCTGTACGGCCATCCGGCCGATCTCCTCGGCCGGGATCGCCACCGAGGTGAGGCCCGGCGTCACCCGCACCGCAAGCTCGTCCGGGCAGACCGCCACCACCGACAGGTCGGCCGGCACCTCGCGCCCGGCCTCGGCGAACGACCGGAGCACCGGCTCCACCACGGGTTCGTTGTGCACCACCACGGCGGTCAGGTCCGGGTGCTCGTCCAGCAGTTGGGCCACAACGGTTTTGGCGCCCACCGGGGTGGCCTCGCACGGGTGCGTGGTGGCGGCCACCGACCGGCGCGCGGCGGCGTCGGTGAACCCGGTGGACAGCCGGGTCGCGAACCCGGTCTCCCGCTCGTAGACCTCGGGCGGCGAGCCGATCAGCGCCACCCGGCGGTGCCCGAGGTCGGCAAGGTGGTCCAGGCAGGCGGCGCCGGCCGCGGCGAAGTCGAGGTCGATGCAGTGCAGTCCCTCGGCGTCGTCCGGCACGCCGATCAGCACCGAGGGCCGCTTCAGCGCGCGGAGCACCGGCAACCGCGGATCGTGCAACTCCACGTCCATCACGATCAGCGCGTCCACCAGCGAGGTGCCGGCCACCCGCTCCAGACCCTTGACCCCCTCGTCCGCGGTCAGTAGCAGCACGTCGTGCTCGAACTGCCGGGCCGCGGTGACCACCGAGATGGCGAACTGCATGATCACCGGAACGTGCATGCCGGTACGCAGCGGCACGAACAGCGCCAGCACGTTGGACCGGTTGCTGGCCAGCGCCCGCGCGCCGGCGTGCGGCTGGTAGCCCAGCACCTGGATGCTCTTGAGCACCCGCTGCCGGGTCTCCTCCGAGATCGCCCGCTTCCCGCTCAGCACGTAGGACACGGTGCTCGGCGCCACGCCCGCATGCCGCGCGACATCATCGATCTTGGCCAAACCGCTCACCAGCTCGTCGTCGAACCGCTTCGATCGGGTTGATCGTAGGTGCCCCCTCCCCCGTGGGCAATGCCTCGTGGGAGAGGGGGCTGGCGGAGCTACGGGTCAGGGCGTGATCGTGCAGTTGTTGCCGTTGAGCGTGAACGCGGTGGGTGCCGGGTTGGCACCGGTATGGGTGCCCTGGAAGCCGAACGACACCGTGGCGTTCGGGGCGATGGTGCGGTTGTGGTCGGCCGGTGTCGCGGTGACCGACTGCTGGTTCTGGGTCACCGTGGCGTTCCACCGCCCGGTGATCGTCTGGTTGGCGGTGAAGGCGAACGCCAGTGTCCAGCCGGAAACCGCGGTGGTGCCGGTGTTGGTGATGAAAACGTCGGCGGTGAAGCCGGTGTTCCAGCTGTTCGGGGCGTAGCGGACCGAGCAGCCGCCGGTGGTGCCGCCGCTCTGTGTGGTGAACGTGGCGAGCGCGGAGTTGGCGGACCGGTTGCCGGCGGCGTCCCGTGCGCGAACGTAGACCTGGTAGGTGGTGTTGGCGGACAGGCCGGTCAGGGTCGCCGAGGTGGCCGTGGGCGAGGCCAGCAGGGTGTCGGTGGCGCCCTGCTCACGGAACACCTCGTAGCCGGTGACGGCGGTGTTGTCGGTGGACGGCGCCCAGCTCAGCGTGGCGCCGGTCGCGGTGACGCCGGAAACCGTTGGGGTGCCCGGGGTCGACGGTGGCGTGGTGTCCCCGCCCGCGGCGACCGCGAGGTCGAAGGCGCGCTGCGGGACGAACTGGCCGGCACCGGCGATGCAGCCGTCCGCCTCGCCGGGCAGCTTGACCCACAGGAACGCGGCGATCATCGGGTCGCCGGTGGCGTCGGTGCTCGGCGTGCCGACCGCCCGGCCGGCCGGGTCGCACCACTCGCTGCCGAGTGGCCCGTTGCCGTTGCGGCTGGTGTCGATCACGGCGCGCAGGTTGGGCGCACCGGTCGCGGCGAGGACCGCCTTGGCGTAGTTGACCTCGGCCGTCGTGGTCCGGTAGTTGGACACGTTGGTGGAGATGCCGTCCGCGCTGGTGGCGATGTTGGCGGCGACCAGCCGCGCGGCCATCGCGCTTGGTGTGAGCCAGGCGGAGTGCGCCGCGTCGAAGTACACCCGGGCCTGCGCGGAGCCGGCTTTGAGGCGCTGGCCCGCGTAGGACATCGAGGCGCGGACCTCGGCCTGTTGCGCGGCGGTCATGCAGTCGCTCATCAGGGCCAGCACGTCCGGCTCGAGGATGATCGCGGCCGGGCGGCCGGCCAGGCCGGCGGCGACCTCGTCGACCCAGGCCCGGTAGGCGGTGTGGTTGGGCGCGCCGCCGGAGCTGGCGCCGCCGCAGTCCCGGTTCGGCATGTTGTACACGACCATGATCGGGACCTTGCCGGCCGCGGCGGCGGCGCCCACGAAGGCGTCCACCTGGGACCGGACCGTGGCGGTGTTGGTGGTGGTGAACCAGCGACCCTGCGGCACACTGGCGATCCGGTCCCGGATCACCGGCATCCGCGAGTCGTTCGGGTTCGCCGCCACCCAGCGGGCGGCCTGCGTCTGCGGATCTACGTAGAACACCGAGTCGGCTCCGTGGGCGTTGGGCGCGCACAGCAGTGCGGCCATGGTCAGGCCCGTTGCCAGGGCGGCCGTCAGCGTACCTCTTCGTACCATGTCGTGTCCTTCTTGGACAACGGGTTGGCATCGTCGCCAACCCGTTGTCCTGCAACATTTCCGATTCTGGGAGCGCTCCCAGAATCCTAGCGTAGCGTGTCGTTTACTCAGAAGGAAGACTTCTGTCACAACCAGACACAGGTCCGACAGCCGGTAACCCTCCCCGACCAACGACAGAGCCCAGGATCGGCGGGGATGCAGCGGTCCCCACCGATCCTGGGCCTGTTTGGTCGAGCTATCGGCTGATGACCACGGTTGTCAGGGACCGTGGGGCTAGCTCGACCGCCAGGCGCCGGTCGCGCACGGAAAGCGTGCCGGTCCTGGACAAGGAGTGCGTCTCGTCGGTCAGGTACACCGCCGCGCGGTGCGAGCGGGACGCCTCGCGCAGGGCGAAGTCCGTGCGGGTGGCGGTGGTGTTGGTGTTCAGGATCTCGATCACCTTGCTGCCGTCGGCGTTGCGGAATGCCGAGACCTTGACGCCGGGAGCGGTGCTGGCGGCCGCCACCCGGTCGGCGTCGGGGCGGATGAACCGGC
Source organism: Actinophytocola sp. (assembly GCF_035762905.1). Lineage (GTDB taxonomy): Bacteria > Actinomycetota > Actinomycetes > Mycobacteriales > Pseudonocardiaceae > DASYTH01. Next base: position 35,541 of record NZ_DASUCC010000080.1, read on the forward strand.
TGTAGGCGGCCATCGCCCACAACCGTTTCGACACGTGGTAGTTGGCGCCGTCGAGCTGGATGAACGCCCGGGTGGCGCCGAGCGACGCGCCGAACCAGTAGACGTAGGCACTGGCACCGGCCAGGGTGAGCGTGTCGTGGATGTTCTCGGCCACGGTGATCCCGGCCCAGCCGCTGCCGTCGTCCCACGCCTCGTTCCAGGTGTTTCCGTTGGGCTGCCACTCGGTCATCCACACCGGGCGGCCGGTGGGCAGCGGGCGGTTGGCCGGGTTCTTGTACGGGTGTCCGGTGTGGACGGTCACCAGCCGCCGGGCGGCCGGGTCGGCTTCGATCGCCGTGGACAGCACCTCCTGCTCGGTCCAGCCGGCGCCGTCACAGCAGACCAGCCGGGCGGGCAGGCCGGACCGGGCCAGGGTCGGGCCGAGAACCTTGACGAAGTCCACGATCTGCGGGCCGTCGAAGCGCATCGAGGCGTAGGTCGCGGTGAAGTCCGGCTCGTTGGTGAAGCCGAGATCGGTGATCCGGATGCCCTCGCGGGCGTAGAACCTGGCGTACTGCGCCAGATAGTCGGCGTAGGCCTGGCGCCAGTCGCCGCTGGCGCACGAGGTCCCGGGCAGACCGCAGAGCATGCCGCCGTTGCGGTCGTCGCCGTTGGTCTTCATGTATCCGGGCGCGCTCCACGCGTCGGCGAAGAACCGCCGGACACCGTAGGCCTTGGCCTCCTTGGCAAGCCACACCTGGCCGCCGTCGTAGCCATCCCACTCGTACCGCGGCGGCGCGGCCGGCCCGCCGGGGTCGACCGGCTGGATGGAGCGCATCAGGTCGTACGGGGCCTGCGGCGAGGACCCGATGCCCAGGCGCAGGATGGACAGCCCCGCACCGTTTTCGCGGGACAGCAGCAGGTCCAGCACCGCGCGCTGGTTCTCCGGCGGGAGGCCGAACAACCCGTTCATCGCCGCCGCCCGCTGGAACGCCTGCGCGAAGCCGAAACCGTCGATCGACTGCAGCCGGTCGCCGAAGTCGATCCGACCGGCCGCGCCGTGGGTGGCCGCCGCGGGCGTTACCCCGGTCAGCGCGACGGCACCCAGCGCCGCGACCGCCAGCCGAAGCAGTCGCCGTCCGGACATGCGGCCTACCGCCCGGCCAGGGCGAGTACGGCCTGCAGTTCCCGGTAGCCCGGTTTCGCCGCGAAGTTCTCGTCCAGCAGGTTCGCCGCGCCCTCGCCGGTGAAGAACCCGGGCACCCAGGAGTACTTGTCGGTGTAGCCCCACACCGTGAACGAGGTGCACTTACGGGCCAGCAGGCAGCCCTGCAGCAGCACGCTGTAGCCCTGCGCCTGGGCCTGCAGCTTGACCGTGTCCGGCGGCATGATCATGCGCACGTCCACCTCGGTGATCGACGTCTCCAGGCCGAGGTCCTCGAACCGGCGCAGGTTGGTCATCACCTCGGACGCCGAGTGGAAGCCGAACTGCACGCCGTAGTGCCCCTGCGCGCCGAACCCGTCGACCGGGACGCGCTGCCGCAGCAGGTCCTTGACCAGCTGGAAGTAGGCGTCGCTCTTGGCGTTGAGCCCCTCGACGTTGTAGTCGTTGAGGTACAGCTTGACCTTCGGGTCGGCCTGCCGGGCCCAGCGGAACACGTCGGCGATGTAGCCGGGGCCGAGGTTCTGCAGGAAGATCGTGTCGCGCAGGTTCGCGTCGTCATCGATCACCTCGTTGACCACGTCCCACTGGTAGAGCTTGCCGCGGAAGTGCGAGGCCACGTCGATGACGTGCTTGCGCAGAATGTTGCGCAACTCGGCCGGGCTGATCTCGCCGCTCGCGACGCCCTCGGTGAGCCAGGTCGGAAGCTGGTTGTGCCACAGCAGGGTGTGGCCGCGGACCTTCTGGCCGGACCGCTTGGCGGCGGCGATCAGCTCGTCGGCGGCGGTGAAGTCGAGCTTGCCGCGCTCGGGCTCGAGCAGCTGCCACTTCATCACGTTCTCGGCCGTGATCGAGGAGAACTCGGTGGCGATCCGCTCGCGATAGACCGTGTCGGCGTTGAACGCGTCGTAGTCGACCGCGGTGCCGATCAAGAGATCCTGGCGTTTGGCCAGGTCGCGCAGGGGTGAGTCGACGGGCACGGTGTGTCGCTGGGTGCCCGCGTCGTCGGCGGAGCTGGTCAGGCTGACGGAGTAGAGGATCGATGCGGCCAGGACGGTGACGGCCGCGATGCTGGTCAGCTTCATTGCACGGCTCCTCGGCCGAGGTGATGTGACTGTTTCCGAAATATTTCGGTAATGCTTCCGGTACTCTACCGGAAGATTAGGGGGCCGGGGTTTTGAGCGTCAAGCGACACTCGGCCGTGAAACCAGCAGGCAAGAGGGGAAACCGAGCCACCCGGGGCATATGCTGGGCGGCGCAACCTTTCGGCCACAGGCCGAACGGGATGGCGTAAGGAGAGGCCCTTGACGATCGACGGGGAACGCAAAGTCACCATCACCGCCATCGCGCGCGAGGCCGGTGTCTCGGTCCCGACCGTGTCGCGGGTGGTGAACGGCCGGTCCGACGTGTCACCGGCGACGCGCGCCCGGATCGAGGAGCTGCTCCACGAGCACGGCTACCGCAGGCGGACCTCCCGCCGCCGGGACCGCGCCGGCCTGATCGACCTGGTCTTCAACGACCTGGACAGCCCATGGGCCGTGGAGATCATCCGTGGGGTGGAGGAGGTCGCGCACGCCGCCGCCGTCGGCACCGTGGTCTCCGCGGTCCACCGCCGCTCCACCTCCACCCGGCAGTGGCTGGAGAACCTGCGCACCCGGGCGTCCGACGGCGTCATCCTTGTGCTCTCCACCCTGCAACCCACCCACCAGGCCGAGCTGCGCCGCCTCAACGTCCCGATCGTCGCCGTCGACCCCGCCGGCGGCCCCGCCCTCGACATGCCCACCGTCGGCGCCACCAACTGGGCCGGCGGCCTGGCCGCCACCGAACACCTGATCTCGTTGGGCCACACCCGGATCGGCTTCGTCGCCGGCCCCCCGCGCCTACTCTGCAGCCGCGCGAGGCTGGACGGCCACCGCGCCGCCCTCGAGGCCGCCGGCATCGACTCCGACCCCGACCTGATCCGCCCCGGCGACTTCTACCACGAAGGCGGCTTCCAAGCCGGCCGCGCTCTCCTCGAGCTCCCCAATCCCCCCACCGCCATCTTCGCCGCCAGCGACCAGATGGCCTTCGGCGTCTACGAAGCCGCCCGCCAGCACGGCTTCCGCATCCCCGACGACCTCAGCGTCATCGGCTTCGACGACCTCCCAGAAGCCCGCTGGTCCTCACCCCCACTCACCACCATCCGCCAACCCCTGGCCGAAATGGGCACCCTCGCCGCCCGCACAGTCCTGCGCCTAGCCAAAGGCGAAGAAGTCGAAAGCCCCCGCGTCGAGTTGGCCACCCACCTCGCCGTCCGCGACAGCACCGCCACCCCAGGCAAACCCAAGCGCAGGTAACCAAAGAGCCCGATGTCCGACGGGCGGCGCCGCAGGCGCCGCCCGTCGGACATCGGGCGCGTTTGACGTACCGTGCCTGATGCGCCACTCTGTGCGAGAACGGTTCTCTACATTTCTCGAAATGAGGTGCGCTCATGCGCGCTCGATTCCTCGGCAAGGATCCCGACTCAGACGTGGACGGCTCGCCCACCCTGTTCGCGACGGATCGAACGGACCGCGTGACCTACATCGCGCAGGGCTGGAAGGTCACCGACCCGCAGGTGTTGGCGGACATCGGCCCGGTACCGGTCCACGAGACGCTGATCGAGATCCCCGAAGACGTGCTGGAGTTCTACACTCGCCGCTACCAGGAGCAGGAGGGCGAAAACTGAACCGACTCATCCGACTCGGGCCGGAGTTCCGCCAGCTCTTCCACTCGTTCGAGCACACGGCCTACCGGCTCGAGGTCCGCGACGCCTACAACGTCAGCTATGAGCACGAGTCGATGCGGAAGTTCCTCGCCGGCGAGCCGGACGATCGGATCTGGAAGCGGAGTTGGCTGGATATGGTGCGCGAGGCGACGGCCGCCGGACGGCGGTTCCGCCGCGTCCGGGTGGTGACACTGCCGCTCACCGACTACAGCCGGTTCGGCCTGTGGGGTGCGCAGTCCAACAACGCCGCAGGCGAGGACATCCGTTACCTGCCCAGGGACAAGGCCGAGGCCATTGGCCTACCCAACCACGACTACTGGCTGTTCGACTCGACCAAGCTGCTTCACATGCACTTCGACGATGACGACGTTCCTCTCGACCACGAGTTCGTCGACGATGCGGCCGAGATCGTGCGACACAACTACTGGCGTGACGCCGCCTGGCATCACGCGATCAAACGGGACGACTTTGCCAAAGAACAAGGCCTCGGGCTCGACTAACGTCCACGAAGCCCGGACCGCACTCGGCAAACGACTCCGCGAGGCTCGCCAGGTCGCCGGCCTGAACGGGCGACAGCTCGCGGAGTCGTTGTCGTGGCCGCCGTCCAAGGTGTCCAAACTGGAGAACGGCCGCCAGACCCCGACCGACGACGACATCCGTGCCTGGACCGACGCCACGCACACCCAGGACGAAACCGACGCGCTGCTCGCCTCACTACACACGCTGGAAGTTCAATACGCCGAGTGGCAACGCATCTTCCGAACGGGTCTGAAGCCTCGACAGCGACAACACCTGGAGTGGGACCAGAAGACGCGCTTCATCCGTGCCTTCGAGGCGTCCCTGATCCCCGGATTGTTACAGACCGCGGAGTACGCCCGATTTCGCTTCGCCGATGGCATTCGCCGGCTGAAGCTTCCGAACGACCTCGATGATGTTGTAGCCCTGCGGGTGAAGCGGCAGGAGATCCTGTACCGCCCGGATAAGCGGTTCCACTTCGTGCTGACCGAAGCGGCGCTCAGATACCGCCTGTGCCCGACCGAAGTCATGATCGGACAACTCGACCGACTGCTTTCCCTGTCCCAACTGCCCAACGTGCGGCTCGGCATCATCGCCTTCGAGACGCAGTACGACACCGCACCGAAGCACGGCTTCTGGATCTACGACGAGGAGCGCGTGCTGATCGAAACGGTTTCGGCCGCACTCGACCTCCGACAGCCACAGGAGGTCGAACTGTACGCCAACACCTTCGAGCAACTGGCCGCCGTCGCCAGTTACGGCCGAAGCGCGCGAAAGATCATCAATCGGGTGATCGGTGACATCGCACCCGAGGATGAGTCCGGCGATAGCGGCTGATTTCCGCGAACCCCAGGGCAATCGAAATATCTCTAGAAATTTCGAGAAACTGGCCAGCAGTCACCCCCGAGGCCGTCTTACGTTCAGCTTCGTGCGGACCACGCCATCGTTGCTCGACGAGCTTCACCTGCTGCTGGACCGGCTCGGCCGGTGCGGGTACCTCATCCATCAGTTCGACCATGACGGCCGGAACGGCCCCGCCACGGTCGCGGGCGTGCTGGATTGGGGCGGCTGCGCCGATGTCGTGATCCTGCACGACGAGACGCACGCGGTGGCCTACCGGATGCCGACCGAGCCCGGGACCGACGTGCTCGCCCCGACAGCCGTGTTCTGGTCCTACGCGAGCTGCCCGGTCTGGACCCTGCGGGCGCTGCTCACCCTCGCCCCGCCCGGCCATCCGGACGCCCCGGTCACCCTCACCGCCGCCCCGCCCGGCCTGGGCCTGGCCAGTGACCACCGCCTACCAGTGCGCGTGCGCAGACGCGTGTGGCTGAACAACCCACAACTCTCCCACCGGCTCGTGAACCCAAGCGCTGGTAACCGGCCCTGACCGATGGGGCGGCGCCGCAGGCGCCGCCCCATCGGTCAGGGCATGTCGCGTGCCGCCCGGGATCGGGTTGGTTAGGTTCCGGCCATGACGGCGCCAGCGGCAGACGACGATGTGGAATCGGTGATCAGCAGTGAATTGCGGTTGCTGAGGCCGGAGGTGCGGAGATCCGCCGCGCAGGTCGAACGGCTGTTGCATCCTGACTTCTTCGAGTTTGGCGCATCAGGTCGTCGGTGGGACAGAACGGCCATGGTTGCCGCCATCGGCCGGGAGCTCACCGATGGCGACCTGCCGACCGTGTCCGAGATGCACGGCGTTCGCCTGGACGACTCGGTTGTACTGGTCACGTATGTGACCGATCGTCCCGATCGGCGGGCGCGACGAAGTTCCATTTGGCGCAGGGTCGACGATGGAACTTGGCGGTTGTACTTCCATCAGGGAACGGTGCTCAGGGACTCATCGTGACGTAGCGGTCCGGGGGGTTGACGCGGGTGGGGGTGTGCCGGGCGCCGCCGCGCGGCGCCGCAGGCGCCGGGCGGCGGTGGCGGGTTGACCTTGAACCGGACAAGTTTCTTAACAGAGACAAACCCCCCGGGGTGGGTAGCCTGGATGGATGGCCCGGGCCGGATTGTTCTCGCTGATGGTGGGCGTCGTGTTGATGCTGGCGCTGCATGTGGTGCCGCCGACCGACCAGATCAGTCCGGTACGGCGGACGCTGAGTGAGTATGCGCTTGGGCCGAACAAGTGGATGTTCGACGTGGCGGTGCTCGCCGTGGCCCTCGGGTCGGCGTTGTTGTTCGGGGAGTTGGTGCGGCGGCGGGCGATCAGGACGGTCTCCGCGCCGGTGGTGTTTGGTGCGCTGTGGACGGTCAGCTTGCTGGTGATCGTCGCCTATCCGAAGAACAACTGGGCCATCGGGCCGAGCATGGGCGGGATGGTGCACCGGTACGCCAGCATCGTCGGGTGGGTGGCACTGCCGTTGGCCGTGCTGCTGGTGGCAAGAGCGGCGTTTCCGGAGATGGCGGGGTGGCGGTGGGGGGCACGCGCCATGGCGTTGCTGACATTGGGGTGGTTCGGGGCGATCCTCGTCGGGGTGGTGAACTGGCTGGCCGGTGGGGTGTCGTGGTGGCGGTTCCTGCCGTTGGGGATCGTGGAGCGGGGGCTGGCGGCGAGCGCGGCGGCGGCGATCGGGGTGGTGCTGGTCGGGATGGTCCGGACCAGCAGGGTTCACTCGGATACGAACCAGACGCCGACCGCGGGTTCGGTGCCGTCGTTGCGGTAGCTGTGCGGGGTGGTGGACTCGAACGAGATCGAGTCGCCGGCCGAGACGAGGATCTCCTCGAAGCCGAGGGTGAGCACGAGTTCGCCGCTGATCAGGTAGCCGAACTCGGCGCCGTGGTGGCGCATCAGGCCGCCGTTGCTCGATGAGGTGCCGCCGGGGGGATAGGTGACCAGGAGGAAGTCCACCCCGTGCGGCGGGAGTTCGCCGAGGCGTTCCCAGGTGACGCCAGTGTCCAGGGTGAGGGCCTGCCGGTCGACGGCGTGCACGACCGGGCCGATGCGCAGGCCGCGGGACGAGCCGAGCGCCTCGAGCAGGGTGCCCGGCGCGGCGGGCGTGGTCACCGGCGGCGCCGGCTCACGCAGCGCGGCGTCGAACACCTCCTGGATGGACACGCCCAGCGCGGAGGTGATCGCGTAGAGGGTGCTCACCGATGGCTGGCTCTTGCCGTTCTCGATCTGGGAGATCATGCTCGCCGAGACGCCCACCTCGCTCGCCAGGGCGCGCAGGCTGACTCCACGCTGGATCCGCTCCTCTCGGATGCGCTGACCCAGCGACGGCAGCTCGGACGCGGCCATCCCCGACTCCTTTCAAGTGGTGCTGAACGGTCATTATGCGCCATCCACCCCGGGTGTTAAGTGATGCTTGACACTCGGCGGACCCGGTTTTACGGTCGGCAGGCACACCTCCCCCAACGACGCGGATCGAGGTGCCCGATGGCCATTCGAACCTACGGGCAGAACGCGGTCGACTGGGAGCAGCGGGTCGATCTCGACCGGCTGCGCGTCGAGCGGCTGGCCCGACTGAAGGACACCCTGGAACGGTCCGAGCTCGGCGCCCTGCTCACCTTCGACTTCGCGAACATCCGGTACATGACGTCCACCCACATCGGCACCTGGGCGATGGACAAGCTGATCCGGTTCGCCGTGCTCCCCCGCGGCGGCGAACCGGTGATCTGGGACTTCGGCTCGGCAGCCAAACATCACCAGCTCTACAACCCGTGGCTGGACGGCGAATCCCGGGCCAGAGCCGGGATCTCCACGCTGCGCGGCGCGTTCCACCCGGACGCCGGCATCGCCGAGGAGGTGGCCAGGAAGGTCGCCGCGGTGCTCGCCGAGCACGGCCTCGCCGGCGAGCCGGTCGGCGTCGACCTGGTCGAGATGCCGATTCTCCTTGCCCTGCAAGGACAGGGGCTGACGATCGTGGACGGCCAGCAGGTCTTCCTGGAGGCCAGGAAGATCAAGACGCCGGACGAGATCGGCCTGCTCGCCCAGGCCTGCTCGATGGTGGACGCCGCCTACGAGGAGCTGTACGGGTTCCTGCGTCCCGGGGTGCGCGAGAACGAGTGCGTGGCGCTGGTCAGCAAGGTGCTCTACGAGCTGGGCAGCGAGTACGTCGAGGGGGTCAACGCGATCTCCGGCGAGCGCTGCTCGCCGCACCCGCACGTGTACTCGGACCGGCTGATCCGCCCGGGCGACCCGGCGTTCTTCGACATCCTGCACAGCCATCTCGGCTACCGCACCTGCTACTACCGCTGCTTCGCGGTGGGCAGCGCGTCCCGGGCCCAGCGCGACGCCTACACCCGCTGCCGAGAGTACATGGACCAGGCCATCTCGCTGGTCCGCCCGGGCGCCACCACGGCCGACATCGTCTCGGTGTGGCCGCGGGCCGAGGAGTTCGGCTTCGCCAACGAGGAGGCGGCGTTCGCGCTGCAGTACGGGCACGGTGTCGGACTGTCCATCTGGGAGAAACCCATCTTCTCCCGGCTGGTGTCGCTGGACCACCCGGAGACGCTGGAAGAGGGCATGCTCTTCGCGCTGGAGACCTACTGGCCGGCCGAGGACGGCTGGTCGGCGGCCCGGATCGAGGAGGAGGTCGTGGTCACCGCGAACGGCTGCGAGGTGATCACCAAGTTCCCGGCCGAGGAGCTGCTGGTCGCCGGGCGCAAGTACTGGACGGCCGGCGGTGCGCTGAACACGTTGCGCGAAGCGCAGTCCCACCTCAACACGGACAAGAACGGCGATGGACACCACGACTAGAGAGCCGGTGCACGCCGGTCCGGCCGCCGAGCTGCTCGATCTCTACCAGCAGCTCCTGGTCATCCGGCGCACCGAGAAGGCGGCACACGATCTCTTCCTTGCCGGGCTGGTGAAGGGCACGACGCACCTGGCGGCCGGGCAGGAGGCGGTCGCGGTCGGGGCCGCGGCGGCGCTGCGCCCGGACGACTACGTGTTCGCCACCTACCGCGGACACCATCACGCGATCGCCAGGGGCGCCACCCCCGAGGAGTGCCTGGCCGAGCTGATGAGCAAGGCCACCGGGGTGTGCAAGGCCAAGGGCGGCTCGATGCACCTGACCAAGGCCTCGCACAACATGTTGGGCTCCTACGCCATCGTCGGCGCGCACCTGCCGATGGCCGCCGGCGCGGCGTGGTCGGCCCAGCTGCGCGGTTCCGGGCAGGTCGCGGTGGCCTTCTTCGGCGACGGGGCGACGAACATCGGCGCGTTCCACGAGGCGCTCAACCTGGCCGCGGTGTGGAAGCTGCCGGTGATCTTCGTGTGCGAGAACAACCTCTACATGGAGTACACGCCGATCGCGTCGGTCACCGCGGTCAAGGACCCGGCCGCCGGGCGTGCCCCGGCCTACGGCATCCCGGCCGAGATCATCGACGGCAACGACGTGCTGACCGTGTGGGACGCGATGCGCGCGGCGGTGGAGCGGGCCCGCAACGGCAACGGTCCCACGGTGATCGAGGCCCGCACCTACCGGCACTACGGGCACAGCCGGACCGATCCGGGCAAGTACCGACCGGAGGCCGAGGTGCGCGAGTGGATGGCGCGCGACCCGCTGACCGTGGCGCGTGCGCACCTGCGCCGGCTGGGCCTGTCCGACGCCGCGGTGGAGCAGGCCGAGGCGGCGGCCGAGCGGATCGTCGCGGAGGCGATCGACGCGGCCAAGCAGGCCCCGGAGGCGGATCCGGCCGAGGCGTTCACCGACGTGTGGGCGGACGGAGGTGCGGCGTGGCGGAGCTGACCGGGACGATCACCTACCGGGAGGCGGTGGCCGAGGGCATCGCCCGGGAGATGCGTCGGGACTCCTCGGTGGTCTGCCTCGGCGAGGACATCGGCGCCGCGGGCGGCGTGTTCAAGACCACCGTCGGCCTGTTCGAGGAGTTCGGCCCGCGCCGGGTCTGGGACACGCCGATCTCCGAGCAGGCCATCGTCGGCGCCGCGATGGGCGCGGCGATGACCGGGATGCGCCCGGTGGCCGAGATCATGTTCTCCGACTTTTTGGCCTGCTGCTGGGACTACCTGGCCAACGAGATCCCCAAGGTGCGCTACATGACCGGCGGGCAGGTCACGGTGCCGCTGGTGGTGCGCACGGCCAACGGCGGTGGACTGGGGTTCGGCGCGCAGCACTCCCAGGCGACCGAGAACTGGGCGTTCACCGTGCCCGGGCTGAAGATCGCCGCTCCGGCCACGCCCTCGGACGTGATCGGCCTGATGGCCTCGGCGATCCGCAGCGAGGACCCGGTGGTCTTCTTCGAGCACAAGGGTCTGTTCGCCAGCAAGGGTCCGGCCGCGCCCGCGGACCACGTGATCCCGTTGGGCGAGGCCGCGATCGTGCGGCCGGGCCGGGACGTGACCGTGGTTGCGCTCGCCTCCACCGTGCCGGTGTCGCGCGCCGCCGCCGAGGTGCTCGCCCCGGAGGGGATCGCGGTCGAGGTGGTGGACCTGCGCTGCCTGGTGCCGCTGGACATGCGCACCGTGCTCGAGTCGGTGGCCAAGACCTCGCGGCTGCTCATCGTCGAGGAGAACCCGTACCAGGGCGGCTGGGGCGGGACGGTGGCGTCGATCGTGGCCGACGAGGGGTTCGAGTTTCTGGACGCGCCGATCCGTCGGGTGGCCGCGGCCTGCGTGCCGCTGCCGTTCGCGGACCGGCTCGAGGACGAGGTCATTCCGACCGTCGACAAGGTGGCCGACGCGGTGCGCCGGCTGGCCGTCTTCTGAATCCAACCGAGGCAAGAGGAGTCACCATGAGCACCCGGACGCTCATCAAAGGCGGCCAGATCCTGAGCATGGACGGCAACGTCGGCGATCTGCGCGGCGACCTGCTGATCGAGGACGGCAAGATCGCCGACGTGCGGCCGGAGATCAGCGCGGACGCCGAGGTGATCGACGCCAGCGGGTTCATCGTGATCCCCGGGTTCGTCGACACCCACCGGCACACCTGGGAGGCGGCGATCCGCGGCTGCGCGCCCAACGCCACGCTGGACGACTACTTCGTCGACATCCTGGACACCTTCGCGCCGCTGTACCGCGCGCAGGACGTGTACGCGGCGAACCTGGCCGGGGCACTGGAATGCCTCAACGCCGGGATCACCACGGTGGTGGACTGGTCGCACATCAACAACACGCCCGAGCACCCGGACGCGGCGATCAAGGGCTTACAGGAGGCGGGGATCCGCGCGCAGTACGCCTACGGCAGCGCCAACACCTCGCTGGCCGACTACTGGTTCGAGAGCAAGATCGCGATCCCGGGCGACGACGTGCGCCGGATCCGGGACACCTACTTCTCCTCCGACACCGGCCTGCTCACGATGGCGCTGGCCACCCGGGGTCCCGGGTTCTGCGTGGACGACGTGGTGCGGTCGGAGTGGGCGCTGGCCCGCGAGCTGGGCATCCCGATCACCGTGCACGTCGGGATGGGCCGGGTGGCCGGCCGGTTCGGCATGATCACGCAACTGAACGACCTCGGTCTGCTCGGCCCGGACACCACCTACATCCACTGCTGCTACTTCAGCGAGGACGAGTGGCGGCTGGTCGCCGATTCCGGCGGCACCATCTCGATCGCGCCGCAGATCGAGGTGCAGATGGGGCACGGCTGGCCCCCGGTGATGAAGTCGATCGAGCACGGCCTGCGGCCCAGCCTGTCGATCGACGTGGTGACCACGGCGCCCGGCGACATGTTCACCCAGATCCGGTCCGCGTTCGGCACCGAGCGGGCCCGGGTCAACGCCGAGTGCTGGCAGGCCAATGTGGACATTCCGGAGACCATGCTGACCGCGCAGGACATGCTGGAGATGGCCACGGTCAACGGCGCGCACGTGGCCGGACTGGAGGCCCGCACCGGTTCGCTCACCCCGGGCAAGCAGGCCGACGTGGTGCTGCTGGACGCCAGAATGCTGAACATGGCCCCGGTGATCGACCCGGTCACCGCCGTGACGCTGTGCGCCGATGTGTCCAATGTGGACACCGTGCTGGTCGACGGCGTGGTGGTCAAGCGCGGTGGGCAGCTGGTTGCCGACGTGGCCGCGGCCCGGGCGGGTGTGGAAGCGGCCCGCGACTTCCTGGTCGAGCAGGCGGCGCAGCGCCAGACCGCGGCACCGGTGTGATGTCCCGGCACGTCGTGCGCCGGGGCGGCGAGGCCCGGTTCGTGGAAGGCGAAGGAGGGCTGTCGGTCTGGTCGGTAGTCGACGAGACGGCGCCTGCCGTGCACACTGGGTTCGAACTGTGCGCGCTGGAACCCGGCGGGTCGGTCCCGCCCCGGGTCCAGTCGTTCGAGGAGTCGGTGTACGTGACGGAGGGCGAGCTGGTGCTGCGCACCCCCGAGGGTGCCGTGCTGCTCGGTCCCGGCGACTACGGCCTGCTGCCGGTCGGCTATCCGCACGCCTGGCGCAACGACGGCGACGCGGTGGCCCGGTGGGCCCGGATGCTCGCCCCGCAGCCGCGGCAGCGGTTCGGCGGCGACACGGTTCCGGTGCCGCTGGACGATCTCGGGCCGCCCCAACGGATCGACGTGCGGGACCCGCGCACCCGGCTGTTCGGCCACATCGAGCCGGCGAACATGGACCCCGGCAAGCAGAGCCAGGAGCTGCTGGCGCTCTCCGCCAGCATGCGCACCGCCCTGCTGGTGTACAGCGGGATCACGGTGAAGATGATGGTCGACTCGGATCTGGGCGCGTTGCTGGCGACGATGTTCATGGTGCAGTACGAGCCGGCCGGGGTGGCCGGCCCGCACGACCATCCGTTCGAGGAGGCCTACTACTTCCTCGAGGGCGTCGGCGAGGGCACGTTCGACGGCGAGACCTACCAACTCGAGCCCGGCGACGTGGCGTTCGCCGGGGTCGGCTGCGTGCACGGTTTTCGCAATCTGGGTGATGGACCGCTGCGCTGGCTGGAAACCCAGGCACCGCAGCCACCCGGTCGGCACTCCTACCGGTTCGTGCGCGACTGGGACTACCTCAAGGTGGCACTCGAAGGGAGCTGACATGGGCGCGATCGTGGTGGTCGGCGGGACGGCGGGCATCGGGCTTGAGCTGGCCCGGCACTACGCGGACGCCGGGCGCGAGGTCGTGCTCACCGGCCGGGACATCGACCGGGCCAAGGCAGCCGCCGACGAGGTGGGCGGCGCCACGACGGGTCTGGCCTTCGACCTGTCCGAGCCGGAGGGGATCGGCGCCGCGCTGGTCGATGTCGGGCCGGTCGACGGGCTGGTGCTGGCCGCCGTCGAGCGGGACGCCAACGCGGTGGCCGACTTCGACATCGGCGGTGCCCGGCATCTGGTGACACTCAAGCTGGTCGGCTACGCCACCGTGGTGAACGTGTTGCGCGAGCGGCTGGCGGCCGACGGCGCGGTGCTGATGTTCGGCGGCCAGGCCCGGATCCGGCCGTATCCGGGATCCACCACCGTGTCGACGGTCAACGCCGGGGTGGACGGCATGGTGCGCACGCTCGCCATCGAGCTGGCCCCGGTCCGGGTCAACTCCATCCACCCCGGGATCGTCGGCGACAGCCCGTTCTGGAAGGACAAGCCGGCGCCGGTGCTGGACGCGTTCACCGCGGGCACGCTCACCGGAAAACTGGCCAGCATGGCCGATGTCGTGTCGGCCGCGGTCCTGCTGCTGGAGAACCGGGCGATCAACGACGTGAACCTGGTGGTGGACGGGGGCTGGCGGTAGTGCCGGCCGACCCGGTCGCGGTGGTCGGCGCCGGAACCATGGGTGCGGCCATGGCGGCGACACTGCGCCGGGCCGGGCGGGACGTGGTGCTGTACAACCGGACCCGGGACCGGGCCGAGCGGGTGGCGGCGGAGTCCGGGGCGAGCGTGACCGGCACCGCGCGGGCGGCGGCCGGCGGCGCCCAGGTTGTGATCGTGTCGCTGGCCGACGACGCCGCGGTTCGATCCGTCTACCGTGGACCGGATGGGCTGATGGCCGGACTGCGGCCGGGTGCGATCGTGCTGGAGACCAGCACGATCGCGCCCGGCACGGTGCGCGAGTTGGCGCCCGCGGTCGCGGAACGCGGCGCGGTGCTGCTGGACGCGCCGGTTTCCGGCAGCGTGGCGCTGGTCGAACGGGGCGAGCTGACGTTCATGGTCGGTGGCGCGCCGGAGGCGATCGAGCGTGCCCGGCCGGTGCTGGACATCCTGGGGCGGCGCACGTTCCAGCTCGGCGGGCCGGGCAGCGGCGCGACGATGAAGCTGGTGGTGAACTCCGCGCTGCACGGGCTCAACCAGGCGCTGGCCGAGGCGCTGGTGCTGGCCGAGAAGGCCGGGTTGGACCGGTCGGCCGCCTACGAGGTGTTCGCGGCCAGCGCGCTGGGCGCGCCGTTCGTGCAGTACAAGCGCGCCGCCTACGAGCACCCCGAATCGGCGCCCGCGGCGTTCACTCTCGAGCTGGTGGCCAAGGATCTGGCGCTGGTCGCCGGGCTGGCCGAGGAGGTCGGCGCGGTCATGGAACAGCTGGCCGCGAACCGGCGGGTGGTCGCCGCCGCGGTGGACGCCGGGCTCGGTGCCGCGGACATGAGCGCGCTCGCAACGCACCTGCGCGAATCCCGATAATTTTCGGCATCAAGCCGTTATCGACATTGGGGCCTTGGTCTGCCCAAGATGCAGGCATGGTCCCTCGACCACGGGTCTTGATCCCCGACTCAGCCCGGAGGTAGTGTGACCACCGCCACCGAAAACTACCGGACGCATGTCCGAAAACTTGCGGCGAAGGGAAAGCAATGACTGCTTCCAGCCCGATGCCACGCCGGGCCTTCCTCGGCGCTCTGGGTGCCGGCGCCACCATGCTCGGCATCGGAGCCTGCAGCAGCAGCGGCGACGACAGCGGAAACTCCGGCGGCGACCCGAACGCCGCGCAGACCATCGAGTGGTGGCACATCCAGAACACCCCGCCGATGCTGCCCGTCTGGCAGGAACTGGCCGACCAGTACACCGCGCAGCACTCCAACGTGAAGATCAACATCACACCGATCGAGAACGAGGCGTTCAAGGCCCGGCTCACCACCGTGACCCAGTCCGGCGATGCCCCGGACATCTTCCAGACCTGGGGCGGCGGCGTGCTCAAGCAGCAGGTCGAAGCCGGCCTGGCCAAGGAGCTGACCGGCGACCTCGCGTCGATCAAGGACAGCCTGGTCTCGACCGGCGTGCAGCCCTACGAGTGGGACGGCAAGGTCTACGGCGTTCCGTACGACATCGGCATGGTCGGCTTCTGGTACAACAAGAAGCACTTCGCCACGGCCGGGATCAGCGCGCCGCCCGCCACCTGGACCGAGTTCCTGGACGCGGTGCGCAAGCTCAAGGGCGCTGGCATCACCCCGATCTCCCTTGCCGGCGGGGCGAAGTGGCCGGGCCACTACTACTGGACCTACCTGTCGATGCGGCTGCTCGGGCCGGACGGGCTCAAGAAGGCCGCGGCCGACAAGAAGTTCGACAGCCCGGAGTTCATCCAGGCCGGCCGGCACCTGAAGGAACTGGTCGACCTGCAGCCGTTCCAGAACGGGTTCCTCGGCGCGCCGTTCGACACCCCGGACGGCGAGGCCGCCGTGATGGGCAACGGCCAGGCCGCGATGGAGCTGCAGGGCCAGTGGGCGCCCGCGGTGCAGAAGGAGCAGTCCGGCAAGGACCTCGGCGCGGATCTGGACTGGTTCTCGTTCCCCGCGGTGGACGGCGGCAAGGGCAAGGTCACCGACACGATGGGCGGCGGTGGCGGCTTCGCGGTCGGCAAGGACGCCCCGCCGGCAGCCATCGACTTCCTCAAGTTCCTTGTCACCGCGGACAACCAGCGCAAGGCGGTGGCGACCGGATCGGTGCTGCCGATCACCAAGGGCGCCGAGGACGCGATCCAGGACGCCCGGCAGAAGAAGGTGGCGGACGCGGTGAGCAAGTCCACCGGGTTCCAGCTCTACCTCGACCAGGACTACCCACCCTCGGTCGGGCAGACGGTCAACGACAGTGTCGCCCAACTCATCGCCGGCGCGATGAGCCCGGAGGACGTGGCAAAGGCGGTCACCGAGGCCGCGCAGAACGCCTAGCAGCCCCGTTCTATGACACGGTCGGCCGTCGACGAGGCCAAGCCCGCAAGGGCAAGGGAGGTGCCGGAACCGCCCGCCGATTCCACAGGCCGGCGGCGGTTCCGCACCGACCTCGTCACCATCGTCCTGTTCCTGCTCCCGGCGCTGGTGCTGTTCGGGCTACTGGTGCTGGCACCGATCCTGCTGGCCAGCTACACCAGCCTGTTCAAGTGGAACGGGCTCGGCGGGCCACCCGAGGATTTCATCGGCCTGGACAACTTCACGAGGTTGTTCAGTGACAAGGTGTTCCTCGGCGACCTGCAGCACGCGGCGATCCTGATCGCCCTGACGGTCGTGTTCCAGCTGCCGTTCGCCCTGGCCATCGCCCTGCTGCTGTGTCAGCGAATCCGCGGCCGGATGGCGTTTCGGCTGCTGTTCTTCGCGCCCTACGTGCTCTCCGAGGTGATCGCCGGCGTCCTGTTCGCCATGGTGTTCTCGCCGAACCGGGGGCTGGCCAACCATCTGTTCGGGCTGGTCGGGCTGGAGGACCTGGCCACCAACTGGCTGGCCGACCCGGCGGTGGTGCTGTACTCACTGTTCTTCGTGATCACCTGGAAGTACTTCGGCTTCCACATGATCCTCTACGTCGCGGCCCGGCAGGCCATCCCGGACGAGATCATCGAGGCGGCCACGATCGACGGCGCCAGCCCGTGGGAGACCTTCCGGTACGTGACGCTGCCGCTGCTCGGCCCGACCATCCGGATCAGCATCTT
Organism: Actinophytocola sp.; assembly: GCF_035762905.1. GTDB lineage: Bacteria > Actinomycetota > Actinomycetes > Mycobacteriales > Pseudonocardiaceae > DASYTH01. The sequence goes on from NZ_DASUCC010000080.1 coordinate 52,679, forward strand.
CCTGGCCGTGATCGGCACCATCCAGCTGTTCGACCTGGTCTGGGTGCTCACCAGGGGCGGCCCGATCCACGCATCGGAGACCATGGCGGTGACCATGTTCGACTTCGGTTTCGTCCGCTCGCAGGTCGGCTACGGCAGCGCGATCAGCGTGGTGATGTTCATGATCAGCTTCGTGTTCGCCCTGTTCTACCAGCGGTTCGTGATGCGCAGGGACATCGAGGGCGCGGTGACCGGAATGCGGGACCGGCGATGAAGGCGCTGCCATCCGGCCCGGTGCGGCCCGGCGGAACGCGCGCCGTGGCGCGGAACACGGTGCTGTACCTGATCGTCCTGGTCGTCGGGCTGTTCGTGGTGGTGCCGATCGGCTACGGGGTGCTCGGCGGGTTCAAGAACAACGGGCAGCTGTCCAACAACCCGTTCGGCCTGCCCGACCCGTGGATCTTCAGCAACTACACCGACATCCTCGGCTCGGTCACCTTCTGGCGTCCACTGTGGAACAGCACGGTCATCGCGCTGGCCACCACGCTGCTGTGCGTCGGGGTGGCCGCGATGGCCGGGTTCATCTTCGCCCGGTTCGCCTTCCGTGGCCGGGAACTGCTGTTCATGCTGTTCACCGTCGGCCTGATGTTCCCGTTCGCGGTGGCGATCCTGCCGCTGTTCGTGCTGCTGCGCGAGTTCGGCCTGCTGAACAACCCGCTCGGCGTGGTGCTCCCCCAGGCCGCCTTCGGCCTGCCGGTCACGATCATCATCCTGCGCTCGTTCTTCCGCGCCATCCCCAGCGAGATCGAGGAGGCCGCCACCATGGACGGGTGCACCCCGTTCGGCTTCTTCTGGCGCATTCTGCTGCCTATGGCCCGCCCGGCCCTGGCCACGGTTTCCGTGCTGGCCATCGTGACCAGCTGGAACAACTTCATGCTCCCGCTGGTCGTGTTCAACGACCCGACCCAGTGGACCATCCCGGTCGCCGTGTCCCAGTTCAACAGCCAGTACTCGCAGGACACCGCCAAGGTGCTGGCCTACGTCGTGCTGGCCATGGTTCCCGCCCTCGCCCTCTACGCCGTGGCCGAACGCCAACTCGTCGGCGGTCTCGCCTCCGGCGCCACCAAGGGCTGACCAACCAACCCCAGCCCACCCGGCCGCCGCGCAGCGGCGGGCACCCGAGCGACAGCTCAGCAGGGCCCGGCGTAGCGGCAGGCGACCACGGCCGGGCGCTCGATCGGGTGGCCGGCGTCGATGGCGGCGGCCAGCCGGACGTACTGGGCATGGGTCCAGGCCAGCGGCGTCGCCGAACCGGTTCCGGTACCGGGGCGGGCGGCGCCGGGAGCCGGCGGCCGGGTGTCCCAGACCTGTTCCGGGAGCATGAGACCGCTGCCCGCGGTGGCGGCGATGGCGCGCAGCCGGGTGCCGGCCGCGCTCGCCGCGCCGGCCAGCAACTCGTACTCCCCGCGCTCCCCGGCGAAGATCGGCCACAGCCGGCCGAAGGTTCGGGTCGGCCGGGGGAAGTTGACGTTCCACGGACCGCCGTCGGCCTGCTCGCCGTAGCCGTCGCTGGTGAACCGGTGCCAGAACTGGCCGGCCGGCGTCGAGGTGGACAGCTCCCGATCCACCACGGCGATCGTGTTGCGGACGACCGGGTCGTCGAACCGCTTGACGCCCAACCGAACCAGCTCGAGGAAGCTGGGGTCGACGACCGCCCGCTGGTCGGTCTCACCGGGATTGTTGTCGCCGAGGTTGTAGCTGGTTCCCCGGTCGGGCTGGGCGTCCTTGGTCAGGCGTAGGTAGTACGGGTCCGGCGAGTAGGGACCGGTCCTGGTGGCGGTCCAGCCCTCGACCGCGGCGGCCCAGGAGTCGGCGACGGCCAGGTAGCGGCCGGCTTGTTCGCCCCGGCCGGCGCGGGTGAGCAGGTCGGCCAGGCAGACCAGCCCGGCGACCTCGGCGGCGATCGTGGCCGGCGAGTAGCCGCTCTGGTTCTCCCAGCGTTCCTGCTCGGTCCACGGCGCGACGTTGCCGTCCTTGCGGTAGTTCACCATGAACTCGGCGGCCCGGACCAGGGCGTCCATTGTGGACGGATCGGTGCGGTCCAGCAGCCAGGCCAGCAGCATCGGCGCGGCCGTCTCGTCGAGCTGGACGCTGGTCCAGTACGGACTGCCGTCCACCCGGGTGTTCTGCGCCAGGTGGCCGTCGGGCTGTTGCTGGTGGCGCAGCATGAAGTCCAGCGCGCGGTGGGCCGCCTGCCGGTCACCGGCCGCGATCAGCGCCGTGGCCACCTGGTACAGGTCGCGCGGCCAGACCAGCGCGTACGGACCGAACTCCGGCACGATCACCCGGTCGAACCCGAACGCCCAGGGCAGCGCGGGTGCGGCCACGAACGCACCGGGGTTGCGCTTGTCCTCGGTCGCGGCGATGACCAGCAGCGAGCTGGTGTAGACCGCCCGTTCGTGCGGCGTACGCACGCTTTCCGGCGGGCGGCGCAGGCCGGCCAGGTAGGAGCGCCACCCCGCCCGGTACCCGGTCGCGGCCGCGCCGAAACCGGTGCGCAGCGAGCCGCGCGCGGCCGCGAGGGCGGCGCCGCGGTCGGCGCCGAAGCCGAGCACCAGCGTCTCGTGCCGGTGGCCGGCACCGTCCACTCGCAACTGTCCGGTCTGCACCACGTTTCCCGGTCCGGCCGAGCGGTACCGCGAGTCCAGCCGCCGGTCCGCGGCCAGGTCGGTCCACCCGTCGCTGGTACCGAGGAACCCGTTGGAGGTGCTGGCAAAGCCGCGCCCGGCGAGCAGTGCGCTCGCGGTGCCGGCATCCATGGCGACCAACGCGTTGCCCACGGTCTCGGCCCGGTCGTCGTCGCCCTCCCGGGACAGCGCCGGGTCGTACAGCACGAACGCGGTCAGCGGGCGGCCGGAATGCGAACGCAGCTCGAGGTCGACCAGCAGGGTGGCCCGGTTCGGATCGGTGACGTAGGTGAGCACCGCGGTCCAACCGCGCCCGCCGGCGGTCTGCCGGAACACCAGGTCGCCGACCTGCTCGGTGCGCACCCGGACGTCCTGCGCCCGCTCGGCGAAGCTCACCCCGTCGGTCACCACCAACTGCAGGTCGCGCACGGCCGGCGTGCTCAGATCCGGGTAGAACACCTCGGTCATCCGGCCGCCGCCGAGGGTGAACCAGACCGGGCTGCCGGCCCCGGAGCGCGCGGTGCCGAACCCCTGCTTGTCCGCCGGGGTGAACACCGCCGGTTCGCCGGGACCGCCCGGCGCCGTGTCCGCCGCGGCGGCCGGTACCGGCAGGGTCAACGCGAGCACGGCCGCGAGCAGGGCTGCCTTCAGCATGCTCCTCGCATTCCCGCCCCTGCCGACCGCAAACCGAACCAGCCCGGCCCGCGCCGCCATTCGGCACCTGCCGATCGGCATCTACCGTTGGCCGGCCGCGCACGCCTACCGTCGGCGGCATGCTGCGCGCACCGGCCCCGCGGGTGACCAACCTGGCCCTGCTCGCGGTGCTGGCGCTGGCGTTCGCCACCGGCATCGGCGCGGTCGCGGCCGGCGCACCCGGCGGCCGGTGGACGGTGCTCGCACACGGCATCGTGGGGATGGCCGTGATCGTGCTGGTGCCGTGGAAAAGCCTGGTGATCCGGCGCGGGCTGCGCCGGTCTCGCCGGACCCGGTGGTTGTCCCTGCTGCTGGCGGTCCTGGTGGTCACCACCCTGCTGACCGGTATCGCCTACACCACCGGCCTGGTCCGCTCCGTGGCCGGAATCCTGGTCATGTGGTTGCACATCGCCGGGGCGCTTGCCCTGCTGCCGCTGGTGGTCTGGCACGTGCTGGCCCGCCGGGTCCGGCCACGAAGAGCCGACCTGTCCCGGCGTGCGCTGGTCAGGGGCGGCGTGTTCGCCGCGGTCGCGGCGGGCCTGTACGGCAGCCAGGCCGCGGCGGTGAGCCTGGCCGGGTTGCCCGGCGCCGGCCGCCGGTTCACCGGGTCGTACGCCGCCGGCTCGTTCAACCCGGCGGCCATGCCCAGCTACAGCTGGCTGGACGACACCACTCCGGCGATCGACCCGCGGGACTGGCGGCTCGCCGTGGTCGCCGGCGGTACCCGGCGCGAGCTGACCCTCGGCGACCTGGACGCGGCCGCGGTGCGGACGGTGCGGGCGACGCTGGACTGCACCTCCGGCTGGTATGCCGAGCAGGACTGGGCCGGCGTTCCGGTCCGCGCGCTGCTGCCCGACCCCGGCTCGGCGCGCAGCCTGCTGGTCCGGTCCCGCACCGGCTACTGGGTCCGCTTCCCGATCCGCGATCTCGACCACCTGCTGCTGGCCACCGGGGTCGGCGGTGTGCCGCTGCGCCCCGGCCACGGCTATCCCGCGCGGCTGGTCGCCCCCGGCCGCCGGGGGTTCTGGTGGGTGAAGTGGGTGGACCACCTCGAGCTGACGGACACCCCGTGGTGGTGGCAACCGCCGTTCCCGCTGACCTGACTCCACGGTCGAGCTACTGGGACAGCTCCTCGATCCGGCGCTGCACGGTGGCCCGGGACTCCTCGACCGAGTAGGCCGACTCGCGCAGCCGGCTCAACGTGGTGCGGTACCGGGCGATGGCCTCCGGGTCGTCGTGGTAGGTGCCGCGGACCCGGTCCTCGGTGTAGACCACGCCGGGGTCGTTCTCCAGCCGCTCGGGGAAGGTCAGCAGCACGAACGTGCCGGCCACACCGGCGTGCACGCCGGCCGAAAGGGGCAGCACCCGGATCGTGACGGCCGGCGACTCGGCCACCTTGAGCAGGTGGTTGAGCTGCTCGGTCAACACGATCTCTTCGCCTGCGAGGCGGTAGAGCGCAGACTCGTCCAGCACGACGTCGACCGTCGGCGGGTCCGGGTCACGGGTGAGCACGTCCTGCCGGGCCATGCGCAGCTCGACCCGTTGCGCCACCACGGCGTTGGGCAGCCCGGGGAAGGCGCTGCGGATCAGATGCTCGGCATAGTCCGGGGTCTGGAACAGGCTGGGGATGACCAGCGCGTCGTAGCTGGCGATCTCCGTTGCGGTGGCCTCGAGGCCGAGGAACAGCTCGAACCAGGCCGGAACCACGTCGGCGAACGGCAACCACCAGTCCCGGCCGGCCCGGGCCTCCTCGAGCAGGTCGAGGAACGCCGGGATGCGTTGCGCGGCACCGTAGTGCCGCAACAGCAGCTCCAGCTCGGGGATCTTGGGGAGATTGCGGGCCACTTCGAGATGGGTGATGTGACTGGTGGCGCACCCGGCGCGCCTGGCCACCTCAACGCGCTTGAACCCGGCCGCCTCCCGCAGCCTGCGCAGTTCGAGCGCCACATATCGCTTGAGCACGGTCGGGCTCGGTGCGACCACCAGGTTTCTTCCTCTCGTTTGGCCTGCAAAGAAAACACCCGAGCTGCTGCGGTATCACATTGTGATGTGCGTGGCCGTTCCGTCACGCCATGTTACGGCGTAATCTCTTACCTAGTAACGCGTTACTACGTACCGCTGTAGTGCTCCAAACCATCACCATAGCCCCCATGGCAAGGTCCGGTGTACGCACCGAATCGCCGCAGCTGACATAACGCGACCACCCCTTCCGCCGAGCGCCACCAGCCCGCCGGCGTCTGCCTGCGCGTGCTCCGAAACGCCTTGCGACGCCGCCGCATCCGCCCCGACAAGTAGCTCCCCCTACGTGCGTTCCACCGCGGCCGGGTCACTCATCTACAGCTGGAGGCCCGACGTGAAGCAAGACAGTGTCGTCGAGCAAACCGCCACGCCCCAGCAGCGCGCTGGTGCCCCACCACTGCTGCATCCGAGCCCGGTAGATCGATCCCGCCTGGCGTTGCCCATGGCGGTCCTGCTTGCCGTTCCGTTGCTGGCGCTGAACCTTCGGCCGGCGGTCACGAGCATGGGCACGGTTCTGTCCGACGTTCGGCTGGACATCGGCATGTCGGCCATGCTGGCATCGGTGGTGGTCGCGGCCCCGGTCTGGTGCTTCGCGGCCGGTGGGGCGCTCGCCTGGGCCCTGCGGGTGCGGTTCGGCACCATGCGCACGGTGGCCGTGGCGCTTGTGGTTTTGGGGATATCGCTGGCCTTCCGGGTGGTCGGCGGATCATACCTGTTGCTGGCCGGCACCGTCACCGCGTGCCTGGCCATCGCCGTACTCGGCACCCTGTTGCCGGCCATCGTGCACACCGCCCCGCCGCGCGAGTGGGCCACCCTCACCGGCTGCTACGTCGCCGCCCTCGGCAGCGGCAGCGCGGTCGGCGCGCTGGTCACCCCGCAGATCAGCTCGCACAGCTCCTGGCAGCTCGGCGCCAGCAGCTGGGCCCTGCTCGCCGGGGCCGGTTGGCTGGCCTGGCGGGTGGCCGGCCGGGCGTTCCCCGAGCGTCCGCCTGGCGCCGGCCCGCAACGCCGCACCAGCCCGCTCACCCTGCGCCCCGCCGGCACCGCCTGGGCGCTCACCCTCCACTTCGGACTCACGTCCGGCTTCACCTTCAGCATCATGGGCTGGCTGCCCAGCATGCTGCTGGAACGCGCTTCCGTACCGCCGCACCAGGTCGCCTGGCTGTTCACCGTCGCCATGGCGCTCGGCGTCCCCATCGCCCTCCGGGTCCCGAAATGGGCCCGCCGGAGCAAGTCCCAATCCGGCCTCGCGGTGGCCCTGGCCGCCCCCAACATGATCGCCGTGGCCGGCCTGCTGCTCGTCCCCGCCTACGCCCCCTGGGCCTGGGCCGTCGGCCTCGGCCTCGGCATGCCGGCGGTCGGCCTGGCGCTCACCATGATCTCGCTGCGCGCCGACTCGGCGAGCGACACCGCCGCCGCCCTGTCCTCGATGGTCCAGGGCTTCGGCTACGCCATCGCCGGCGCCACCGCGCTCGGCATCGGCCTCCTGCACGGCGCCACCGACATCTGGGAGTGGCCGCTGGTCGCCCTCATGCTGGTGCTCTGCGGGCAGATGCTCACCGGCATGGCCGCCGGCCTGCCCATCACCATCCGCTCCGGCCCCCAGGTCGTCCCCCTGATGTTCCCCGGCATCCCGCAACAACGCCTAGGAAGCTGACCAACCCGGCGACTCGGCTGCCACACCCGAGAACTCAGCTGCTTGAGCTGGGAACTCGGGTGCTGGGAACCGGGAACTCGCCGGTCTGGCGACGGCGACTCGCGGGCGGGCGCGAGGGTGACCGGGGGGTTTCGGTGCACGGAAACCCAGAAGCACCGGGGGTTTTACCTCTCGCCCGGGTCCGACGAGGGACGGAACCGGACCCGGGCGAGCGCGGGGATCACCCGCAGACCTTGCCATTCAGTCGGAACAGCTCCGGGGACGGGTTGGTGGACAGCGGGGCGGCGCCGATCAGCGCGAAGACCACCGAGCGGCCGGGTTCGACGCGGCGGTTCCACGGCTGGTTGCGGGCGGACACCGTCGGGCCTTCCTGCCGCGCGTCGGCGCCCAGCGCCAGGCGGATCCGCTGGCCGGTGGGGTAGGACCAGGAAACGGTCCAGCCGTCCAGCGCCGTGCGGGCGGTGTTGGTGACGCGGACCTCGGAGACGAAGGCGCCGGGCCACTGGGCGTGCGTGCGGTAGCCGACGGTGCAGGAGCCGGGCGCGACCGGGGCGCCGTCGGCCTGGTCGGCCAGGAACGAGGCGATCCAGGCGAGGGCGGAGTTCCAGTTGATCGCGACCTCGTTGGTCGAGTACGACTGGATGTCGTCGACGTAACAGAACTGCGGTGCGCAGCCGTCGAGCAGCTCGTTGGCGAACGGGTCCTCGAGGTTCGCGTTGGCGCCGCCGGCGATCGAGCCGTCCGGCGGGTGCGGGGAGTTCGGGTCGAGCTGCGCGCCGAACATCCGGCTGTGCTGGTTGCGCGGCGCCTTGGTGCCCCAGCCGGTGACATAGGAGTGGTTCAGGGCGTTGCGGCCGAAGATGTAGTCCATGGCCTGCACCGCGCCGTCCCGGTAGCGGCGCTCACCGGTCAGGTCGAACGCGGTCGCGAGCACGATGGCGTTGTTGATGATGTTGCTGTTCGAGCCCCAGAAGTAGTTGTTGCGGCCGCCGGGCATCGGCAGGCCGTAGGCCTGCCCGGAAAGCGTGGCCAGGTAGGCGTCGGCGCCCTCGGTCACCGAGCGCCGGATCGCGGCCCGCTCCGCCGCGGGCAGCCCGTTGGGCACGGTGGCCAGGTCCAACCGGCCGAGCGCGGCGGTGGCCGGCCAGTTGAACCCGGTCGCGGCGAACACGTCGCCGGTGTGGTGCGGCGAAGATCGCAGGTCGGCAAGGAACGCCGACTCACCGGTGGTGAGGTACAGCTCGGCGGCGGCCCAGTAGAACTCGTCGCTGACGTCGCCGTCGCTGTACGCGCCGCCGCCGTTGCCGTCGTTGGGGTCGGCCAGGATGTCCGGGTGCGCCTTGGCGGCCGCGTACGCGGTGCGGGCCGCGGCCAGGCACCGGGTGGCGAACGCCCTGTCGTACGGCAGGAACAGCCGGCCGCACTGCGCGGCGGTGGCGGCCAGGTTCAGCGTGGCCGCGGTGTTCGCCGGGTGCAGCTCACGCAGCATCGGGTCGTCCTCGGGGGCCAGCGGCAACCCGGTCCAGGCGTTGTCGTGCACCTTGTGGTGCGCCATGCCGGCCAGCGGCTGGCCGGCCGGAACCTGCATGCGCAGCAGGAACTCCAGCTCCCACCGGGCCTCGTCGAGCACGTCCGGCACCTCGTTGCCGCGCTCGGGCACCCGCAGCGTGCCGTCGGCCAGCGCGCCGGGTACGGCGGTCGGCGCGGTCAGCGTGCGCTCGTAGGTGTTGAGCAGTTGGTAGGTGGCGATGCCGCCGTTGACCACGTACTTGCCGTGGTCGCCCGCGTCGTACCAACCGCCGCGCACGTCCAGCCGGTAGTCGCAGACGCCGGGCTGGCACGGCACGTCGGTGTCCCCGGTGTTGGGCGCGACGCCGACGTGCCCGGCCGGGCGGGCGTACTGCTCCCCGTGCAGCGCGCCGTCGATGGCGATGCCGCTGCGCTGGATCGCGAAGAACTCCAGGGCGTCCGACCGCAGCGCCTGGTACACGTCGCCGATGGCGAACGGGTAGCTGGTCTCGCCGTCCGCGGTCAGCGTGTACGCGGTCCCCGGCGCGGTGACCCCGGAGAAGTCGATGGTGTGCACGTTCTGGTTCGACGCGGTGTCCACGCCGCGGGGCGTGGACAGACCGCTGGCGACGACCCGACCGCCCTGGTCGGCCAGTGACCAGGACAGCGGGTCGGTCGCCGCGGTGACAACGGTGGCGTTCTTCGGTCCCTGCGAGAGGTAACCGACCTGGTTGACACGGACCCGCGGACCCGTGTCCGGCACGTACACCGGCGGCGGCGCACCACCGGTGAGCGAGACGTTGTCCAGGCAGAGCGTCCACGGCTGTGCGCTGCCGCCGATCTGGAACGCCACCTGCTCAATGTCGCTGTCCACCCCTGAGGTGAACGCGAAGGAGAAATGCTGGGACTCCGGGCCGAGGATGACCGGCCGGGACAGCCGCTCCGGCCACGGCTCGGTCTGCTGCTGCACCTTGGCCAGCACCCCGACCGGGACCGACGCCGAGGCGTCGAAGGAGAACTCGTAGGACTCGCCGTTCTGCAGCGGCAGGTCGTTCTGGCCGATGATGGCGTCCCACGGGTTCGCCGTCGCGCCCGGCACCTGGGCACAGAGCCGCCCGTCGGTCACGGCGGACGGGACGTTGCCGGTCCACCACCATGGCGCCGTGCCGGCGTCGAAGGTGCCGTTCTCGATCAGTTCGACCGGCTGGGCCTGGGCGGATCCGGTGATCCCGGCGAGTCCGCTGGCAGCGAGGGCGGTCAGGGCGACGAGTCCGGCGAGCCGGCGAGGGGCACGTCGGTGTGCGGGGCGGTTCACGGCAGGGTCCTTTCACCGCGTAGCTCTGGGAGCGCTCCCAGATGCGCCTACAGATCGTTGCGGGTATGGGGCGGAGTTGTCAACGGTTACTCCAGGGAGCGCTCCCAGCAATCGGCAACCAAGTCCATTGTGGACGATTCACCGATCCGGCGAACTCCCCCGCGAAACCGGCGGCGACGGCCGGATCCGCACCATTCCGGATAACCTCTGGAATTATTCCAGAATACGGCGCGCGAAACCACGGCATTGCCACGGGCAAATGTCCCCCGGCAACCGGAGGCGACGCAAACCCGGTTTCCGCCTAGGGTTTGCGGCCGACGCCGACGTGAATCGGCGTTCGTTCCGGATGCCGCCTCGCGTCCTCGTCCTCGGGCTCCGGACGCCACAGCGGCACCGGCACGATCCCCGGCTCGGCGAGCTCGAGCCCAGTGAAGAACAGCCGCATCGTGATCGAGTCGCGCAGGTAGACCGACGGCCGGGGTCCGAGGTTCATCTGGGCGAAGGTCTCCAACGCCGACGTGAGGTACTCGTCCGGCCCGTGGTGGGTCATCGCCAGGTAGCTGCCCGGAGCCAGCGCGTCCAGGTAGCCGGCGATCACCAGGGCCGGGTCGGCGGAGTCCGGAACCTGTTGCATCGTGGCGATTGCCAGCAGGGCCACCGGCTCGTCGAGGTCGAGCAGCCGCCGGGTCAGCGGATCGGCCAGCACCTCCGTCGGCCGCAGGAAGTCCATCTCCAGGTAACCGGCGTTGCCGTTGCCGGCGAGCAGCAGCCGGCCGTCGGCGGCCACCCCGGGGTCGTTGTCGACGTAGACCACGCGGGCCGGCGGCAGGTGGTCCCGGGTGAGCTCGTGCACGTGCCCCTGCGCCGGCAGGCCGGATCCGAGGTCCAGGAACTGGCGGATGCCCTGGCCGAGCAGGTAGCGCACGATGCGGCCGAGCAGGGCGCGCTGGGCCCGCACCAGATACGGGATGTGCGGCGCCACCATCGCGACATGGTTGGCATACACGCGGTCCTGCTCGCTGTTGTGGGTGCCGCCGAGCCAGTAATCGCGAATACGAGCGACCCTGTGCCGGTCGGCATTGTTCTCACCCGGACCAGCTGTCATGGGTAGAGCCATTCGTACAACGCCATTCATCCGTCGGAACGGAGTTTGCCCACGGTGGGTGAACCATCGACAGGGTACAGAGACCCTACTCCTAACGGGCTACACGCGCTAGTCAGTCATCACAGTCAGCGATCGTCATTCTTGTGCCATTTCTCTGGCCCGAAATTGGTCTCAACCATTGCGGATCCGGGGTCCCGATGGGCCCGTCACCGGGTGACGAACACCGCGACGGTGCGCGGTGGAACGGTGAAGGCGCCGGTCGACCGGGTGTAGCCGGCGGTGCGCAGCACCGGGTCGGAGCCGGACGCCTGCACCGGATGCAGGGCGTACCGGGCGCCGGCCAGCGCGGGGACGGTCTGCGTGGTGGGGTTGGGCGTGGCGTTGAAGACGACCACGATGCCCTCGGCGCGGGGGTCGAGATCGGGGCCGCGGCGGTCGTCGATGGCGAGCACGATCACGCCCGGGGTCTGCTCCGGGCCACCGGTGGGGAAGCTCAGCCGTTGCTGGACGAGCTGCGCGGAGCCGAGCCGGAACAGCGGCGAGGAGAACCGGATGCGGAGCAACTCCAGGGCGCGGTCGTGGGCGGCGCGGATGTCGGCCGGACGCGGCTCGAGGGCCGGGTCGGCGAGCAGCGGGCCCATGAACGACCACTTGGACTCGTTGTCCGTGCGCGGCGGCAGGCCGGAGCCCCAGGTGGAGTCGCGGTAGCTCCAGTCGATCCGGTTGAACCAGTCACCGGAGTTGAAGCTGTTGCGGTCCAACGACTTCGACCGCAACAGATCGGTGCCGGCGTGCCAGAACGACGGGCTCTGGGCGAACGCGACGGTGGCCAGCGCCAACGTGTTCATCCGGACCCGGTCGGCCATCGGGGTGGCCTGCGGCAGCTTGTACTGGATCACGTCGAACAGCGTCTCGTTGTCGTGCGCGTCGGCGTAGGTGATCGTCTCGCTGGGATCGGCGGCGTAGCCGGCCGGCTGGCCGTTGTAGTCCACCGCCGAGCCGCGCACGGTCACCCCGTCGCGGTTGACGAACGTGTAGTCGCGCAGGTTTCCGGCCAGCCCCACCTTGATCTGGTCGTGGTGCAGCAACAGCCGGGCCCGCTGCTGATCCGGGGTTCCGTTCACCGGCGCGCCGTTCGGATCGGTGAACAGGCCGGTGGCAAAGCCCTGGATGCGCGGGTCGGCGTCGAACGGACCGCCGCCGCGCACCGCGTCGCGCAGCCGGTCGGTGAACGTGCCGATCCCCGTGCCGGGCAGGTTCAGTTGGGACGCCTGGACGAACCTGGCGTTGTCGGCCACCTCGCCGAAGTTCCAGCCCTCGCCGTAGAGGTAGATGCTCCGGCCGTCCACCCCGTCCCGGCGCACGGTCAGCGCGTCCAGCGCGGCCCGCACGGCCAGCATGTTCGCCTTGGAGTGGTGGCCCATCAGGTCGAACCGGAAACCGTCCACTTTGTACTCACGGGCCCAGGTGACCACCGAGTCGACCATGAGCTTCTCCATCATCCGGTGCTCGGTCGCGGTGTTGGCGCAGCAGGTCGAGGTCTCCACCCGCCCGGTGGCCGACAACCGGTGGTAGTAGCCGGGCACGATCCGGTCCAGCACGGAGTTGCGGTCCTGCCCGGACGCCGGGGTGTGGTTGTAGACCACGTCCATGACCACGCGCAGCCCGGTGCGGTTGACCGCCTTGACCATCTCGCGGAACTCCCGGGTGCGCGCGGTGCCGTCCGAATTGGTCGAGTACGAGCCCTCGGGCGTGGTGTAGTGCAGCGGGTCGTAGCCCCAGTTGAACCCGTCGGCGTCGCGCACCGGTTCGACGCACGCCTGCTGGTCCGGCGCCGCCGGGCCGAACGACGGCAGGTCGCAGGCCGGCTGCTGCTGTGCCGAGCGGCGCTCTTCGATGCTGGCGATGTCGTTGGTGGGCAGCAGATGCAGCGAGTTCAGCCCGGCGTCGGCCAGGCCGCGCAGGTGCCGCATCCCGGCGCTGCGCTCGTGCGTGAACGCCAGGTAGGTGCCCCGGTGCGCGGCCGGCACGGTCTCGTCGGTGATCGAGAAATCCCGGACGTGCAGCTCGTAGATCGTGGTGTCCTCGGGCTGGGCCAGCCGCGGCTTGGCCAGCCGGTCCCAGCCGTCCGGCTCGAGCGCGCGGTCGGCCAGGTCGACCAGGACCGACCGGCCCGCGTTCGCGGTCAGGCCGAGCGAGTACGGGTCGGTGACCACGTTGGTGCGCACCGCGTCCTCCGCGGACACGTACACGGTGACCTCGTAGGCGTACCGGGCGGCGCGCCAGGACGGGTGGCCGTCGACCCGCCACACCCCGTCCGGACCGCGCCGCATGGCGACCCGCCGGTCCGGCGCCGGGCCGGCCTCGTCCAGCAGCAGCACCACGTTCTTCGCGGTCGGCGCCCACAACGCGAGCGCCGGCCGGTGCCCCTGCCAGGTGGGACCGAGCTTCGCGCCGGTCGCGGCCGCGTAGACGTCGTCGAGCACGCCGTGGGTCTGCACGCCGGTCGCGTCGGCCAGCCGGCCACGCGCGTCGAACGCGGCCACGGCCAACTGTCCGGTGAGCATCGCCGGCACGTCCGCGGCCGGCACCCGCAGCGCCTCGTAGCCCGCCAGGTGCGGGTAGCGCTCGCGGACCGGCGCGGGCAGCCCGGCCGGGTCGAGGGTCAGCGGGATCTCCTGGCCGCCGGTCACCCCGTCCGGCGTGGCGACCAGGCCGCCGTCGGGTGCGTGGACCATCCGGAACGTCCAGCCGGTGGTGTCGGCCGGCAGGTCCAGCGCGAGCAGGTCGCGGGTCAGCCACTGGGCGCGCTGTTCACCCAGGTTCGGCGGCGCGACCCCGGCCGACACGGTCAGCACGTGCGTCGCCAGGACGTAGCTGAACGTGGTCCGGTCGCCGTCGGCGGCGACGAAGAACGGGATGTTCGGGCCGTTCGGCACGCCGCCCGCGCCGTAGTTCTCCGCCCAGGACAGCCCGTGCGCCGCCTTGACCTCGTAGGCACCGGCCGGGATCGCGGTGCTGGAGAAGGTGAACACGCCGTCGCCGTCGGGATCCTGCAGCCAGGAGCGCATGCACTCGGGCGCCCAGTCCCCCGGGCAGCCCAGCTCGCTGGTGAAGCTGCCCGGCGCGGTGACGATCGGGCCCTCCGCGCTGGAGGTCACCAGGTGCGTGGCGTGGTCGTAGTAGAAGGAGACGGTGCCACCCGTTGTGGTGTAAGGAATGTTGGCGCCGCCCGGCACCGCGCCGGCGCCGTAGTTCTCGGTCCACGAGTTGTTCAGCGTCGCCTTGTACTCGTGCGTGCCGGCCGGCACGGCGAAGCTGCCCTTCCAGATCCCGTCGGCCGGGTCGAGGGCGAGCTGCGCCTGGGCGCACTCCGGCTGCCAGTCGCCGGGACAGCCCAGCTCGCTGCCGTGCGAACCGGGTACCGACACCGCGGTGGGCGGCGGGGTGTGGTCGGCGACGGCGGGCGGCGTCTGGGTCAGGGTGAGCACCATCGCCGCGCCGGACAGGGCGGCGGCGACCCGGGGGGCGTTGCGCATGGACACACTGTGCCGGCCAGGCAACCCCGCGTCGACCGGCGTCGGTAGGAATTCAGAGCCCAACGCCGCCGTTGCTGTCGTAGCCCCACAGGGAGTCCGGGGCCACGTGGTCCCGTCATGGTCGCCAGTGTGCGGCAGAGGACCGGACCGGGACAGGGCCATTTACCGGACATCAGCCGGACAAACACCGAGGGTTTCCGGGTTGCGGGCGGCGGGTATCCGGCTGACATGGCAGCCGACGAACGCAGGCGTCAGTGGCGCGTGGTAGGCGTGCTTGGCGGGGTGATCGTCCTGGTGCTCGGTGTCATGGGCGTCCTCGCGCTGTTGCCGAACCTGAACCCGTTCCGCACCGAGGACGTGGACCGCAGCCAGCCTGTGCTGCTGCAGTCGATCAAGGACCTGGCCCAGTTCCACGCCGCGGTCGGGGAGTTCCAGGTGGTCATCGACCTGGAGAAGGACGTCAACTGGGTGCCGTCGTTCCTGGCCGGCGAGCGCGCGCTGTTCGTCGCCGCCGGCACCGTCAACGCCTACGTGGACTTCTCGCAGCTCAAGGACGACGCGATCAGCGTCGCCCCGGACACCAAGACCGTGGAGATCCACCTGCCCAAGGCGCAGTTGGACAAGCCGAACCTGGACCAGACCCGCAGCTACCTGTTCGCGCAGCAGCGGGGCATCTGGAACCGGCTGACCTCCATGTTCGACACGCCGGACCAGTCCCGGTTCTACCAGGCCGGCGAGCAGAAGATCGCCGAGGCGGCGCGCGGCGCTGGACTGCTGGAGCGGGCCGACAAGAACACCCGGACCATGCTGGTCGGGATGCTGCAACCGCTCGGCTTCCAGGTCAACTTCGCCGCGGACACCACCTAGTTCCACACCGGACCCGCTTGCCTTTCGTTGGTGCGCCAGGAAGTCTGGGACGGTGTTACCCGGTGACCGGGACCGAGCGGCGTGCCGGCGGCCATCGCGGTCGCCGTCTTCGTCGTGGTGTACACGCTCATCGCGACGTCGACAACATCCCCTCCGTCGCCACCATGAGCCCCCTTGTCCTCGAGCGGACCACCCACATCCCCGACCTCACCCAAGCCCAGGCGCTCTGGTGGGCCCTCGCCCTCGGCGCCGACTTCGGTGGCAACCTCACCGCCATCGGCGCCAGCGCCAACGTCGTCGTCCTCGGCATCGCCGCCCGTGCCGGCACCCCGATCACCTTCTGGCGCTTCACCCGCACCGGCGCCGTCGTCACCGCCGTCACGATCACCCTTGCCGCGCCCTACCTCTGGCTCCGCTACTTCGTCATCGGCGCCTGACCTCGCCCCAACCCCCCCCCCGCGCGGCCGGCTCGGGCCGCGCCTGCGGCGCGGCGCCGCAGGCGCCGGCCCGGCCGAAGCCACCCCGAACCACAACCGGAACTCAGCTGCCCGAACCGGCGACTCGCGCACCGATCGGGGACTCGCGAAGGGTGAGCAATTCTGTGGGTGCGGGCTTGATCGGGCACGATGTGCGGCATGGTTTCTGCCGGGTTCGGGCGGCGTGCGTTCATGGGCACAGCGGCGGTGACGGCGGTGATGGCGTTTGATCCGGTTGGAGTCGGGTGGGTGACGGCGACGGACGCGAGCACGGGCGCCGTGCGGATTCCGGGGTTGGACGGAGAGCTGGTGGTCGACCCGGAGGCGCTGCGCGAGGCGGGTGCGGACTACGGACAGATCGTGCACCGGCGACCGGTGGCGGTGCTGCGGCCGGCGTCGGTGCGGGACATCGTCACCGTGGTGCGGTTCGCCAACCGGCACGGGATCGCGGTCTCGGTGCGCGGGCAGGGACATTCGGTGTACGGGCAGGCGCAGGTCCGGGCCGGGATCGTGGTGGACTCGCGGACGTTGGCCACGATTCATCGAATCGGGCCGGACAGCGCGGTGGTGGACGCGGGGGTGCGCTGGACCGACCTGATCCGGGCGAGCCTGGCGATCGGGCGCACATCCCCGGTGAACACCGACTACATCGGGTTGTCGGTGGGCGGAACGCTGTCGGTCGGCGGGATCGGCGGCGCCAGCTCGAAGCACGGCCTGCAGGTGGACACGGTGCGCGAGCTGGAGGTCGTGACCGGGGACGGTCGGCTGGTGCGCTGCTCCGAACGCGACGACCGCGAGCTGTTCAGGGCCGTGCTCGGCGGGCTCGGCCAGTTCGCGATCATCGTGCGGGCCACGGTCGGCCTGGTACCGGCGGAAACCACGGCGCGGACCTACCGGCTGTCCTATCCGACGGTCGAGGCACTGACCGCCGACCAGCGCAGGGTGCTTGCGGATGGGCGGTTCGACTACCTGGAGGGACAGGTGGTCCCGCTCGACGGCGGCGGCTGGAGCTACCTGCTGGAGGGCGCGGTCTACTACACCGCGCCAAACCAGCCGCACGACCCGGAGGTGCTGGCCGGGTTGCACCCGATCGACACCGAGATCGTGGAGCTGCCCTACTTCGACTGGCTGGACCGGATCACCGAGATCGTCGACGAGCTGACGGCGCTGCGGCTGCCCAACCCGTGGATCAACCTGTTCCTTCCGGATGCCGGCACCGATGACTACGTGGCGCGTGCCGTCGCCGAGCTGACGCCCGCGGACACCGGCGGCGGACCGGTGCTGCTCTACCCCGTGCCCCGGGCCCGGCTCACCCGCCCGTTCGTCCGCGTCCCGGACAGCGAAACGGTGTTCCTGTTCGCCGTCCTGCGCATGGTGCTGCCGCCCGACCCGGCCGAGGTGGACCGTCTGTTGCGGGTCAACCGCACGCTCTACGAACGCGCAAGGGACCTCGGCGCCACGCAGTACGCGATCGGCGCGATCCCGATGACGAACCGGGACTGGGCACGGCACTTCGGCGAGGAGTGGCCGGCCGTCGAACGCGCCAAGGCCCGGTTCGATCCCCGGCGCGTGCTCAACCCGGGTCAGCGGATCTTCGAAGACTGACCGACGGACGGCTGTTGACTTCCGTCCCCCGGCCGGGGATGGTGAAATGTAAACGGTTACATCGGCCGGGAGGTGACTCAATGACGAGTCGGCGCGCGGGTGCCGTGGGCGCGGCGATGCTGGGGCTGATCATGGTGGCCGGGTGCGGACGGGACGACGCCGGCGGATCCGGCGACGCGGCGGCACCGGTCGCCGAGGGCGCCGCCACCGGCGAGATCACGGTGTGGGCCATGGGCACCGAGGGCGAGAAGTTATCCGTGCTGGCCAAGGACTTCGAGGCGGCCAACCCGCAGGCCAAGGTCAACGTGACCGCGATCCCGTGGGACGCGGCGCACGACAAGATCGCCACCGCGATCGCCGGCCGGCAGACCCCGGACGCCAGCCTGGTCGGCACCACCTTCATGGCCGAGTTCGCCAAGTCCGGTGCGCTCGACCCGACCCCGTCGGTCATCGACGGCAAGACGTTCTTCGAGGGCGGCTGGGACACCACCGTTGTCGACGGCACCTCCTACGGCGTGCCCTGGTACGTCGAGACAAGGCTGCTCTACTACCGCAGCGACCTCGCCACGAAGGCCGGGCAGCAGGCGCCGGGCAACTGGGCCGACCTGACCGCGTTCGCCACCGCCATGAAGCAGAACGCCGGCGCGAAGTGGGGCATCAACCTGCAGGCCGGCGGCAAGGGCGCGTGGCAGACGTTCATGCCGTTCGCCTGGCAGGCCGGCGCCTCGATCACCGACGATGCCGCCAAGCAGTTCACTTTGGACAGTCCCGATTTCGTCAAGGCGCTCGAGTACTACAAGTCCTTCTTCGACGCGCAGCTCACGCCGTCGGCGCTGCTCCGCCCGGGCGAGCTCGAGCAGGGCTTCGTGGACGGCTCGTTCGGCGCGTTCTTCTCCGGCCCATGGCACATGAGCCTGATCAAGGAACAGGGCGGGCCGGACTTCACCGACAAGTGGGCGGTGGCAAGGATGCCGAAGGAGGCGGCCGGCACCTCGTTCGTCGGCGGCGGCAACCTCGCCGTGTTCAAGGACGCCAAGAACCGGGACGCCGCCTGGAAGTTCGTGCAGTACCTGACCCGGCCCGAGGTCCAGGTGAAGTGGTACGGCGAGACCGGCGACCTGCCCTCGGTGCGCAGCGCCTGGCAGGACCAGAAGCTGTCCGGCGACCCGCTGCTCAAGACGTTCGGCGACCAGCTCAACGAGGCCAAGTCGCCGCCGGCGATCGCCACCTGGGAACAGGTCGCGACCGTGATCGACACAAAGCTGGAAGAGGTCGTCAAGGGCGTCACCACGCCCGCCGACGCGGCCAGGGCGATGCAGGCCGAGGCCACGTCGATCGGCGTCTGAAACCGTGGTCAGCACGGCGATCCCGGTCCGGACGCGGGCGGTGCGCAGGCCGATGAGCCTGCGCACCCGCCGCGCCATCGCCGCGTGGGGCTTCGCGCTGCCGTTCATGGCGCTGTTCGTCGCGTTCATGGCCGGCCCGGTGGCCGCCTCGCTGGCGATCAGCTTCACCGACCTGCGCGGCACCGACCTGCGCGACCCGTTGAGTGTCAACCTGGTCGGGTTCGACAACTACGTGCGGCTGTTCGGCGACGAGGTGTTCCACCAGGCGCTGACCAACACGGCGGTGTTCGTCGCCGGCAGCGTGCCGCTGACCATCGGGGCCGCGCTCGCCGTCGCTTTGGCGCTGTCCCGCGGGATCACCAGGCTGCGCACGTTCTTCCGGGTCGGCTACTACCTGCCGGTGGTCACCAGCATCGTCGCGGTCGCGGTGGTCTGGCGGTTCCTGCTCCAGCCGGAAACCGGCCTGGTCAACAGCGCGCTGCGCGGGATCGGGATCGACGGTCCGCACTGGCTGGACCAGCCCGGAACCGCGATGGGTTCGCTGATCGTCATGACCGCCTGGCGCGGCATGGGGTTCGTGATGGTCGTGTTCCTGGCCGGACTTCAGGCCATTCCCCGGACCATGTACGAGGCGGCGGACATCGACGGCGCCACCCGGTGGCAGCAGTTCCGGTACGTCACCCTGCCGCTGCTCCGCCCGACGATGCTGTTCGCCGTGGTGATCACCACGATCGGCCAGCTCCAGTACCTGGAGGAGCCGTTCGTGATGACCAGGGGCGGTCCGCTGAACAGCACGCTTTCGGTGTCCATGAACGTCTACAACCAGTTCGGGTTCGGCAACTACGGCTACGCCAGCGCCATGGCCTACCTGCTGTTCGTGGTCATCCTCGCGCTGACCGCCGTCTGGTTCCGGTTGCTGAGGTCGCGATGAGCGCCGGCCGCCGACTGCTCTACGTCGTGCTCAGCCTCGGTCTGGTGGCCTTCGCCGGGCCGTTCGTGTGGATGGTGCTCAGCTCGTTCAAGCCGGAGAGCGAGCTGCGCCGGGTGCCGGCGACCTGGCTGCCGGAGACGGTGACCCTGGACAACTACACCACGATCTTCACCGGGCTGGACTTTCCGACCTACTTCACCAACTCGGTGCTGGTCGCGGCCGCGGTGACGGTGGGCAACCTGGCGCTGTGCTCGATGCTCGGCTACGCCCTCGCCAAGATCGACTTCCCCGGCCGGCGGGCGATGTTCGTGCTGGTGATCAGCATGCTGATGATCCCGGCGATGGTCACCTTCGTGCCGCAGTTCGTGCTGGTGAGCCAGTTCGGGTTGGTGAACACCTACCCCGGGATGGTGCTGCCGCTGCTCGCGCTGGCCGGTCCGCTCGGCGTCTTCCTGATGCGCCAGTACATCTCCGAGTTGCCCGACGAGCTGATCGACGCCGCCCGGATCGACGGCGCCGGCGAGCCGCAGATCTTCTGGCGGGTCATCCTGCCGCTGTCCCGCCCGGCGCTGGCCGCGCTGACCATCGTCACGTTCCTCGGCGCCTGGAACAACTTCCTGATCCCGCTGGTGATCGCGCAGACCGAGGACAAGTACACGATGCCGGTGGCGCTCGCGCTGTACTCGGTCGGCCAGAACTCCACCCGGTTCGGTCTGCTGATGGCCGGCGCGGTGGTCGTGGTCCTGCCGGTGCTGCTGATCTTCGTTGCCCTGCAACGGTATTTCGTGCAGGGCATCGCGATGACCGGATTCAAGTAGGAGGCATCGATGTTACGCGTGCTCACCATCGCCGCCACGGTGGCGGCGCTCATCGCACCGCTGCCCGCGGCGGCCGCGCCGGACCGGGTGCTGCAGCGGTACGCCGCCGACACCTGGCGCTCGATGGCCGCGATGGTGGATCCGGGCAGCGGGCTGCCGAGCGACAACATCGACGGCGCGCTGGATCCGGCGTCCCGGTCCCGGTACACCTCCCCCACCAACGTCGGGATGTACCTGTGGGCCACGGTCGGCGCCCGGCACCTCGGGCTGATCCGCCGGGACGAGGCGGTGGACCGGATCCGGCACACGCTCGGCACGGTGCGCGACCTCCCCCGGCACCCGGCGTCCGGCCAGTTCTACAACTGGTACGACCCGGCGACCGGCGCGGTGCTGCGCACCTGGCCGGTGGACGGCAGCACGGTGTTCCCGTTCCTGTCCAGTGTGGACAACGGGTGGCTGGCCAGCGGGCTGCTGACCGTGGCCGGCGATCTGCCGGAGCTTGCCGGTGCGGCCTGGTCGGTGTTGCGTGGCATGGACTTCGGCTTCTACTACGACCCGGCGGCCCGCGGCGCGGACGTCCCGGCCGGGCTGATCCGCGGCGGCTTCTGGGACGAGCCGCCGCCCGGATGCGCGGTGCTGGACAACTACCGCGACCGCGGGCCGGACGTCTGGTACACCTGCCACCACTACGGCGCGTTCAACACCGAGCCGCGGATCGCCAGCTACATCGGCATCGCACTGGGCCAGATCCCGGCCGGGCACTACTTCGCCGGCTGGCGCACGTTCCCGCCGACCTGCGACTGGTCCTGGCAGGAGCAGCAGCCGGTCGGGCGGGAGGCGACCCACCTCGGCGTGCCGGTGTTCGAGGGAACCTACGGCTACCGCGGCATGCGGCTGGTGCCCACCTGGGGTGGCAGCATGTTCGAGGCGCTGATGGTGCCGCTGGTGGTGCCGGAGGAGACCTGGGGTCCGCGCAGCTGGGGCCGCAACCATCCGGTGTACGTGCGGGCCCAGATCGAGCACGGGTTGCGCGAGGCCCGGTACGGCTACTGGGGATTCTCGCCCTCGAACAACCCGGACGGCACGCCGCCGTACCGCGAGTGGGGCGTCGACGCGATCGGCATGGACGGCCCTGGCTACACCTCCGACGTGCAGCGCACCGCGGTCGACCCCGGCTTCGGCGACTGCCCGGACCGGCCGGCCGTGCCGCCGCCGGCCGACTTCGGTGACGGCGTGGTGACCCCGCACGCGTCTTTCCTGGCGCTGCGCTACGCACCGGGCGCCGCACTGTCCAACCTGGCCAAGCTGCGCCGGGACTTCGACGCCTACGGGCCGGGCGGCTTCTACGACGCGATCAACGTGGGCACCGGTGCGGTGTCCCGGACCTACCTGGCCCTGGACCAGGGCATGGTGCTGGCCGCGGCGACGAACGCACTCGAGTACGACGTGCTGCGCCGGGCGTTCACCCGGGGACCGATCGCCGCCCTGCGACCGCTGCTCGCCATGGAGGACTGGCGCGATGTCCACAGTGGATAGTCAGCGGCGGGTGCTGCCGGCGCCCCGGGAGCTGCGCGCCGTCCCCGGCCACGGCCAGGTGACCCTGGACTGGCTCCCGGTTCCGGACGCGGTCGGCTACCTGGTGCTGCGCGCGGACCAGGAGTCCGGCCCGTACACGGTGGTGGACCACCGGGGCGGGGACGTGCTGGCCGTGCCGCACCCGCCGTACGCCGACACCACCGGCGAACCCGGGCGCACCTACCACTACGCGGTGCTGGCCATGGCCGACATCGACTCCCCGGGGGAGCGAGGCGACCCGGTCGCCGCCTCGCACGCGACGGACCCGGGCGCGCCGCCGATCGTGCGCGCCCGGGTCCGCGCGGACCGGGTCATCGGACCGGTGCACCGGCCGTGGCGCGAGCTGATCGGCTCCGAGCACCTGAGCCTGCTGCTGTCCACCGGCAGCACCGGCGGCCGGCCGATCGGCCCGGAACTGGCCGAGGCACTGCGGATCGCGCACGACGAGCTGGGGGTGCGCGCGGTCCGCGCGCACGCCATCCTCGGCGACGACCTCGGGGTGTACCGGGAGGTCGACGGCGCACCGGTGTACGACTTCGACGGCGTGGACCGGGTCTACGACCGGGTGCTGGACCTGGGTCTGCGGCCGGTCGTCGAGCTGTCCTACATGCCGCGTGACCTGGCCGCCGACCCGTCCCGGACGGTGTTCGAGTATCGCGGGATCATCTCCCCGCCGCGGGACTGGGACCGCTGGGCCGATCTGGTCCGCGCCCTCGTCGACCATCTTGTGCACCGCTACGGGTTGGCCGAGCTGCGCGAGCACTGGGCGTTCGAGGTGTGGAACGAAGCCAACCTGGACGTGTTCTGGACCGGCACCCGGGACGAGTACCTGCGGCTCTACGACGTCACCGCGCGCGCGGTGAAGGACGTGGACGCCGGGCTGCGGGTCGGCGGACCGGCGTCGGCCGCGGCCGGCTGGATCGGCGCGCTGCTGCGGCACGTCGAGTCCTCCGGCGCCCCGCTGGACTTCCTGTCCACGCACACCTACGGCAGTCCGCCGGTCGACCTGCGCCCGCTGGCCGCCCGGCACGGCCGGCCGGATCTGCGGCTGCTGTGGACGGAGTGGGGGCCGACGCCGACGCACTTCAACCCGGTCGGGGACGACACGTTCGCCGCCGCGTTCCTGTTGCGCGGCATGCGGTCCGCGGGCGGGCGGATCGACGGGCTCGGCCACTGGGTGATCTCCGACCACTTCGAGGAGCTGGGCGCCCCGCCGGCGCTGTTCCACGGCGGTTTCGGCCTGCTCACCGTGGGAAATCTGCGCAAGCCGCGGTACTGGGCGCTGTGGCTGGCCAACCAACTCGGCGACGACGAGCTGGACGTGGAGCTGACCGGGGACGGGGCCGGCGGGCTGGTCGAGGTGTGGGCCGCCGGCCGAGCGGACGGCACGGTCGGCGTGCTGATCTGGAACCTCGGCCTGGACCAGAACACCGCGGCCGGCGCGGCGGCGCTCGAGCGCGAGATCGAGCTGCGGATCGAGGGGCTGCCGGAGGGCGCCTACCGGGTACGGCACCATCGGATCGACCGGGACCATTCCAACGTGCAGCGGGTCTGGGAGCGGCTCGGCGGCGGGGACTGGCCGGACGAGGCGCAATGGGCGCGGCTGCGGGAGGCGAACGTGCTCGAGGAGCTGTCCGGACGGCAGCAGATCGCCCCGGACACGACCGCGGTGGCCGTAAGCTTCTCCCTGCCCATGCCCGGCATCTCCTACGTTGAGCTCACCGGCCGATGACCGACAAGATCCCGACCGTGCACGACGTGGCGCGCCGAGCCGGCGTGTCCACGGCGACGGTGTCGCGCGCGCTGAGCAACAGCGACAAGCTGCACCCGGTCACGCTCGAGCGGGTGCTGCGCGCGGTCGAGGAGCTTGGCTACCTGCCCAACGGGGCGGCGCGCGGGTTGACCTCGCGCCGCACCCGGGTGCTGGCCCTGTGTTTTCTGGACCTCGGCGACCCGGAGTCGGACGCGGGCGACGACGCGATGCTGTACATCGACGGCGTGGTGCGGGGAATGGAGCGGGCCGCCCGGGAGCGCGGCTACGCGATCCTGATCGGCGCGGTGCAGGATCCGGACGCCGCGCTGGACCTCGCGGTGTCGCTGGCCAGCCGCTCGGACGGGATCGTGCTGCTCGGCCAGGCCGCGCCCAACTCGGCCATCCAACGCCTCAAACGCCTCCCGGTGGTCGTGGTGGCCGGCCGCTGCGACGACGACCACGGCCGGGTGGACCAGGTCCGGGTGGACAACGCCGGCGGCATGACCGCCCTTGTCGACCACCTGGTCTCGGTGCACGGTCACACCCGCCTCGGCTACCTGGGCGGCCCCGCCGACTCCCCCGACGCCACCGAGCGCTGGGAAGCCTTCCGGCGCACGGTGACCGGTCTCGGCCTCCCCGTTCCCGCCCCGCTGCCCGGCGACTTCACCCAGCACACCGGCCACGCCGCCGCGCCGGCCCTTTCCCCGCTGCCCGACGCCGTGGTCTGCGCCAACGACCAGATGGCCATCGGCCTGATGACCGCCCTGGCCGAGCGCGGCATCCGGGTGCCCGCCGACGTCGCGGTGGTCGGCTTCGACGACATCGACCTCGGCCGGCACCTCCGCCCGGCCCTCACCACGGTTCGCCAACCCATGCAACCGATCGGCGCCGCCGCCGTCACCCTGCTCGAACGCCGGCTGCGCTCCGCCCAGCTCCCGCCAACCGACCTGCGGCTGCCCACCACCCTTCAGGTCCGGGGCAGCTGCGGCTGCCCGGCCTGAACGAGGGCGTCCTCGACGGTCGTGACCAGGAGCGGAAGCTTGTAGCCGGTCATCGGGAGCGGGGTGGCGTCCCGGGTGGCCATGGCGGCCGCGGCGGCCAGGGTTTCCGGGGTGGGCGGCCGGCCGGTGAGGGCGGATTCCACGTGCGGCAGGCGGAGCGGGACCGGGGCGACGCCGCCGACGGCCACGGCGGCCTTGCTGATCACGTCACCGGCGATCACCAGGCGGGTGACGGCTTCGACGAGCGGCCACTCCGCCCAGGCGCGGCTGATGGTGCGGCGGTAGGCGGCCAGCTCGCCGGGGACCGGGGCGGGGAGCCGGATGGCGGTGAGCAGCTCGCCGGGTTCCAGGGTGTGGTGCCGGTCGGGATCGAAGACCTCGGCGACATCGAGGGAACGGCGGTCGGTGGTGATCTCCGCGTCGTAGGCGAGCAGGGCGGCGCCGAGGGTGGACGGGTGCGGGGCGACGCACGGGCCGAGGTCGAAGACCACGCCGTGCAGGTGGTTGCCGGTGCGGGCCGGGCAGCCGGTGCCGCCCTTGCGCAGGCAGTCCACAGCCGGATGCCGGTAGTACCAGCATCGGTTGTGCTGCATCAGGTTTCCGCCGACGGTGGCCATCCGGCGGACCTGTGGGGTGGCCAGGCCGGCGGCGGCCGCGGCCAGACCGGGGTAGCCGGACCGGATCTGCGGCGCGTCGGCCAGCCGGGCCACGGTCACCAGGGCGCCGATGGCCAGTTCGCCGGCCGCCGACACGTCGAGCCGGTCGAGCTCGGGGCGGCGACCGATGTCGCGCACCGGACCCCGGGACACCCCGCTGCGCCGCCGCTCGGTCAGGTCGGTTCCCCCGGCCCGCAGCTCGGTCATCGCGCACCTCCCGGTTCGATCACGCGGTCCGGCCGGATCGGCAGCGCGTACTGCCGGCGTCCGGTCGCGTCGTGCACGGCGTTGGCGATGGCGGCGGCCACCGGCAGCGCGACCACCTCGCCGAGCCCAACGCCGCCCCCCGCGACGTGCTCGAAGCCGGCCTCGTCCCAGTGCAGGTCGATCTCGGGAACGTCGGCCATGCCGGGGATCCGGTAGTCCTCCAGCCCGGTCGAGAGCACCAGCCCGGTCGCCGGGTCGAGCGCCCGCTCCTCGTAGAGCGCGTACCCGATGCCCTGGATGATCGCGCCGCGGGGCCTGCGCGGCGGCCAGTTCCGGCACGGCCAGCCGGCCCACCGACATCCCGGCGTGCACCCGCAGCACCCGGGTGCGGCCCAGCCGGGTGTCCACCTCGACCTCCGCGACCTGCACGGCGCCGGTGTAGCCGCGGCCGACCCGGATCTGGCCGGTCAGCCGCATCATCCAGGTGGTGGCGAGGCCGATCGCGCCGGCACCGGCGAACGCCCGGGCTGCGCCCCTGGCGAGCGCGCGATCGTCACCGGACCGCGCCGTCCGCACCGAAAGGTCACCGGCCTTGGCGATCGCGTCCGGCCACGGCAGCAGGCCGCCGTCGTGCGCGACCCCGCCGGGATCCACCCGGCCACCGGCCAGGTCCAGCGTCTCGACCAGCGCGGCCTTGAGCCGCCGCGCCGCGTCCAGTGCGGCGGGTGCGATCGTGGCCGTGGTCCGGCTGCCGCCGGAGGCCGGGCCGCGCGGCAGCCGGCTGTCCCCGAGTCGCACCTCGACGTCGGCGCCGGCCAGCCCGAACTCGCCGGCCACGGTGGCGGCCAGCACGGAGCGGCTGCCGGTGCCCATGTCCTGCACGGCGGTGGCGACGACCAGGCGGCCACCCTCCACGCGCAGCTCCACCGGGCAGCCCGGTTCCCAGAAGTACCACCAGTTCGCCGCGGCTACCCCGATCCCGCGCCGGTACCGGCCGGTGCGCGGCAGGCCGGCCCGGTCCCGCCAGGCCGGCAGGGCGGCCGCCCACTCGTAGAGCCGCTGCCGGCCCGGCTCGGGGTCCCAGCGCCTGCGCAGCTCGATCGGGTCCCGGTCGAGCCGCCGCGCCGCCTCGTCCACGGCCTGCTCCAGCGCGAAGCACAGCAGCGGACCGCCCGGGCCGCGGAACGGCGCGCCGGGCATCGTGTTGGTGACCACGTCGTAGTCGAGCAGTTCCTTGGCCCTGGCCGGGTACATCAGCCGGGCGAACGCGGCGACCAGGGTGCCGACCGCCACCCCGGACTCGTTGTGCGCGGCCAGCCGCAGCGCGGCGAGCCGTTCGCCGTGCGCCAGCAGGGACAGCTCGATCCGGGCCGGCGGCCGGTGCCCGGCGGCGGACAGCTCGGCCAGCCGGTCCAGCGCGACCCGCACGGGCGCGCCGGACTCCCTGGCCAGCCGCACCGCGGCGATCGTCTCGGCGCGCAGGCCGAACTTGGCGCCGAAGCCGCCGCCGACGTGCTCGGCGATCACCCGCACCCGCTCCGGGGCCAACCGGAAGTGCTTGGCGAGTTCCGCGGCGAGCTGGGCCACGCCCTGGGTGGACGCGTGCACCTCGAGGTCCGCGCCGACGAACCGGGCCACCGCGGCGTGCGGCTCGAACGCGGTGTGCAGCTGGCTCTGCGTGGTGTAGGTGCCCTCGACCAGCAACGGGTCGCCACTCACCCGGGCCCGGTCGAGCAGCCGGCGGGCGGCGCGGCGGCGCTGCGAGAACGCGCTGACCGGGCCGCGGACGTTGCCGTGCCAGCGGGCCGGGGTGGGCGGGCCCTCACCGGCCACCGGCGGCTTGCGGTTGTCCCGCGGGTAGATCACCGGCGCGCCGGCCGCGGTCGCCTGCTCGGCGGTGATCGCCGCGGGCAGCGGGGTGTAGTCGACCACGATCCGGTCCAGCGCCGCCTCCGCGGTGCGCCGGTCGACCGCGGCCACGGCGGCGACCTCCTGGCCGGGATAGCGCACCAGCCGGTCCGGGCCGACCAGCTCCACCGCCGCCCGCACCCCGGCCACGGCCAGCGCGCCGGACAGGTCCACGGTGCCGACCCGGGCGTGCGGGTGCCACGAGCGCAGGATCGCGCCCTCCAGCTGGCCGTCGTGCGCGACGTCCACGGTGTACCGGGCCCGGCCGGCGATCTTGTCCGGGGCCTCGCGGCGCGGTCCGGTCACGTCGACCGGCTCGTCGAACCGGCCGGCGCAGGCGGCCCGCACGGCGGCGTGGATCTCCGGGTACGCGCCGCACCGGCACAGGTGGCCGGACAGCGCGGCGGCGACCTCGGCCGCGCTCGGCGCGGTGCTGCCGTGCTCGGCCCGCCACCGGTCGTGGAAGTCGACCGCCTCGACCACGAACCCCGGGGTGCAGAACCCGCACTGCAACGCGGCGTGCGCGGTGAACGCCCGCTGGATCGGGTGCCCGTCGCGGACCAGCCCCTCGACCGTCTCGACCGTCCGGCCGTCCAGCGCGGCGGCCGGCAGCAGGCAGCTCACCACCGGCTCGCCGTCCAGCCGGACGGTGCAGGCGCCGCACACGCCGGCACCGCACACCTGCTTGGTGCCGGTCAGCCGCAGCCGGTCGCGGAGCAGGTCCACCGCGGTGTCGTCGGGATCGGTCTCGAGGTCGTGCCGTTCGCCGTTCACCTCGACATGGACCATCTGCGCCTCCTGGGATCGCTGCGGAGTGAATGTTCACTCCGCAGGCCCGGGCGCGTCAACTCCGAGTTGAGAAGATCGGCGTCAGTTCTCAGGTTTGGCCAGCAGCGCCCAGGCGGCGTCCTCGGCCGCGGCCAGCTGCGCCCGGTCCAGCACCAGGCCGTCGTGGATCGTCCGGGCCAGCCCCACCGCGGCCCCGTACACCAGCGCGAGCAGCATCAACGGCTCCCCCGCCCGGATCTCGCCGACCCGCTGCCCGCGCACCACCATCTCCTCGCCCATCGCGGACACCCGGGCGGACAGCGCCGCGCTCTGCTCGTCCAGGTAGCTCTCGTGCTGCTGGAACTCGAGGAACCCGAACGCGTCCGGCCGTTCGGCGGCGAACGCCACCAGCCCGCCCCAGGCCCGGCGAAATGTCGTCCGGACCGGCTCATCCGGATCCGCCCCGGCGGTCAGCCGGTCGAGCAGCTCACCCTTCCAGCGCCGGAACACCGCGTTGCCCAGCGCCTCCTTGCTGGGGAAGTACCGGTAGAGCGTGCCGACCGACATGCCCGCGCGCTTGGCCACCTCGGCCACCGCGGCGCCGCCGTAGGTCTGCTCGGTGAACACCGACAGCGCGGCGTCCAGCAGCACCTCACGGGTCGGCGGACGATCGTTCACCCCGGGAAGAGTAGGTCACCGCCGGCCGGCCGGCGATAACATGCCCGAATGTCCATTGTGGAGATACGGGGACTCGTCAAGGACTACGGCAAGGTGCACGCCGTGCGCGGGATCGACCTCGACGTCGAGCCCGGCGAGGTGGTCGGGTTCCTCGGCCCGAACGGCGCCGGCAAGTCCACCACGATCCGCTGCCTGCTCGACCTGATCCGGCCGACCGCCGGCACGTTGCGACTGTTCGGCGCGGACACCCGCAAGCACGGCGTGGCCGCCCGGCAGAAGGTCGCCTACGTGCCCGCCGAGCTGCGGCTGCCGCCGAGGGCCACCGCGGGCGAGCTGCTCGACGTGCTGGCCAGGCTGCGCGGCGACTGCGACGCGGCGCGCCGGGCGGACGTCACCGCCCGGCTCGGCCTGGATCCGACCAAACCGGCCAAGGGCCTGTCCACCGGCAACCGGCGCAAGGTCGCCCTGGTCGGCGCGTTCATGAGCCGGGCCGAGCTGCTCGTCCTGGACGAACCCACCAGCGGGCTGGATCCGTTGCTGCAACAGGTGTTCCGGGATCTGGTGGGCGAGGCGAAGGGCCGCGGCACCGCCGTGCTGCTCTCCTCGCACTCGCTGGCCGAGGTGCAGCGCACCGCCGACCGCGCGGTGGTGCTGCGGTCCGGCCAGGTGGTCGCCCGCGGCACCGTGGACGAGCTGCGCGGTACCGCGGCGCAGCGGGTCGAGGCCGTGTTCGGCGCCGCGGCACCGGACCTGTCCGCGGTTCCCGGCCTGACCGACCTGCGCCGCGACGGCCGGCGGGTGCACGCCCGGTTCACCGGCCCGCCGGAACCGCTGCTGACCGCGCTGGCCGCGGTCCGCCCGCTCTCGGTGGAGATCGCCGAACCCGATCTCGAGGACGCCTTCCGCACCCTGTACGAGGAGCAGCCGTCATGACCGGCGTGCTGGTGGCCGGGGCGGCCCGGGCGGTGCGCCGGTCCTGGTTGCTGTGGGCCGTGTCGCTTGCCGCGCTGATCGGGTTGACCACCGCGTTCTGGCCGGCGTTCCGGGACAACCCGGAGTCCGGCGCGGCTGTCGCCGGCATGCCGGAGGGACTGGTCGAGGCGCTCGGCATCGAGGACCTGAGCAGCCCGGAGGGCTTCCTGTGGGGCAACCTCTACGCGCTCATCGTCCCGCTGCTGATGGCCTGCGCCGGCAGCTCCATCCTGACAACGCTGACCGCGCGCCAGGAGGACTCCGGACACTACGAGCTGATCCTCACCCAGCCGCTGTCCCGGACCGCCGCGCTGCTGGCCAGGATCGGCACCGCCACCGCGGCGATGGTCACCCTCGGCCTGGCCGTGCTGATCATCCAGCTCGCCTCGAACTCGATCTGGGAGCTGGACATCACCACCTCCCGGCTGGCCGCGACCGTGACCCTGTGCACCCTCACCGCCCTGGTGTCGGTCGGCGCCTGCGCGATCACCGCCGGGCTGACGCCGCGACCCGGCGCCGCCATGGCCGCCGGGGTCGGGATCGCGGTCGCCGGCTACGTCCTGTCCGCGCTGTTCCCCCTGCGCGAAGGCTGGGAGAACGCCAAGTACCTCGCCCCGTGGAACTGGGCTCTCGGCGGCAACCCGCTCACCACCGACACCGACCCCTGGCGCTACCTCGCCCCGCTCGCCCTCACCCTGGCCCTCACCACCGCCGCCCTGATCGCCTTCAACCGCCGCGACGTGCACGCACCCTGACCTGACAGAGTGGTCGCATGCGGCCCGAAGATCGTGTGGTTGAGCTGTTCCATCGGGTGGCCGGGTCGGTGCCGGCGTACCGGGAGTTTCTTGCCGAGCACGGGGTGGACCCGCGCGGGGTGCGGACGCTCGCCGAGTTCGCCCGGTTGCCGTTGCTGACCAAGGAGAACTATCTGCGCCGGCATCCGCTGCCACGGTTGTGCCGGGACGGGCGGCTGGCGGCGTGCGACATGATCGCGGTGTCGTCCGGGTCGACCGGGGAGCCGACGTTCTGGCCGCGGTTCGGCACCGACGAGCTGGCCGTGACGGACCGGTTCGAGCAGGTGTTCGTGGCCGGGTTCGGCGCGGCTGAGCGGAGCACGCTCGCGGTGGTGTGCTTTCCGTTGGGGACCTGGGTGGGCGGGCTGTACACGGTGGCCTGCGTGCGGCACCTGGCCGGGCGCGGGCTGCCGGTGACGGTGGTGGCGCCGGGCAACAACAAGGCGGAGATCCTGCGGGTGCTGCCCGCACTGGGCGGGTACTTCGACCAGGTGGTGCTGCTGGGTTATCCGCCGTTCGTGAAGGACGTGGTGGACACCGGGATCGCCGAGGGGCTGAACTGGTCCCGGTACGCCATCAAGCTGGTGCTCGCCGGCGAGGTGTTCAGCGAGGAGTGGCGGGACCTGCTGGCCCGGCGCGCCGGAATGGCCGATGTGGACCGGGACTCGGCCAGCCTGTACGGCACCGCCGATGCCGGGGTGCTTGGCAACGAGACGCCGCTTTCGGTGCGGGTGCGCCGGTTTCTGGCCGGGCGGCCGGAGCTGGCCCGCGAGCTGTTCGGCGACTCCCGGCTGCCCACGCTGGTGCAGTACGAACCGGCCGCCCGGTTCTTCGAGACCACCCCGGACGGCACCCTGGTCGTCTCGTGCGACAACGGAATCCCGTTGATCCGCTACCACATCGCCGACGAGGGCGGGCTGATCACCGCCGGCGAGCTGCTCGACTTCTGTGCCCGGCACGGGTTCGAGCCGGGCGCCGGGAGCGGGCAGCCGTTCGTCTACGTGTTCGGCCGCTCGCTGTTCACCGTGTCCTTCTTCGGTGCCAACATCTATCCGGAGAACGTGACGGTCGGGTTGGAGCAGCCGGAGGTGAGCGGCTGGGTGACCGGCAAGTTCGTGCTGGAGACGGTCGAGGACGCCGACCGGGACCGCCGCTTGCGAATCACGGTCGAGCTCGCGCCGCGGCAGGACGGCGGTGCCGAGCGGGAAGACGTCGTGGCGCGGTCGATCCTGGTCCAGCTGCGCCGGCTGAACAGCGAGTTCGCGCACTACGTTCCGGCACAGCGCCAACTGCCGCAGGTGGTGCTGCGCCCCAACGCCGACCCCGAGTACTTCCCGGTCGGCGTCAAGCACCGCTACACCCGGGGCTGACACCGGCGCCGGGTGCGGCACACCGTAAGCTCCGCCAATCCGGTGGCGGCCCGGTGACGAACGCGACTTGAAGATCTTTCGCGTCGACGGTCGGAACCGATGATTGCGACAAGATCCCATCCAGTAGCATTCCGCGCGAGATCGTGGGGAAGAGTTGGCGGTGGACATGCGGATCGGCATGGCGGGGAAGGTCCAACGGTTCTTCGGTAGGCGGGGCCGCACCCGGGAGTCGGCGAGCTACGGTGCCGCCGCGCTCGGCGTGCTGCTGCTGGTCGGTGCCGCACTGGGCAACGGGGTGGCCCGCACCGCCGTCGACGTCTCCGACGGTCTGACCTGGCTGTCCGACAGCCCGCGCGGCGAGGTGGTGCAGGTCAACCCGGCATCCGGCCGGCCGGAGACCCGATTACAGGTCAGCGGCGGCAACGCGGCGCTGGAGATCACGCAGAAGGACGGCCTGCTGGTCGTGCTGGACCGGCGCACCGGCCAGATCACCGTGATCGACCTGGCCACGTTGCTGGCCAGCGGCCGCCGCCAGGCCAACCCCGGGCCGGCCAGCAAGGTGCTGGTGTCCAACGGGCGGATCTACGTCGTCGACCGGACCACCGGCACCGTGCACAACGCCGACCCGGTGACCCTCGCCGACGTCGGCAAGGCATGGGAGGCCGGCCAGCCGCTGGCCGACGTGGTGGTCGACGACGACGGTGTGGTGTGGGCCGTCGACCACGGCGGCAACCTACACGCGCTGGAGTGGAACGACGGCGAATCCCGGTTCACCGAGCGCTCCGACGAGCGGATCCCGGGCGCCGGACCGAGCACCGTGCTGGTGCCGCACAAGAACGGCGTCACGCTGCTCGGCCTGGACAACGGCGTCGTGCGCCAAGCCGGCACCGGGCAGGACGTGTCCGCCTCCACCCCGCAACTGTCCGGCGAGGTGCTCGCGGCCCAGACCAGCCCGTCCGGACTGGTTCCGGCCGCCGTGCCGGGCTCCGGCACCGTGGTGATCGTGGCCGGCGACGCGGTGCTGCGGGTGAACGTCGCGGGGCTCGGCTGCGCCACCCCCGGCCGCCCGGTGGTGTTCCGGGACAAGGTGTACGTGCCGTGCCGCGGCGCCGGCAAGGTGATCGTGCTGGACCGGTCCGGCAACCGCGGCGGCCCCGACGTGTCGGCCGCGGGCTCCGGCGACCCCGAGGTGGTCACCGACGACGGCCACCTGTTCATCAGCGCGCCGGGCGCCGAGCGCGGCACGGTCGTCGACGCGGACGGCTCCACCCGCCAGGTGGTCATCCGCAGCCCCGAGTTGCAGGTGGTCAACCCGGACCGGCCGCCGATCCCCGAGGTGCCGTCACCGCCGCCGCCCAGCCCGCGCCGGCCGGACCCGCCCCGGGACAACCCGCGCAACAGCAACAACCCGCAGCCGCCGCGCGAGGAACCGCCGGGGCCACAGGTGCCGGGCGGCGGCGTGCCGACGAGCCAGACGCCGGCCAGCACCGCCCCGCCCGCGACCACCCCGCCCGCCGTGGCCGCCGTGCCCGGCGCCCCGCCCGGCATCACGGTCACGCTGGCCAGCCGCACCGCGGCCAACCTGTCCGTCACGGTGAGTTGGGGCGCGGCCCCGGCCAACGGCGCGCCGGTCACCGGGTACGCGGTCACGGCCACCGGGTCGTTCAACGGCGGCAACGCGAGCGCCACGACCAGCGGCACCAGCGTTGCGCTGACCTTCCCGTGCGCCGGCAGCAGCTTCTGCGACAACGGCCGGCTGGACGTGTCGGTCACCGCGACCAACTCGGCCGGCCGGGGACCGGCGGGCACCCGGCCATGGAACGTGCCGCTGCAGACGACCACGCCGCCACCGCCGCCGCCGACCACGCAGCCGCCGCCCCCGCCGCCGACCACCACCACCACCACCACCACGACCCCGCCGCCACCGCCGCCCGCGCCGGTGCCCACGGCCGGAGTCACGATCATCGGCACGCCGCAGCGGGTCGACCAGTACACCCGCACCCTGCCGCTCACCCCGCCGGCCGACTGGGCGAGCCACGACGGCCGGTGCGAGCTGGTGAACCTGACCCACGGCTACATCGACCCGGTCGCGTGCTCGGCGAACTCGGTCACGGTCCCCGTGGAGATCGGCTCCAACCGGGTCGTCCTCCGGGCACACGCGCGGGACGACAGCCGGTTCGTCGACTCGGCCGCGCGCCTGTTCAACGTGCGCAGCGAGGAACCCACGTGTGGCCGGGTGTTGTGCCTGAACGGCAACCGGCTGGTCGAACTGTCCCCGACCGACCCGGTCGATCCGGCCGGCCCGGCCGGTGCCGGGCTGGGTTTCCTTGCCCTCGCCGTGCTGCTGCGGATCGGCATCCGGCGCGGCGGCCGGACATGACCACCGTGGCCGGGCCGGCGATCGGGGAGCACGAGATCGCCGCCTTCCGGGTGCTGCACGCCCAGGTCGGCGACGCCGTCGAGACCGCGGTGCGCGGCAAGCGCGAGGTGATCGACCTGGTGCTGGTGGCCATGTTCGCCGGCGGTCACGTGCTGCTCGAGGACGTGCCGGGCACCGGGAAGACCACGCTGGCCCGGGCGGTGGCCGGCGCGCTCGGCGGGCTGTCCCGGCGGGTGCAGTTCACCCCCGACCTGCTGCCCTCCGACGTCACCGGCACCTCGGTGTACGACCCGCGCAGCGGACAGGTCCGGTTCCGGCCGGGCCCGGTGTTCGCCAACGTGGTGCTCGCCGACGAGATCAACCGGGCGGCGGCCAAGACCCAGTCCGCGCTGCTCGAGGTGATGGAGGAGCGCACCGTGACGGTGGACGGCGTCGCGCACGCGGTGCCGGACCCGTTCCTTGTGGTGGCCACCCAGAACCCGATCGACCTGGACGGCACCTACCGGCTGCCCGAGGCCCAGCTCGACCGGTTCATGCTGCGCACCACGATCGGCTATCCGGACCAGCAGCACGAACTGGACGTGCTGCGCCCGGGCAGCGGCGCCGGCCGGGTGGCCCAGGTGCCGACCGTGACCAGCCCGCAGATCGTGGCCCAGTACGGCCGGCTGCTCGCCAACCTGCACGTGGCCGAGCCGATCCTGCGCTATATCAGCGATCTGGGCACGTGGACCCGGTCGGCGCCCCAGCTGCGGCTGGGCGCAAGCACGCGCGGGCTGCGCACGCTGGTGCGCTGCGTGCAGGTGTACGCGGCCGCGCAGGGCCGGCACTTCGCGGTGCCGGGCGACGTGCAGCGGCTGCTCGAACCGGTGCTGGCGCACCGGCTGGTGCTGACCAGGGAGGCGTTGCTGGCCGGCGCCACGACCGCGGAGGTGCTCGCCGACACCCTGGCGGGTGTCCCGGTTCCCCGGCCGACCTCCCCATGACCGGGCGGATCCGGCTCACCGCACGGGGAGCCGGCGCCGGGCTGCTCGGCGGGTTGCTCGCCGGGCTCGGCATCTGGTGGAACTACCCGGGTCTGCTCGGCTTCGGCGTGGCGCTGGTCGGGTTGGCGCTGGCCGCGGTGGGCTCGCTGCTGCTGCCGGCGCCGGTGCGGGCGTCCCGGTCGGTGCGGCCGAGGACCGTGCAGCGGCTCGGGTCCTGCACCGGAACCCTGGAGCTGACCAGCGTGGCCCGCCGGCTCGCGGTCCAACTCGACGCCACCGACCGGGTCGGCGCGGATCCGGTCGGGATCGACGTGCCGCCGCTGCGGCCCGGGGAGCGCAACCGGGTCGAGTACCCGATTCCCACCGCGCGCCGCGGGTTGCTGTCGGTCGGCCCGCTGGTGCTGCGCCGGCGCGGGCTGGCCGGGTTGACCGAGGCGCGGACCGTGCTCGGCGAGGTGGTCGAGGTGCGGGTGGTGCCGCGGGTGCTGCCGGTGCGCGGGCTGCCGTCCGGGGCACGCCGCGGTCATGTCGGCGCCGACGAGCGGGTCGAGCGCGGCGGCACCGATCTGGTCGGGCTGCGGGAGTACATCCCGGGCGACGACCTGCGCCGGCTGCACTGGGCGACCAGCGCGCGGACCGGCACGCTGATGATCCGCGAGGACGCCGACCCGGCCCGCCCGCACCTGGCCGTCGTGCTGGACGACCGGGCCGGCGGGCACCCGGACCCGGACGGGTTCGAGGACGCGGTCGACGTGGCCGCGTCGCTGCTCACCTCGGCGATCTCCGCCGGGCATCCGGTCCGGCTGCTGGCCGCCTCCGGCGCGGTGGACGTCGAGGTGCCGGCCGGCGCGGTCGAGGACACCGACCTGGTGCTGGCCGCACTCGCCGAGCTGCGGCTGTCCGATCTGGCGGGTGCGCCGCTGTCCGTGCCGGTGCGGGATCTCGACGTGGTCGCCGTGGTGTGCGGTGCCGCCGCGGACCCGGGACCGCTGCTGCTCGAGGCCGGGCGGGCGGCGGTCGGGGTGCTGCTGGTGGTGGACCCGACGGCCGGTCCGGCTCCGTTGTCGGCGGTGGGCACCGTGCTGGTGCTGCGCGGCGCGCGAGTCGAGGAACTGGTGACCGCCTGGGACACGGTGGTGGTCCGGTGAGCGGGAGCGAACCATCCAACACCGCGAGCGGGAGCCAACCATCCAACACCAGCGTCCTGCGCCTGGGATGGTCGTTCGCGTTGCTCGCGGTGGGGGCGAGCCAGTTGGCGACCGCGTGGGCCGGGGTGCTGCCGGTGGCGGTGTTCGTCGCGGCGATCGCGGTGACCTATGGGCTGGTGCTGGCCGCCCGGGCGGCGCGGATGCCGGCCGGGTTCACCGTGATCGGGGTGCTGGTGCTGGCCGCTGGCGGAACCTACCTGCTGACCGGGGCGGCGACGCTGGACGCGGTGACCGACCTGATCCCCCGGCTGCTGACCGCGGTCCGGCCGGCGCCGCCGGTGGCCGCGCTGCTGGTGCCGGGTGCGCTGCTGGTGGTCGTGGTCGCGCTGGTGGTGGCGTTGTCCGTGCTGAGCCGCGGGCGGGCGCTGTTCGTGCCGGCGGCCGGCGCCGCGGTGCTCTACCTCGCGGCGGCGCTGCTCACCGCCGGGCAGGCCGACCCGCACGGCCTGGTGGCGCTGGCCATGGTGGCGCTGACCGGGTTCGGCTGGCTGGTGCTCGACCGGGCGGCCCGGACCCAGCGCGCCAGGGCAAGTGCGCTGGTACCGCCGGGAGTGCTGGTCGGCGCGCTGGCCGGGCTGGCCGTGCTGGTCGGCCTGCTGCCGTCCTCGGCCGCGCCGTTCGAGCCGCGCACGCTGATCTCGCCGCCGGTGGAGGATCTGCCGGTGGCCAGCCCGCTGCCGCAACTGTCGTCCTGGGCGTCGGCCGGGGACACCGAGCTGTTCCGGGTGCGCGGTCCGGACGTGCCGTTGCGGCTGGTGGCGCTCTCCGAGTACACCGGGGCGACCTGGCGGGCCGGGACGGTGTACGGGCCGCTCGGCGCGGTCGCCCCGCCCGAGCTGCCGGCCGGCATCCGGCCGGTGTCCGCCACGGTCGAGGTGACCGTCGGCGCGCTGGCCGGCCCGTGGCTGCCGGCCGCCGGCCGCCCGACCTACGTCAGCACCGCGGATGCCGTGGTGGACGCCGACTCCGGTTCCCTGGTCCTGCCCGCCGGCCTGCGCCCGGGACTGCAATACGAGGTGCGGTCCACAGTGGACACCGCAGAGGACCGGGACCTGCTTGGTGCCGCCGTTCCCGGGACCCGCCGCTACCTCGCCCTCCCCCAACTCCCCTTCTCCCTCGCCGAGTACGCCCGCCGCACCGTCGCCAATGCCCGCACCCCCTTCGAACAAGCCGTCGCCATCGAAGAGGTCGTCCGCACCAACCGCCGCACCGACGCCGAGGCCCCGGTCGGCTCCTCCTACGCCCGCCTGGAAACCTTCCTGTTCGCCCCGCCAGGCACCCCCGGCGCCGCGGAGGGAACCGCCGAACAGTTCGCCTCCGCCTTCGCCGTGCTGGCCCGCGCCGTCGGCCTCCCGTCCCGCATCGTCGTCGGCTTCCGCCCCAGCACCCCCGACGGCGTCGTCCGCGGCTCCGACGCCACCGCCTGGCCCGAGGTCTACTTCACCGGCTGGGGCTGGATCCCCTTCGACCCCATCCCCGGCACCAACTCCGGCGCCGACTCCACCTCCCGCCGCGAAGTCATCAACCGCCTCGCCACCCCCACCCCGACCCCCTCGACCCCCGCCCCCACCGGCCCACCACTCCCCACCGCCGCCCCCGTTCCCACCGATACGGCC
>NZ_DASUCC010000081.1:0-7692 GCF_035762905.1 Actinophytocola sp.
CGTGATATCGGATACCGTTAACTCGCCGGCCGGGGCGAATACCTTGCCGCGTCCGCTGACGCCGCTGGTCGGTCGGAGACGCGAGATGGCCGAAGTGGCCGCCCTGCTGGGAAGCCATCGCCTTGTCACGTTGTCCGGGCCGGGGGGCTGCGGCAAGACCCGGCTGGCCGTCGCGGTGGCGATCGAGCTGAGCGGTTCGTACAAAGACGGCGTGTGGTGGGTTGACCTTGCCGTGCTGGCCGAGCCGGACGGCGTGGCCCAGGCCGTCGCCGAGGTACTGGGGATCCGCGAGCAGCCCGGCCACTCGCTCCTTGACACGATCCGCGCCTGGTTGCGGGACAGCGATCTGCTGCTGGTGCTGGACAATTGTGAGCACCTGATCAGCGCCTGCGCCGAGCTGGTGCCGGCCCTGCTGGCCGGAAGCGCGCGGCTGCGGATCCTCACGACCAGCCGAGAACCGTTGCGGGTCAACGGGGAGCGCACTTGGCCGGTGCTGCCGCTGCCGGTACCCGATCCATGCAACCTGCCGCCCGCACACAGGCTGCCGCGCTACGACGCGGTCCAGCTGCTCGTCGAGCGGGTTTCGGCCGTGGAGCCCGGTTTCACGCTCACCGCCGACAACGCGGCGGCGGTCGCGCTGGTGTGCCACAAGCTGGACGGCATCCCGCTGGCCATCGAGCTCACCGCCGCACGGGCCCGGATGCTGGCCATCGAGGAGATCGCCGCCAGGCTCACGACCTCGTTTGACCTGACGGCCGGAGGGTGGCGCGGCGCGTCACCGCAGCAGCGCACGCTGCACGCGACCATGGACTGGAGCCACGCGCTGCTCACCACCGAGGAAGCCGCGCTATTCCGCCGGTTGGCGGTGTTTCGCTGCGGTTTCACCGCGGCCGCGGCCACGGACGTGTGCGCCGGCGCGGAGATCGACCCAGCCCGGGTGTTCGACCTGCTGACCCGGTTGGTGGACAAGTCGCTGGTGCTGGTCGAGAAACAGGATGGAAAGACGCGGTACCGGCTACTCCAAATGGTCCGCCAGTACGCCCGGGAGAAGCTGACCGAGCCCGATGAGGCAGTCGAGCTGCACACCCGCCACGCCCGGTACTTCCTCGACTTCGCCGAAGATATCCAGCCACGGATCAACACCGCCGATCGGGAACAGTGGCTGACCCGCGTGGAGTCCGACGTGGACAATCTGCGGGCAGCCCTGTCCTGGAGCCGCACCGAAGGCCCACCGGAGGTGCACGTGCGGCTCGCCAACGCGCTGGTGTGGTTCTGGCTCTACCGCGGGCATCTCACCGAGGGGCGGGGTTGGCTGGCCGGCGCGGCGCACATAGGGCACGGCCGACCCGACCACCATACCGCGGAGGTGCTCAACGGGGCGGGACTGCTGGCCTGGGCCTTGGGCGACTATGGGGCCGCCCGGGAGCATCTCACCGAGGCCATCGCGTTGTGGCGGGAACTCGGGCGGCCAGTCGGCCTCAGCGAGGCACTGCGTTTCCTGAGTGCCACGGCCGAAGCGGAAGGCGATTATCCCCAGGCGCGCTCGCACATCGAGGAGAGTGTACAGCTGCTGCGAACCGAGACGAACACGTTCGAGCTGGCTATGTCGCTGGCCCGGTTCGGCGGCACCGCCGCGCTCCAGGGGGACTTCGACACCGCCTGGCCCGCGCTCGAGGAGAGCGTCGCCATCGGTCGTCGGACCGGCGACGAATGGGTGCTCGCCTTGGCCCTGCGGCAAATCGGGCTCGCCGGCTTTCGTAGCGGCGACTACCCGAAAGCTACCGGCGCCCTCACCGAGTGCCTCGCGTTGCTTCGCCGGCAGCAGGAGAGTTTCCTCAGTTTGACGGCCATGGAGCTACTGGCCGCGGTCTTCGCCACGCAGAGCGAGCACCAGCGGGCCGCCCGGCTGTTCGGCGCCGCCGAAGCCCTGCGCGCGCGGGCGGGACTCGTCGTGATCCTGCCGGTGGACTACGAGCGGGGCGTGGCGACCGTCAAGGATGCCCTCGGAGAAAGGGCCTTCCGCACGGCGTGGGCGAAGGGACGAGCCCTGTCGCTGACCGACGCCATTGACCTTGCCCTGAAACCGACCACTCCCACCGCCGCGACTCCCGAGCTGACCGCCCGGGAGGCCGACGTGCTGCGCTTGGTCGCCCACGGGCTGACCAACGACCAGGTGGCCAGGAAACTGTTCATCAGCCCGCGCACGGTCAACTGGCATCTCACCGCAATCTACGCCAAGCTCGGCCTCCGCTCCCGCACCGAGGCGACCCGCTTCGCCCTCGAGCACGGCCTGCACTGACCCCGGTACATCTACCGGGTGTCCCTACCGCGCGACGGAACCGGTAGTCCACACGGTGTGCCGGGAGCCCGGTGGAGGCAAGACTGACTCCAGCCGAAAACGGCAAAGAATACCGATAGAAAAGGAAGAGTCATGGCAGTCATTTCCAACGTGCGGTTGAGCGCGTCCAAGCCGTCCAACACGAGCAACCTGTGGAAACTGGAGGTCCTCTATGACGCCAGTTTCGGCTCCGGAGAGGTCGGGGATCGCTTCCGCGGGACCTTCGAGGTCTGGGAGGACGACGACTTCTTCGACGACCAGGTGACCTCGACCCCCCAGGGTCCTCAAGACTTCGTGGCCACGGCCACGAAGATGAAGGACCTCAAGCTGAAGACCACGATCGACGGAGACTTTCTCGACACCGAGCTGGGCGCCGAGGAGATCTATGTCATCGCCCGCCTGAAGTCCCTGGACTCCCTGGGCGTGCCGGACGCGACGGCGACCAGCGCGGTGATGCCGATCGCGCCGTAACCTCCCGCGTGTGGGGCGGCCGGTCGTAGGCTCTCAGGTGCGCTCCGACCGGCCGCCCCCGGCGATCAGCGATGTCAACTCATTTGCAGTCGGCTTGCAGGTCACCGGAAAGTACGGCATCTAGGTCATTAGTTTAGTGACTCGGAGTACACGACCGCGCTCGCGGTTTGGCTAAAGGCTGTCCCGTAACTGTGGGCGTTCTTGATCGTTGATCATGGTGTGGAGCAGGTGATCAGCGTGGATCGGCCGCTGTGGGTGCCGGTGTTCACGGGTCTGTCGGTGTAACAGTTCGACAGGCTGGTGGGCATCGTGCGGGGTCGTGGTGGGGAGCAGACTGGGACCGACCGGCGGTGGGGTTTGGCGCTGGCGGATCGGGTGTTGCTGGTCGCGGTGTACTACCGCACCAACCTGACGTTGCGGCAGGTCGCGCCGCTGTTCGGGATCTCCAAGTCGGCGGCGGGCCGGGTGGTGGACCCCCTGGCCCCGCTGCTGGTACTGGCACCGGTGCGCAAGCCGCATGGTCCGGGCACGGTGCTGATCGTGGACGGCACCCTGGTACCCACGCACGACCGCACGATGGCCGCCTCGAGCAAGAACTATCGGTACTCGACCAACCTGCAAGTCGTCATCGACGCCACTACCCGGCTGACCGTGGCGATCGGTAAGCCGTTGCCGGGCAACCGCAACGATTGCCGCGCCTACACCGAGTCCGGCATTGATCAGCACTGCCAGGCGCGCACGTCATGGCCGACGGCGGCTACTAGGGCAACCCAGGGGTGATCATGCCCTATCGCAAACCAGGCGAGGGCGAACCTGCTCTGCCGCAGTGAGCCCTTTTCATCTGGTGGCGAGTTCGTAGTTCTGTAGGACGTGGATGGCTTTGGCCAGTCGTCCGGCGCGTCGGGGGTAGCAGCGGAGTTTGTGCAGGGTGCGCCAGGTCTTGAGTTGGGCGTTGGCGCGTTCACCGGGGCCGCGGAGCCGGGCGTGAGCCCGGTTGGCGTCCTTCTGGGATTGGGGCTTGGTGCGGCCCTTGTACGGGGTGATCATGTGTTGACCGGTCTGGTCGTAGCCGTGGTAGCCCTTGTCAGCCAGGGCGATGAGCCCGGTGTCGCGCAGCGCGGCGAGGATGTTCCAGATCCGGGCGGCCGCGGTGTCATGCGTGCTACCCGGCAATTGGCCGGACACCCACAGGATCGTCCCGTCCGGGGAGGCGATCACCTGCAGGTTCATCCCGTGCATCCGGTGCTTACCGGAGTAGAACGGCCGGTCAGCGGCGATGCGGTCTGTCCAAGATGTGGGACAGCTATTGGGTTTCGCCGACCTGTATGCCCGGGAGCACCCCGGCCAGCGGGTGGTCTGGATCAGCGACATCTCCCGGTGGCTGGACAGTAAGGGCACCAGCTTTCTCAAACTCGGCATCGACTGGCAAACCGCCCTGTTGACAATTCCCACACTCCCGATGCCCGGCTTGACGATGACAATTAGCAAACGCGCGCACAGCTTCCTCACCGACTCGGCCCGGCACGGCCTGACCGTCCGCTATCCCGACGCCCCGCCGAACGCCTGACCAACAAGGAACGCCACGCCATCCACGAAGCCTTCGCCCACCAACTCGCCACCGACTGGCCGACCCACATCCGCGGACGCACGGCGGACACCCTCGGCCGCACCCACTGACCTGCCCGCCATCGGAGCCCAGCACCGAGCTCCGACCACGGAAAATCTGCGGCCGCAGCGGCGATG
The DNA here is from genome assembly GCF_035762905.1 of Actinophytocola sp. Classification (GTDB taxonomy): domain Bacteria; phylum Actinomycetota; class Actinomycetes; order Mycobacteriales; family Pseudonocardiaceae; genus DASYTH01. Next base: position 4,553 of record NZ_DASUCC010000081.1, read on the forward strand.
GGCCACCGGCACGCCCGGCCCGTCTACCCTGCCCGTGTGAGCACGGAACCTGGTCAGCGGCCGGCGCCCAGGCGGAGCGGCAGGACCGAGGCGACGACGCAGCCCGCATCGGACACGGCACTCGCTGCCGGCCCACCGCCGGCGACCGAACGTCGTGCGCGAACCTGGGTCGGCCTGCTCCTGCTCGTCGCCGGAGCGTTTCTGGCCGGCGATACGGTCGACCGGGTAGCGCTCGCGTGGGCGTTCGTCGCCGCGTGGTGGCCGTGGGCACTCCTCGTGCTGGCCGCCGCGAACCTGATCCGGTCAGTGTTGCGGCCGGAATCGCTGCTCGCCCCCGGCCTGGTCGCGTTCGCCGCGCTCACAGTCCTGGCGTTTCGGTACGACCTAGCCACCGGCAAGCTAGTCAACGTCATCTTGCCGGCCGCACTCGCGCTCGCGGGCATCGCTCTACTGCTGTCGGTGGGGTCTTCCGCTGGTGGTTCGTGGACCAGGATCCTGTTGACCGGCCGGGTCAACGCGCCGCCAACGATGGGTGACGCACCCTTGCGGCCCCGGGCGATTCTGGGTGAGGTGCGGGCAAACCTGCACACCGCGGCCGGACTCGCGCCGGTCAAAGTGCACGCCACCGCCATATTCGGCCACGTGTACCTGAGCATCCCGGCGGACTGGCACGTGATCCTCGCCGACGACGACGGCAGGCTGCTCACCCCGATACGGGACCCGCGGCCCAACGGCGACCCGGCGAACCGAAAGGTAAGCCTGCGGGTACTGGGATTCTGCGGAATCGTGACCGTGTACCGAACCGCCTGATCTAGCGGGTGTCCGCTGACGAACCGGTCTTGTCCTCGGACTTGTGCGAGTGGTCGTACGTGTCCTCAGGGAAAGCCTCGCGCGCCAGACCGAACACCGGCGTCTCCCCCGCATCGGCAAGGAAGAAGGCCGAGAGCTTCCGGAACAACCGGTACTCCTCGACGGGATTGTCCGGGAGTGGGTGGTGCATGGCCTTGACGAGATCAAACCGATGCAGGTCGTAGGCGACCCGAACGAACGTGGTGTATTCGACGGCGGCGGCTATCGATCCGAGGTAGGAGAGGACGAACAACCCGAATGCGGCCGCGGGAATCCAGTAGGCCTTCGGCTCGTCGAAGAGCGCGACCATACCGAGTACCGTCACGATGAGGAAGCTGATGGTCAAGTTGGCCGCCGCGTCGAGCGCGTCCCGGGCGGATGCCTGCAGGCCGATGAACTTGTCGGAGAAGTGCGGATAGAGCCGCGGCCAGGAACTGACCGTTTCCAGGCCGTACCGCTCGCCCGCCGAGGTCTCACCGGTTCGCAGCGCGTTTCCCAGCCCGGTGGGAAGGAGTCGTACCTCCTCGATCGGTTCCTCGCCTTCGTCCGGTGCCCCGTCCGACACCGGCGCCGGATATCGTTGCAATTTGGCCTCGACCCGGCTCAGTTCGCTCCGGCGGCGCGCCCTCGCCCGGTATTCCCGACTCAGCTCGGACAGCGCCATACGGTCGTCGAATTCCCGGTGCACGTCGTTGGAGAGAAACGCGAACCGCTCCCGCAGCCGCGAAACCTTCCGATACTGATACTCGACGAAGACCGGCGCCAGCCGGGCGGTCAACCACCACCCCTCCCAATACCCCTCCAGTATGCGCACCAGGCGGATCTGAAACGGCTGGGCCACGACGGTGAGCAGAGTGATGCCGAACAGTACGAGGAGGACGGTGACCAGGTCGCCGCGCGTGTCGGCCGGCAGGAGCAACCGCCAGTCGCTCTGACCGGTGAAACTGCCCGCCCGCAGCAGTGCCCACAGGAAGACCAGCGGCACGGCGTTCGGCAGCAGGCCCACGATCAGCACCCGCCCGAACGAGGCGGCCCCGGACGTCAGCAGCGTCGCGAACCACATTCAGTGCCGCCTCCAGGAAGTCACTTTCATCGGGTGCACCTTCGGTGGTCCGCTGAACAACGGTGCCGGATCGTGCCCCGCCTCGCCAGAGCACTCCACCCTGTCGATGTTTGCCTGCCCATAGATGAGGGCTCGTTGACAACGCGGTTCCGCACATACCCGGATTTTGAGATACCGGCATCGGTGGCCCAGGTTGCAGAACGGCTCGGCCAGCTTGGTGCGGTGTTGGTCAACCACCCCGCATTGGGAGCATACTTTCGCCCATATAGCTGTGGCGACGGGTGACTTGCCCGGCAGACGACCCCGGCCGGATTCTCCCGGTGCCATGGCGAAGATGGCGATTGGGAGGACGATGCGCACGGCGCGGACAAGGCGAAGCCGAGCCAACCGCGAACATGCGCGCATCATGACCAGGAGTATGAACGCTCGCCCAGTCGCAGGCGAGACTCAATCAGCTCAGCCGATGGTGATCACGCTGTAGGCGGTGTCCGGAATGGGCGGCGGAACGGTGCCACCGGCCCAGGTGCTGTCCCAGGTCGAGGTCACCTTGTACGTCACGGCGGCGAGCAGGAGGCCCTGGGCGGTCTGGGCGACCGCAGCCGCCTCCAGCTCTTCAACGGTGCCCTCGGACAGACCGGCGGCCGCGAGCCGGCCGAGCAGCAAGCTGGCCACGAAGGTGCCCCTTTCTCCGGTCGCGTCGTGGCCGTCGCAACGATGAAGGCTTCGTCGTCAGGACTGATCAGGCGGGGACGGCCACCCGCCCACTGAGGGTCCAGACTGGCCATCCCCATCTCGTTGAACCGATGGATGACCTGCCGGATCGCGTCTTCATCACCCTGAACCAGACGGGCGATCGCGGGCACGGTGTTCCCGCCTGCCGAGGCCAAGACCACCATCGCCCGCCGCAACCGGATCGGCGAACCCGAGCCTCTGCGCACGATCCGCTGCAGCCGCTGACCTTCCTGATCAGTCAGCCTCCGAACTCGAACAAGCTCTGCCATCCACACAGCGTGACGCTCTAAACAATCACCAACCACGAACCCAACCCGGCGTGTCACCAAACCGGCCAACGTTCATGGTCACGGCACTAGTAGTACTTTGTTAGGTTCTGCTGTGTAAGGGGTAGGGACGTTGGCAGAGGTGGCATGCGCCGGCCATGCGTACCAGTTGTTGTTGGAGGAGACGAACTACGGCGTAGAGGGTCAGGCCGGCGCATCCGCTTTTGGGT
>NZ_DASUCC010000082.1:0-3663 GCF_035762905.1 Actinophytocola sp.
GATCGCCTCGTCGGTAAGCGCCATCTCACGGGCTCCACTGTGGACCGTCGGGGTACGAGTACTCCGCTATTGTCTCCGCCCGCATGGTGGCGCTGAAGCCGGGGTTCGTCGGGGTCACGTACCGGCCGGCGCGCACGACGACCGGATCGACGAAGTGCTCGTGCAGGTGGTCGACGTACTCGATGACCCGGTCGGTCAGGCTGCCCGACACGGCCACGTAGTCGAACATCGCCAGGTGCTGCACCAGCTCGCACAGGCCGACCCCGCCGGCGTGCGGGCACACAGGAACGCCGAACTTGGCGGCCAGCAAGAGGATCGCCACGTTCTCGTTCACCCCGGCCACCCGCGCGGCGTCCAGTTGGAGGTAGGAGATCGCGCCGGTCTGCAGCAGCTGCTTGAACACCACCCGGTTCTGCACGTGCTCTCCGGTGGCCACCCGGACCGGCGCGATGGCCCTGGCGATGGTCGCGTGGCCGAGCACGTCGTCCGGGCTGGTCGGCTCCTCGACCCACCACGGGTCGAACGGGGCCAACTCGCGGACCCAGGCGATGGCGGTGCTGACATCCCAGCGCTGGTTGGCGTCGACGGCGATCCGGACGTCCGGTCCCACCGCGTCCCGGGCGATCCGCAGCCGCCTGATGTCGTCGGTCAGGCTGCCGCCCACCTTCAGCTTGATCTGGGTGAACCCGTCGGCGACGGCCTGCTCGCACAGCGTGCGCAGCTTGTCGTCGTCGTAGCCGAGCCAGCCGGGAGTCGTGGTGTAGCCGGGATAGCCGTGCTCGCGCAGCGTCGTCTCGCGGCCGGCGCGGCCCGGCTCGGCCCGGCGCAGGATGTCCAGCGCCTCGCCCGCGGTGAGCGCGTCGGTCAGGTACCGGAAGTCCACGAGGGACACGATCTCCTCGGGGGAGAGGTCGGCGAGCACCTTCCACACCGGCTTGCCCACCCGCTTGGCCTTCAGATCCCACAGCGCGTTGATCACCGCGGAGATGGCCATGTGCATGATGCCCTTCTCCGGGCCCAGCCAGCGCAGCTGTGAGTCGTGCACCATCCGCTTCCACGTGCCGCCGAGGTCGGCAAGGGTCGCGTCGACCGGACAACCGACCACATAGGACTCGAGCAACCGGATCGCCGCGGCCTGCACGTCGTTGCCCCGGCCGATGGTGAAGGCGAACCCGTGCCCTTCAAGGCCGTCGGCGGCGTCGGTCTGGATCGCCACGTAGGCGGCCGAGTAGTCCGGATCCGGGTTCATCGCGTCCGAGCCGTCCAGCTGCCGGGAGGTGGGAAACCGGATGTCGAACGTGCGCAGCCTGGTGATCGTCGCGGTCATCTGGCCTGCCCGACGACCTGCCGTTGCCGGCCGAGCCCGTCGATCTCCAGCTCCAGGACGTCACCCTCGCGCAGGTACGGCTTGGGGTCCGGGGCGCCCATCGCGACGCCGGCCGGGGTTCCGGTGTTCAGCACGTCGCCCGGCTCGAGCACCATGAACTGGCTGACGTAGTGCACGAGCTCGGCCACGCCGAAGATCATGTTCTGGGTGCTGCCGTCCTGTTTGGCCGCGCCGTTGACCCACAGCCGCATGCCCAGCCGCTGCGGGTCGGGCACCTCGTCCGCGGTCACCAGCCAGGGGCCGAGCGGGTTGAACGTCTCGCAGGACTTGCCCTTGTCCCAGGTGCCGCCGCGCTCCAGCTGGAACTCCCGCTCGGACACGTCGTTGGCGATCGTGTAGCCGGCAACGTGGGCCAGCGCCCGTTCCGGCCCGGTGAGGTACCGGGCGGTGCGGCCGATCACCACGGCCAGCTCGACCTCCCAGTCGGTCTTCGCGCTGCCCCTCGGCACCAGCACCTCGTCGTTCGGACCGACGATCGTGTTGGGCGCCTTGAGAAACAGCACCGGCTCGGTGGGCGGCGGGGCGCCGGCCTCCCTGGCATGGTCGGAGTAGTTCAGCCCGATGCAGACGATCTTGCCGGGCCGGGCGACCGGTGGGCCGACCCGCAGCGCCGGGTCCAGCTCGGGCAGCCCGCCGGCGTCGACCGCGGCCCGGGCCCGGTCGATTCCGCCGCCGGCAAGGAAGGCGCCGTCGATGTCCTCGGTCAGCGCGGACAGATCGAGCAGCCGGCCGTCGCCGGCCAGCGTGGCGGGCCGTTCCCGGCCCGGGGGGCCGATCCGCAGCAACCGCATGAGGCCTCCCGAAACATCGGATCTATTGCGGGCGAATGTAGTCGCCATGTGGCCCTGTGTCCACAGGTGACGTCCGATGTTGGTCCGGGATGCTAGGAAGATCCGATGGAGACCCAGCACGTGCTGGCCCCGATGCTGGGCACCGTGGTCCGCGTGGACGTCCGCCCGGGTGAGCTGATCCAGGTCGGACAGCAGATCGTGGTGCTCGAGTCGATGAAGATGGAGCACATCGTGCGCGCCCCGGCCGCCGCCGTGGTGGCCACGGTGCTTGTCGCCGCCGGGGACACGGTCCGGCGCGACCAGCCGCTGCTCACGTTCGACCCCGCCGAAACGACTGGGCCTGCCGAGACATCCGATGAGCTGGTCGATCCGGACGTGATCCGGCCCGACCTGGCCGAGGTGCTGGACCGGCACGCCGTTGGGCTGGACGCCAACCGGCCGGAGGCGGTGCGCCGGCGCCGGGACCGCGGCCAGCGCACCGCCCGGGAGAACCTCGCCGAGCTGTGCGACCCCGACACGTTCGTCGAGTACGGGCCCTTGGTGGTGGCCGCCCAACGTCAACGCCGTGGCCTGGACGACCTGGTCGCGCGCACCCCGGCGGACGGGCTGGTGGCCGGCGTCGCCGAGGTGAACGGGTCGGCCTGCCTGGTGCTGGCCTACGACGCGACCGTGCTGGCCGGCACGCAGGGCTACTACAACCATGCCAAGAAGGACCGGCTGTTCACCGTCGCCGCGCGCAGGCGGCTGCCGGTGGTGCTGTTCGCCGAGGGCGGCGGCGGGCGGCCGGGGGACACCGACATCCCCACCGTCGGCGGACTCGACGTACCGTCGTTCCACCTGTTCGCGCGGTTGTCCGGGCTGGTGCCGCTGGTCGGGATCGCCGCCGGCTACTGCTTCGCCGGCAACGCGGCGCTGCTCGGGTGTTGCGACGTGGTGATCGCGACCGAGGACTCGAGCATCGGCATGGGCGGGCCGGCGATGATCGAGGGCGGCGGGCTCGGCGTCTTCGCGCCCGAGGACATCGGCCCGATGTCGATCCAGGTGCCGAACGGCGTGGTCGACATCGCGGAGAACGGCCGCATGCCGCTGGTGCTGTTTGCCGAAGGCGGCGGCGGACGGCCGGGCGACACCGACGGCATCAGCTCGGGCCAACGCACTTTCGCGCGCTTCGCGCAGCTCTCGGCGCTGGTGCCGATGGTCGGCATCACGTCGGGGCGCTGCTTCGCCGGCAACGCGTCGCTGCTCGGCTGCTGCGACGTCATCATCGCCACTGCCGACTCTTCGATCGGCATGGGCGGCCCGGCGATGATCGAGGGCGGCGGGCTGGGCAAGGTCGAGCCCGACGACGTCGGCCCGGTCGACGTCCAGTCCGCGAACGGCGTGCTCGACGTCGTCGTCGCCGACGAGGCGGAGGCGACGGCGGTGACGAAGCGGCTGCTCTCGTCCTTCCACGGGCCCGGCGAGCCCGGCGCCGCGCCCGACCAG
>NZ_DASUCC010000083.1:0-12711 GCF_035762905.1 Actinophytocola sp.
GTCGTACACATCCAATGCCTGCCAGCGGTCCGGGAAAACGTTTACCGCGTCGCCACCGGTGGACAGCAGCTCCCAGAACGCTTCCGGGGTGGCGATACCACCGGGCAGGCGGCAGGACATGGCGACGATGGCGATCGGTTCCACCGTTGTTGTTGGGGTGGCGGGGGTGCTGGTGGGGGTGGGGTGGTTCGGCGTCGTGAGGGCGAGCCGGGTGAGTAGGTGGGTGGCGATGGCGGCCGGGGTGGGGTGGTCGAAGGCGAGGGTCGCGGGGAGGGTGAGCCCGGTTTCGGTGGCCAGGTGGCGACGCAGCTCGACGGCCATCAGGGAGTCGATGCCGAGTTCCTTGAGCACCTGGGTGGGGCTGAGCGTGGTGCCGTCCGGCAGGCCGAGGACGGTGGCGGCCGCCTGCCGCACGAGCTGGGTGAGGAGGGTGATCCGGTCCGCGGCCGGCCGGGCGAGCAGGCGCTCCCGGAGGCCACCGGCCGTGGGGCCGGGTTCGCCGATTCGCTTGCGGGGGGCCCGGATGAGGCCGCGCAGCAAGGGGGGGATCTGGTCGGCCTGCCGGTCCAGCGCGGTGCGGTCCAGGCGGAGCGGCACCAGGTGCGGCCGGTCAAGGGCAAGGGCGGCATCGAGCGCGGCGAGGCCCTGGTCCACGCTGAGGGCGGCGACACCCTGGCGGCGCAACCGGGCCAGCTCGGCCTGGCCGAGGCGCGCGGTCAGCCCGATTCCGGCCTGCTGCCACAGACCCCAGGACAGGCTCACACCGGCCAACCCGGCCGCCCGGCGATGCCCGGCCAGGGCGTCAAGGAAGGCGTTGGCGGCGGCGTAGTTGCTCTGCCCGGCGCCGCCGAGCACCCCGGCCGCCGAGGAGAACAGCACGAACGCGGCCAGGTCCAGGTCGCGGGTCAGCTCGTGCAGGTGCGCGGCGCCGCCGGCCTTGGGCTGCCACACCGCATCGAGCCGCTCGGGACTCTGGTCGGCCAGCAACCCGTCATCCAGCGCGGCCGCCAGATGGAACACCCCCGTCCACGGGTGCGTGTCGTCGGCGAGCACGGCGGCGATGTCATCGCGCCGGCCGACATCACAGGCCACCACCCGAACGCTGATGGCGCCGGCGGCGGTCAGTTCGGCCACCAGGTCGTCGGCCCCGGGTGCGTCCGGCCCTCGCCGCGAGGTCAACACCAGGTGGCGGACCCCGTGCCGGACAACCAGATGCCGGGCCACAGTGCGGCCAAGCTCACCGGTGCCGCCGGTGATCAGCACCGACCCCTCGGGGTCGAACCTGGCCGGAACGCTCGCCGGCACCGCGACCGGAACCAGCCGTGCGGCCCGGATCTCCCCGTCCCGGAGCACGATCTCCGGTTCCCCGGACGCGGCGATGGCGTGCGGGAGCAGCGTTGCGTCGTCGCCGACCTCGATGGTCCGGATCGTCCGCTCCGGGTTCTCGGCGCGGGCCGCGCGCACCAGTCCGCACAGCGGCGCGTGCGCAAGGTCCCCGGCGCGGGTGACCCAGACCAACTCCGTCGCGTCCAGGCGCGGTTCGGCCAGGATTCGCTGCATCGTGCGCAACGCCGAACCGGTCGTCTCGCGCGGGCCGCCCACCGGTGCGTTGATCACCAGCCGGGCCGGTGGCGGTGTCCCGCCGTCCAGTGCGGCCAGCACGACATCGACATCCGCCGGGTCCCCGGCCTCGACCGGCTCCGGCACGGGGATCGGCTGGAAATCCACCCGGTACAGGTGCTCGACCGTTTCGGCGGCGCGGATCTGTTCGGCGGTGGCCACGCGGATCACCAACCCGTCGGCGTGCAGCACGGGTTGCCCGGCGGTGCTGGTGACCGCGACCCGGGCGGTGTCGCCGTCGACGTCGACCCGCACCCGCAGTTCGGTGACCTCGGTCGCGTACAGCTCGACTCCGGTCCAGGCGAACGGAAGCAGCACGGAATCGTGGTCGTCGAGCGCACCGAACAGGGTGTGCAGGGCGGCGTCGAGCAACGCCGGGTGGATGCCGAAACCGTTGGGGTCCAACCCGTCGGCCAGTCGGACCAGACCGTAGGCGGTGTCGCCGGTGCGGCACAGTTCGGTCAGGCCCTGGAAGGCCGGGCCGTAGTCCAGGCCGCGCGCGGCCAGCGATTCGTAGAAGCCGTCCAGATCGAGGTGTTCGGCGTCCGGGGGCGGGGTGGTGGCGACCTCGGAGACGTGGCCGGGGGTGGCGAGCGTTCCGGTGGCGTGCCGGCGCCAGGGCGCGTCGTCGACGCGGCTGTAGATGGTGATCTCTTCCGCGTGGATCACCGCCTGCACCTGCACCGCGGTGTCCTCGGCGAGGACGAGCGGATCCAGCAGCGTCAACTCGGCCACCCGGCCCATGCCGGCCTGGTGGGCGGCGGTCAGCGCGATCTCGAGCAACCCCGTGCCGGGCACCAGGATCGTGCCGAACACCGCGTGGTCGGCCAGCCACGGATGCTCGGCTACGGACAGCCGCCCGGTGAGCACATACCCGTCGCCGTCGGCGAGGCTCACCGCCGCGCCGAGCCACGGATGCCGCGTGGCGTCCAGCCCGAGCGCCGCCGCGTCGCCGGCCGGCTTGGCCGGCTCGGTCCAGAACCGCTCGCGCTGGAAGGCATAGGTGGGCAACGGAACCAGGTCACCGCCCTGGCCGACGACCTGGTCCCAGTCCAGTTCGACCCCGTGCACGTGCAGCAGGCCGAGGTTGCGCAACAGCTGTGCCTGGTCGCCTCGGTCGCGGGCCAGCGATCCGACCACCACCCCGCCGTGTTCGGCGCTGGCGTCGGTGAGCGGCATGGCCAGCACCGGGTGGGCGGAGATCTCCACGAACACCGAATGCCCGTCGGTCAGCAACTGCTCGAGGGCGCGGTCCAACCGGACCGGTTCGCGCAGGTTGCGGCACCAGTAGTCGCCGGCCAACTCGGGGCCTTTGACGGGTTGGCCGGTCACGGTGGAGTAGAGGGGGATTTCCGCCCGGCCCGGGGTGAGATCGGCGAATGCGGTGGCCAGGTCGGGCAGCAGCGGGTCCATCTGGGCGTTGTGCGAGGCGTAGTCGACCTTGATGGTGCGGGCGTAGATGTCCTGCGCTTCGAGTTCGGCCACGATCTGCGAGATCGCCTGCGCCTGGCCGGAGATCACCGTCGAGCCCGGGGTGTTCACCGCGGCGATCGACAGCGCATCTCCATACGGGGCAAGGAACTCCTCGACCTGTGCCACCGGGCGTTCGATCAGGGCCATACCGCCCTGCCCGGCCACCGTGAGCACCGCCTGGGAGCGCTGCGCGACGATCTGCGCGCCTTGCTCCAGGCTCAGCGCGCCGCTGATCACCGCGGCCGGCACCTCGCCCTGCGAGTGGCCGACCACCGCAGCCGGTTCCACGCCCAGCGAGCGCCACACCGCCGACAGACCGATGGCCATCGCGAACAACGCCGGCTGCACCACATCCACCCGGTCCGATCCGGCCGAGCCGGCCGAGCCGGACAACACCTCGCGCACCGACCACCCGGTCCACGGCCGCAACGCCGCATCGCAGGCGTCGATGGCCTCGGCGAAGACCTCGTTGGCGGCCAACAGCTCCCGGCCCATCCCGGCCCACTGCGAACCCTGACCCGGAAACACGAACACCACCCGGCCGCGGCGCTGGGCGGTGCCGGTGATCACCGCGTCGTGCGGTCGGCCTTCGGACAGCGCGCGCAGACCGTCCGTCAGCTCCGCGGTGCTGCCGGCGATCACACAGGCTCGGGACTCCAGGTGGATGCGGTGCCGGGCCGCGGTCCTCGCCACCCTGGCCAGGTCGGTACCGGCGTGGCCGGCCAGCCACTCGGTCCAGCGCCTGGCCTGCTCCCGCAGGGCGACCTCCTCGCGACCCGACACCACGATCGGGGCCGGACCGTCCACCGGAGTGGTTTCGACCCGTCCGGCAGGGGCCGGTGCTTCTTCGACGATCATGTGCGCGTTGGTGCCGCTGAGCCCGAACGAGGACACTCCGGCCCGGCGGGGTCGGGTGTCGGTGCGCGGCCAGGGTTGGGGTTGGGTGAGCAGGTGCAGGCCGCTGCCGTCCCACTGGATGTGCGGGCTGGGTTGTTCGGCGTGCAGGGTCGGCGGCAGGGATTGGTGTTGCAGCGCGAGCACCATCTTGATCACGCCGACCACCCCGGCGGCGGCTTGGGTGTGGCCCAGGTTGGATTTCGACGAACCCAGATAGACGGGCTGATCGGCATCGCGGCCGGGGCCGAACACCTCGGTCAGCGCGCCGGCTTCGATCGGATCACCCAGGGTGGTGCCGGTGCCGTGCGCCTCGATGGCATCGATGTCGGCCGGGGTCAGCTGGGAGGCCGCCAACGCGTCGCGCAGGACCCGTTGCTGGGCGGGGCCGTTGGGAGCGGTCAATCCCTGGCTGCGGCCGTCCTGGTTGACCGCGCTGCCGCGCAGCACGGCCAGGATCTGGTCGCCGTCACGCTGTGCCGCGGACAGGCGCTTGAGCACCAGCACGCCGGCGCCCTCGGCCCAACCGGCGCCGTCGGCGTTGGCGGAGAACGACTTGCACCGGCCGTCCGGGGCCATCCCCTTGAGCCGGGAGAACTCCACGAACAGGGTCGGGGAACTCATCACGGTGACGCCGCCGGCCAAGGCCAGCTCGCACTCGCCGGCCCGCAACGCGTTCACCGCGAGATGCAGGGCAACCAGGGAGGAGGAACAGGCGGTGTCCACGGTGACGGCGGGACCGTGCAGACCGAGGGTGTAGGACACCCGGCCGGACACCACGCTCGATGCCTTGCCGGTGCTCACATAGCCGTCGAGAGCCGACAGATCCCGGCCGAGGTCGCCGTAGTCGGAGCTCATCGTGCCCAGGTAGACCCCCGTGCGGCTGCCGCGCAACGAAGGGGGGCGGATGCCGGCGCGCTCAAGGGCTTCCCACGAGGTCTCCAGCACCAGGCGCTGCTGGGGGTCCATGGACAACGCCTCGCGCGGCGAGATGCCGAAGAAGGCGGCGTCGAAACCCTCGACACCGTCGAGGAAACCACCCTCCCGGGCATAGCTCTTGCCGACCGCGTCCGGATCCGGATCGTACACATCCAAGGCCCGCCAACGCTCCGGGAAACCGCCCACCGCGTCCCCACCGGCGGCCAGCAGCTCCCAGAAGGCTTCCGGGGTGGCGATACCGCCCGGCAACCGGCACGCCATCGACACCACCGCGATCGGCTCGTGCTGCCGGGCCTGCCGGGCCTCCAGATCCGCGGCGCGCTTCTGCAGGGCACGGATCGCGGGTAGCGCGGCTTCCATTCGATCCTGCTGTGACATCGACACCCCCGAGGCTCTGCGCGGCCACCGACACCCCCAGCCAAGCGCCGGCCCCTTGTACTTCGATACAACCGGCGAACAACGTGGCTGCAACGCGCGGTGAGTCTCAGACCAGGTCGAGGCCGGACGCCTCCAGCAGCGCGTTCAGTTCCGCGTTGATCTCGTCCACCGACCGTTCGTCGTCGACCCAGTCCTCCGGTTCGACCGATTCGGTCGGTTCGGCCGGCGGGTCGAGGCGGGCCAGGATCAGGGCGGCGATCGCCTCGGGCGTCGGGTGGTCGAAGGCGAGGGTGGCCGGCAGCGTGAGCCCGGTGGCGCTCGCCAGGGCACGCCGAAGCTCGACGGCCATCAGCGAGTCGAGGCCCAACTGCTGGAGCACCTGGTCCGGAGCAAGGGTGTGCGCCGCACCGAGACCGAGCACGGCGGCCACCTCCTGGAGCACCAGCCGGTTGACCAGTTCGGGCCGCTCCGCGGCCGGCGCGGAGCGGATCCGGTCGCGCTGTCCCTTGGCGGCGGCCTTCGGTGCGGCCGGCTCGGTTCGCCGGGCCAGCGCGCGGAACAGCGGGCCGTCCGCGCCCGGATCGAGCCGCACCGGCACGAAGTTGCCGGCCGGGCGGGCCAGCGCCGCGTCCAGCAGCGCCAGGCCCTGCGCAACCGGCAGCGGAGCGATTCCCTGGCGGCGCATACGATCCAGCTCCACCGCACCCAGGTGTGCGGTCATCCCCACGCCCGCCTGCTCCCACAGCCCCCAGGCGAGGCTGGTGACCGGGCGACCCTGCGCCCGGCACCGGGCGGCGAACGCGTCCAGGTAGGTGTTGGCCGCACCGTAACCACCCTGGCCCGCGGTGCCGACCGTGCCGGCGGCGGAGGAGAACAGCACGAACGCGGCGAGGTCCAGGTCGCGGGTGAGCGCGTCGAGGTGGACCGCGCCGGCCACCTTGGGGTCCAGCAACCGGGACAGCCGCTCCGGATCCAGGCCGAGCAGGACGCCGTCGTCCAGCACCCCGGCCAGGTGCAGCACCGCCGTCCACGGGTGGTCCGGTTCGGCGAGGGTGAGCACCCGGGCCAGATCCGCACGCCGGGTGACGTCACAGGCCACCACCCGCACGGCTGCCGCCCCGGCCTTCTCCAGCTCCCGCACCAGCTCCGCAGCGCCGGGCGTGTCCGGCCCGCGCCGGGAGGTCAGCACCAGCCGGCGGATCCCGTGCCGGACAACGAGATGCCGGGCGACCGCCCGGCCGAGCTCGCCGGTGCCGCCGGTGATCAGAACGGTGCCGCCGGGGTTGAGCGCCCGCGCGTCGCCGGCCGGGGCGCCGGCCTGGACCAGGCGGGCGGCGAGCACCTCGCCGCCGCGCACGGCCAGCTCCGGTTCGCCGGTGACGGCGAGCGCGCGGTCCAGCGCCGCCCGGTCCACGTCGTCCGGTCCGAGGTCGATAAGGCGCAGGGCACGCTCGGGGTGCTCGGCCCGGGCCGACCGGACCAGCCCCCAGACCGGGGCGTTCGGCAGCCCGTCGAGCCGATCGCCGGGCCCGGCGGCGATGCTGCCGCGGGTGACGACGACCAGCTCCTCCGCCTCGGACCGGTCGTCGGACAGCAGTTCCTTGAGCCGGCCGAGGGCCTGCTCGGCGGCCCGCCGCGCGGCGTCCGGCGCGGCCGGGTCGGCCACGGCGCCGGTCAGGTCGACCACCACGCGTTCGGTTTCGTTCCGGGTATCCGGAGCGGGCACCGGCCGGAACTCCAGGCGGTGCAGGCCATCGGCACCGCGCAGTTGTGCCGCGGTAGCCCGGCGCAGGTCGAGCCCGCCGATCCGCACCACCGGCGCACCGGCCGCATCCGTTCCCCAGGCCCGGATCCGCCGGCCGGACTCGGCGGGTTCGACCTCGATCAGGATCCGCAGCTCCTGCGCACCGGTCGCGTGCAGCTCGACGTCGCGCCATTCGAACGGCAGCAGCGCGCCCGGTTCGTCCACATCGGACACTCCGATGATGGCGTGCAGGGCCGCGTCGAGCAGCGCGGGGTGCAGGCGGTGATCCCCGGCGGCCGCTTCTGGCAGGCGCACCCGGCCGTAGGCCGTGTTCTCCCGGCGCCACAGCTCGGTCAGGCCGCGGAACGCCGGGCCGTAGTCGATGCCCTGGGCATCGAACCGTTGGTAGACACCGTCCAGCGGCACCGGCTCGGCATCGGGCACCGGCCAGGCGCTTAGTTCGGCGAACCCGTCGGGTCCGTCGGCACCGGCGCCGGCCAGCATCCCGCCGGCGTGCCGGGTCCAGGCTCCGCCCCGGTCCGGTCGGCTGTGGATCGCGATTTCCCGGCGGCCGTCCGGATTCGGTGCGCTCACCGTGATCTGGATCCGGACGGCATCCTCGAGCACCAGCGGCTCGGCCAGCGTCAGTTCGGCCACGCCGGGTGCGCCGATCTCGTGGGCCGCCGCGATGGCCAGTTCCAGCAGGCCGGTGCCGGGCACGAGCACCGAGCCGAACACGGTGTGGTCGGCCAGCCATGGTTGCTCGGCAAGGGAAAGCCGCCCGGTGACGAGGTGGCCGTCGGCCCCGGCGAGCGGGGTGACCGCGCCGATCCAGGGATGCCGGGCGGCGTCCAGCCCGAGCGCCGCCGCGTCGCCGGCCGGCTTGGCCGGCTCGGTCCAGAACCGCTCGCGCTGGAAGGCATAGGTGGGCAACGCGACCAGGCCGCGCACACCAAGGATCCGGGCCCAGTCCAACTCGACACCGTGGACGTGCAGCAGGCCGAGGTTGCGCAACAGTTGTGCCTGGTCGCCGCGGTCGCGGGCCAGCGATCCGACCACCACCCCGCCGTGTTCGGCGTCGGAGTTTTCGGCGCTGGCGTCGGTGAGCGGCATGGCCAGCACCGGGTGGGCGGAGATCTCCACGAACACCGAATGCCCGTCGGTCAGCAACTGCTCGAGGGCGCGGTCGAAGCGGACCGGTTCGCGCAGGTTGCGGCACCAGTAGTCGCCGTCCAGTACGGGGCCTTTGATGGGTTGGCCGGTCACGGTGGAGTAGAGGGGGATTTCCGCTCGGCCCGGGGTGAGATCGGCGAATGCGGTGGCCAGGTCGGGCAGCAGCGGGTCCATCTGGGCGTTGTGCGAGGCGTAGTCGACCTTGATGGTGCGCGCGTAGACACCCTGGGCCTGCAACTCGGCCACGATCCGCTCGATCGCCTCGACGGCACCGGAGATCACCGTCGAACCCGGGGTGTTCACCGCCGCCACCGACAGCGCATCTCCATACGGGGCAAGGAACTCCTCGACCTGCGCCGCCGGGCGTTCGATCAGGGCCATACCGCCCTGCCCGGCCACCGTGAGCACCGCCTGGGAGCGCTGCGCGACGATCTGCGCGCCTTGCTCCAGGCTCAGCGCGCCGCTGATCACCGCGGCCGGCACCTCGCCCTGCGAATGGCCGACCACCGCAGCCGGTTCCACGCCCAGCGAGCGCCACACCGCCGACAGACCGATCGCCATCGCGAACAACGCCGGCTGCACCACATCCACCCGGTCCAACCCGGCCGAGCCGGCCGCACCGGCCAACACCTCCCGCACCGACCAGCCGGTCCACGGCCGCAACGCCGCATCGCAAGCATCGATGGCCTCGGCGAAGACCTCGTTGGCGGCCAACAGGTCCCGGCCCATCCCGGCCCACTGCGAACCCTGACCCGGAAACACGAACACCACCCGGCCACGCCGCTGCGCGCTGCCGGACACGAGCGTGTCGTGGGCTTGGCTCTCGGCGAACGCCCGCAGACCGGCGACCAGTTCGTCGGTGCTGCTGGCGATCACGCAGGCGCGGGAGTCGAAGTGGGTGCGGCCGGCGGCGGTCGCCGCCACGTCGGACAGCTGCGCCTCGGGGTGCGCGGCCAGCCAGTCGGCCCACCGGCCGGCCTGCTCCCGCACTGTCGCCTCGTCCCGGCCGGACACCACCACCGGCAGGAAACCGGCCACCGGGGTGGGTCCGGCCGGGTCGGCTGGGGCTTCCTCGACGATCACGTGCGCGTTGGTGCCGCTCAACCCGAACGAGGACACCCCGGCCCGGCGCGGCCGGGAATCGATGCGCGGCCAGGGCTGTGGCGTGTCGACCACCCGCACCGGGAGGTCGTCCCAGGGGATGTGCGGGTTGCGCGGGTTGCTGTGCAGCGTGGCCGGGAGCGTGTCGTTTCGCAGCGCGGCCAACATCTTGCACACGCCGGCGATCCCGGCCGCCGACTCCAGATGCCCGATCACGCTCTTCGCCGTGCCCAGCCCCAGTTCCCGGCCCGGCGCGCGGCCGGTTCCGTACACGGCGGCCAGCGCCTGCACCTCGATCGGGTCGCCGAGCCGGGTGCCGGTGCCGTGGCACTCCACGTAGTCGATGTCCGCGGGGCCCAGGCCGGCCGAGTCGAGCGCGGCGCGGATCACCTTGCGCTGCGCCGAGCCGTTGGGTGCGGTGATGCCGCTGCTGGCGCCGTCGTGGTTGACCGCGGATCCCCTGATCACGCCGAGGATCCGGCGGCCCGCCCGCACCGCGTCGGACAGCCGCGTCATGGCCAGCACCCCGACGCCCTCGCCCCGGCCGTACCCGTCCGCGTTGGCGGAGAACGTCTTGCTCCGGCCGTCCGGGGCGAGCGCGTTCGAGCGGCCGAGCGCGACGAACGCCGCCGGGTCCGCAAGAACCTGCACGCCGCCGGCAAGGGCCAGCTCGCATTCGCCGTTGCGCAGCGCCTCGGCGGCCAGGTGCAGCGCCACCAGCGAGGAGGAGCAGGCGGTGTCCACGGCCAGCGCGGGACCCTGCAACCCCAGGTGATAGGCGAGCCGGCCGGCGTTGAAGCTGGGCAGGCTGCCGGTCAGCGTGTAGGTGTCGGCCGGCCGGCCCTGCCGGTGCGTGCTGTACTCGCCGGCGCCCGCGCCGACGAACACCCCGGTCCGCGAGTCGCGCAGCTCGTCCGGCCGGATTCCGGCGTCCTCAAGGCAATTCCAGGCCGTTTCGAGCAGCAGCCGGTGCTGCGGGTCCATCGGCTCGGCCTCGCGCGGGGAGATGCCGAAGAAGGCCGCGTCGAAGTGCGCCACGTCGGCCAGGAACGAACCCGGCCCGATCTCCGGTTCGGTGCGGGAGAACCGGCCGGGGGGAACCGGGCCGACCGTGTCCCGGCCCTCGGCGAGCACCGTCCACAGGTCGTCCAGGTCGTTGGCGTCGCCGGGCATGCGCAGCCCGACGCCGATCACGGCCAGCGGCTCGCCGGCCGCGCGACTCACGGAACCGTTGGGCTCCACCGGCTCCGGCCGCGGTGCCAGCTCGCCGAGCAGCCAGCGGGTGGCGGCGGTCAGGTCGGGATGGTCGAAGACCAGGGTCTTCGGCGTAGCGACTCCGGTGCGCCGGTGCACCCGGACGCTGAAGTCGACGGCCATCATCGAGTCGAACCCGAGGTCCTTGAAGCCGCGCCGCGGGTCGAGCGTTGCGGGGTCGGCGATCCCGAGCACCGCGGCGGCCTCCCCGGCAAGCAGCCCGCGCACGTGCTCGGCCCGGGCCGGCTCGTCCAGCTCGAGCAGCGTGGCCCGCAGCGGCGCACCCGGTTCATCGGTGGCGTCCAGCCGGACGGCGGCCTCGGGGATCTCCCGCAGCAGCGGCCGGTTGCGGCCCTCGGCGTAGCTGCGCGCGGCCGTGGGCCAGTCGATGCCGGCCACCACCGTGCCGCCGCCGGCGAGCGCCCCGTCCAGGGCGTCCAACGCCTGCTCGGCGGGCATCGGTTCGAGGCCGATCCGGCGCAGCTGCGCCTCGGCCGCACCGTGGGTCATGCCGCCGTCCGCCCACGGTCCCCAGGCCACGGCGACGGCCGGCAACCCCTCCGCCCGGCGCCGGGCGGCCAGCGCGTCCACCGCGGCGTTCGCCGCGGCGTAGTTGGCCTGACCGACATTGCCGAGCACGCCGACGATCGAGGTGTACAACACGAACGCGTCCAGGTCCCGGTCCCGGGTCAGCTCGTGCAGGTGGGTGGCCGCGGTGAGCTTGGGCGCGGCGACGGCCGCAAGGGCCGCGGTGTCCATCCGGTCCAGCAGCCGGTCGTCCAGCACGCCCGCGGTGTGCACGACGGCGCGCAGCGGGACCGGGTCGCGGTCGAGCGTGTCGAGCAGGCCGGCCAACTGCCGCCGGTCGGTCACGTCGCAGGCGACCACGCTGACCCGGGCGCCGGCCGCCTCGAGCGCGGCGGCGAGCGCACCGGCGCCGTCGGCCGCCGGACCCTGCCGGGAGGCGAGCACCAGGTGCTCGGCGCCGCGCTCGGCGAGCCGGCGGGCGAGTTGCGCGGCGAGCGCCCCGCTGCCGCCGGTGATCAGCACGGTGCCGCGGGGTGTCCACGGGCCGGCCGGGCCCGCGACCGGGGCGCGGCGCAGCCGGCGAACCAGGCGCCCATCGGGCCGGACCGCCGCGTGCTCCTCGGCGTCCGGGGTGCCGTGCGCGGCCAGCGTGGCCAGCACCAGCCCGGCGCAGCGGGCGTCCAGCGTGTCGGGCAGGTCGATGAGCCCACCCCAGCGCTCGGGATGCTCGAGGGCGACGACGTGGCCGAGACCCCAGACCAGCGCCTGGCCGGGATCCGGGGCGGCCGCGGCAACGGCGCCCCGGGTGAGGAACCACAACGGGGCGCGGACTTTCGCGTCGGACAGCGCCTGCACCAGCGCCAGACTTCGGGCCGCACCCATGGTCACCGCCGGATGGTCCGGGTGTGCGGCGAGGTCAAGGGCGGTCAGGGCGAGCACCCCGGCGAGGTCGGACCCGTGCCCGGCGATCAGTGCGGCACCTTCGGCCCGGTCACCGGCCGGCACCAGGTGCGCCGAGGCGCCGGCACCGGTCAGCAGCCCGGCGAGCTGGTCGGCCAGCTCTCGGGCCGCCGGGGGCGCGACGATCAGCCAGTGGCCGCGCGGTGCGGCGGGCGGCGGGCCGGCCGGCTCCCAGGTTTCGGTGTAGCACCGGCCGGCGAGGGCGTCGGCCCGCTCCTGCCGGGCCCGCCAGGCCGCCAGGTGCGGCAGCAGCGCGGCGACGGCCGTCCCGTCCGGTGCGCCGAGCAGCTCGGTGACCCGATCCGCCGCGCCATCCGCCACCGCCTGCCACAGGGCGTCCTCGCCCCGGGAGCGGTCCCGGACCGCCGGCCGCGCCGCGTCGATCCAGTAGCGCTCGCGCTGGAAGGCGTAGCCGGGCAGGTCGACCGGGACACCACGGGCCACGGCCGGCGCGATGTCCTGGCCCGCCACGTACAGCGCGCCGACCGCCCGCACCAGCGCCCGCACCTCGTCGACCTCGCCCGGAAAGTGCTGGGAGGCAACGAAGACCGCGTCGCCGGTCAGGCAGCCGGCGGCCATGCCGGACAGCACGGCGGCCGGGCCGCACTCGAGGTATCGGGTGCTCCCCTGCTGTTCCAGGGTGTGCA
>NZ_DASUCC010000084.1:0-98238 GCF_035762905.1 Actinophytocola sp.
GGCCCCTTCGCGCTGTTCGAGTACGCCGAATATCAACCGCTGGTGTGCCTGGACAACCATGCGACCGTGCTCTTCCTGGAAGATCGCCGGTATATCGAGCCGTATCGCGGCCTGGTCTCGACTCTCGGTGAGGTTGCCATGGATGGAGGACAATCGCGGGGGTTGATTGTCACCCTGGCAAGCGACCATGAGCGCGGGAGCGAACGGGATGAACTGGCGGAAGAGCAGCTTTAGCGGAGGTGGCGCAAGCAGTTGCGTGGAGGTGGCGCTGGTCTCGGCGGGGGCCGCCGTGCGGGACTCGAAGCACCCGGCCGGGGGCGTGCTCAGCGTCCCGATCCCCGCGTGGCGGCGCCTCGTAGCAGAATGCTCGGGTGCTATCGATTCATGAGCGCATCGCCGAGGAGCTCGGCGTGCGCGACCGGCAGGTCCACGCGGCGGTCGAGCTGCTGGACGGTGGCGCCACCGTCCCGTTCATCGCCCGCTACCGCAAGGAGGTCACCGGCAGCCTCGACGACGCCCAGCTGCGCACGCTCGAGGAACGCCTGCGCTACCTGCGTGAGCTGGAGGACCGGCGCACCGCGATCCTCGAGTCGATCCGCGAGCAGGGCAAGCTCACCGACGAGCTGACCGCCCGGATCATGGCCGCCGACTCCAAGGCGCGCCTGGAGGACATCTACCTGCCTTACAAGCCCAAGCGGCGCACCAAGGCGCAGATCGCCCGTGAGGCCGGGCTGCAACCGCTGGCCGACCTGTTGCTGGCCGACCCGAGCCGGGACCCGCAGACCGAGGCCGCCGGGTTCGTCGACACCGAGAAGGGCGTGGCCGACCCCGCCGCCGCGCTGGACGGCGCCCGGGCCATCCTGATCGAGCAGTTCACCGAGGACGCCGATCTGATCGGCACCCTGCGTGAGCGGATGTGGACCGCCGGTCGGATCGCCGCCAAGGTGCGCGAGGGAAAGCAGGAGGCCGGCGCCAAGTTCGCCGACTACTTCGACTGGTCCGAGCCCTACACCAAGCTTCCCTCGCACCGCATCCTGGCCATGTTCCGCGGTGAGAAGGAGGAGATCCTCGAGCTCACCATGCTGGCCGAGGACGCGCCGGAACAAGCCCCGGCCGGGCCGAGCGACTACGAGCGCACCATCGCCGGCCACTTCCGCATCGCCGACCGGGGCCGGGCCGCCGACCGCTGGCTGCTGGACACCGTCCGGCTCGCCTGGCGCGCCCGGATCCTGATCAAGCTCGACATCGACCTGCGGATGCGGCTTCGGCAGGCCGCCGAGGAGGAGGCCGTCCGGGTGTTCGCGGCCAACCTGCGCGACCTGTTGCTCGCCGCGCCGGCCGGCACCCGACCGACCATGGGCCTGGATCCCGGCTTCCGCACCGGCGTGAAGGTCGCGGTGGTCGACGGCACCGGCAAGGTGGTCGCCACCGAGACGATCTACCCGCACCAGCCGCAGCAGCGCTGGGACGAGGCGCTGGCCGTGCTGGCCCGGCTGGCCGAGCGGCACGGCGTCGAGTTGATCGCGATCGGCAACGGCACGGCGTCCCGGGAGACCGACAAGCTGGCCGCCGACCTGATCAAGCTGAATCCTGGACTGACCAAGATCGTGGTGTCCGAGGCAGGGGCGTCGGTGTACTCCGCGTCCGCCTACGCCTCGCACGAGCTGCCCGGGCTGGACGTGTCGCTGCGCGGGGCGGTGTCGATCGCCCGAAGGTTGCAGGATCCGCTCGCCGAGCTGGTCAAGATCGACCCGAAGTCCATCGGAGTCGGCCAGTACCAACATGATCTACCCGAGTCCATGCTGTCCCGGTCGCTCGACGCGGTGGTGGAGGACTGTGTGAACGCGGTGGGCGTGGACGTCAACACGGCCTCCGCGCCGCTGCTGACCCGGGTTTCCGGCATCGGCGAGGGGCTGGCCGCGCAGATCGTCGCGCACCGGGACGGCAACGGGCCGTTCCGCACCCGCCGGGCGCTCAAGGACGTGTCCCGACTGGGGCCCAAGGCGTTCGAGCAGTGCGCGGGGTTCCTGCGCATCCCTGGCGGGGACGACCCGCTGGACTCCTCGGCCGTGCACCCGGAGGCCTATCCGGTGGTGCGGCGCATCCTCAAGGCCACCGGCGGCAATCTGGCCAAGCTGATCGGGAACACCGGCACACTGCGCAAGCTCGACCCGAAGTCCTTTGTGGACGAATCGTTCGGGCTGCCGACCGTGACAGACATCCTGGCCGAGCTGGAGAAGCCGGGTCGGGACCCGCGGCCGGCGTTCAAGACCGCGACGTTCGCCGAGGGGGTGCACAAGGTCGAGGACCTGCGACCGGGCATGGTGCTGGAGGGTGTGGTCACCAACGTGGCCGCGTTCGGCGCGTTCGTCGACGTCGGCGTGCACCAGGATGGGCTGGTGCACGTGTCGGCCATGTCCCGCTCGTTCGTCAAGGACCCCAGGGACGTGGTGAAGCCGGGCGACGTGGTCCGGGTGAAGGTGCTCGACGTTGATGTGCCCCGCAAACGGATCGGGTTGTCCCTGCGGTTGGATGACGAGCCGGGTGCCCGGGACGCCGGCGGTCGGTCGGGGCCGCGGGACCGGCCGCGCCAGCCCCGCCAGGAGCGCGGTGGCGGCACCGCGAAAGAGGCGGCCGGCGGGTCGATGGCGGACGCCTTGCGCCGGGCCGGATTCAAGAAATGATGCTGGATCTGCGGTTGGTCAACGCGAACATCGTCACGATGGACCCGGCGCTTCCGGCCGGGCGCGAGATCGGGGTGTGGCAGGGTCGGATCGTCGGGCTGGACGACGCGGTGTCCTCGTTGCCCGCCAAGGAGGTCGTCGACCTGCGTGGCGCGACCGTACTGCCCGGGTTCATCGACCCGCATGTGCACCTGGCTTGGGCCGGGCTGCAACAGAGTGGGGTCACGGTCGCCGGCCGCACCTCGGTCGACGACGTGCTGGCCGTGGTGGCCGAGGCCGTCGCGGCCAAGGCGCCGGGGGAGTGGGCGGAGATCCAGGGCTACGACCAGCGTGTACTCGGCCGGCACCTCACCGCCGCCGAGTTGGACTCGGTCAGTGCCGGCCGGCACGTGCTGCTGGTGCACGTCTCCGGCCATGCCGGTGTGGTCGGCAGCTCGGTGCTGGTCCGGCTCCCGTCGAACGTGCAGCACACCGACGGTGTGCTCGGCGACGCCGGCATGACCGCGGTGCGCGGCGTCCGCGACCCGTATCCGGTGCGCGAACTGGCCGACGCGATCGAGCGCGCCGGGCGCACCTGCCTGTCGGAAGGCGTGACCGCCGCCGCCGAGGCCGGCATCGGTGTCCACGGTGGACTGATCAGCTACAGCGGCGCCGAGGCGGCCGCCTTCCAACTGCTGCACGACGAGGGCCGGCTGCCGATCCGGATGCGCCTGATGGTGGCCGCCGAAGCCCTGCATCCGTTGGCCACCAACCCATCCGATGGCATCGCCCGGGGCCTCGACCTCGGTCTGCGCACCGGTTTCGGCGGCGATCGGCTCTCCCTCGGTGCGATCAAGATCTTCACCGACGGCGGCATGGGTCCGCGCACCGCCGCGCTCACCGCTCCCTATGCCGGTACGGATCACAGCGGCGACTACTTCACCGACCCCGAGATCGTGCGCGACTACGTCCGCGACGCGCACCGCGCCGGCTGGCAGCTCGCCATCCACGCGATCGGCGACCGCGCCGTCGACCTGACCCTGGATGCCTTGGCGGAGGCCCAGGCCCGGTATCCGCGTCCCGAGGCCCGGCACCGGATCGAGCACTCCGGTCTGGTCCGCCCCGACCAGTTGCCCCGGTTCGCCGAGGTCGGCGCCACCGCGGTCGTCCAGCCCAGCTTCCTGTGGTACTTCGGCGACGACTACGCCAAAATCGTGGGCCCCGGTCGGGTTTCCTGGCTCTACCGCGGCAGGTCTTTCCTCCACCATGGCGTTCCGCTGGTCGCCAGCTCCGACCGGCCCGTCACCCCTGGCGCCCCACTGCGCGCCATCCAGTTCATGGTGCAACGGCTCTCCGCCACCGGCGAGCGCATCGGGCCCGCCGAGGCCGTCACCATCGACGAGGCCCTGCGCGCCTACACCACGGCCGCCGCGCACGCCTGCCACTGGGAGAACGAACTCGGCTCCCTCACCCCCGGCAAACACGCCGACCTCGTCGTCCTGGCCGACGACCCCCGCGACGTCGACCCGAACCGCATAGCCGGCATCGGGGTCGTGGCCACCCTGGTCGCCGGCACCGTCGCCCACGGGGCATTGCCCTGAGCCGCATAATCGGTGCCGGAGGGCGAGGGCTGGATGATGCGGGTCGCGGTGGTGGGTGCCGGCGTGGTCGGCCTGGCAGTCACGCGCGCCTTGCGGCGCCGTGAATGCGAGGTGATGTGCCTGGAGGCGGACCGGCCGATGGCGGCCCGCTCGGTCGGGAGTTCGCGGATCTTCCGGTTGGCACACGGCGATCCCGCGCTGGTCACGTTCGCGCGGCGGTCAGCGTCGCTGTGGTCGGAGTGGGACGACGAATACGCGGCCATGTTCGACCTCCGGACGCCGCGCATCGTCCGGCCCGGCGCGCTCTGTGTGACCGGTCAGGTCGCGCGGCACTGGGCGCGGGCGATGTCTCTCGCCGGCGTGGCGCACCAACTCCACGACGAGCCGTCGTTCGACCGGGGGCGCGGTCTGCCGGGGGTGACGGACGGGCCGCTGTTGCTCGATCCGAACGCGCGGGTGCTCGACGCCGAATCGGCCGGTTGGTATCTGCGCGGTGCTGTCGGGCCGAGCCTTCGCCGGGAACGAGTGCGGCGGCTGTCGCCCGCGGCCGACCGGGTAACGGTGCTGACCACGATGGGGCGGCACGAGGTCGACCGGATCGTCGTCGCGGCCGGGCAGGGCACCCACGGTCTCGCCGCCCAGGCCGGAATCGACACCCCGAGCGCGCTGGCACACCACGCCCGGTTCACGTTTCGGCTGCGGGACCGACCCGACCGGCCGCTGTCGTGGCTGGACCGCACGGAGTCGTGGCGCCCCGGCTTCACCTCCTACCAGCACCTGTCCGGCGACAACCGCTGGTCGGTCGGGGCTCACTTCGGCGACGAGGAGATCCCCTGGAGCGCCGGCCCGGACGCCGCGATCGCCCGGTCCCGCAAGCTCGTCCTCGACTACGTCCGCGACGTCCTGCACGGCGTCGGCAACGAAGTGCTGGAGACCGTCTACTGCACCCAGATCCCGGGCCTGCGCGACGGCATCCACGCCCGCCGAGCCGGCCCGGTGACCGCCATCTGGGGCAACAACCTGTTCAAACACGCCCCGGCCATCGGCGAAGTGATCGCCGATGCCATCGTCACGGACACCGAACCAGTCCTCCCTCCGGGACCTCCGATGGTGGACGTTCCGCCGCTCCGGGATTAACCGCTGTTGTTGCGTTCCTGCGGTTGGCGGGTTGATTGTGGCTGGGTGTCGTCACGGTGCCCCTGAGGTTGCGTTGGTTGGGCCGAGACTTCACGCGATGATCGACGGGACCGGCTCTAGTCGACGATCAGGCCGGCTTCGGTGGCCAGGATGGTGGCGAGGAAGAGGGCTTGTTCGGCGTCGATTTTGGTGCCGCGTAGGGAAAGCAGGCCGTGGGCGCTGGTGATGCGGGAGGTGCGCAGGTCGCAGCCGGCGGCGCGGGTGGCGCGGAACTCGGTGTCGTGGAAGTCGCAGTCCAGGAACAGGGTGTTGGACAGGTCGCCGGAGATGATGGACTCGCGGAACGTGCAGCCGGTGAACACCAGGGCGCCTCGGACCTTGGCGATGTCCACGGTGGCGTAGTCGAGCCGGGAGTCCGTGATGGACACGTCGGTGGCGTTGTCGAGGGTCAGGTGCAGGCCGATGGCGCGGCAGGTGCGGAACTCGGTGCGGCGGGCGGTGACCCGGTGCAGTGTGGCGTTGGACAGGTCGACGCCGGTCATGATCACGTCGACCAGGGTCAGCGGGCTGAGCTTCGCGTGGGACAGGTTGAGCTGGCGGACCAGACAGGCCTCCAGGGCGCCGGCACCGGTGGCGTTGGTCGCGTCGCCGCCGTCGACCAGGGCCGAGTCGAGGTCGAACGCGCCGGTGAAGGTCGCGGTGGTCGGGGTCAGCTCGTCCGGGTCCACCTCGGGTAGCCGGATCGACCGGCCGTCGGCGAGTTGGCGAGAGGTCACCGGTCGACGGTAGCGGGATGGCCGGTGAGATAGCCGCCCATGGTGCGGAAGTAGTCGGTCGCGGCGAGTTCGGTGCCGTCGTCGGTGCGGATCTTTTTGATCAGCAGGCCGTGGTTGCGGCCGCGGCGGGCGTCGGCGCCGGCCACGATCACCACTCCGTCGCCCTCCCGGATGAAGATGCGGCCGGGGGTGCCGCCGTAGCGACCCTGCGACACGGCGGCCGACACGATGCGGATGCGCGTGTCCCGGTGGTAGGTGAACGCGTTGGGGTAGGGGTCGGACTGGGCGCGGACCAGGCGTTCGAGTTCCTCGGCAGACCAGCCCCAGTCGATCCGACTGTCCTCAATGGACCTTTTGTGGAAGAAGCTGGCCCGGTCGCGGTCCTGCTTGACCCAGTCGGTGCGGCCGGTGGCGATCAGCGTCAGGGCCTCGATGGTGACCGGACGGATCAGTGCGACCGTCTTGTGGAACAGGTCGGTGGCGGTGTCGGTGTCCTCGACCGGCACGGCGCGCTGCACCACGATGTCGCCGGCGTCGAGGTCGCCGTTCATCATGTGCGCGGTCAGCCCGACCTCGCGCTCGCCGTTGATCAGCGCCCAGATCACCGGGGCGAACCCGGCGTAGGCCGGCAGCAGGGAGTCGTGCACGTTGAGGGTGCCGTGCCGGGGGAGGTTGAAGATGTGCGGCGGCAGCCAGGTTCGCCAGTTGTTGGCCACGATGATGTCGGGCTCGGCCTCCTCGAGCCGGTGCACCAGGTCGTCGTCGTCCGGGCGGTTGCGCAGCAGCACCGGAACGCCGTGGTCGGCGGCCAGTTCGGCCACCGAGTCGTCCCAGATCCGCTCGTAGGCGTGGTCGCTGCCGGGGTGGGTCACCGCGAGGACGACCTTGTGCTCGGAGTCCAGCAGCGCTTCCAGCGTGCGGTAGCCCCAGGTCTGGTATCCGAACATGACGACCCGCATTGCTGCTCCTTGATCGTGGCCTAGCTCAAGTGAAGCAAGCCTATCCTTACCGCGGTGATCGATGTTAGGTTAGGCTAACTTCGGGTTCCGCGAGAGAGGACGTTCGGTGCCGATGTACGACCTGATCGGAGTTGGCTTCGGACCATCGAATCTCGCGCTGGCTATCGCCATCGAGGAGCACAACCGGGCCGGCGCCGCGGTGACCGGGCTGTTCCTCGAGCGGCAGCCGCGGTTCGGCTGGCACCGCGGCATGCTGATCGACGACGCCACGATGCAGGTGTCCTTTCTGAAGGACCTGGTGACGTTGCGGAACCCGACCAGCGAGTACAGCTTTCTGGCTTACCTGCACGAAAAGGGCCGGCTGGTCGACTTCATCAACCACAAGTCGCTGTTCCCGCTGCGGGTGGAGTTCCACGACTACCTGGAATGGGCGGCTGAGCGGTTCGCCGGCGTGGTCCGGTACGGGCACGAGGCGGTGACGGTGCGGCCGGTGAGCGGTGGGTTCGAGGTGGTCGCCCGGTCCGCGTCGGGGACGGTCACGAACCGGGCGCGCAACCTGGTGCTGGGTCTCGGGCTGGAGCCGAGCCTGCCGGACGGCGCCACGCTCGGCGCACGGGTCTGGCACAGTCGCGACCTGTTGGACCGGATCGACTCCCTCGGCCGGCTGGGTGCGGGTCGGGTGGCGGTGGTCGGTGCCGGGCAAAGTGCGGCCGAGGTGACCAAGTTCCTGCACGAGCGGTTCCCGCAGGCCGAGGTGTGCGGGATCTTCACGCGGTACGGGTACAGCCCGGCGGACGACAGCCCGTTCGCCAACCGGGTGTTCGACCCGGAGGCGGTGGACACGTTCTACGCGGCGCCGGAGGAGGCGAAGCGGCGGATCCTGGACTATCACGGCAACACGAACTACTCGGTCGTCGACATCGACCTGATCGAGGAGCTGTACCGCCGGATGTACCGGGAGAAGGTGCTGGGCACCGAGCGGCTGCGGATCCAGAACCTGTCCCGGGTGGCCGAGGTGGTCCAGTCCGTGGACGGGGTGCGCGCCACCGTCGAGTCACTGACCACGGGGGAGCGGGCCGTGCTCGACTGCGACCTGCTGGTCTACGCCACCGGGTACCGTCCGGCCGACCCGCTGTCGCTGCTCGGAGATGTGGCCGGATCCTGCCTGCTGGACGACCTCGGCCGGGTGCGGG
The DNA here is from genome assembly GCF_035762905.1 of Actinophytocola sp. Lineage (GTDB taxonomy): Bacteria > Actinomycetota > Actinomycetes > Mycobacteriales > Pseudonocardiaceae > DASYTH01. The sequence continues at coordinate 8,330 of NZ_DASUCC010000084.1, forward strand.
TGAACCGGGACTACCGCCTCATGACTGGACCGGATCTCCATGGCGGGATCTATCTCCAGGGTGGGACGGAGCACACCCATGGGATCTCGTCCTCATTGCTGTCGACGACCGTCATGCGGGCAGATGACATCCTCCGGTCTGTCGTCTCCACTCGTGAACATCGTCCACATATGTGGACGCAGAACATCGTTGCGGACGCCGTCACCGTGCGGTAAGACCAGGGCATATCCACTCCACGATCCAGGAGATCCGGGGGTCCCTGTGCCCGAACGCATTCTGCTCACCGGTGCGGCCGGGAAGATCGGCACGATGCTGCGTTCCCGGCTGGCCCGGCCGGACCGGGTGCTCCGGCTGCTGGACCTCGCGCCGCAGGAACCGGCCGCGGCGGGGGAGCGGGTCGAGCTGGTGACGGCGTCGATCACCGACCTGCCAGCGATGTGTACAGCGTCCAAGGATGTGGACGCCGTCATCCACATGGGCGGCATCTCAGGTGAGGACAGCTGGTCGAAAATCCTCGACGTCAACATCAATGGGACGCACGCGGTGCTGGACGCGGCCCGGCGAGCCGGCGTCGGCCGGGTGATCCTGGCCAGCAGCAACCATGCGGTCGGCTTCGCCCCGCTGGATGGCGGCACCGTGCCGGACGGTCTGCTGCCCCGACCGGACACCTACTACGGAGTCAGCAAGGCGGCCATGGAGGCGCTCGGCAGCCTGTACCACGACCGCTACGGGCTGGACGTGATCGCGATCCGGATCGGGGCCTGCCGCGAGCGGCCGACGGACAGCCGGGAGCTTTCCATCTGGCTGTCGCCGGACGACTGCGCGCGGCTGCTCGAGGCGGCGATCTCCGTGCCCCGGCCGGGTTTCCGGCTCATCTGGGGTGTCTCCGCGAACACCCGAGGGTTCGTCTCGCTGGCCGAAGCCGAGGCGATCGGCTACCAACCGCAGGACGACGCCGAGGCGTTCGCCGGCGACGTCAAGCCGGCCGGGGAACTCGCCCGTAAGTTCGTTGGTGGGAGATTCTGCTCGCCCGCCAACGACGACGTGGAGGCCAGCACATGACTGTCGACGTCCAGGGCTACAACCCCCGCACCGGCGCACCGGTCGGCGACGCCGTCGCGGGCACGCCGACCGACGAGGTGGACCGGGTGGCCGGTGCGGCCGCGGCCGCGTTCCCCGCCTGGTCCGGCCTGCCCGCCACGGACCGGGCCGGTGTGCTGGACGCGCTGGCCGCCGCGTTGGACGACGGTGCCGACGAACTGGTCGCGGTGGCCGACGACGAGACGGCGCTGGGGGAGACCCGACTGCGCAACGAGGTCGGCCGCACCACCGGCCAGCTCAGGATGTTCGCCGACCTGCTGCGCCGGGGGTTGCACGTCGAGGCGATCATCAGCCCGGCCGACCCCGCCGTGGCCCGGCCGGACGTGCGCCGGATGCTCGTCCCGATCGGGCCGGTGGCGGTGTTCTCGGCCAGCAACTTTCCGTTCGCGTTCTCGGTCGCCGGCGGGGACACCGCCTCCGCGCTGGCCGCCGGTTGTCCGGTCGTGGTCAAGGCGCACGAGGGACATCCGCAGACCTCCGTGCTGGTGGCCCGAATCCTGCGCGGCGCGCTGGCCGCGGCTGGTGTGTCCGAGGACGTTCTCGGCCTGGTGCACGGGTTCGACGCGGGCGGGGCGCTGGTCCGGCACCCGGCCATGCGGGCGGTCGGGTTCACCGGATCGCTGCGCGGCGGCCGGGCGCTGTTCGACATCGCCGCGGCCCGGCCGGACCCGATCCCGTTCTACGGTGAACTGGGCAGCGTCAACCCGGTCGTCGTGCTGCCCGGTGCCGCGCGGGCCCGGGCCCGGGACATCGCCACGGAATACGCCGGCTCGCTCACCCTTGGCGCCGGCCAGTTCTGCACCAACCCCGGCTTGATGTTCGTGCCCGACGACGCCGCCCTGTTGGCCGCGCTGGCCGAGGCGGTCCGGGCGACGAGCACCGGTCCGATGCTCAGTGAGCGGATTCGGGACTCCTATGTGGACGGTGCGGCCGGCCGCGACGCGCTGCCGTCGCTCGCCGAGGGCGCGGCCGGCGAGGGTGCCTGGTCGGTGGCGCCTCGGGTGTGGCAGGTGGACGCGGCGACCTTCGCCGCCGGGCCGGACCGGTTCACCGAGGAGATCTTCGGCCCCGCCGGCCTGGTCGTCACCTACGCCTCGGTGGCTGAACTGGTCTCCACACTGTCTCATATGGACGGAAGCCTGACCGGGTCGGTGCACGCCACCGAGGACGAGCCGGACGATGCCGCCGCGGTCGCCGCCGCGCTAGGCCCGCTGGTCGGCCGGCTGATCTACAACGGCTGGCCGACCGGTGTCGCCGTCTGCTGGGCGATGCACCATGGGGGGCCGTGGCCGGCCACCACCGCGTCGGGACACACCTCGGTCGGCGGCACCGCGATCCGGCGCTGGCAGGTCCCGATCGCCTACCAGGGTTGGCCGCAGCACCTCCTTCCGCCCGAACTGCGCGACCACAATCCGCTCGGACTTCCGCGCACGGTGCAGGAATGACCGGTCCCGTCGGAGGTGGTCGGTATCGTCCCGAGGCTATGGACGCGACCCACACCCCACGGATGAAGATCGCCGAGCTGGCACCCGAGGCGTATCGGCACATGCTCGGGCTGGAACGGTTCCTGTCGAACAGCTCCCTGCCGTTCGGCATCAAGGAACTGGTCAAGCTGCGGGCCAGCCAACTGAACGGCTGCGCCTACTGCGTGGACATGCACAGCCACGACCTCAAGGTGGCCGGCGAGTCGGACGAGCGGCTGTACTCGGTGGTCGCCTGGCGGGAGGCACCGTTCTTCACCGCCGCGGAGCGCGCCGCGCTGGCACTGACCGAGGAGGCCACCCGGCTCGGCCCGGACGGCGTCTCCGAGCCGGTCTGGGCGGAGGCGCAGCGGCACTTCGACGAACCGACCCTCGCGGCGCTGGTGGTCGCCATCGCCACCATCAACGCCTGGAATCGCTTCGGCGTCACTCTTCGCATGGTCGCCGGCTCGCACCGTACGGCGGCGGTGGGCTGACCGGCCGGGCTACCTGACCCCGGCGCGGCGCAGCCTGGCCGCCAGCTTCTTGGCATTGTCGACCACCGCGGCGGCGACGCGCTGGATCTCCTCGGGGGTGGCCTCGTAGTCCGGCATCGAGCAGCTGATCGCGTCGGTGGCCGGGATGCGGTAATCGACGACGGCGGCGACACAGGCGACGCCCGGGGTGCCCTGCCCGCGCTCGAACGCCCAGCCCCGGCCGCGGATGCCCTCGAGCTCGCCGTGCAACAGGGCCAGGCTCCGGATCGACTTCGGCGTGTACGGCTCGAGCGTCAGGGGGAGGACGGCCTGGGCCTCGTCGAGGGTGAGTGCGGCGAGCAGCGCCTGTCCGAGAGCGGTGACGTGGGCGGGCAACCGGCGGCCCACCCGGGAGACCAGCGGTTCCATGTTCCGGCGCTCGCGGCTGGCCAGGTAGAGGACGTGCGCCCCGTCCCGCCGGCCATAGTGGGCGGTGTGCCCGACCGCGGCGCGGATGTCCTCGAGGGCCTCGCAGGCGAACGGGTATGCCGGGTCGAGATCGAGGTAGGCGGAGCCGGAGAGCAGGGCGTGCGGGCCGACGCCGAACGCCGAGCCGGTGGTGTCCGCCTCGATCCACTTCAGCTCACGCAAGGTGCGGATCAGCGCGTGCAGCGACGAGCGCGGGTAGCCCATCCGGTCCTGCAACTCGCCGAGCGTGAGCCGGGTCGGCGAGGCGGCGAGGGTCTCGAGGATCCGCACGGTCCGCTCGGCGGACTTGACCGATGACAGGTCGCGCCCAGAGGCACCGTCCAAGTCCTTGTCCAACTCCCTGTCCAGCTCCGTCATCCTGACCCCGATCCAACCGGCCGACTGCCGGCCCGACCCTAGCGGACGACACCATACGGACGCCCGTCATGTTTATGAACCGCGTCCACATATGTGGACGCAATCCCGGTTGGTGACTGGCCGGGGCAGCTGGCAGCCGGTTGATGGCGGCGGCTGCAGTCCTCTGCATTGATGGTGGCGACCGGGTGGCGGCCATCCGGTGGTGACATGGGCCGGGTGGCGCCGTCGGTTAGTTGCGGAGACGGTTGGCGGACATCCGGTGGGTGGCATGGGTCAGGGGCAGCCGTCTGGTTAGTGCGGCGGCTGGTGACGGACATCTGATGGTGACGGCGGTGGATGGCGGGCGTCTGGTGGGTGGCGGGCGTCTGGTGGGTGATCGTGGCGGGGGTGAGCGGGCATCCGGTTGGTGACTGGGGTGGGTGGCGGCCGTTTGGTTGGCCGTTGCGGGGTGGCGGCCTTTCTCGCTATCGGCAGCCGGCCGCCGCTGCGAGGCTGACCCTGGTCGATTCGTTGAGTCCCGTCGGGGTGTCGGCCGTAGATTCGGATTCGTGACCGCCCTGAACGAGTTCCGCGCCGCACTCGAGGGCGGTGGGGTACCTCGCGCGGTTACGGGTTCGGCGGCGCCTCAGTGGGTGGCAGGCGGCGGGCAAGGATGGTGCTGGTCGCGCCGTTCTTCGGCTTGGTCAAGCGATCTGATCGATGGTCCAGGAGGGACATGAGCAAGGTTTTCACCGCTCACGCGGTCTCGGTGGACGGCTACATCAGTGGTCGCACGCCCGACGGGGGCAAGGAGTTCGGAAGCGGTCTCGGTGACGCGCCCATGCTCTTCGACTGGTACTTCGACGGGGACACGCAGAGCCAGATGTTCGACGGCTTCAAGCTCAGTGCGCCGAGTGCCCGGGTCTTCGACGGTATCGCGGCACGGGTGGGGGCGGCGGTCGCGGGGCGCACCACCTACGAGCATTCCAGCCATTGGGGCGGGGGTAGCCCGCACCCGACGGCGCCGCTGTTCGTTTTGAGTCACCGGTCCGCGCCCGGGATCAGCGCTGACCAGACGCTGGTCACCACCGGTGTTGAGGACGCGATCGCGGCGGCCCGCGAAGCCGCGGGCGACAAGGACGTCGCCCTGATGGGTGGCGGTCTGGTCACCGAGGCGCTCAAGGCGGGGCTGGTCGACGAGGTGATCCTGCACCAGGTGCCGGTGCTGCTCGGCGGCGGTCGCAGCTTCTTCCGTGAACTCCCGGAGCACGTGCGGTTCCGTCTGCTGGCGGCCGTCCCGGCGCCCGGCGTGACCCACCTGCACTACGAGGTGGTCCGATGACGGTGCGGGTGTCGGGGCATGCGTATCCGTGGGACGTGGTGGGGGATCCGGGGTTTGCCGAGCGGGTGGTGCGGTTGGGGGTTCCGGAGGTGACGTTGGCGGCGGCCTACCACTCGACCCGGGCGGCGACGCCGTTGCATCCGGAGCATCGGGTGGTGGAGGCGCCCATGGCGGCGCTGTACCGGCCGGTGCGGGGGCGCGTGTGGGGCGGGCGGCGGCTGCGACCGGTGGGAGCGGACTGGGTGGCGGCGCGCGATCCGTTCGGGGTGGCGGCGGAGGCGTTGCGGCGCAACGGGTTGAGGGTGGCGGCATGGATCGTGCTGACGCACAACACCCGGTTGGGCAACGAGTTTCCGGATCTGGCGGTGCGGAACTGTTTCGGGGACCGGTATCCGTATGCGCTCTGTCCGGGGCATGCGGAGGTTCGCGAGTACGCGGCGACGCTGGCGGGGGAGGCCGTGGCCGGGGTGGCGGTCGACGGGGTGTCGCTGGAGGCGTGTGGGCAGCTGGGGATCGAGCACAACAGTCATCACGAGAAGACGGCGGGAGCGTGGACCGCGGAGCAGGCTCGGGTGCTGTCGGTGTGCTGTTGCGCGGCCTGTCGGTCGGGTTGGCGGGCCCGGGGGCTGGATCCGGCGGAGGTGGTCGCGCGGCTGAAGCGCGCGGCGCACGGGGGTGGGCCGGACGAGCAGGGGGGCCGGGGGCCGGATCCGGCGCAGGTGGACACGCGGCTGGAGGGCGCGGTGGATGGGGGTGGGCTGGACGAGGAGTGGGGCCGGGAGTTGCTCGCGGTTCGGCATGAGTCGGCTGACCTGCTGCGCGGGGAGGTGCTCCAGCGGCTGCGGGAGGAGGCGCCGGGGGTGCCGGTGACGGTGCACGCGCACCCGGATCCGTGGGTGACCGGGGCGTCGCCGGGGTTGACCGAGGCGGCGGCGCGAGAGGTCGACGGGCTGCTGGTGCCGGCTTGGCCGACCGAGCCGGCGAGTGCGGAACTGGTGGCGGCGGCGATCAGCACAGGGCTGCGGGTGGACGCGGGGGGGACGGGGGACGCGGGAGGGACGGGGGAGCGGGACGCGGGAGGGACGGGGGAGTGGGACGCGGGCGGGACGGGGGAGTGGGACGCGGGCGGGACGGGGGTGCGGGTGGATGCTTATGTGACGGTGCTGCCGCCGGCTGATTCGGAGCGGGTGGTGGAGCATGTGGGGAGGTTGCTGCGGGCGGGGGTGGGCGGGATCAATCTGTATCACCTGGGGCTGGCGCCGGGGGAGCGGCTGGCGGTGCTTGGTCGGGTTGTCGACCTGGTCGAGTAATGGTCTGAACCAGTAACGTCGCAACTCCGGGGCGTGTTCGGGGTCGCGGTCTTGGCGATACGGCGCGGTAACGGTATGGTCCAGACCATTGACGTGACCGCTGACACTTTCTAGCCTCCCCGAGTTAGGAAACCTTCCTAACTCGAACGAGAGGTCTGAACCACCGTATGCCAGGGACGCCCAGCTTGCTCCGCGCCATGAACGACAAGGCGGCGCTCGAGGTGCTGCTGGAGCGCGGTCCGCTGACCCGGTCCCAGCTGGCGTCCATCACCGGCATCTCCAAGCCGACCACCTCCCAGTTGCTTGCCCGGTTACAGGAGCTGGGGCTGGTGGTTCGGGACGGCATCCGCGAGGGCCTGCCCGGGCGCACCGCCGAGCTGTACCGGGTCAACCCCAAGGCGGCCTACGTCGCCGGCATCGACGTCAACCCCGGCCGGATGGCGGTGCGGGTGGCCGAGATCACCGGCGAAGTGATCGGCGAGCACCGGCTGTCCACCCCCGGCCGCACCGGCGGCGACGTAGTCGACCGGGTCCGCTTGGCCCTGACCGGCGCGTGCGGTCCGGCCGGGATCGGCATCGGCGAGCTTGGCCGGGTGGTCATCGGCATTCCGGGCGCGGTCAACCCGGCCACCGGCCGGCTCGGCTACGCCCCGCACATGTCCGGCTGGCACGTCCCGCGGCTGGTGGAGGCCCTCACCGCCGGCCTCGGCGCGCGGGTCGCCGTGGAGAACGACGTCAACCTGGTGGCCCAGGCCGAACAGGCCTACGGCGTGGCCACCGGCGTGAACAGCTTCAGCGTCGTGTGGATCGGCAACGGGATCGGCATGGCCCTGATCATCGACGGCCGGCTGCACCGAGGCTGGACCGGCGGTGCGGGCGAGGTCGGCTACATGCCGGTGCCCGGCGCTCCGACCGCCCGTGAGGTCGGCCGGACCGCCAACCACGGGATGCAGGCCTACGCCGGCGGACCGGCGGTCCACAAGATCATGCGCTCGCACGGCTTCCGCGGACACGATCCCGCGGCCGCCGTGCGGTTCGCCGTCCGCACCCTCACCGAGGGCCAGGGCGTCGAGCGTCGGCAACGTGCGCACGCCGCGCTCAGCGAGGTGGCCGCCCGCGTGGCCATGGGCCTGGCAGCGATCGTCGCGGTTGTCGATCCAGCCCTTGTCGTGCTTTCCGGCGACGTCGCCCTTGCGGGGGGCGAGCCGCTGCGAATGCGCGTCGAGCAGGAGTTGCACGCCATATCCCTGCCCCGTCCACCGGTCCGGCTCTCCGTGCTGTCGGCCGAGCCGGTGCTCGAGGGCGCGCTCGTGCTCGCGCTACGCCAGGCGCAGGACGAGCTGTTCACCTCCACAGTGCCCTGACCGCCCCTGATGTTGCGTTCCCTCGCGTTCCCACTAAGGAGAGAGAAACAAATGTCCGAATCCATCCGCGATTCCGCAGATCTGTCCCGGCGGCAGATGCTGCGTGGGATCGGCCTGACCGCGTTCATGGTGGCACCCGGCGCGGCAGTGCTCTCCGCCTGCGCTACCGGTGGTGACGACGGCGACTCGTCCGGCAACGTGTCGAACTCGGGTGACGCCAACAACCCCCTCGGCGTCAAGGCGGACGCCCCGCTCGAGGTCGTGATCTTCAAGGGTGGGCTCGGCGACGAGTACGCCACCCAGGTGCACGAGCCGATGTACAAGGCGAAGTACCCGCAGGCCGAGGTGAAGCACGTCGCGACGCAGCAGATCGCGCAGACGATGCAGCCGCGGTTCGCGGCCGGCAACCCGCCGGACATGATCGCCAACGCGGGCAGCGACAACATGGACAACCTGGCACTGCAGAGCGAAGGGCAGCTGCAGGACCTGACCTCGTTGTTCGAGGCCCCGTCGATCGACGACCCGAGCAAGAAGGTCAAGGACACGCTGGTGCCCGGCGCCTACGACATCGGCCTGATCGACGGCAAGCCGTACATGCTCGCCTACGTCTACACCGCGTTCGGCCTGTGGTACGACAAGAACCTGTTCACCAAGAACTCGTGGACCGGGCCGAAGAACTGGGACGAGTTCAAGGCTTTCTGCGAGAAGGCCAAGTCGGCCGGCGTCACGCCGTACGCCTACGCCGGCAAGAACGCCTCGTACTACCAGTACTGGATGATCCTGATCTCGGCCGCCAAGATCGGCACCAACAAGGTGCTGCTGGACATCGACAACCTGGAGAGCGGCGCCTGGACCAACGAGGCGGTGCGCAAGTCCGCGGCGGCCTGGGCCGAGATCGGCAACACCTACATGGACAAGGCCTTCGAAGGTCTCATCCACACCGAGGTGCAGACCCAGCAGAACCAGGGCAAGGTCGCTCTCTACCCGTCCGGCTCGTGGCTGGAGAACGAGCAGAAGAAGGAGACCCCGGCCACCTTCGAGTACGCGGTCACCCCGACCCCGAGCATCACCTCGAGTGACAAGATGCCGTTCGAGGCGATCCGGGCGGTGGCCGGCGAGTGGTACATCGTCCCGTCCAAGGGAAAGAACGTCGCGGGCGGCATGGAGTACCTTCGGTTGATGCTGTCCAAGGAGGGTGCGAAGGGCTTCACCGAGAAGTCCGGCAACCTCACCATCGTCAAGGGCGCGGCGGACGGCCTGCAGCTGTCGCCGGGCAACAAGAGCGTGGCCGCCGCGCAGGCCGCCGCGGGCGACAACGTGATCACGGACAGCCGCTTCGAGAGCTGGTACAAGGAGCTGGAGACCGAGCTGCGCACGCAGACCAACGCGCTCATGTTCGGCCGCAGCTCCGCCGATCAGTTCTGCGAGAACATGCAGAAGAAGGCCGATGCGATCAAGGCGGACTCGTCGGTGACCAAGCAGCACCGGGACAAGTGATCATGCGGCAGGGCAAGTACCCCTTCATCATCGGCTTTCTCATCGTGCCGGTGGCGTTGTACGGGGTATTCGTGATCGGGCCGTACGCGCAAGCCTTCTACATCGCGATGACCAACTGGCGTGGTGTGTCGGCCAACCCGAAGTTCATCGGCACGGAGAACTTCGCGCGGCTCATCCAGGACCCGGTGTTCTGGAAAGCGGTCACGCATCACCTCATCCTGTTACTTGCCCTGCCGGTGATCACCCTGACCATCGCGCTGTTCCTGGCGTTCCTGCTCAACATCGCGGGCGGCAGCCGCAGCGGTGGGATGCGCGGGATCTGGGGCTCGAAGTTCTACAAGATCGTGTACTTCTTCCCCCAGGTCCTCGCCGTCGCGCTGATCGGCGTGCTGTTCCAGGCGATGTACCGGCCGGACTCGGCCGGTGTGCTCAACGGCCTGCTCGGCCTGTTCGGCATCAGTCCGGTCGGTTGGCTGACCCAACCGAGCCTGGCGCTGTGGTCGATCATCGCGGTGATGGTGTGGCAGGCCGTCGGTTTCTACGTGGTGTTGTTCTCGGCCGGGATGGCCGCCATCCCGGCCGAGATCTACGAGTCGGCCGCGCTCGACGGGTGCGGCAAGTTCCGGCTGTTCTTCGGCGTCACGCTGCCGCTGCTGTGGGACAGCCTGCAGGTGGCCTGGGTCTACCTGGGCATCGCCGCGTTCGACGCGTTCGTTCTGGTTCAGGTGCTTTCGGTGGACCGGGGCGGACCGGACGGTGCGACCACGGTGATCCCGCTGGAGATCTGGCGCCAGGCGTTCAGCTTCTCCCGGTTCGGCTACGCGTCGGCGATGGGCGTCGCACTGTTCTTCCTGACCCTCACGTTCGCCGTGTTGACCCTGCGGGTCACCCGGCGCGAGCGGATCGAGTACTGACATGGCCGTGACGCAGGTAGACACCACCGCGCCCGCCGGCCCTCCGCCGCGCATCGCGCCGCCACAGCGGTCCCGCTACGTGCCGGGCGAGCGCAATGTCCTCACCGGACTGTCCCACGTGGCCCTGGTGGTGTGGTCGGTGACGGTGATCGTGCCGATCGTGTGGACGTTCATGTCGTCGTTCAAGACGAACACCGAGATCTTCAACGATCCGCTCGGGCTGCCCGGAGCGTTCCGGTTGGACGCGTGGGGCCGGGCCTGGGACACCGCGCGCGTCCCCGAGTACATGCTCAACACGGTGGTGGTGGTCGGGTTCAGCACGGCCGGAACGATGCTGTTCGGCTCGATGGCGGCCTACGTGCTGGCCCGGTTCACGTTCTTCGGCAACCGGTTGATCTACTTCATGTTCGTCTCCGGCATGGTGTTCCCGGTGTTCCTGGCGCTCGTGCCGCTGTTCCTCGTGGTGCGCCAACTCGGGCTGCTGGACACCTACCTCGGTCTGATCCTGGTCTACATCGCCTACTCGCTGCCGTTCACGATCTTCTTCATGGCGGCGTTCTTCCGAACGCTGTCCACCTCGGTGGCCGAGGCGGCGATGATCGACGGCGCCTCGCACACCCGGACCTTCTTCCAGGTCATGGTGCCGATGGCCAAACCCGGGCTGATCAGCATCACGATCTTCAACGTGCTCGGCCAGTGGAACCAGTACCTGCTGCCGATCGTGCTGCTGCCCTCGCAGGAGAAGTGGGTGATCACCCAGGGGATCGCCAACATCAACACCAGCGCCGGCTACGAGGTGGACTGGCCCGGCATGTTCGCCGCGCTGAGCATGGCGATCGTGCCGATGGTGGTGGTCTACATCATCTTCCAGCGGCAGATCCAGTCCGGCCTCACCGCGGGCGCGGTCAAGTAGCGGCGATCTCGTCGAGCAGGTCCGCGATGTCCGCCCGGGGCCCGGCGGCCTCGGCGGGCAGCGCCGCCAGCGCGGCCCGCAGCAGCGGCTCGGCCTCGCCGGGCCGATCCAGGTCGATCAGGATGCGGCCGTGCAGTGCGTCGGCCATGGCGCCCTCGACCGGGGCGTCGAGCGAACGGAACGCCGCGGCCGCGGCGGCGGCGCGGCCGGCCGCCTCGGCCAGCCGGCCGGCGTCGGCCAGGATTCGGGCGCCGTCGTAGCGGAGCAGCGCCAACTCCCAGCCGCCGTCCGGGTCCTCGGCGGGCACCCGCGGGCACACGGCGTCGGCGGCGGCGAGCGCGGTCACCGAGCGCTCGATCTCGCCGGCCCAGTGCCAGGACTTGGCGGCACAGCGCCGGCTTCTCAGCTCCGCCGCGGCCACCTCCGCTTCGGCCCAGGCCTCGGCGGCGGCGGTGTACCGGCCCGCGGCCTCGGCGTCCCGGTCGAACCCGTCGAGGATGTCGCCGGCGATGCCGTTCATCTGACCCACCCCGGCCGGGTTGCCCTGCGCGCGGCAGTGCGCCGCGACCTGGTCGAGCAACCCGAGGGCCGCCTCGGCGTGACCGAGGTCGCGGTAGGCGCGGGCCAGCTGGTAGCGGGCGCGGGACAGCTCGTGGTCGACCGCCTCCGGGGGCGCCCAGCCGTCCCGGTGGCAGTCGTTCAACCCGGTGATCGCCTCCTCGGCGGCGTCGGCGGCCTCCGTCGCGGCACCGGTGGCCAGGGCCGCGGCGGCCAGGACGATGCGGGCCTGGGCGAGTTGCCAGAGGTCCCCGGCCGCCAGCAGGTCCACGACCGCCGCGGACAGCGTCCGGTGCGCCTCCTCGTCCCGGCCCAGGTTCAGCGCCAGCCGGCCGCGCTCGTGCTGGATCTGGCCGCGCAGCAGCCGGTCACCGGTCAGCGCGGCCGCCTCGTACAGCTCGGCGGCCCGCTCCGGCTCGCCGGTGTCGGCGAGCAGCGCGGCGGCGTAGCGCTGCGCCCGGTGCAGGCCGTCGCACGGGCCGAGCGGCGCGAACAGTTCGATGGCACGCCGCACGTGCGCGAGCGCCCCTGGCAGGTCCCCGGGATCGAGCTGCTCGGTGCACTCGGCGAGGTCCAGCGCGATCCTGGCCCGCAGCGTGTCCTCGGTGGCCAGGCCGGCCGCCCGGTCCAGCACGGCGAGCGCTTCCGCCGGCCGATCCACGCACCGGTGGCCCATCGCCAGCCGGGCCAGCGCCCGGGCGTGGTCGTCCGGGGTGCCGATCCGGGCGAGCGTGTCGACCACCTCGGTCAGCTCGGTCAGCTCGGTCCCGGTCCGGCCGGCGCGCAGCCGCACCAGCGCCCGCCTGCCGAGCATGTTCTGCCGGGCGACCTCGTCGCCCAGCCCGGCGAACAGCTCCGCGGACCGGGTCAGGGCCGCCTCGGTCGCCTCGGGATCGGCGTCGGACAGCTCCGCGGCGCGGGCGGCCAGCCGGTGGGCCAGCAGTTCCGGCCCCGGGTCCGGGCACAGCTCGTCGAACCGTTGCCAGATCCGTTCGACCCGGGTCAGGTTGCCAAGCCACATCTCCTGCCGGGCGAGCGCGGCCAGCTCCTCCGGGGTGCCGGGCAGCGCGGGCCCGGCGGTCGGCTCCGGCACGGCGGCCCGCCGAGCCGACCCGGACAGCGGCAGCTCGGCCACGATCGGCTCGGCGGACAGCAGCGCGTGGATCGCCTCGCTCTGTGCCGTCGTGCCGTTGCGGGCGTCGAACCGCGCGGCCAGGCCGAGCGCCCGCCTGCGGAGCTCGACGCACAGCGCGCCGGCCGTCGTCGTGCCCACCGCGACGCCGGCGTGGCCGGCCTCGGCGACCACCCGCAGCACCAGCGCGGCCGAGGCGCTGAAGTACATGTCCGCCATCGGGTCCCGCGGCTCGTCCAACCAGCCCAGGTGCCGCTCGATGAGTTCCAGACCACGCGCCGGGTTGCCGGAGTAGGCGCAGAACGCGACGTGACCGGCCACCATCTCCAGCTCGGCCCGGTTGTTCTGGATCGCCCGGTAGGCCTGCCGATGGGCGCTGACCGCCTCGTCCAGCCGGCCGGTGCGCAGATAGGGCACCAGCAGCTCGGTCAGGATCGAGTGCGGCTGCTCGGTGCAGTTGATCTTTCCGGAGAGCACCGGAAAGGCCAGCGCGACCGCCTCCTCGTCCCGGCCGCGGGCGCTGAGGTAGCGCACCTTGTGGTCGGGCTCGCAGCCGAGGCAGTCGGACATCTCGCCGCGCGGCGCCGCGCACCACAGCCGGTACTGCTCCCGCGCGGTGTCCTGGTCCCCGACATGATCGGCGACCTGGGTGCGGTACTGGTGCACCGGGTTCATCGTGTGCCCGGCGGCCCGGTACCGGCGCTCCATGTCGTCCAGCACCGCGTAGGTCCGGTCGAGCGACATCTCGGGGAACCTGGTCAGCGCGTTGACGATCCACTTGAAGTGCCAGTACAGCTGGTGGTCGTAGCGGTGGTCGGCCTCGCCGCGGTCGTGCGCGGCCAGGCACCAGGCGAACGTGACGAACGCCTTGGCCGGCTCGCCGCCGTAGACGTAGGCGCGGGTGCCCAGCATCCGCGCGGCGAACTGGACCGGGGCAAGGCCAAGGGCGTCCGCGTGCCGGACGATCTCCTCAACGGCGGCGATCTGCCCCCGGCCATAGGGCATCCGCAGCGTCGTGTCCAGCCGTTCCCAGAGCTGGTCCTCGTTCACCCGCGCTCCTCGGTGGGCACGGCCTGGTCCAGCAGACCCAGGAACGACCGGTTCAGCAGCGCGGCGTCGGCCGGCCGGATCGGGTGGTAGCCGAGCAGCAACGCCTGGCCGTAGAGCGCCTCGACCGCCAGCGTGACCAGGTCCGGGTCGGTCAGCTCGGATACCCGGCGGACCAGCGGGTTGCGGTGGTTGAGCACCAGCCGCGGCCGCTGCGCCACCGGCTTGTCGAACACGGAGAGCACGCCGGCCCACAGCTCGTCCACCCGGTCCCGGGTGGCCCGCAGCTCACCCTGGAACGCCGCGGCCCGGTCGAGCAGGTACAGCACCGGCAGCGTGGCCGGGTCGAACGCGCGCAGCACGACCTCGCAGCCGACCCGGTCCATGGCCCGCTGCGCCGCGGTCAGGAACGGGCGCAGCGCCAGCTCGACGCCGGGCTCGAGCGCGGCGAACCGGGTGGCCAGATCGGTCGGGTCCAGCCGGTGCACGGCCAGACCCGGCTCGAGCACCGGCAGCCGTTCCAGGATCTCCGTGTCGTAGGTGTAGCCGCCGTTGATCAGCGCGACGTCCTGGGCCGCGGCCACCGCCGCGAGCTGGCGGAAGTCGTCGACCGTTGCGGTGTATCGGATCATGCCGTGCAGGGCCCGGAACTCGGCCGGGGTCATCCGGCCGACGTTGGTGTCCATCGGCATCCAGGCGTCGACCAGCCGCAGCATCTCGTCGTCGTGCAGGGCGAGAGCCTTGACGCCGAGGTGGTGCACGTCCAGGAACCGGCTGAGCCGGGCCGGCTCGGTGCGGGCCAGGCCGACCAGCCAGCCGCGCAGTGCCTCGCCGAGCGCCTCCCGGGTGAGGTCGAGCAGGCCGTCGGCGTAGAGCGCCTCCCGGCTCGCGGTGGGGCGCAGCTCCGCCGTGTCCACCACGCACCGGGCGAAGAACGCCCAGTCCGGCAGCAGGCTCTCGGCGCTCTCGGCGAGCAGCATCCGCTTCAGGTACACCCGGTGGCCGGCGCGCTCGGCCGGGTTGGCCGGGAACGGCAGCACGTAGGCGACCCCGGTGAGGCCGGCCTCCGGGACGTCCAGCTCGATCACGTCGAACGGGGTGAAGCCCAGCGTGTCCTGGGCGTGGCCGACCAGGTCGGCCCGGCGTTGCCCAGGGCCGCGCCGGTCCCGCCGCCATGGCGGTCCGTCGCCGCTGATCAGTTCGCCGGCCACGGTGATCGGGTAGGGCAGCAGCGAGCCGTACAGCCGGGCCAGTTCGAGCACGGTCGGCGGCGCGAACCACTGCTCGGTGCCAGGCCGGGCGACCAGCCGCACGGTCGTGCCGGCGGTGTCCCGCTCGCCCGCGGCGATCCGGTAGGTCCCGTCCGAGCGCCCGACCCACTCCACCGCCGGCCCGCCGGTGGCCGAGCGGGTGATCACCCGGACCTCGTCGGCCACCATGAACGCCGACAGCAGGCCGATCCCGAACTGACCGAGGAACTCGTGCCGGGCGAAGCCGAGGTCGTCCCGCTTCGAGCTGCGCCCGATGGTGGCCAGCACCTCGTTGACCTCGTCCTCGGTGAGGCCGATGCCGCTGTCGGTGATGGTCAGCGCGCCGCCGTCGACGTCGATGCCGATCCCGGCCGGCGCGTCCGGCTCGATCGCGCGCCGGGCGGTGACCGCGTCGACGGCGTTCTGCAGCAGCTCACGGACGTAGACCCGCGGGCTGGCGTACAGGTGGTTGCTGAGCAGGTCGACGATGCCCCGAAGGTCCACCTGGAAGCTGCGGTTCAGAACTACCCCCAGGGCCGTGCTGGTGAAAAGTGCTGCTCAGTGTGGCACGGCCAGGCCCGGGGCCGGGAGTCCCGGTTCCGCCGGTCACCACAGCGTCGGCGGCAGGTGTCCCTCCATGGTCAGCAGCCGGCGCTTGGACTCCACGCCCTCGCCGCCGCTGAAGCCGCCGAGGCTGTTGCCGGCGACCACGCGGTGGCACGGGACGATGATCGGGATCGGGTTGCTGCCCATGATCGCGCCGATGCCGCGCGGTGGGATGCCGGTGCCGCTGCGCTCGGCCAGCTCGCCGTAGGTGACCACCTCCCCGTAGGGCACGGTCCCGTGCAGTGTGGCCAGCACGGTTCGCCGGGAGGTCGACATCGAGCGCCAGTCCAGGGCCACGCCGAACGCACGCAGCTCGCCGCCGAAGTAGGCGGCCAGCTCCGCCCTCGCGGGCTCGGTGCGGGCCGGGTCGTCGACCACCGGCAGGCCGAGGCGGTCGGCGATCCACTGCCGGGCGTCCGGCGAGTCCCGGAAGCTCGTGCCGGCAACGCCCAGCTCGGTGACGGCCACCAGGACGTCCCCGAGCTCGGTCGGCACCGCTCCGAACGCCAGCGTCTCGGTCATGGCCGGCCGGCCACCGCCGCGTTCAGCTCGCCGTAGTCGAGGCCGCCGGCCAGCGACTCGTACGTGCCGCTGGACAGCACTTCCTGCGCGCCGCGCCGGACCACGGCGTAGGCCGCCTGGGCGAGCGACGAACCCACGCTGACCCGGGCCACCCCGAGGTCGGCCAGCGTGGACACCGACGGGGCACCCGGCCCGGCCAGGACGTTCAGTGGCACGGAGACCTCCTTGGCCAGCGTGGCGACCGTCTCCGGATCGACCACGCCGGGTAAGAAGATCCCGTCCGCCCCGGCCTCGACGTAGGCCGCGGCCCGCTCCAGCGCGGCCGGCACCCGGCTGTCCCGCTCGCCGACCTGGCGTAAGAACACGTCCACCCGCGCGTTGATGAACAGCGCGACCCCGGTGGCGTCCGCGGCCGCCCGCGCCGCCGACAGCCGCGCGGTGTACTCCTCGATCGGCATCAGGGGTAACGGTCCGGACCGCGCGCCGTCCTCCAGGTTGATCCCGACCGCGCCGGCGTCGATCACCCGGCGCACCGTCTCGGCCACACCGGACGGTTCGTCGGCGAAGCCGGTCTCGATGTCGGCCGTGACCGGAACGCCGACCGCCGCGGCGACCCGGGCGACCAGCTCGACGGCCGGATCCCGGTCGAGCCGGTTGCCGTCCGGGGCGCCGAGACTCCAGGCCACGCCCGCGCTGGTGGTGGCGACCGCGGTCGCGCCTGCGCCGGCCACGAGACACGCGCTGGCCACGTCCCAGGCGTTGGGCAGGACCAGGACCCGGTCCCGGTGCAGCGCGTGGAACTGCGCCGCCTTGTCCCCGAGGGTGGTTGTCATGCCGCGCAGTCAACCAGGAGCCACCGACAAATCTCAGCCGAGCAGGTCGCTCGGCCGGATCCGGAACACCTGCAGCCGCAAGCCGTAGTACTTGTCGGTCTCACCGACCCACTCCATGCCCACCCGGCGCGCCGTGCCGATCGCCCGCGTGTTGTTCGGCCGGGCCACCGCGAACAGCTCGTCGATGTCCTGGGTGAACGCCCACCGGGCCAGTGCCCGGGCCGACTCGGAGGCGTAGCCGTGCCCCCACGACTCCGGCCGCAGCTGCCAGCTCAGCTCGAGATCCTCCTTGTACGGCGGCAGCAGCCGGATCGCCAGGCCGCCGATCACCTCGCCGCTCTCCCGCAGCTCCACCGCCCACCGGCCGCGCGGCGGCAGCATGTCGGCCTGCTCGTCGATCCACTTGCGCAGGACTTCCCGCATCGCGGTCAGGTCGTCGACCCGGAGCATCGCCGGGGTGAGCCAGCGGGTCACCGCGGCCACGCCGTAGATCTCCAGCGCTGCCTCGGCATCCTCGGGCCGCCACTGGCGTACCCGCAGCCGCTCCGTGGTGAGCGGATCCATGTCCTTCACGTTACCCATGCCCGGCGCCATGTCGGCCGGGTCCGAAACGTTGCCGCCATACCGTGCCCGCATGGAAACCATCAACGACGCCGCGGCGCTCGATCTTCCCGTGCCGGCGGTCCCGTTCGCCCCGCGCGGAATCGCCTGGCTGCGGGCCAGCGTGGCCCGGTTCAGCACCGGCGCCGACCATGACCGGCGCCGCGCGCTGGCCGTTGCCGCGTTGGCCACAGTGGATCCGGCCGCGCTGCGCCGGCGGGCGGCCGAGCTGGCCGGCTCGCGGCCGCCCGACCTGATCGCCGTCGAGGTGCTGGCCGAGGCGCTCGGTGTGACCGGGTCCGCGGAAGCGGTGGCCGCCGTGGCCCGCGCCTACCACCCGCACCTGCCGTCCGGACCGGACACCGACGCGGCCGTCGCCGAGCTGGTCGCCGGGTGCGGGGAAGCGTGGGACGAGCCGACCGCGGCCCGGATCGGCCTGCTGGTCCAGGCCTGCGCCGCCACCGCCGGACTGGCCGGGGCCGCGCTGCGCCGGCCGGAGGCGGACGCCGACGCGGCGGTGGCGGCCGCGCTGCGCGACGACCCACCGGTGCGGATCACCCGGCGGGTGCGCGACGGCCGGACCGTCCTGGTCGACATCTCCGCGCTGCCGTTCGGATCCGGGCCGCACGCCTGCCCCGGGCAGCCGCACGCCGTGGCCATCGCGGCCGGGATCGTCGAGGGGAGTCCCCGGTGACGCCGTTCGCCGCGCGGCACCGAGCCGGCGCGCCGCTGCTGCTGCCCGACGCAACGGGGTTGGCCCGGGCCGTGGCCGGTGCCCTGATGCGCCGGCCGGGCGGGCGGCCACCGTGGACATCGAGTCCGGGTTCAGCGGGACCCGGCCGGTCGTCCACAAAGGACATTTGCCGTCCGGGCCGGCCGACCGAATCCGCGCACCAGCGGGTGGCCAGTGCGCGGAACCGGTGACGCGCCGGGGATCGTCGCGAGCTGGCGGCCTAGGCGACGAGCTTGTCGGCGTAGACGATGACGTTGTCCCGGTAGCTGCCGGCCGCCCGGTCGAACGCGCCGCCACAGGTGATCAGGCGGAGCACCGGTGTGCCGGTGGTGTTCCAGATCCGGCCGGCCGGCAGCTCCGTCTTGGCCGCCTGTTCCTTGGCGGTGACGGCGAACGTGGTGCTGTGGTCCGGGTAGTGCACGGTGACCCGGTCGCCGGCGCGCAGCTCGCGCAGCCGGTGGAACACGTCCGGGCCCTTCGCCTTGGAGTCCACATGGGCCACCACGACGGCCGGGCCGGGCTCGCCGGGCTGCGGACCCCGGTCGTACCAGCCGGCGTTGCCGAAGTCGGGCGTCTGCATGGCTCCGTCCGGTTGCAGGCCGACCGCGACGAGCGGGGCGTCCACGCCGATCGCCGGGATCGTGACCCGGGCCGGCGCGGCCGAAGAATCCGGGACGGCGGGGGCGACCGGGGTGGAAACGCTGGTCGTGGTGGCCCGGCTGCTCGGGCCGGTGGCCGACCGGTCGATCCGGACGGCCACGACGATGGTGATGACGGCGGCCGCGACCGCGGCCACCATCACGACGACCAGCCGGCCGGTGGTCACGGCCGCCGCTCCCGCTCGGAGCGGGCGATCCAGGCACCGCACAGGCCGGCGATGAACAGCACCAGCGCGCCGGCCGGCACGGCCAAGAGCAGCCAGCTCGGGTCCGGCTGCGCGACGGTCGCCGCCACCGGCTCGGTCGCCGCGCCGCCCCCGGGGTCGCCGCCGGTGTCGATCCGGTTGGGGGTGGGAATTCCGGCAGGCGGCTGGGCCGGGGTGGCCGGCTCGGACGGCTCGTTGGTCGGGGGCGTCGGCTCGGTGGTGCTGGTCTTCGGCCGGCAGTCCTCGGTCCTGGTGGTGAAGCACGGCTCCAGCGTCGGCGGCTGGCACTTCAGCACCGTCTTGCACGGCGGCTTGGGCGGCAGCGGCGGAACGGTGGGCACGGCGATCTCGGTCGGACCGACCGGTGCCGGCGGGGCGGCGATGGCAGGCAGGGCGCCGAACTGCAGGCCGCCGAACACGATCAGGCCGGCCAGGGCGGTGCGGCGAAAGACTCGGTCCACGGGTTTCCCTCCTCGGTGACGGAGTTGTCGCCGGTATGAGCCGCCGTACCGAGGAGGTCTTACAACTATCCGATGATGCAATTTTCGACGGAGAACGTCTCCGTCTTGCCGGTGCCGGTGTTGCCGGCCGCGTCGGCGGCGAGGACCGACCACGTGACGCGGCCGGCCGGGAACGGCCCGAACGAGGCGAACCAGTCCCCGTCGCGGGTCATCGCCTTGGAGCCGGTCTGCCCGTTGGAGTGGGTCCAGCGCAGCGTCACCCCCGCCACCGCGACGTTGTCGGTGGCGGTCACCTGGACCGACTTGGTGTTGGGCGGCTGGCAGCCGATGGCGAAGATCCGCGGCGGGGTCGCGCTCTGCCCCACGACCTGTGGCGGCGCGGTGTCCCGCGGCGGCTCCTCCGGAGGAGGCGGCGGCGGTTGCGGGGGATTCGTCGTTGTCGTCGTGGTGACCACGGGCGGGGCGACCCGGCGGGTCGTGGTCGTCGTGGTGGTGGGCGGCGCCGTCGTGGTGGTCGTGCTGGTGGCCGGTGGGGGAGAGGTCGAGGTCTGGCCGGTGCCGGTCGGCGATGTCGTTGTCGGGGCGAGGTCCTGGGCGAGGGGGATGCCGGGCTCGTTGCTGAAGTTGTTCCAGACGAGGGCAAGGCCCAGGACGAGCAGCAGGGCGACGCCGGCGGCGGCCATCGGGATCCGGCTGGGGCGGCGCGGGTCGGCGGGCGGCGGCACGGGGGTGACGCCCGGCGAGGTGGCCGAGGTCTGGTGGGCCACCAACTCGACCTCGTCGACCACCCGGTCGCGCAGGTACAGCGGCGCGGTGAGCATCGGGATCGCGGCCAGCAGGGCGAACGGGCTGACCATGGCGCGCCGCCGGTCCTCGCAGACCGCGCACTTGTCCACGTGCCGGGCGACCCGCTTGCGCATCAGCGGCGAGAACTTGCCGTCCCAGCCGGAAAGCAGGTCGTTGAGTTCGGCGCAGTCCTCGCGGCCGAGCCGGGCGATCAGCAGCGCGCCGAGCGACCGCTCGACCTGGTCCCGTAACCGGGTCAGCAGCACGTAGGCGTGGTTCGCGCTGACCCCCATGGCCTCGCCCAGCTCCGCGCCGTCCAGCCCGTGCCGCAGGTGCAGGTCCAGCAGCGACCGGTCCCGCTCGGACAGCCCGGCCGCGGCCCCCCAGACCAGCTCGCGCAGCGCGGCTAGCTCGGCCGCCCGCTGCGGGCCGGCGTCCGGGTCGACCATGTCGCTCACCTCGGTGTCCAGCACGACCCGGCCGCGCGCCTTCACCCGCCGCAGCGCCACACTGCGCGCGACGGCGTAGAGCCACGGCCGGAGCCGTTCCGGATCGTTCAGTTGCCCGAGCCGTTGTGCGACGAGGACGAACGTGTCCTGCACCGCGTCCTCTGCCTCGTGCCGGTCCCGCAGCACCGACACGCAGAAGTCGTACAACCGGTCCGCGTACCGGTCGTACAACGCGGCGAACGCCTCCCGGTCGCCGGCGAGCACACCGGCGACCAGTTCGGCGTCGTTCCTCATTCGTTCCCCATCGACGACGGCCTTCCGGGGGTGAGAGTCCCGAGGTCGCCTGTACCTTACGACTTTTCCGGCCGCCGCGGGGCGATCAGCCGGCCAGCGGCTTTCCGGTCTCCAGCAGCGACTTCAGGTCGCTGAGCACCCACGGCCAGCCGCCACCGCCCTGAGCGGCGTCCTGCCCGCCGGCCACCTGCGCGGCATGGGCCGGCGCGCCGTCCAGCTCGTGCACGATGGTCAGCTCGGCGTAGCCGCCGGCGACCTCCTTGATCTCGTAGGTGAGCCGGGTGAACCCCTCGGCTGCGGCGACCGGGTCCATGGCCATCCGCCAGGTGAGCACCAGCCGCCGGGGCGCGTCCAGCTCGACCACCTCGCCGTCGACGGCCACGTCCGGAACTTCGAACCCCATCTCCGCGCCGGCCTTCTTCATGTCGTCGGTGGTGAGGATCCGGTACGGCGCCCCGGTCCGCAGCTCGGACTCGTAGTGCCCGCCGTAGCCGTACCGGTCCATCCATTCCGGCTTGGTGATCGCGTCCCAGATCGCCTGCGGGGTGGCCCGGATGTAGATCCGGTGGACCTGCGTGGTGGTCGCGGTGCTGGTCATGGTTCCCTCTCCAACTCTGCCTTGAGATCCAGGAGCGCCGAGACCTGGCGCTCGGTGTACTTGTCGATCCACCGGTCGTGGATCTGCCGGATCGGGACCGGGTTCAGGAAGTGCAACTTCTCCCGGCCGGAGCGGCGTGTGACGACCAGGCCCGCTTCCTCGAGCACCTTGAGGTGCTTCATGACGCCGAAGCGGGTCATCTCCAGCTCGGACTCCAGCTCGGTCAGGGTACGGCCGTCCCGGGCGAAGAGCAGGTCGAGCAGGAAGCGACGGGTCGGATCCGCGAGGGCCTTGAACACGCGGTCGTCGTCGGTCACCCGGAGAAAATATGTGACCATATGGTCACATGTCAAGCTCGGCCAGGTGCGGCCGAACGGCCGTAGAAATGGTCTAGACCTCATGGCTACCGTGGCCTGGACCACTCCGGAGGTGACCCATGTCGAAGCGGAGTTGGGGCGCGGCCGCGCTGGCCGTCCTCCTGTCCATCCCGCTGGCCGTCCTGCCGGCGGCCCAAGCCGCACCGGCAGACCATGGCCGGCGCGATGCCCGAACCGTCGGCTACTACACCCAGTGGAGCATCTACGGCCGCAACTTCGTGGTGCGCGACCTGATCTCGAACGGCAGCGCGCCGAAGCTCACGCACCTCAACTACGCCTTCGGGTTCCTCGACGAGCAGGGCAGCTGCGTCAGCGCCGACCCGTGGGCGGACTGGCAGCGCCCGTTCGGCGCCGAGCAGAGCGTCAACGGCCGCGCCGACGAGCCCGGCCAGGCACTCGCCGGGAACCTCAACCAGCTGCGGCAGCTCAAGGCGCGGTTCCCCCGGCTGCGCATCGCCATCTCGCTCGGCGGCTGGACCGGGTCGCGGCACTTCTCCGACGCCGCGCTCACCCCGGCGTCCCGGGCCGCGCACGTCCGGTCCTGCATCGACATGTGGCTGCGCGGAAACCTGCCCGGCACCGCCCCCGGCGCGGCGGCCGGCGTGTTCGACGGCATCGACCTGGACTGGGAGTGGCCGGCGAGCGAGGCCAACCCGGGCAACGTGATCCGGCCGGAGGACAGGCAGAACTTCACCGCGCTGCTGCGTGAGTACCGGATCCAGCTCGCCGCGCTGAGCCGGACCACGCACCGGCAGTACGACCTGACCGCGTTCCTGCCGGCCGACCCGGCCAAGATCGAGCGCGGCTTCGAGGTCCGCAAGATCTTCCGGTACCTGACCTTCGCCACCACCCAGGGCTACGACTACCACGGTGCCTGGGACCCGATCACCAACCAGCAGTCCGCGCTGCGCACCCCGGCCGGCGACCCGACCGAGCCGAAGTTCAGCACCCAGGTCGTGATCGACGCGCTGGTGACCAGGGATGCGCCCCGGGACCGGCTGGTGCTTGGCGTGCCGTTCTTCAGCCGCGGCTGGACCGGGGTGCCGGAGGCGAACGACGGAATGTTCCAGCCGGCGACCGGTCCGGCGCCGGGCAGCCTGGAGGCGGGCGTCGAGGACTACCGGTTCCTCAAGCCGCGGCTGGCCGAGTTCACCGTGCACCGGGACAACCGGGCCGGCCATGCCTGGCTGTTCGACGGCACCACGCTGTGGACCTGGGACGACCCGGTGGAGATGACCCGCAAGGCCCGCTACGCCAGGGATCGCGGGCTCGGCGGGGTGATGATCTGGTCGCTGGACGGCGACACCGCCTCCGGTGAGCTGATCAGCGCGCTGCACCGGGGCCTGACCCGCCGCTGACGTTCGTCGGGCTCCGGGTTCCGGGAGGTGGGCCGCGCTGCGCGCGGCCCAGCCCCCCGGACCGGTTTGCTGAACTGGGGTTTCGGGTGCTGCAACTGGGGACTCGCGCATGGGATGGCGACTCGCCGGGTCGGTGCGGGGGTTCAGTTGCGGGAATCGGTGACTCGCCGAGGTAACACCGGGCCTTCGGCGAGTTCCCGGGCCCGGGTTGGTGAGTTGCCGGGTCCGGGTTGGTGGGTTCCGGTCGGATCAGACTTTGCCCAGGGCGGCGTCGAAGTCGTCGGTGAGGTCGGCCGGGTCTTCGATGCCGATGCTCAGCCGGATCAGGTCGTCGGTGATCCCGATCCGCTCCCGGTCCGCCGCGGACATCCCGGCGTGCGAGGTGGCGGCCGGCCTGGTGATCAGCGACTCGACGCCGCCGAGGCTCGGTGCCACGTACGGGATCCGGAGCGCCTCGAAGAGGGCCTCGGCCGCCGCGACGCCGCCGGTCAGCCGGAAGCTCGCCATGCCGCCGAACCCGGACAGCAGCCGCGCGGCGTGCTCGTGGTCCGGATGGGTGGGCAGGCCGGGGTAGTGCACCTCGGCGACCTTCGGATGCTCGGCAAGGAACCGGGCCAGGGTGAGCGCGTTGTGGTTCTGCGCCCGGACCCGCACGGCCAGCGTCTTCAGCCCGCGGGCGAGCAGGAACCCGGCGTGCGGGTCGAGGCTGCCGCCGTAGAGGTTGAGCGTGTGCCGCACCCGGTCGACCAGCTCGGCGGACCCGGCCACGCAGCCGGCGACCAGGTCGGAGTGGCCGTTGAGGTACTTGGTCGCGCTGTGCATGACCAGGTCGAACCCGATCGACAGCGGCCGGAAGTTGACCGGGCTGGCGAACGTGTTGTCGATGACGGTGGTCAGGCCCTCCTGCCGGGCGAACGTGACGACGTCGCGCAGCCGGGCGACCCGGATCATCGGGTTGGTGATCGTCTCGACCAGGAACAGCCGGGTCTCCGGCCGGCGGGCCGCCGCCCAGGTCTCCGGCCGCCGCGGGTCGACGAACGTGTAGCTCCAGCCCAGCTCGGCGGCCTTCTGGGTGAGGAAGTCGTGCGTGCCGCCGTAGAGGCAGTCGCTGACCAGCGCGTGGTCGCCGGGCCGCAGCAGGGTGAGCAGCGTCGTGGTGATCGCGGCCATGCCCGACGCCGTGGCCAGGGCCGCCTCGGCGCCCTCGAGGGTGGCCAGCTTCTCGTGCAGGTACGCCTGCGACGGGGTGGAGTTGAGCCGGATGTACTTCATGTCGTGGTAGCCCGTGCCCGGCTCCACGGTGTAGACCGTGCCCTGGTAGATCGGGAAGACCAGGGAGCCCTCGGGCCCCGGCCGCCGCTCACCGCCGTGCACGGCGATCGTGTCGATGCGCGCGTCGTCACTGGGATGCACCATGGCACCCAATATGCCGGTCAGACCCAGTGGTTGTCGTGCCGCAGGAAGAACTCGGCGCTCTCCTCGTGGGTCAGCTGCCGGCCGCGCGCGATCTCGGCCAGGGTCTCGAAGTAGTCCTCGCGCGGCGCCCCTGGGGTGAACAGCAGCAGCATCGAGGCCGGTTCGCCGGGCACGTTGCGGAACCCGTGGATGCCGCCCTGCGGGACGTACAGGAAGTCGCCGGCGGTCGCCTTGATCCACTCCTCGCCGTTGTAGAGCCGCACGGTGCCGGACAGGATGTAGAACGACTCGGTGATGGTTCGGTGGAAATGCGGACCGGGACCGCTCTCCTGGGCGCCGAAGTTCCAGCGGTACAGCCCGAACTGGCCGTCGGTGGACGCTCCGCCGGCGAGGTAGTCCACGGTGCCGCCGGTGGGATAGGTGATGGCGGGCGGCTCGCCGTCCGGCCGGAAACGGGTGTCGATCTCGCCGGTGTCGCCGAAGTACCGGGGGTCTGGGTAGGACATGCCGTCACCCTGTCATACCGGTTCGCCGGCTTAACCGCTTTACCAGGCATTCCTCCCAAGTCACGGTTGTAACCAGGGGATTGACGACGGATACACACAGTGGTTCGCTTGCCGTTACTTATCCGGTTCAGTGGAGGTGGGCACCATGCGAACCAGGTCCAGGTCCCTGTTGGCGCTCGCGGCGGCGGCCGCGCTGGCGCTGGCCGGCTGCACGAGCGGCGACGGCTCCAGCCCGCCCGGCGGGGTACCGGGTGGCGCGCCGGACAACCAGCCCGCGTCCTACCCGCGCAACGAGACGCTGTTCACCAGCGGCACGCAGTGGGGTCCGCCGTCCAACTGGAACCCGATCATGAACTGGACCTACGCGACCGGTACCCTCGGCTACGTCTACGAGACGCTGTTCCTCTACGACCCGCAGGCCGACAAGTACGAGCCGTGGCTCGCCGAGAGCGGCGGCTGGACCAGCGACACCACCTACGAGGTCAAGCTGCGCGACGGCATCACCTGGACCGACGGCAAGCCGCTGACCGCCGCGGACGTGGTGTTCACCGCGGAGTTGGGCAAGCGGATGAAGGCCGTCCCGTACAGCAACCTGTGGAACTTCCTGCAGAGCGCCGAGGCATCGGACGACCGGACGGTCAGGTTCACCTTCGGCGCCGCGCCGAACTACCAGCAGTGGGCCAACTGGATCTACTTCAACGCGATCGTGCCCAAGCACCTGTGGGAGAGCAAGTCCGAGCAGGACGTGACCGCGGGCGCCAACGAGAACCCGGTCGGCACCGGTCCGTACAAGTACCAGACCCACGACCAGGACCGGCAGGTCTGGGTGAAGAACGACAGCTGGTGGGGCAAGGAGAAGCTCAACCTGGACGTCAAACCCAAGTACATCGTGGACATCGTCAACTCCAGCAACGAGGCCGCGCTCGGCCTGCTGCTGCAGGGCGGCATCGACCTGTCCAACAACTTCCTGCCCGGCATCGCCACCCTGGTCAAGGGCGGTTACAAGCTGCAGACCTACTTCCCGGAAGCTCCGTTCATGCTCTCGGCCAACACCACCTGGCTGGTGCTGAACACCAAGAAGAAGCCGATGGACGACGCGGCGTTCCGCCGGGCGCTGGCCAACTCGATCGACGTCAACAAGATCGTCAACGGCGTGTACGGCCAGATCGTGCGACCGGCCAACCCCACCGGCCTGCTGCCGATCTGGGACAAGTACATCGACCAGGGCGTGGTTTCCGAGCTGGGCTTCGGCTTCGACACCAACAAGGCCAAGTCCATCCTGGCCGGCGCCGGATACCGGGACACCAACGGCGACGGCCTGGTCGAGGCGCCGGACGGCTCGCCGATCGAGCTCAGCCTGGCCGTGCCGACCGGATGGACCGACTGGCAGGAGGCGATCCGGGTGGTCGCCGAGGGCGCCAAGGCGGCCGGCATCAACATCAAGACCGAGTTCCCGGCCGACACCGCCATCCAGGACATGCGGGCCAGCGGCGGCTTCGACATGATCCTGAACAACGAGCGCCAGATCGACAACACGCCGTGGACCTACTACGACTACGTGTTCCGGTTGCCGGTTCAGGAGAAGCAGACCACGGTCAACTTCGGCCGGTACGAGAACCAGCAGGCTTGGGACCTGGTCAACCAGCTGGACAAGACCAAGATCGAAGACGTCGACGGGATGAAGCGGATCACCGCGCAGCTGCAACGCGTCCAGCTCGCCGAGATGCCGGTTATTCCGTTGTGGTACAACGGTTTGTGGTCTCAGGTCAGTAACGCGGTGTGGACCAACTGGCCGGCGGCGACGGACAACGCGCCGAAGTACCTGCCGACCACCTGGCGCGGCTACCTGCAGCGCGGCTCGATCAAGATGCTGGCCGACCTGAAGCCCGCACCGCCGGCGAACAAGTAGCGCACTCGCCCACCCCGGCCCGCAACCGCGACGAGGAGGTCACGTGCGGCGGTACTTCGCGCGCAAGCTGCTCATCTACCTGCTCACCTTCTTCGTCGCGGTGACGATCAACTGGATGATCCCCCGGTTCATGCCGGGGGATCCCATCGAGAGCATGCTCACCCGGGCCGGGGTGCGTACGCCGGAGTCCGCCGAGGCCATGCGGGAGTACTTCAACAGCCTGTTCGGCCTGGACACTCCGATCCTGGAGCAGTACTTCTCGTTCTGGTCGGGGTTGCTGCGCGGCGACCTCGGCCTGAGCCTGTGGCTGTTCCCGCAGGAGGTCACCACGGTGATCCTGAACGCGGTGCCGTACACGCTGGCGCTGCTGATCCCGGCGATCCTGCTCAGCTACTGGGCGGGAAACAGGTTCGGCGCCTACGCGGCCCGGCGCAAGGTGATGGACAACGCCGTGCTGCCGGTCTGGTACGTGCTGACCGCAACGCCCTACATGTGGCTGGCCATCCTGCTGGCCTGGAGCCTCGGCATCGTCGCCGGGTTCTTCCCGGTCGCAGGCGGCTACAGCTTTCTGCTCGCCCCGTCGTTCTCCTTCGAGTTCATCGCCAGCCTGATCGCCCACTGGTTCCTGCCGTTCCTGTCGCTGTTCCTGGTCGCGTTCGGCGGCTGGGCGATCGGGATGCGCAACCTGATCATCTACGAGTTGGAGTCGGACTACTCGAACTACCTGCGGGCGCTCGGCGCGCCCGGCAAGCTGGTCCGGGACTACGCCTACCGCAACGCCCGGCTGCCGCAGATCACCGGCCTCGCCCTGCAACTCGGGGTGATCGTCGGCGGCGCGGTGGTCACCGAGATCGTGTTCTCCTATCCCGGGCTCGGCTACCTGGTGCTCAAGGCGATCGAGAGCGGCGACTTCTTCCTGCTGCAGGGCGTGTTCCTGTTCATCGTGATCGGCGTGCTGGTCGCCAACTTCATCGTCGACATCGTCTATGTGCTGGTCGATCCGCGCACCAGGGTCGGAATGGGAGGGACGGACGCATGATCATCCCCGACGAGACCGGCCGTCCGGACGAGTCGCCGATCTCCGAGCCGACCCCGGTGGTGGCGGCGGTGCCCGGCATCGGCGGCGTGCCCGGCGCTGTCCGGGTGATCCGGCGCGAGGCGGTGTACTTCGCCCTGCGCAACAAGAAGCTCGTCGGCGGGCTGACCGTCGTGCTGGTGTTCCTGCTGGTCGGGCTGTTCGGTCCGGTGTTCACCGGGCCGGATCCCTTGGCCTACGTCGGACCGCCGGCACAGGCTCCGTCCGGGGAGTACTGGTTCGGCACCACCACGTTCGGGCAGGACGTGTTCGGCCAGTTCGCGCACGGCCTGCGGGCAACGTTCTTCGTCGGGTTCTTCGCCGGGCTGCTGGCCGCGGTGCTTGGCATGCTGGTCGGGTTCACCGCCGGCTACCGCGGCGGGCTGGTCGACGAGGTGCTCAACATGATCACCAACATCGTGCTGGTGCTGCCGGTGCTGGCCGTGCTGCTGATCATCGCGGCCTACCTCGAGGTGCGCAGCGTCCAGGTCCAGGCCCTGATCATCGGGGTGTTCTCCTGGCCGTGGGTGGCAAGGGCGGTCCGGGCGCAGACACTTACCTTGCGCGCCAGGGAGTTCGTCGACCTGGCCCGGCTCTCCGGTGCGCCGGTGCGCCGGATCGTGTTCCGGGAGATCGCCCCGAACATGGCCTCCTACCTGTTCATGGTCTTCATCCTGCTGTTCGGCGGGGCGGTGCTGTTCGCCGCGACGCTGGACTTCATCGGGCTCGGCCCGACGGACGGAATCTCGCTCGGCCTGATGCTGAACTACTCGGTCAAGTGGAGCGCGCTGCATCTGGGTCTGTGGTGGTGGTTCATCCCGCCGGGACTGGGCATCACGGCCATCGTCGGCGCGCTCTACATCATGAACGTCGGCCTGGACGAGGTGTTCAACCCCAAGTTGAGGGAGATGTAGCCGATGACATTGCGGGTCACCGGCCTCAAGGTCTACTACCGGACGCTGCGCGGGGACGTGCGGGCGCTTGACGACGTCACGTTCGGCGTGGAGGACGGCGAGATCATGGGCGTGGCCGGGGAGTCCGGCTGCGGGAAGTCCACCCTGGGCAAGAGCCTGATCCGGCTGGACGGGCGGATGCGCTACGTCGAGGGCCGGGTCGACCTGGACTACAAGGAACTGCCCATCTGGGACGACGCGGACATGAACGACTTCCGGTACAAGGAGGTCTCGCTGATCCCGCAGTACGCGATGAGCGCGCTGAACCCGACCCGCAAGATCGGCCTGATGGTGCGGGACCTGTTGGAGTCCCGGGGCATCCCGTTCGACACGGTGTCCGCCGAGCTGGAGCGCAGGCTCGGGCTGGTCGGGCTGGACCGGGAGGTGCTCGGCCGCTACCCGATCGAGCTGTCCGGCGGGATGAAGCAGCGCGCGGTCATGGTGCTCGCCACGCTGCTCAACCCGTCGCTGCTGATCGCCGACGAGATCACCTCGGCGCTGGACGTGTCCACCCAGCGCGCGGTCGCCGAGGCGCTGGTCGGCTTCCGGGACAACGGGTTCGTGGACAGCCTGATCGTGATCACGCACGACATCTCGCTGGTGTACCAGATCGCCGACACGATCATGGTGATGTACGCGGGAAAGCTGGCCGAGAAGGCGCCGACCGACGTGCTGGTCAACTCGCCTCGGCACCCGTACACCCAGCTGCTGATCTCCTCGCTGCCCGAGGTTGGCGTGCGCTACGAGGGCAAGCGGCTGAGCGGGATTCCGGGCAGCCCGCCCGCGCTGCTCAACCCGCCGTCTGGCTGCCGGTTCCGGGACCGCTGCCCGGTCGCGTTCGACAAGTGCGGCGAGGAGCCGCCGTTCGTCGAGATCGGGCCGGACCACTTCGCCGCCTGCTGGAGGGCCTCGTAGCCATGTTGCGACTGGACGGGATCTCGAAGTCGTTCCGGATCGGCGTGCTCGGCAGCCGGTACGTGCCCGCGGTGCGGGACGTGAGCTTCGAGCTGCGGCCGGGCGAGGTGGTCTCGCTGATCGGGGAGAGCGGCAGCGGCAAGACCACGATCGGCCGGATGGTGCTGCGCCTGCTCCCGGTCAGCCGGGGGACGATCACGTTCGACGGCAAGGACATCGCGGCGTTCCACGGGCGCGGGCTGAAGGACTACTACCGCACCGTGCAGGGCGTGTTCCAGGACCCGTTCAGCTCCTACAACCCGGTGTTCAAGGCGGACCGGGTGTTCGCCATGATCCGCACCGGATACTTTCCCCGGATCCGCGACGCGGTCTGGCGCGAGAAGGTCGAGGATGCCCTGATCGCGGTCCGGCTGCGGCCCGAGACGGTGCTGGACAAGTACCCGCACCAGCTCTCCGGCGGCCAGCTGCAGCGCCTGCTGATCGCCAGGGCGCTGCTGCTGGACATCAAGCTGCTGGTGGCCGACGAGATCATCAGCATGCTCGACGCGTCCACCCGGATCGACGTGCTGAACCTGTTGGGCGACCTCAAGGAACGCGGCCTCGCCATCCTGTTCATCACCCACGACCTGGCCCTCGGCAACTACGTCAGCGACCAGACGGTGATCCTGCGCCGGGGCAACGTGGTCGAGGCCGGCGCGACCGGCGCCGTGTTCGGCAATCCCACCCACCCGTACACCCGGCGGCTGCTGTCCTCGGTGCCGCAGCTGCACCGGAAGTGGGAGCAGGTCGAGTCGGAGCTGTCCGGTGTGGCCGGCCGGTGCCCGGTGCACACGGCGAACGACGCGGGCGCCGCGCTGGCCGAGGTGTCCGACGACCACCGGGTCGCCTGCCTCGCCCTCGGCGAGGACCGGCCGTGCCCCGACTCGGCCGCGGTCAGCGCCGGGACAGCAGGTCGTTGACGCAGCGCAGCACCGGCGGCCCGGTGAGCGCGGCCAGGTCGAGCTGCCCGGCGGTGTGCACCCGGAACGTCGCGGACTCGCCGGGCAGCAGGGTGCGCAGCATGTCGTCCACGGTCGCCGACGGGTCCAGCCGGTCCGGGAACAACGCCACGTCGCGCAGCAGGGTGCCGGCCGTGACGGTGATCTCCACGCCGGTGTGGGTGGCCACGATCCTGGTGTCGTAGCGGGGTTCGGGCAGCGCGAGGTCGACGTCCTCGGCGAAGAAGTGGTACCGCCGGGTGCCGGGGGCGGACACGGTCAGCAGCTCGGTGGCCGGGTCGTCCGGGCGGCCCACCTCGTCGGGCAGCCGCAGCCGCAGCGCGCCGCGGGCCGGCACCGCGAGCCCGAACGTGGCCGTGGCCTTCGGATCGCCGGTGAACGTGACCCGGGCGACGGAGATCTCGCCGGTCCATTCGGTCCCGGTGTCGTTCACCGCTACCACCGCGAGGCCGGTACCGTCCGGCCGCACGGTCAGCAGCCGGTCGGCGAACGCGCGCCGGATCGTGTACCACAGCGGCTTTCGCCGCCCGTCGCCGTCCACCGCGGCCCAGGAGATCACCGGCCAGCAGTCGTTGAGCTGCCACACCAGGGCGCCGGTGCACAGCGGGTGCAACGCGCGCAGGTGCTCGACGCCGAACTGGATCGCCCGGGCCTGGTTGAGCTGGGTGGCCCAGTGCCAGTCGTCGAAAGTGGCCGGCTCCGGCAGGTGGCCGGACAGGCCGCGGCGCAGCTTTCCGTTGCCATCCTCGGCTTTCTGCCGGTGCAGCACGGCGGGGGAGGCCACGTCGAGCGGCCCGGCGGTGATCGCCCGGCGCAGCGTGGCGTGCGCCGGCGGACCCTGGAACCCGAACTCCGCGACGAACCGCGGCCGGTAGCTGGCGTAGTGCGTGTAGTCGTGGGTGTTCCAGACGTCCCAGATGTGCGTGCTGCCGTGGGCCGGGTCGTTCGGGTGCAGGTCGGGCCGGCCGGAGTACGGGCTGCCCGGCCAGTACGGCCGGGTCGGGTCCAGCTCGGCGACGATCCGGGGGAGCACCTCGAGGTAGTAGCCGGCGCCCCAGGTGCGGCCGGCCAGCCGGGGAACCCAGTCCCAGTCGGCGTGTCCCCAGATGTTCTCGTTGTTTCCGGTCCACAGCACCAGGCTGGGGTGCGCGGCCAGCCGCACCACCTGCTCGCGGGCCTCGGCCGCGACCTCGGCGGCGATCGGCTCCTCTTCCGGATAGGCCGCGCAGGCGAACAGAAAGTCCTGCTGCACCAGGATTCCCAGCTCGTCGGCCAGGTCATAGAACTCCGCGCTCTCGTACCGGCCGCCGCCCCAGACCCGCAGGAAGTTCGCGCCCGCACCGATCGCCTGGCCGAACCGGGCGGCATAGCGGGCGCGGTCGACCCGATGCGGAAAGCAGTCGTCCGGGATCCAGTTGAACCCGCGCACGGAGACCGGGCGGTCGTTGACCACGATGCCGAACGGGGTCCCGTCGGCGTCCGGCGTGGTGTCCAGCCGCACCGAGCGGAAGCCGATCCGCCGTCTCCAGCGGTCCAGCCGGTTGCCGGCCTCGTCGGCCAGCGTGACGTCGAGGTCGTAGCGGTGCTGGTCGCCGTGTCCCCTCGGCCACCAGCGCCGCACCTTGGGCACGGCCAGCCGAAGCGTCGCGGTGTGCTCGCCGGGCGGCACGGTCGCGGTCGCTTCTTCGCCGGAGACCGTGGCGGTGAGCGTCACGGGCACGTCGCCGGCGCGCTCCAGTCCGATGTGGAGCACGACGTGACCGACGTCACCATCCACGGTCGCCAGCGGCCGGACGTGGTCCAGCCGCGCGGTGTTCCAGGCGTGCAGCCCGATCGGTTGCCAGATACCCGCGGTGACCAGCCGCGGGCCCCAGTCCCAGCCGAAGTTGCAGGCCATCTTCCGGATGAAGTTGAACGGGTCGGGATAGGCGTTCGGCCGGTCGCCGAGCGCCTGCCGCAGCGCCTCGGCGTGGCGCAGCGCCGAGCCGAACCGGATCGTCAGGGTGTTGGCGCCGGGGGCGAGGTGGCGCCGCACGTCGAACCGGTAGGACCGGTGCATGTTCGCGGTCCGGCCGACCGCGGTGCCGTTGACCGAGATCGTGGCGACCGTGTCCAGTCCGGCGCACACCAGGTCGGTGCGCTGCGCGGGGTCACCGGCCCAGTCGAAGTCGAGCCGGTAGGTCCAGTCCGCGTGACCGATCCAGTCGAGCGTGTCCTCATTGGCGTCGAGGTACGGGTCGGGGATGATCCCAGCGGCGAGGAGGTCGGTGTGCACGCAACCCGGCACGATGGCGGGTACTCCGGCGACGCCGTGCTCGTCGGGCCCGGTAAGGGACCAGCCGTGGTGCAACGGGCGGTAGCTGGTCAACCGGCGGCCCCCTCGTGCTTAACCGAAAAAGTTCAGGTCAATGCTAGAGTTCGCCGCCTGTCGTGGCAATGTTGACAAACACGGTTCAGTGGAGGTGGGCATGCGCCGGCCGACGATCGCGGACATCGCGCGCCGCGCGGGCGTGTCCAAGGGCGCGGTGTCCTACGCACTCAACGACCGGCCCGGCGTCTCGTCGGACACCCGGCAGCGGATCCTGGCCATCGCCGAGGAGATCGGCTGGCGGCCGAACAGCGCCGCCCGGGCGCTGTCCGGCGCCGCGGCCAACGCGATCGGGCTGGCGATCCGCCGGCCGGCGCGGGTGCTCGGCATCGAGCCGTTCTTCATGGAGCTGGTCAGCGGCATGGAAGCGGTGCTGTCCGAGGCCGGCTCCGCGCTGATGCTGCAGGTGGTCGGCGACGTGGACACCGAGCTGGCGCTGTACCGGCGGTGGTGGGGCGAGCGGCGCATCGACGGGGCGATCCTGACCGACCTGCGGGCCGGCGACCCCCGGGTGGGCCTGCTCGAGGAGCTGGGCCTGCCCGCGGTGATCGTCGGCGGTCCGACCGGCGTCGGCACGCTGCCGCACTGCTGGGCCGACGAGACCGTGACCGTGACCGAGACGGTCGGCTACCTGGCCGCGCTCGGCCACCGGCGGATCGGCCGGGTCGCCGGGATGCCGGATCTGCTGCACACCCGGCATCGGGACTCCGCGTTCCGCACGGTCGGCGAGACCCTCGGGGTGGACACGTCGGCGGTGATCTCCACCGACTACACCGGCGAGGAGGGGGCGCACGCCACCCGCACGATGCTCTCCGCGGCCGCCCGGCCGACCGCGATCCTGTTCGACAACGACATCATGGCCGTCGCCGGGCTGTCCGTGGCGCACGAGATGGGCCTGGCGGTGCCGCGTGACCTGTCCATCGTGGCGTGGGACGACTCGCCGCTGTGCCAGGTGCTCCACCCCCCGCTCACGGCCCTGACCTGGGACATTCCCGCCTACGGCGCCCGCGCCGCCGAGCTGCTGCGTCAGGTGATCGCCGAGGCGGAGCGGGCCGAGGCCGGCGTCGCCGATTCGGGGCACAGCGTGCAGGTCGCCCATCCCCGGCTGACCCCGCGGGGGAGCACCGCGCCGCCTGCTTAAACGGTTAACCAGTCGGGGTCGTGCTCGGCGAGTCCCCGGTTCCAGCTCGGCGAGTCGCCGATCGGCGGGCACCCGTACGCACTGGTTCCGGCACCCGGGTCACCGGTTCGCGCCGTTCGGTGCGTGCCCGGCTAGCGTCCGGTGGTGGCGGCGAGGGTGGCCAGGCACATCTCGTCGCTGGTGCCGTCGCCCCACACGACGTAGCGCGGCTGGAGCTGTTTGAGCTCGGCGAGCTTGGACCGGACCGATGCGTCGTGGGTGCAGGTGACCCGGAGCAGGTCGCCCTTGGTCAGCTGGACCGGCTGGGGGAGCAGTACGGCCGACTGGTCGTCGAAGTTGAACGACTTCTGGTCCAGCAGCATCCGGGCGTCCGGGCGGCCGGGATTCAGCTCGACCGAGATGGACCGGCCGAGCAGGTGCATGTGTGGCGCGCTCGCGTACACCAGCATCGGCTC
The DNA here is from genome assembly GCF_035762905.1 of Actinophytocola sp. Classification (GTDB taxonomy): domain Bacteria; phylum Actinomycetota; class Actinomycetes; order Mycobacteriales; family Pseudonocardiaceae; genus DASYTH01. The sequence continues at coordinate 43,737 of NZ_DASUCC010000084.1, forward strand.
GTTGACCGGGATGTCGCAGTGCTGGGTGTCACCGGGGACCGGTGTCTGGCCCTTGTTGCACAGGAAGTTCAGGCCACCGACCATCGCCCGGGCCTGCGCTCCGGTGCGCTTGACCAGGTCCTTGATCGCCGCCTCACGCTCGCACAGCGGGCCGGACTCGGTGGCCGTGCAGGGCAGTTCGATGGGGGCCACCAGCCGGACCGCGGTCAGCGGCTTGACCGCGGCGGTTCCGGGCAGTACCCGCAGGCGCACCGTGGACTGGTCCAGCGGACCGGGCTTTCCCTTGGTGGACATCAGGTTGTAGTGCACCTGCAGCACGATCTGGCTGCCCGCCTCGATCGGGTAGCCGACCAGCTCGCCGATCAGCGTCTCCTTGCCACCAGGGGCCCAGCCGCCGATCCAGTCCACTCCGGTGCCCCGGCCGCCGAACGACTGGAAGCCCTCGGCCAGCCCGGCCCCACCGAAGCACTGCCAGCCGTCGCCCCTGGCCTCGGCGTCCACGCTCCGGGCGTGCTCCACCTGGGACGGTGCGACGCTGTACAGGATCGCGTGGTGCACGATCTCCGCGTTCTGCGGGAGGAACTGGCTGCCCATGATGTAGGACGACTCGGCGAGCTTCGGATCGATCAGGAAGCACCGGTACTCGTCGGTGCCGGCCGCCGGCGGCACCGGCCGGTACGGCTGGCCAAGGCCGACCTCGAGGAACCGCTCGCCGTCGCGCAGCGGGGCCGGAGGCGGCGGCGGTGCGCCGTGTACGTGCCCGGCCGGGGTTTCGGAGGTATGGACCGCGCCACCCTGCGCGGCCGGCGCCGGACTGCACGCCGCCGCCGAGAGGATTGCCGCCGCAACCACCATTTGCCCGACCCGCAGACCCATCCCGCCACGGTACACGGCGACTGCGGCGATCAGCAGGGGGAGCAGTCGCAGTCGCAGCCGACCGCCTCGCGCGGCTTGCCGCTCCACGGGCCGGGAAACGGGTCACGGCAACAGATCTGGCAGGTGCAGCACATCCACGGGATCGCCGCGCAGCCGGCGGCGACCGAGCGCCGGTGCGGTGGGTCGGCCAGCCGCGGCCACCGCCACAGCCCGCGCCCCGGCCGCAGCGGCTTCGGCGGCGGCTGCTCGGCGTGGCCGAAGATGCGCGTCACCGAGTGCTCCAACTCGTGCACCAGCAACGCATGCACCAGTGCGTCGTCGGTGAACATGGCCTCTCGCAGGGCAAGCCGGATACCGAGCAGCGCGTCGGTGCACAGCCGACGCGCCTCGGCGAGATCGGTTCCGGTTGCGGTCAAGGGGTTCCACACACCGCGCTCGGCGTCCTCGGCGCGGTCCTCGACCGCGTCGAGCAGGTGCGCGATCCGGCCGAACAGCCGGCCGGCCTCGCGCAGCGGCGCGACGTTCTCCGGCCGCCCGGCCAGCACCGCGGTGTGCCCGCAGATCTCGGCGGTTGCCGTCTCGGTCGGCTCGGTCACGGCGAGCAGCGAGTCACCCGGCCCGGTCGCGGCCTCCAGCTCCGGCTGCCGGCGCAACGCGTCGAGCAGCACGCCGGTGTCGAAGCCCAGCCGCCGCCCGGTGCGCGTGCCCTGCTCGGCCCACCGTCCGGCCAGCCCGGCCGACGCCGTGGCCAGCACCCGAGGACCGTCGCCGTCGGTGACGTGGTCGGCGAGCTTGGCCGAGGCGAGCAGCAGTGAGGCCGCGGCGGCCAGCCGGGCTCCGGACCCGGTCGCGACCGCCGCGGTCCGCATGGCGCGCAACGGGCACGGCCCGGCCGTGCGGCGTCGGGTGCCGTCGCCGGTGGTGGCCTGCGCCTCGACCAGGGCCGACACCACCAGCCCGTCGTAGTTGGTGACCAGCCGGGCGAACTGGCCGTACTCGTCGCGCAGCGCGAGGCACAGCCCGCACAGGTGCGCCCCCCACGCCGTGTGCAGGGCCGGCGACAGCCGGTGCCGGCACGGCCTGATGATCCCGAACACTGGCCCGCCTCTCCGGGATTAACTGCTGTCGTTACGTTCCAGCGGAGGTGCGGGTGGCTGGTTGATTGTGGCTGGGTCGCGTCACGGTGCCCCTGAGGTTGCGTTGGGTGGACCAAGACGATGATCCACGGAGCAGAGCCTAGCCGAACCGTCTTGTGTGTACGGAGGAAGTGATCAGTTCGTCGGCCGCTGGGCCAGGTCGTCCAGCGCCGGGGCGAGCAGCAGGGCTCCGCTGGTCAGCCGCCCGTGCAGCGCGCGCAGGTCGGCGGCCAGCTCCTTGCCGACGTCCGGCCCGTGCCCCTCGGCGATCGTCGGCGCGTGCTCCAGCACCGCCTCGACCACATCCGCCAGCGTGGTGATCACCCGATGGGTCCCGCACACCGCCTCGGACAGCTCGTCCGCGTCGGGCGTGCCGGTGTGCAACGTGGTGAGTGCGTCGGCAAGCAGGCTCTGGGCAGCGTCGAGCGCATCCGTCAGCGCGGCTTCGCCTGCACGTTCCCGCATCTTCTCCTCCACAAGCACCGTCAAGGATCCACCTCCACCGGAACACAGCGAAGTGATCACACCAGGTATTCCCCATCGGGAAGATCACCATTCCGCGCCCCGGCGTGACATCCCCTACACATCGGCACCGCGGGCGCCGGCCTGAGGCCGGCGCCCGCGGTGCGGAGCGGGAGCTAGGCGACGGCGGCGCCGAGGGCGAGCATGGCGACACAGAGGGCGGTCAGGACCGCGAGCAGCGGCCAGACCCAGCGCAGGTACCGGCCGTACGGGACCCGGGCGATCGCCAGGCCGCCCATGACGACGGCCGAGGTGGGAATGAACAGGTTCATGATGCCGGAGGCGCTCTGGAAGGCGGTGACCACGAGCTCCGGTGATGCGCCGACGAAACCGGCGAGCGGCACCATGATCGGCATGGCGACGGTGGCCAGCCCGGACGAGGACGGGATCAGGAAGGACAGCGGCAGGAACAGAACGAACATGACGATCGCGAACGCGGCCGCGCCGACGTCCCCGAGCGCGGTCTCGGCCCAGTGCAGCACGGTGTCGGTGATCTGGCCGTTGTTCATGACCACGGTGATGCCCCGGGCGATGCCGATGATCAGGGCCACGCCGAGCAGATCCCGGGCCCCGGCGACGAACGACTCGGTGAGCTGGCCCTCGCGCATCCGGCCGACGAGTCCGATCAGGACGGCGAACAGCAGGAAGGACGCGGTCATCTCGGGGAACCACCAGCCCAGCATGGGCAGCCCGATCCCCATGTCCTCCCACGGGATCACGCCGTACATCATCACGCCGAAGGCCAGCCCGAACAGCGTCAGAATCACCTTGTGCCGGCCGGTGAGCTCCTCCGGCTCGTCCGCGTCGGACATCCGGAACCGGGTGTCGTTGTCCGCCTTCATGTCGTAGACCAGGGACTTGGCCGGATCGCTCTTGACCCGGGCCGCGTAGCGCATCACGAACCAGATGCCGACGCCGAGGGCCACCACCAGGGTGGCCAGGCGCAGCAGGAATCCCTGGCTGATCGGGATGCCGGCGAAGCCGGACGCGATTCCGGTGGCGAACGGGTTGATCGTCGACCCGATCACCCCGATCCCGCAGCCCAGCAGGAGAATCGCGGCCGCGACCACCGTGTCGTAGCCGGCCGCGACCATCACGGTGATCACCAGCGCGTAGAACGCCAGGCTCTCCTCGGCCATCCCGTAGGTCGTCCCGCCGAGCGCGAAGACGCCCATGAGCAGTGGGATCAGCCATTTCTCCCGGCCCCGCAACCGGTTGACCATGCGCCCGATGCCGGCCTGGATGGCGCCGGTCTGCAGCGTGATGCCGAGGAACCCACCGATCACGATGATGAACAGCGCCACGTCGATGGCGCCGAACAGGGTGCCGGAGTTGTAGTAGTTGATGTTCCCGGTCTCGTCCTCGACCCCGTACAGGCCGTTGATCGGCGCGGTGATCGAGTCGACCACGACCCGCTGCGGGCTCGGATCGACCTCGTGGTACGTGCCGGGGATCGGGCTGCCGGCGTCGTCGGTGTCGTAGTCGCCGGCCGGGATGACCCAGGTGAGGATCGCCATCAACACGATGAGCGCGAACAGGATCGTGTAGGCGGAGGGGAGGGTGAACCGGCGCTTCCTCGTCGTCTCCGGCGCGGTGACCTGTTCCGTCATGGCACTTTCTCCTCCGGTTCAGTGACCTGCACCTTGAAGCCGGTGTAGCCGTACAGCACGTTGAGCGTCGGGCTGAGGATGTTGAAGAAGCAGAACGGGAGATAGGCGATCGTCGAGACGCCGAGCACCCCGGAGATGTAGGCGCCGCAGGTGTTCCACGGCACCAGCACCGAGGTGACCGTGCCGGAATCCTCCACCGCCCGGGAGAGCACCTGCGGGGCGAGGCCGCGCCTGGCGAACTCGTCGCGGAACATCCGCGCCGGCAGCACGTCGGCCACGTACTGGTCGCCGGCAACGACGTTGAGCCCGACGCCGCTGCCGTTGACCGCAAGGATCAGCGACCCCCGGGACTTCGTGCGCGCCACGATCGGTTCCAGCAGCCGGCGCAGGAACCCCGCGTGCTCCATGATGGCGGCGAAGGACAGCGCGCCGAGGATCAGCCAGACCGTGCTCAACATGCTGGCCATGCCGCCCCGGGAGAACAGCTCGTCGATCACCGGCACGCCGGAGTGGCTCTCGAACCCGGTGCCCATCGCGGCGAAGATCGCCTTGATCGCGCTGGCTCCCGCGCCGAGCCCGGCGTCCTCGGCGAACGCCCGCACCGCGGCCGGCTGGGTGAACGCCGCGAGGATGCCGGCGAACAGCGCCGAACCGAGGATCGCCAGGAACGGCGGCAACCGCAGCAGCGTGAAGACCACCAGCAACAGCAACGGAAGCAGGTTGATGAACGAGATGTTGAACGCCTGCCCGAGCGCCTGCTGGGCGGCCGCCGTGCTGACCTCCGCCACCGGCTCGGCGAACAGCCCGATCAGCAGGAACAGAACCAGACTGATGCCCAGTGCCGGCCCGGCGGTCCAGAAGTTGTTGCGGATGTGCGTGCCGACGGTCAGACCCCGGCCGACCAGTTGGGGCACCAGGATCGTGGTCTCCGACAGCGGGGTCATCTTGTCCCCGAAGTAGGCACCGCAGATCACCGCGCCGGCCGCCACCGCGGTGGACAGGCCCATCACCTGTGCCAGCGCGACGAACGCGACGCCGAGCGTGCCGGCGGTGGTCCACGAACTGCCGGTCACCGTGCCGACCACGGCGCACACCACCGCCGCGGTGAAGTAGAACCAGGCCGGGCTCATCAGCCGGATTCCGTAGTCCACCACGGTCGGGATGGTTCCGGCCATGTTCCAGGTGCCGATCAGGGCGCCGACGGCGAGCAGGATGAAGATCGCTCCCAGTGCCGTGGTGACGCCGCCGATCGCCGCGCTGGACACCGAGGCGACGGTGTAGCCGTTCTTCAGCGCGATCAGCGCCGCGAACGCCGCGCTGAGCAGCAACGCCACCTGCAGCGGCCCGTCCGTGGCCTCGACCCCGAACAGCACGATCGTCGAGACCAGCAGCACGATCAGGACGACGACCGGTAACACCGCGTCGAGCAGCGTGGGTGCCCTCGGCGGCGCGGCGGGCGGTGCCTCGTCGGTCTGGTCAGACATCGGCCCGGTGCGCCGCAGGCGCGGTGACGCTGACGCTCCCGTCCAGGGTCTCGGCATGGTGGCCGCGTTGCGCCCGCCCCCGGGCGAACGCGAGCAGCGCCACGATGGCCACGACCGTGATCACGATGACCGCCCACCGGGTACCAGCGTGGGTGTCGGTGCGGGTGTCTGTGCCGGTGCCGGTGTCGGCAGCTTCCTCCTCCACGAACCCACCGCCTAGATCGGATCGCGCAGCAGCGGGCAGGTCATGCAGTGCCCACCGCCGCGTCCCTTGCCCAGCTCGAATCCCTCGATCGTGATCACCTCGATGCCGGCTTCGCGCATCTTGGCGATGGTGTGGGTGTTTCGTTCGTAGGCGACCACCACACCCGGCTCGAGCGCGACGACGTTGTTGCCGTCGTCCCACTGTTCGCGTTCCTGCTCGTAGCGGTCGCCGCCGGTCTCCACCACACGCAGCTTCGGTACGCCGAGCGCGTCGGCGACCGCCGGCAGGAACCCGTCCTCGACCGTGATGTGGAACTTGTTCCGGGTCGAGCCCGGCCGCAGGCTGATCGCCCGCACCTCGTCGATCACCTTGGGATACAACGTGACCGTCTCCTGGTCGAGCATGGTGAATACGGTGTCGAGGTGCATGTGCGCGCGGTCCTTGGTCATCACCACCGCGATCACCCGCTCCGCCGCGCCCTGCTCGAACAGCGCGCGGGCCACCTGCTCGATCATCCGGGCCTGGGTGCGCTCGCTCAGCCCGATCAGCACCGTGCCGTTGCCGATCGGCTGGACGTCGCCGCCCTCCATCGACGAGCGGCCGAAGTCGGCGACGTGGAACCGCCCGTCGTCACCGAGCTCCGGATACCAGTAGTGGAAGTCGGTACCGGCGAACATCGGGTGCGCCCGGTAGATCGCGGCCACGTTGTAGGCCTCCAGCCGGCGGGCCGGCCAGTACATCGGGTTGACCGTCACGCCACCGTAGATCCAGCACGACGAGTCCCGGGTGAACAGCGTGTTGGGCAGCGGCGGCAGCACGAACGCGCTGGTGTCGTCCAGCGCCGCGGCGGGCAGCGAGGTGTCCCGGAACAGGTCGAGGTCCAGACCCGCCTCGGCGACCGTCATGCCGCCGATCAGATGGGTGGCCAGGTCCTGCGGTTTGAGCCCGGACAGCATCGCGCGGACCTCGTCCACAAGGGACAGTCCGACCGTGTACTCGGACGCGGCCAGCTCGATCAGCCGCAGCCGTCCCGCGTCGCTGGCCGCGAGCGCCTCACCGAGCAACTCGTGCAGATGGAACACCTCCACGCCGCGCTCCCGCATCCGGGCGACGAACTGGTCGTGCTCGTACTGGGCGCGCTCCACCCAGAGCACGTCGTCGAACAGCAGGTCGTCGTGTGTGGTCGGGGTCAGCCGGCGCAGGCTCAGGTCCGGCCGGTGCACCATGACCTTGCGCAGCTTGCCTACCTCGGAATGAACTCCCCATGTCTGCATGGCTTTCCCCGATTCATCGGGCGGTGACCACCTGGGTCCCCGCTTCGCCGTTCACAATCGCCTCGATCTCGGCGAGGCTGCCGATCGCCGCGCGGTTCCCGGTCCGCTCGGCGAACCGGACGGCGGCGGCAACCTTGGGACCCATGGAGCCGGCCGCGAACGCGGTCCCGCCCAGTTCCTCCGTCGTGGCCCGCGCGATCCGGCGCTGCCGGTCGGTGCCCCAGTCCTGGTACACCCCGTCGACGTCGGTGGCCATGACGAACAGTTCGGCGCCCACCTCGCGGGCCAACAGCTCACCGGCCAGGTCCTTGTCGATCACGGCCTCGACGCCGACCAGCTTCCGTTCGCCCGGCGGGTACATCGTCGGCACGCCACCGCCGCCGGCGCAGATCACGACGACGTCCTTGTCCAGCAGCCAGCGGATCGGCCGGATCTCGAAGATGCGCCGTGGCTCCGGCGAGGGCACCACCCGCCGCCAGTGCGGCCCGTCCGCCTTGAACACCCAGCCCTTCTCGGCGGCCATCGCATCGGCCTTTTCCTTGTCGTACACCGGTCCGACGAACTTCGTGGGGTTGTCGAACGCCGGGTCCGCGGGATCGACCTCGATCATCGTGAGGATCGTGGCGAGCGGCACCTCGGCCGGCAGCAGGTTGCCGAGCTCCTGCTCGACCACGTACCCGATCATGCCTTCGGTCTGCGCGCCGAGGACGTCGAGCGGGAACGTCTCGGTCTCCGAGTAGGCCGCGCCCTGCAGGGCAAGGAGACCGACCTGCGGCCCGTTGCCGTGGGTCAGCACCAACTGGTGCTCGCGGGCCACCGACGCGAGCATCGGCGCCGCCGAGCGCACGTTGCCGCGCTGCGCCTCGGCCGTCATCGGCTCGCCGCGCCGGAGCAATGCGTTGCCGCCCAACGCGATGACGACTCTCATCGTCAATCACCGAGGGTGGCGACCAGGACCGCCTTGATCGTGTGCAGCCGGTTCTCGGCCTGGTCGAAGACGATCGAGTTCGGCGACTCGAACACGTCGTCGGTGACCTCCAGCCCGTCAAGGCCGAACTTCTGGTAGATCTGCTCACCAAGCGTGGTCTCGCGGTTGTGGAACGCCGGCAGGCAGTGCATGAAGCACACCCCGGGGTTCCCGGTCCGGCGGATCAGCTCGGCGTTGACCTGGTACGGCTTGAGCAGGTTGATCCGTTCCTCCCAGACCGACTTGTCCTCGCCCATGGACACCCACACGTCGGTGTAGAGGTAGTCCACCCCGTTGACGCCCTCGTCCACGTCGTCGGTCAGGGTGAGCCGCGCACCGGTCTCCACGGCGATGTCCCGGCAGGTCTTGACCAGTTCCTCGGCGGGCCACAGGTGCTTCGGCGCGCACAGGCGCACATCCATGCCGAACTTGCAACCACCCACCATGAGTGAGTTGCCCATGTTGTTGCGCGCGTCACCGAGGTAGCAGAAGGCGATCTCGGGCAGCGGCTTGGTCGAGTGCTCCTGCATGGTCAGCATGTCGGCCAGGATCTGGGTGGGGTGGAACTCGTCGGTGAGCCCGTTCCACACCGGGACTCCGGCGAACTCGGCCAGGGTCTCCACCCGGTCCTGGCCGTAGCCGCGGTACTCGATGCCGTCGAAGGTCCGGCCGAGCACCCGGGCGGTGTCCTTCATGGACTCCTTGTGCCCGATCTGGGATCCGGTCGGCTCCAGGTAGGTCACCGTCGCGCCCTGGTCGTGCGCGGCGGTCTCGAACGCGGTACGGGTTCGGGTGGACGTCTTCTCGAAGATGAGCGCGATCTCCTTGCCGCGCAACCGGGGCTGCTCGTAGCCGCCGTACTTGGCGGCCTTCAGGTCGGCGGACAGGCGCAGTAGGTAGCGCAGTTCGTCCGGGGTGAAGTCGAGCTCCTTCAGGAAGCTGCGGTTGCGAAGGTTGAACGCCATGCCGGGTCCTCTCTGGGGCTGGGGAATGTGGGGTCAGGCCGGCGATGCCCGCAGTCCGGGCCGGGGGGTCACCACTCGGCGGTCGTGGTGGCGGACCGCGACCTTGATCAGTTCCTCGACCAGCAGCAGGCTCAGGGCCAGGCCGATGCAGCTCGACCAGAGTCCGAGGTTCAGCTCGGTGGTGCCGAGCAGCCGCTCGATCGGTTGGAACGTGGTGGCCAGGATGATGAACAGCAGCGCAAGGCCGTAGCGGCGCAGCTGGGTTACGGCCGGGATGCTGTTCCGGTCGAAGATGGTGTTGTACTGGTCGCGGGAGAGCAGCCCGGCCAGCAGGTGGAACAGCGACAGCGTGGTCAGCAGCGCCGTCGCGCCGACCACCGGTCCGCCCTGCGCGTCCCCGATCTGGTACGCCACAAGGGATCCGACCGTCATCAGCGCGCCCTGAATGCACAACCGGACCCAGTTCGCCGCGGACAGCACGGGTGCGCTGACCGGGCGTGGCTGCCGGCGCATCAAACCCGGGGTGGCGTCGTCGAAACCGAGCGCGATCGCGATCGGAATGTCGATCACCATGTTCAGCCACAGGATCTGCAGTGGGTTGAGCGGGATCCCGCCTGCGATGCCAAGCACCCCGGCGCCGAGGAAGATGGCGATGTAGGCGACCAGCGTGGACATCTGGAACCGCAGGTACTTCAACAGGTTGTCGTAGAGCCCCCGGCCGTAGGCGACCGCGCCGACGATGGTGGCGAAGTTGTCGTCGGTGAGGATCATGACCGCGGCCTCCTTGGAGACCTCGGTGCCGGTGATCCCCATCGCCACACCGATGTCCGCGGCCTTGAGCGCCGGGGCGTCGTTGACCCCGTCGCCGGTCATGGCCACCACCGCGCCGCTCTGCTTGAGCAGCCGCACCAGGCGCAGCTTGTCCTCCGGTGCCACCCGGGCGATCACACCGATCTGCGGGAGCTGGGCGAGCAGCTCGTCGTCGCTCATCGACGCGAACTGGGTGCCGGTGATCGCCCGTCCCTCGATGCCCAGCTCGCCTGCGATGGCCGCGGCGGTGGTCGCGTGGTCCCCGGTGATCATCCGGACCCGGATGCCGGCGGACTTGCACTCCGCGATCGCCGCCTTCGCCTCCGGGCGCGGCGGGTCCACGATGCCCACCATGGCCAGCAGGGTCAGGTCCTGCACCTGCCCGATCAGCTCGGCGTCCGGGTCGAACGTGCTGGGGTCGAAGTCCCGTTCCGCCACCACCATGACCCGCTCCCCGGCCGCCGCGATCCGGTCGTTCGCGGCGATGGCCAGGGTCCGGTTCTCCTCGGTGATCGACAGCACGGTGCCGTCCGGCTTGCGGTAGGAGCGGCTGCGGGCGATCAGCACGTCCGGCGCTCCCTTGACGTAGCACCGGATGACCGCCCTCCCCTGCGAGTCGGTCATCCGGTGGTACGTGGCCATGAACTTGTAGTCGGAGTCGAACGGAACCTCGGCCACCCGCGGGTAGCTGTGCCGGGTCTCCTCGATGTCCAGCCCGTTCTTGGCCGCCAGCACGATCAGCGCGCCCTCGGTCGGGTCGCCGATCAGGTTCTCGCCGTCCAGCACCGCGTCCGCGCACAGGATCATCGGCAGCAGGTACGGGTCGAGGTCCAGATCCCCGCCGCCGACGTGCTTGATCTCGCCGGTGGTCCGGTATCCCTCGCCGGTGACGGTGAACCGGTTCTGCCCGGGGATGACCAGCTCGCGGGCGGTCATCTTGTTCAGCGTGAGCGTGCCGGTCTTGTCCGAGCAGATCATCGAGGTGGAGCCGAGCGTCTCCACCGCGGGCAGGCGCTTGATGATCGCGTTGCGCCGGGCGATCTCCCGGGTGCCGAGGGACAGCAGCGCGGTCACCACGGCGGGCAGGCCGGTCGGGATGGCCGCCACGGCCAGCGCAACGCCGGTGATGAACAGCGTGTCGAACGACTCCCCGCGGAGCAGTCCGAGCAGCACGACCAGGATCAGCGCGATCGCCGCGATCGTCGCGATGATCTTCGACAGGCTGTCCAACTGCTTCTGCAGCGGCGTCTTGTCCGCCGTGGTGGACGCCAGCAGGTGCGCGATGTGACCGATCTCGGTGTCCATCCCGGTGCCGGTCACGATCATCTCGCCCCGGCCGCGGGTGACCGCGGTGTTCATGAACGCCATGTCGGTCCGGTCGCCGAGGGGCACGTCGGCGCCGGTGACCGGCTCGGTGGACTTGCCGACCGGCAGGCTCTCCCCGGTGAGCGCGGCCTCCTCGATCTCAAGGGTGGCCGCCACGAAGATCCGCCCGTCGGCCGGAACGCGGTTGCCCGCCTCCATCAGCACGACGTCGCCGGGCACCAGTTCCTCGGCGTCGACCTCCACCGCGATCCCGTCGCGCCGCACCCGGGCCACGGTCTTGAGCATCTGGGCCAGCGCGCGGACGCTCTCCTCCGCCTTGGCCTCCTGCCGCAGCCCGACCACCGCGTTGAAGACGGTCAGGCCGGCCAGCACCAGCGTGGTCCCGACATCCCCGGTGACCACCAGGTTCACCACCGCCGCGACCAGCAGCACGATCTGCATGAAGTCCCGGTACTGCCGGACGAACGCCGCGATGGCGCTCTCCTTCTTCCCGCCGGCCAGCCGGTTCGGTCCTCCCGACTCCAGCCGCTTGCGCGCCTCGGCCGCGCTCAGCCCCTGCTCCGGATCAACCCCGAGGGACTCGGCCACTTCGGAAGCCGCACGGGCGTGCCAGCCGGTCACCTCGCGCACTTGCTGGTCCATGGGCCCTCTTTCCGCGATGCCGGCAGTGATGGGGAATATGACCGGCGATCACCCGCTGGCCTTCACCCGAGCGGGGTGAGTTCCTTGCCGACCTCCCGCAGCGCGACCTCTATCCCTAAAACTCTCTATAAACCCTCAAAATAAGGTATGTTGAGGAGCATTGAGGAAGGATAGGGAATGAATGAGCAACTGTACTCGGTCGAGCAGGTCGCCGACCTGCTCGGCCTGCACGTCAAGACCGTGCGTGGTTACGTGCGGGACGGGCGGCTCAAGGCGGTCCGGATCGGCAAGCAGTACCGGATCGCCCGTGCCGACCTGGAGGCGCTGACCGGCGGACCGGTTGCGGCCCCGGCCCGGGAGACCGCCGGCCGGGTCCGGCGCGTCGAGGCGACGACGATCGTGCAGATCGACGCGATCGACCAGAACACCATGAGCCGGCTCAGCACGCTGCTCCTCGCCTCGGTGAACGGCCGGGCCGGCACCGGCGAGCGGATCCGGATCCAGACGATCTACGACGAGGAGCGGGCCAGCCTGAAGATCGTCATCGTCGGCGGGCCGGAGGACACCGCCGAACTTCTCCGGCTGGTCGGCTCGCTGCTGGAGGACGGCTCGTGAGCGGGAGCGAACCGTTGGGCACTGTGAGCGGGAGCGAGGCCGCGGCGCCGGCTGGACCGAGGAGCAGCGCAGCCGTGAGGGACGAGCGGCGAGCAGCGGACGAGGGAAGCCGGTGCCAGCAGCGGCCGAGCGGGAGCGAACCATGGACACTGTGAGCGGGAGCGAACCATTCAGCACTGCCGTGATCTACAACTCGGCGGCGGGTGCGCGGCTGCTCGACGAGCGCTACGGCGCGCTGCTGGACGCCTGGCCGGTACCGCACGAGCGGCTGCGGGTCCCGAGCCGGGCGGGGGAGACCTTCGTGGTTGCCAGCGGCCCGCCGGACGCGCCGCCGGTGCTGCTGCTGCACGGCTCCGGCACCAACGCCGCCATGTGGCAGGGGGACGTGCCCACCTGGGCCGGCCGGTTCCGGGTGTACGCCGTCGACGTCATCGGCGAGCCGGGCCGCAGCGCGCCGGCCCGGCCGCCGCTCGGCTCGGACGCCTACGCCGGCTGGCTGGACGACGTGCTTGCCGGGCTGGGGCTCGACCGGGCGTCGATCGTGGGCGCCTCGCTCGGCGGCTGGCTGGCCGTCGACTACGCCACCCGTCGCCCGGAGCGGGTGGACCGGCTCGTCCTGCTTTGCCCGGGCGGCATCGGCCGGCAGAAATGGGCCGTGCTGATCCCGGTCCTGCTGCTGATGCCGTTCGGGCGGTGGGGAAAGCGCGCGGCCATGCGGCTCTACCTCGGCCGCCCGCCGCGCGGTCTGCCCGCCTCCGGTGTGCGGCGTTTTCTCGACCACATGCTGCTGGTCCAGCGGCACTTCCGGCCCCGAAGGGAGCGGCTGCCGGTGTTCGACGACGGCACCCTGCGCCGGCTGACCATGCCGGTGCTGGTCATCGCCGGCGAGCGGGACGCCGCGCTCGACTCGCGCGACACCCGCCGCCGGCTGGCCCGCACCGTCCCGCACGCCACGGTGCGCCTGCTGCCCGGTGTCGGGCATTTCCCGGCCGGCCAGGCCCAACCGATCCTCGAGTTCCTGCTCCAAAATCCACGCGATGTGCGTGATTGTCCACGGCGGCATCCCTAGCCTGACTGTCAGGTGTGAACCCGTATGTCCACACGGGAGGTTCGCCATGCCCGAAACCCGTCCCGCGCCAACCATGTTCCGGCGGATCGGCCCGGTGCTCGCCGTACTGGTGGCGGCCGGAACGGCGATCTTCGCGTTGCTCGCACCGGCTCCGGTCGCCCGGGCCGCGACGCTGTTCAGCGACGACTTCGAGGACGGCAACGCCGGCGGCTGGACCACCAGCGGCGGTTCCTGGACGGTGGACACCGACGGCTCCCGGGTCTACCAGCAGACCGGCACCAGTTCCGACGCCAGGGCCAGGGCCGGCCAGGCGTCCTGGACGAACTACACGGTGACCACGCGGGTCAAACCGACCGCCTTCAACGGGTCGAACCGGTTCGTCGCGCTGCTCGCCCGGGCGCAGAACGCGACCAACTACTACTACCTGGCGCTGCGCAGCTCCAACGTCGTCGAGCTGAAGAAACTGGTCGGCGGCACGGCGCAGACGCTGGCCTCGGCGCAGGTGCCGGTGTCCGTCGGCACCTGGTACACGCTGCGCCTCGAGGTGTCCGGGTCGACGCTGCGCGGCTCGGTGAACGGCGGCACGCCGCTGTCGGCCTCCGACACCCAGTACGGCGCCGGTCAGGTCGGGGTGGCGACCTTCAACGCGAGCGCGGTGTTCGACGACATCCTGGTGGACGGCGGCACCTCGGGCCCGACCCCCACGACCACGACAACGACCACGACCGGCACTCCGCCCCAGCAGCCGCCGGCCGGCTCGCCGATCGGGTGGGCCGGCGTCAACGCGCTCGGCCAGAACGGCGTGACCGGCGGCGCCGGGGGACCGGTGGTCACCGCCACCACCTCCGAGCAGTTCCTCGACTACATCGACACCGTCGGCCCGCTGGTGATCCGGGTGCAGGGAACGATGAACATCACCAGCAAGCAGGGCGTGCGCCCGAACAAGACCATCGTCGGGGTGGGCACGTCGGGCGTGATCAACGGTGGCGGGCTGGACTTCTACCGCTCGTTCAACGTGATCGTGCGCAACCTCAAGTTCACCAACGCCGAGGACGACGCGGTCAACGTCGGCCAGAACTCGCACCACATCTGGATCGACCACAACGAGTTCGTCACCCCGGTCGACGGTTCCATCGACATCGTCCGCGGCGCCGAGTACGTGACCGTGTCCTGGAACTGGTTCAACCAGACCGACAAGACCATGCTGATCGGCCACTCGGACAGCAACTCCGGCGAGGACACCGGCCACCTCACGGTCACCATCCACCACAACTTCTTCGACGGTTCCCGGCAGCGGCACCCGCGGGTGCGGTTCGGCGAGCCCGTGCACGTGTTCAACAACTACTTCCGCGGCAACGAGCTGTACGGCGTCGCGTCCACAATGAACGGTGGGGTTCTCCTCGAGGGCAACTACTTCGAGAACGTGCCGTTCCCGTGCTTCTCGGCCAGCGGCTACGCCGAGTCCGGTCCGGGCCGGCTGGTGCAGCGCAACAACATCTTCACCGGCTCCGGCGCCTGTGAGGTCGCCGGCGGCGTGGCCGAGCCCCGCAACTCCTACGCCTACACCCTCGATCCGACGGCCAACGTCCCGGCGCTGGTGCGGGCCGGAGTCGGCATCGGGCGGATCGGCGCCTGATCGACCCGTCCAACCGACGCTCGGCGCCCGATCGGGGTGCGCCGTTGCGAACGTTCACCGAGCGGGCTGAGCTGCCGGTCGCCGACCGGTGGCCGGCTGGACCAGCTGGAGCTGGAACCCGAGCTGCTTGGCGAACTGGCGAAGCTGGATCTGGAGGCCATCCTGCGGGCCGGTCAGGCTCCGGTGAGTTCCGCCCGTTGCCGACCCGAAGCCTGCGCGCCGGACTTCCCTCCGTCACCATCCCCGAGCCCGGCGGCAACCAACCCTTCTGGGCCTGCCGGCTGCACGCCCTCGGCGCCAGCCCGCCCCCGCTGTCCCGCCGCACCCTCACCCCCGCCAAGCTCGCCACCGCCATCAGCACGATCCGCACCACCGCCACCCACCGCGACGCCGCCAAGCAGCTGCCCGCCCGGCTGGGCCAGAGAGAACCCCGCGGCGGCCACCCTCACCGTGGTCGACCGCCTCCTGCACTGGACCCGGGCGATCGGCTCAGTGCGGTTTGAACACGATCTGGATCGCGATCACGAGCACCCCGATGCCCCCGCCGGCAAGCGCCGAGGCGAACAGCCGCCAGCCGGTCATGCCGGCCCGGTAGCCGGCGTAGAACCCCCAGCCGGCCAGGTTGAGGGTGCCAAGGCCGAGGATCACGCCGATGGTGTCGAACACGTCCAGCGGGCTCAGCCAGCTGATCCCGAGCGCGGTGATCGGCGGGATGGCCACCAGGAGGAACTCGGCGTCGTCGCGCAGCAGCTGACGCCATTCGGGCCGGGTCAGCGCGCGCCTCACGGCCATGTGCCTGGTCATCGACCCGGCGAACAGATGCGCCAGCATGAGCGCCAGCGTGGGCAGGACGATCACGACGGCGATTCCCAAGAAGTGCGGGTGACCCTCCCAGCCGGTGTAGACGGCCAGGACCGACATGAGGACCACGGTGCCGTAGATGGCTCGCTCCGGATCCAGCCCCATCACCCGGTGATGGTGGTGCTTCTGCGGGTGGGTCACGGCGCCATTCTCGAGGAACACGGCTTCTGGTTCGGCACCCGAACGGGGTGGGTCCTGGTCCGGCAACGTTCGCGGCGGGCCGGGGCCGCGCCCGGCTCCGGCCGATACGCCGGCATGGCCGGGTTGTCATCCGTGGCGCACCGGTGTGCCATCCGGATGACGGCAGCGTGATGGTCTATTTCACCGGACCGATGATGCGCGCCAATCCGATCGGCAATGGGTGAGTATCCGAACTTCGGGCCGCATGGCCCTTGGCATGAATGTCCGTCGCCGGTGCCGTATCCGTTCGGGAGATGCGGCCTGAGCTGGGATTTCGGCGACTTAGCGTAGCTGAATGGGGCCCGATCGAGGCCATAGTGGTAATTCGTTGGGGTGGAGGTATTGCGCCCCGTGACGGGTTGCGAGGGCGGCGGGAACACGCTTAGACTTCGACGATTAGCTTTACGGAAATCTAACACGTGGGATTATTCGCGGGGTCTGGGGTTCGGTTTCGGCTGCGTCGAATTGGATTCCGGGCATCATCATGAGTGCACGCAGGGCCAGTGAGAACAGGCGATGGTCGAGCGGGATCGTGGCGGGACTCCTGCTGCTGATGGTCGCCGGAGGCGCGTACCACGCGGCACGGCCGGCGCGGGCGGCGGTCGATCCGGCGGCCTGCGCCACGCCGGACGACATCGAGTCGGGCGGCGGCGTCCGCACGATCAGGGTGGCGGCGGGCGAGGTCGTGCTGCTCACCGGGGGGACCTTCACCGGCCCGATCGACCTGCTCGAAAGCGGGGGCACACTGTGTGTCGCGGCGGACGCCAACCTCAACCCGAATGCCGTCCGTCAGCCGGCGGGCGGCCTGGTCGTCCAGGGGACCGCCAGGTTTCCGTCGTTCACGTCGAGATCGGGGTTCGCGCTCTTCGTCGCCGGCACCGTGGTGATCAACAAGACGATCCTGCTCGGCTCGTCGTCGGTCGAGGTCGTCGCCGGCGCCAGCCTGACCGGGGGCCAACTGCTGCTGTTGTCCGGCTCGCTCACCACCAACGCCGGCACGCTCGACAGCGGGATCGAGACCAGCAACGGCGCCACCGTGGTCAACTCCGGCGACCTGACCGCCCGCGGCGGTTTCGAGCTCGAGGGGCCGCTGTTCAACACCGGCCGAATCATCAGCCTCGACGGACCGGTGGAGTTCACCTTCGGGTCCACGGTGACGAACTCGTGCATGATCACCGCCCCCGACGATGACGTCATCGTGACCAGCAGCAGCACCATCATCAATCACGGTCTGATCCAGGCCCCGACCGGCACCCTGCGCGTCTACGGGAAGTACACCCAGACCCCGACCGGCGTGACCGCTTCCGCCGCGCTGCACAACGAAGGCGCGGTGTTCGGGTTCGGCAGGTACCACTTCTCCGGGTTCACCCGCACCTTTGGCGTCTTCGCCGGGGCGAGCGCCGCCGAGCCGGTCGTCGTGGACGAGTTGACCCCGCCGGCACCGCCGGCCATCTTCGATCTCCAGTCCGGCACCGTCGCCAACGTCGTCACGGGCAGTGTGGCCGTGCTGACCGCCAACAGCCTGCCGGGCGACTGTGTGCCGAGCGGAGATCCGGTGGCCGATGTCACCGTGGCCAAGGTCGGTCCGGCCGTGATCGCCGCGGGTACCCGGATCACCTACACGCTCATCATCGCCAACAACGGCCCGGATTCGGCGAGCAGCCTGGTCATCACCGACTTCCTGCCGGCGGCGCTGACCGCGCTGGAAGCTCCCGACGGCACCCTCGAGCCCGGTCCGACGGCCCGGTGGACGCTGACCGAGCTGCCCGCGGGCAGCAGCAGGACCTTCACCGTGAGCGGGACGGTGCCGGATACCGGAACCCTGCTGAACAGGGCCACGGCGACGGCGAGCACCGCCGACCCGAACCCGGGCAACAACGACGGGTCGACCGAGGTCCAGCAGTTGAGCACCGAGATCCAGCCCGGAACGCCGGTCAACCAGCCGCCGGTGGTCGAGGACAACACGTTCGACACCATCTCCGCGTTCCCCACCGCCGGCAGCGTCGCCTTCGCCGACCCGGACACCCAGCAGAACCACCTGGTCGCGCTGAACCAGGCGCCCCGCAACGGATTCGTGACACTCAACCCGTCCGGGGTGTTCTACTACACCCCGCGGTTCGGGTTCACCGGGTCGGACGACTTCACCGTGGTCGTCTGCGACAACGGCAGTCCGGTGCTGTGCGACGAGGGAACGTTGACCATCGTCGTCGCACCGCTGGCCGTGCCGGACACCGCCTACAGCGTGATCGACGCGCCGGTCCGGATCGACGTGCTGCACAACGACATCGGCGAGACCACCGCGCCGTCCGTGCTGAGCCCGCCGACCCAGGGCACCGCCGTGGTGGACGGGACCGAGATCGTCTACACGCCGCCGGCCGGGTTCATCGGTGTCGCCGAGTTCGACTACAAGACCTGCGCCTCCTCGGACACCTCCATCTGCGGAACCGCCACGGTGACGGTGTTCGTGGACGCCCCGCCGGACGAGCCGCCGGTCGCCGACGATGTCGCCGTGACCACGGTGGTGAACACCATGGTCACCGCGACCGTGCCGGTATACGAACCGGAAGTCGGCGAGCCGGTCAACGTCGTGCTGCACACCCCGCCGGTGCACGGCGTAGCGGACGTGTTTCCGAACGGCTCGTTCAGCTACACGCCCAACACCGGGTTCGCCGGGGTCGACTCCTTCACGGTCGAGGCCTGCGAGGCCGACCGGACCGCCTTCTGCGACGACGCCACCGTCACCGTGACCGTGAACCCGGTCGTCCGGGCCGACACGGCTCAGACCGATGTGGACGTTGCGGTGAGCATCCCGGTCACGGCCAACGATCTCGGCACCATCGGCGCACCCAGGATCGTGACCGACCCCGGCTCGGGTACGGCCGTGGTGCAGCCGAACCAGACGGTCACCTACACCCCGAACCCCGGCTTCACCGGCCTGGACCTCTTCGAGTACGAGGTGTGCGCGGCCACCGCCGCCACGGTGTGCGTGCACGGCCCGGTCGCCGTCACCGTTGGCGCCCAACCGAACCGGCCCCCGGTCGTGCAGACGCTCGAACTCGAAACGGTCACCGACCGGCCGGTCAGCGAGCACCTGATGTACTACGACCCGGACGTCGGGCAGGTCCTGACCGTCACCATCGCCCCCGGTCCGTCCCATGGGACGGCGACCATCAACCCGGAAGGGATCGTCACCTACACCCCGGCCGCGAACTTCGCCGGGACGGACGTGTTCCGAGTCACCGTCTGCGACGACGACTCGACACCGGCGTGCACGAGCGTCGACGTGCCGGTCACGGTGCGCCCGCTGGTCATGCCGGACGGGGCGACGGTCGACGTCGGCGGCTGGGTGGACATCCCGGTGGGGGCGAACGATCGCGGTGACGTCGGTCCGGTCACGATCACCGTGCCGCCCGCCCATGCCGTCGCGGAGGTGGCGGCCGGCTTCGTCCGCTACACCCCGGACCCGAACTTCGCCGGGCGGGACTCGTTCACCTACCGGGTATGCGCGACGTCGGCGCCGACGGTCTGCGACACCGCGGAGGTGCGGGTCGCCGTCCTGCTGGTCGCGGTCGAGGACGGCGCGGCCACCAACTCCGGCCGGTCGGTCGACAAGAACGTGCTGGCCAACGATCTCGTCGGGCCGGACACCGCGGTCACGATCCGTACCGCTCCGACCAACGGAACCGTCGCCATCGCCTCGGCCGGCACCGTCACCTACAGCCCGGCCGGACCGTTCGCCGGTGTCGACTCCTTCAACTACTCGGCCTGCACCGCGGCCAATCCGCCGATCTGCGCCCACGCACCGGTCACGGTGCTGGTCGTACCGCTGGTGAAGAGCGACGTCACGGGCACTAGGGGGCCGGAGCCGGTCGTGATTTCCGTTGAGGACAACGACTTCGGCGAGGCCACCCCGCCGGAGGTCACCACCCCGCCGGCCAACGGCACCGTCACGGGCGGCGGCGTGCTGCGGATCGATGCGCGCGACGCCGCAAACCTGTCCGAGCTCGGCGCCGCGGCACCGCTGGTGTACACCCCGCACGCGGGTTTCGCCGGCACCGACGCGTTCACCTACCGGCGGTGCGCGATCAGCAACCCGAACGTGTGCGGGTTCGGCGACGTGATCGTCGTCGTCGCGCCCCCGCAGCTCGGCGAACAACCGCCGACCAGCACGCCACCGCCGGCCGGCGGTACGACGCCCCCGGCGGCGCTCGCACCGACCACCGGCAACGGCGGATCGCTGGCCGCCACCGGGGTCGGGCTGGCCATCCTCGGCGCCGCCGGGCTGGCCCTACTGGTGGGCGCCGGACTGCGGCTGCTGGCCCGGCGGCGCGGGGAAGCGGACCAGGGACCCGCGGACTGAGTCCGTGACCGGCGCCGTGCTCGTGGCCGTTGCGGTTACGGCAGTGGGCCGATGTGGCGGCCGGTGACCGTCGGGCCGGGCGGTGGCATGCGGTGGCGGCTCAGCAGGATGGCCAAGCGCCGGTGGGTGTGGCGTTGGTGGATCGGGTGGGGCCGGCTTGGATGCAGGCCGCTGCGCAGGTTGTTGACGAACTGGGCGACGGTGTACGGGTGGGGCAGGATGTCGTGCCCGCCGAGGTAGCCGATCACCCGGGGTGTTTCGGTTGGGCGGGCTTCGGTGGCGACGAGCCATCCGTCCCGTTCGTTCCACACCAGCATCAGGTCCCGGTTGGGGCACTCGGCGTGCCGGTCGGGAAGGCCGAGGTAGGCGGTGATGGTGTCGCTGATCTCGAACCCGGTGGCTTCGGCGGGGACCGCGAGGTGGATTGCCACCGCGTGGACGTAGCCGGCCAGTGCGCGTTCGAGCTCGGGCAGGCTGACCGTCTCCGGGTCGCTCGCGGTTTGGTGGTATCGGGTGCGCGAGGGTTGCGGGGGGTCGTCGAGACCGAGCATGGACAGCAGGCGGGCCCGGTCCTCGTCGTCGAGGGCTTGGCCGGCGACGGTGCGGGCGGCGCGGACGCGCAGCAGGTGAGTGTCGATCTCGGCTTGGGCACGGGTTTCGGCGAACGCGGGCGGCCGGGATCCGACGGGATCGGCTGGGCGGCTCATGGGAGGCTGACCCGGACGGCCTGGCGGGGCCGGGCTGCCGGTGCCGGCCGCTCGCCGGCCATGCTGGCGGTGCGGAGAGTGGTGCGGGTCGGTGAGCCCAGCACGATGGCGCTCCCGTCTCCAGTCGGATCGCGACCGGACCTGGCGCCAAGAACGAAGCCGGCTCGACCGCCGGCATACGAGATGCTCTCGACAGCCCAACCGTACCCCATCGGACGCCGGGGCCGCGTGAACCGACCAGGGGACCCGCCTGCCGGTGGCCGCTGCCGCCGGCCGCTACGGTGAGCTGCGCCACCACACGGTGCCTGGGGGAACCAATGGGAGTCCGGTACGGTTATATGGCTGGAGTGTGATCACACGCTCCGGGCGGATTCCCCGGCGACCGGGTAGGGTCGTCGCATCCCCAGCTGGGTCACGGCTGCGCCACCCAGCACCCCCGTGCCGATGTCGCACCGGGACGTATCCCAGCCAGATCCTGGAAGTCACACCAGGCATTGGCGCTCACCATGAATGAGGAGTATCGCCATCACTACAGCCACAACCAAGGGCGGCCAGACCGCCGCGCGCATGGTTTTCAGCCATCCCGTCACCGAACCGTCCGCCCGCTGGCCCGAGCACACCACCAACGCCAAGCCGTCTTCGCGGAACCTGTTCCGCGAACCATCGACTCCTTCAGGCCACGCGCCGTCCACCGCGTGAACGCGCCCGCGGGCCCGCCGCGCGGATAGCGCCGGCGTCGGCCGCGGCTACGACTCAAATTCGGGATCAGTCCCACCACACGTTGCCTGGAACCGCGCAGGTGCGATCGCGGCCGCGCGCCGGTGTTCGGCTGGAATGGGGCTGTACAGCCGCGTGTGCCGTCAATCGTCTTGACCGGACGTAATTGTCTGAAAACCGAATGCGACCGGGCTCATCTTCGACCGTGTTGGCAAGGAATCCCAAAGGGATCCGGCTTCGGGCGGGCGGCGGGAGGGCAGGCGATCAGCCGCCCTTGTGGCGTCGTGCGGCCGAGTTCTACGGTGGCGTAGGCAATCCAGGGGCGCTGGGGATGCCGGCCGTCCTGTCGACAGGACGGGTCCGCGTCCGGCCTTGGTGATTTCCAATCCACAACGCACCGGTGGATTTCGATGTGAATTCTCCACTCGAGTCAAACCCGTGACCGATAAGGACGGTGGCAGTTGAGCACGAACCCTTTCGATGACGAGGACGGCCGCTTCTACGTCGTGGTGAACGACGAGGAACAGCACTCCCTGTGGCCGGTGTTCGCCGACGTGCCGGCCGGCTGGCGGGTGGTCTTCGGCGAGGCGGCAAGGGCCGAGTGCCTGGAGTACGTCGAGCGGAACTGGACCGACATGCGGCCGAGGAGCCTGCGGGAGGCCATGGCAGCGGACTGAACGCCGGTCAGATCCTCAAGGGGAGAGTGAATCGCGATGTACCGAGGGTCCGATGCGCCGTGGATCGTCGAGTTGATGCTGCGGCACCCGTTGGCACTGCTCATGAACGTCCGTGCGATGCGGATGGTCCGGATAGCCCGCCAGCCTGCCTGAGTGCCGGACAAGCCCCGTTCCCCGTGGTGCGCCGGCGGCTCGCCCGACCGGACACCTGTCACACCGGAGTCAGTTGATGATCCTTCAAGGAAAGCGGGTCGCCCTGCCGTCGGCGCCCGTGGTCCACAACCGGTTCGAGGCGCACGCGAAAGCCACCCCCGACGCGGTTGCCGTCTTCTGCGCCGGACAGCGGTTGACCTACGCGGAGCTGAACGCGAAGGCGAACCGGTTCGCGCACCTCCTCGCCGCGCGCGGGCACGGCCGGGGCGCGAAGGTCGGCGTCTGCCTCGACTACTCGCTCGACATGGTCGTCGCCATCCTCGGCACCCTGAAGGCAGGCGCGGCCTACGTACCGCTCGACCCGGCCTACCCGGCGGCGAGACTCCAACTGCTGCTGGGGCAGATCCCCGATCTGGGCCTGATCGTGGCCGCCCCGGCGACGGCCGGGCTGGTCGAGTCGGCGGCCGTCGAGGTCATCGATCTCCAGCAGCTGTCCGGTGAGCTGGCAGGTCTACCGGCGACCGATCCGGACCTCCCGGTCACCGGGGACGACGTGTGCTACGCGGTCTTCACGTCCGGGTCGACCGGTACGCCGAAGCTGACCGCGGTGCGGCACGAGGGTTGGTTCAACCTGCTGAACTGGCTGATGCTCGAGTACGGCCTGCATCGCGGGTCGAACAACCTGGTCGTCAGCGCGTTCGGATTCGACCTCTCCCAGCGCAGCCTGATGATGCCGTTGTTCTGCGGCGCCACCCAGAACCTGATGGCGAGCCGGAACTTCGACGCCGCGATGGCCTACCGCATGCTGACCGAGCACGAGATCCGCACGGTGCACTGCGCCTCGAGCACGCTGTATCTGTTGGTGGACTGGGAGACCGCACGTGGCGGTGACGCGCTCACCCGGCTGGACTACGTGCTGTTCGGCGGGGAGCCGCTGAAGGTCGAACGGATCGTGGACTGGGCGCGGCGCGCGGGCAACACGTGCACCCTGCTGCACCAGTACGGCGTCGCCGAGTGCGCGGATGTCGCGTCGTCCTACGACCTCGCCGAGTACCGGCCGGGTGAGCACGACATCGCACCGGTCGGCAGGCCGGCCTACAACAACGACATCCACCTCCTCGATGAGAACCTGCGCGGCGTCGGGCCGGGGGAGTACGGCGAGATCTGCATTTCCGGGGTGAGTGTCGGCGCGGGTTATCTCAACGGAACCGGCCCCGAGAACAAGCGGTTCACGACGATCGAGGTCGACGGCGTGCCGCGCAGGCTGTACCGCACGGGCGACCGCGGCAAGGTCGACGAGGCCGGAGAACTCGTCGTCGCCGGCAGGATGGACGCGCAGGTGAAGGTGCGGGGCATGCGCATCGATCCCACCGACATCGAGCGTGCGCTCGGCCGGCTGACCGAGGTCCGGGAGGCCGCCGTCGTCGTCGCGTACACCACCTCCGGTGACGCCGAGCTGATCGCCTACCTCGTCCCGGCCGGGGACGATCTCGCCGAGAACGACGTGCGCGCCCACCTGCTGAAAACGTTGCCGCGGAACATGGTTCCGGCCAAGTTCATCAACATCCCGCGGATTCCGTTGAGCCCGCACGGAAAAGTCGACCGCGCAGCACTGGTCGATGCGTACCGGAACCAGAACGCCGATAGCCGCACGGCGGCATAGTCGACGGACCTTGCTGACCACCGAGAGGACTGTGATGATTGCCGATAAGGTGCGCGCCATTTGGTGCCGGGAACTGCAGCGCGACGACATTTCGGTCGACGACGACTTCTACGCCCTTGGTGGCCAGTCGGTGATCATGGCCAGGATTCAGGGCGCTTTCATCGAGGAGTTGGGCGTCGAGGTCCCGGTGGACCAGATGTTCCTCAACCCGACGGTGGCGTCGATTTCTGTCTACATCGAATCCTTGGGTGCGGTCGCCCCCTAGCGCCGGGCCTGGTTCTTGGCAAGAGAGGTTGCCATGTACGACGTCATTGTCATAGGTGCCCGTTGTGCGGGCTCGCCGACGGCCATGCTGTTCGCGCGGCAGGGTTATCGCGTCCTGCTCCTGGAGAAGGTGCGGTTCCCACAGGACACGCTGTCCTCGCACTACCTGCACATGCAGGGGGTGGCGCTGCTCAACAGGTGGGGGCTGCTCGACACGGTTCGCGACACGGGCTGCCAGCCGATCACCCGGGAGAGCTACCAGGCGCCCGGTGTTCGCATCGAGGGTTTCTCCCTGCCGATGGACGGCCAGCAGACCACGTACGCGCCGAGGCGCTACGTGCTCGACCCGATCCTCGCCGAGGGTGCCGTCGCGGCCGGTGTGGAGTTCCGGGAGTCCTGCGCGGTCAACGATCTGCTGTTCGAGGACGACCGCGTCGTCGGGGTGCGATACACGACGCCCGGCGGCGTCGAGGCCACCGACCGGGCGCGGTTGGTGGTCGGCGCGGACGGCATGCGATCGCTGGTGGCCCGCAAGGTCGGTGCGCCGAAGGTCATCGAGCACGCGCGGGCGACCTGCGTCTACTACAGCTACTGGGCCGGGGTTCCGGCGATCTTCGAGCTGTACGAGCGGCCGGGGCGCTGGGTCGCCGTCGTGCCGACCAGCGACGACCTCAACCTGATCATGACCTACTTCCCGCAGGACGAGTTCCCCGCGGTCCGCAAGTCGGTGGAACCCGCCTACCTCGAAGCCGTCCGCAGCACGGCCCCCGACCTGTACGAGCGGATGTCCGGCGGCCAGCGGGTGGAGCAGATGTACGGCACGGGGCACCAGGAGAACTTCTTCCGCAAGGCCTACGGACCCGGGTGGGTGCTGGTCGGTGACGCGGTGAACCACAAGGACTCCATCACCGCCCGCGGCATCACCGAGGCCTGGGTCCAGGCCCAGTCGCTCACCGGCTACATCGGCGAGCGGTTGCACGACGACACCGCGCTCACCGGGGCGCTGCGGCGCTACGAGAACGACCTGAGCGGCGAAGCCTTCAGCCACTACCAGGGCGCGCTCAACGTGGCCGAGCTCAAGCCCGAGGGTCGGGTCGAGATGCTGCGGAAGCTGGTCGGACACCAGGAGCAGATCGACCGGTACTTCTCGACGCTGTCCGGGGCGTGCTCCATCGACGACTTCTACAACGACGAACTGCTGACGCTGCTCGACCAGAGCTGAGTGACGACCTGCTTCCTGGTTCCACCGATTTGGAGAAACGATGATCCCGTTGTCGTTCGCGCAGCGCCGGCTGTGGTTCGTGGACCGGTTCGAAGGGCCTTCGGCGACCTACAACGGCGCTTTCGCCCTGCGGTTGACCGGTGAGCTGAGCGTGGCCGCGCTGGAGTCGGCGCTGCACGACGTCATCGACCGGCACGAGGTCCTCCGCACGGTGATCGTCGAGGACGACAACGGCGTCCCGCACCAGCAGGTGCTGCCCGCCGGTCAGCTGCCGTTCGGCCTTTCGGTCGTCGAGGTCGCGGAGCAGGACCGGGCGGCGGCGGTCGACGAGGTGGGAAGGCAGACCTTCGACCTGGCCGCCGACGTGCCGATCCGCGCCAGGCTGCTGCGGACCGGACCGCACGAGCACACGCTGGTGCTCGTCGTGCACCACATCGCCCTGGACGGGGAATCCCTCGGGCCGCTGCTCCGCGATCTCACCGTGGCGTACTCGGCCCGCAGGCAGGGCCGGGCCCCGGGCTGGGAGCCGCTCCCGGTGCAGTACGCGGACTACACGCTGTGGCAGCAGGACGTGCTCGGTGCCGAGTCCGATCCGGACAGTCTGGCGGCCAGGCAACTGGCGTACTGGCGGGATACCCTGGCCGGTCTGGCCCAGCCGCTGGCCCTGCCGACGGACCGCCCGCGCCCGAGGGCGATGAGCCCCCGCGGCGACCTGGTCACCTTCTCGATCGACCCCGACCTGCTCGGGTCCGTGGAGAAACTGGCCTCGGAACAGGACATCACGGTGTCGATGGTCATGCACTCGGCGCTGGCGGTGCTCCTGCACCACCTCGGGTGCGGTGACGACGTGCCCAT
Source organism: Actinophytocola sp. (assembly GCF_035762905.1). GTDB lineage: Bacteria > Actinomycetota > Actinomycetes > Mycobacteriales > Pseudonocardiaceae > DASYTH01. The sequence continues at coordinate 70,533 of NZ_DASUCC010000084.1, forward strand.
CGGCGCGCCGATCGCGGGTCGCACCGATGAGGAGTTGCGGGATCTCGTCGGGTTCTTCGTCAACACCTGGGTGCTGCGCGTCGACCTCTCCGGGAACCCGACCTTCCACGAGTTGCTGCACCGGGTACGGGACCGGGCCCTCGGCGCGTACGACAACCAGGACATACCGTTCGAGCGGTTGGTCGAGTTGCTCAACCCGGACCGGTCCACCGCCTACCACCCGTTCTTCCAGGTGATGCTCGCCTGGCAGGAACCGTTGGGAGAGCTGGAGTTCGCCGGCCTCGAGGTGGAGTGCGCGGCGCTCGAGACCAAGACGGCCAAGTTCGACCTGTTCTTCAACATGATCCCGGACGGCTCCGGCGGGGCGGGCGTCCGGCTGGAGTACGCCACCGACCTGTTCGACCGGGACACGGTCGAGGGCCTGGCGAAGCGGTTCGTGCGCGTGCTTGACCAACTCGTGCCCGACCCGGGGCGCAGCATCGGCGGCATCGACGTGCTCGGCGCGGCCGAGCGGGACCGGTTGCTGGTCCAGTTCAACGACAGCGCCACGGCGAGCTCCGAGCTGACCGTGCCGGAGCTGTTCGAAAGCCAGGTGGCCAGGACGCCGGACGCCCCGGCGATCGTGTGCGGTGACCGGACGCTGACCTACCGGGAGCTCGACGACCGCGCGAACGGTGTCGCTTGGGAGCTGCGCCGGCGCGGCGCCGGGCCGGAGGACCTGGTGGTGCTGGCACTGCCGCGCACGGCGGACCTGGTGGTCGGCCTGCTCGGGATCCTCAAGTCCGGTGCCGGATACCTGCCGATGGACCCGCAGTACCTCACCGGGCGAGCGGAGAGCGTGCTGTCCGAATCGGCTCCGCGGTTCGCGGTCACCGACACCGCGACGTGGCAGGAGCTGCCGCGGGGCGACATGTCGTGCGTCAACCTCGACCACCGCGCGGAATGGGCGCCGCCGAATGGGGCGCTGGAAAACAACGACCGGACCTCGCCGCTCGGTCCGGACAACCTGGCCTACGTGCTGTACACGTCCGGCTCGACGGGCAAGCCGAAGGGCGCGGCGATCACCCATCGCAGCGTCGTCAACGGGGTGCGGGAACTCGCCCGCGTCCTCGACCCGTCGCCCGGGTGGCGGATGCTGGCCGGCACCTCGGTGAACTTCGACGTCTCGGTCTTCGAGCTGCTGACCACCCTGTCCACCGGCGGCACGGCCGAGGTGGTGCCGAACGCGCTGGCGCTCGGCGAGCGGGACGGCTGGGACGGCCAGGTGATCAGCGCGGTGCCCTCGGTGCTCGGGGAACTGGTCGCACACCTGGAGAAGGCGACCGACGTGCGCGCGGTCGTGCTCGCGGGCGACGTGCTTCCGGCCCGGCTGGTGCGGCAGGTGCGCGCGGCCCGGCCCGGCGTCCGGGTCGTGAACGCCTACGGGCAGAGCGAAAGCTTCTACGCCACCACGTTCTCCCTCGATGCGGACGCGGAGTGGCCGGAGTGCGACGTCGCGCCCATCGGTACCCCGCTGGGGAACATGCGTGCCTACGTGCTCGGCCCGGGTCTCGCCCCGGTGCCGCAGGGCGTGATCGGTGAGCTGTACGTGGCCGGGACCTGCCTGGGCCGCGGCTACCACGGTCGGCCGGGCCTGACCGCCGAGCGCTTCGTGGCCAACCCGTTCGGCCCCGCGGGCGAGCGGATGTACCGCACCGGCGACCTGGCCCGGTGGAACGCGCGTGGTCAGCTGGAGTGCGTCGGCCGCGACGACGGCCAGGTGAAGGTGCGGGGCTTCCGCATCGAAACCGCCGAGGTCGAAGCCGCGCTCACCGCGCACCCCGGGATCACCGAGGCCGTGGTGGTCAGCCGGGAGGTGCCCTCGGGCGGGCGGCGGCTCGTCGCGTACGTGGTGCACACCGGCGAGGGAGCCGTCGGCGACGACGGCGCAGGCGGTATCGGCGACGTGGATGTGCAGTCCGGCGCCTCGGCTGCCGAGCTGCGCAAGTTCGTCGCGGCCCGACTGCCCGACTACATGGTGCCGTCGGCGTTCGTGGCCCTCGGCCGGCTGCCGCTCGGACCGACCGGCAAGTTGGACCGCTCCGCGCTGCCCGAACCGGAGTTCCTCGGCGAGGCCTACCGGGCGCCGCGCACCGAGGCCGAGAAGATCATCACCGCGGCGTACGCGGACGTGCTCGGGGTGGACCGGGTCGGTATCGACGACGACTTCTTCGCGGTGGGCGGGGACAGTCTGCGGTCGATCCAGGTGGTGGCCCGGACCCGGGCCCGGGGCCTCGAGGTCAGCACGCGGGAGATCTTCGAGTGCCGCACGGCGGCCCGGCTGGCCGAGGTGGCCGCCGCCCGCCGGCACCAGGTGCCCGTGCTCGAGGAGGACGAGAGCGGCGGCGTCGGCCCGATGCCGCTGCAGCCGGTGGCCCGGCACGTGTTCGAGCACGGTGGCGGAACGAACCGGTTCGCCATGTCGATGGTGCTGGAGCTGCCCACGGGCATCGACGCGGACGGGCTGGCCGCGACGCTGGACGCGGTGCTCGACCGGCACGACCTGCTGCGCGCCCAACTCGTGCCCGGCGAGGAGCCCTCCCTGCTCGTGCGCCCGCGGGGCGCCGTGCGGGCGGCGGACCTGATCCACCGGGTCGACTGCGCCGGCCGGTGGGACGAGCCGGCCGCGCTCGAGACGGCGAAGGCGGAGCTGGACGCCGCACTCGGACGGCTCGACCCGCGGGCCGGGACCATGGCGGACTTCGTCTGGTTCGCCGCGGCGTCGGGTGCGGGCCGGCTGCTGGTGGTGCTGCACCACCTGGTGGTGGACGGTGTCTCCTGGCGCATCCTCATGTCGGACCTCGCCGAGGCGTGGCAGCAGGTCAAGTCCGGCACGGCGGCCGAGCTGCCCGCGGTGGGCACCTCGGCCCGCCGCTGGGCGTCGGCGCTGCAGGACGAGGCGTTCTCCCCGGAGCGGGAGGCGGAACTCGAGTACTGGCGGGACATGCTGGAGGCGCCGAACCCCCCGCTGGGCACCCGGGCGTTCGACCCGGCGGTGGACGTCTGGTCCACGGTCGACACCGTGCGGGTGGAGCTGCCCGCCGAGGTCACCGAGGCGGTGCTGACCACGCTTCCCGCGGCGTTCAAGGGCACCGGCACCGATGTGCTGCTCGCCGCGCTCGCCCTCGCGGTGGACCGGTGGCGCGGTGCGCGGCGCCCGACCCTGGTCCGGCTGGAGGGACACGGCCGCGAGGAGGACGTGGTCCCCGGGGCCGACCTGTCCCGGACCGTGGGCTGGTTCACCAGCATGCACCCGGCCAGCATCGACGTGCGGGGGGTGGACCTTGCCGACGTGCTGGCCGGCGGCCCCGCGACCGGAACGGCGGTCAAGCTGGTCAAGGAGCAGCTGCGCGGGATCCCGGACAAGGGCGTGGGCTACGGACTGCTGCGCTACCTGAACCCGGAGACCGCCGAGCAGCTCGCCGAGTACCCGGCACCGCAGATCGGGTTCAACTACCTCGGCCGGATCTCCGACGCCGACGTACCCGAGCACCTGCGCGCCAACGGCTGGGGGCCGGCGTCCTGGTCCGCCGAGCTGATCCCGGCGCCCGATCCGGACCTGCCCGCGCTGTCCGCGCTCGAGGTCAGCTCGGTCGCCACGGACACCGCAGACGGCACCCGGCTGCAGGCCGCCTTCATGTTCCCCACCGGGGTGCTGTCCCGCGAGCGGACCGCGGAGCTGGCGCGGCTGTGGGTCGAGGTGCTGCACGGCATGGCCGGCTACGCCGCCCGCCCGCGGATCGGCGGGCTCACGCCGTCGGACGCCCCGCTGGTCTCGGTGCGGCAGCAGGAGATCGACGACTGGGAGGAGCAGTACGGCCGGCTGGCCGCGGTGTGGCCGCAGGCCCCTGGGCAGTCCGGCATCCAGTTCCAGGCGGCGCTCGCCGACGGCTCCTTCGACGTCTACCACATGCAGTTCGTGCTGCACCTGACCGGACACGTGGACCCGGCGCGGATGAAGGCAGCCGGGCAGGCGCTGCTTGAGCGGTATCCGAACCTGCGCTCGGCGTTCCTCAGCACGGGCGACGGCGATCCGGTACAGGTCGTGCCGGAGCGGGTCACCATTCCCTGGCGGCACCTCGATCTGACCGGTCAGGGCGAAGCCGAGCAGGACGCGGCGCTCGACGCGGCCCTCGCCGCGGACCGGGCCGACCGGCTCGATCCCACCCGGCCGCCGTTGCTGCGCCTGGCGCTGCTCACCTGCGGGCCGCGGCAGGCGAAGCTCATCGTGACGGCGCACCACACCCTGTTCGACGGTTGGTCGTCGCCGTTGGTGATCAAGGATCTGATCCGGCTGTACGCCGGGGATCGTGACCTTGCTCCGGTCCGCGGCTACGGGGACTACCTGGCCTGGCTGTCCGCACAGGACCGGGAGGCGTCGGCGGCCAAGTGGACGGCCGAGCTGGCCGGGATCGACCAGCCGACCCTGATGGCCGCGGACGCCTCCGCCGAGGGGGAGGCGACCGCCCTCGGCCGGGTCGAGGTCCCGCTGTCGATCGACAAGGGGCGGGAGCTCGCCCGGCGCGCCGCGCAGCTCGGGGTCACGCTGAACACGCTCCTGCAGGGTGCGTGGGCGGTGCTGCTCGCGAAGCTGACCGGGCAGCAGGACGTGGTGTTCGGTGCCGCGGTCAACGGTCGTCCGGCGGACCTGCCCGGCAGCGACGAGATGGTCGGCCTGTTCGTCAACACCCTGCCGATCCGGGTGCCGTGCCGGGCCGACCACACCGTGGGCGAGGTCATCACCGAGCTGCAGAACCGGCAGATCGCGCTGCTCGACCACCACTACTACGGCCTCGCCGACATCCAGCGCAACGCCGGGCTGCCCGCCCTTTTCGACACCATCGTCGTGTTCGAGAACTACCCGATCGACCGGGAGGGCATCGTCGAGGCGAACGTCTCGGCCGGCTTCACGATCGACGCCATCCGGCCGTTCGCGGGCTCGCACTACCCGCTCACCCTCAACTCCTCCGACCCCTACCTGCGCCTGTCCCTGGACTACCAGCGCAACCTCTACGACCGCGGCGCGGCCGAGGTGATCGCCGCCCGGCTGGTCCGGGTGCTCGACCAGATCCTCGCCGACCCGACCACGCTCGTCGGCGCGATGGAGGTGCTCTCCGAGCAGGAGCGGGACTGGCTGGTGCTGCGGATCAACGACACGGCGCATCCGGTGGCCGTGGACACCCTGCCGGGCGCGTTCGAGGCCCAGGTGGACCGCGACCCGGGCCGGGTGGCGGTGATCGGCGAGCAGGAGACGCTGACCTACGGCGAGTTCAACCGGCGCGCCAACCGGTTGGCGCACTGGCTCATCGAGCGGGGCGCCGGCCCCGAGCGGTCCGTTGCGGTGCGCATCCCCCGGTCCGTGAACCTGATGGTGGCCATCTACGCCGTGGTCAAGGCCGGCGCGGCCTATCTGCCGGTGGACACCGAACTGCCCGAGGACCGGGTGCGGCTCGTGCTGGACAGCGCCAAGCCGCTGCTGGTGCTCGACGAGAACCTGCCCGACGCCGCCGGCTACCCGGAGACCAACCCGGAGCGCACGCTGTCGCCGGACAACGCCGCGTACGTCATCTACACCTCGGGCTCCACCGGCGGCCCCAAGGGCGTGCAGGTGGCCCATCGGTCGATCATGAACCGGCTCAGCTGGGGCCTTGCGCACTTCGACGTCGGCGCCGAGGACCGGGTGCTGCTGAGCACGACCGCGAGCTTCGACGTGTCGGTGCCGGAGCTGTTCGCGCCGCTGCAGGTGGGGGCGGCGGTCGTCATCGCCCGCCCGGACGGGCGGCGGGATCCGGCCTACCTCGTCGACCTGATCCGGCGGGAGCGGGTGACCGGCGCCGACTTCGTGCCCTCCCTGCTCGAGGCGTTCACCGCCCAGCCCTCGGCCGGGCAATGCACCAGCCTGCGCTGGATCGAGGTCGCGGGTGAGGCGTTCCCGCCCGCGCTGGCCAACAAGGCGGTCGAGGTGCTGCCGGGCTGCGGGGTGCACAACCTCTACGGCCCGACCGAGGCGTCGGTGGAGGTCACGGCGTGGCAGCACGTGCCGGGTGCGGACCGGGTGCCGATCGGCGCCCCGGTGTGGAACACCCAGGTGTACGTGCTGGACGCGGCGCTGCGCCCGGTCGCGCCCGGGGTCGCCGGTGAGCTCTACCTCGCCGGCACCGGACTCGCCCGGGGTTACCTGGGCCAGCCGGGACTGACCGCGAACCGGTTCGTCGCCTGCCCGTTCGGCGAGCCGGGCAAGCGGATGTACCGGACCGGCGATGTCGTGCGGTGGAACCGGGACGGCCAGGTCGAGTACCTCGGGCGGTCCGACTTCCAGGTCAAGATCCGCGGGTTCCGGATCGAGCTGGGCGAGATCGAGCAGGCGCTGTGCCGGCACCCGGAGGTCGAGGGCGCGGTGGCCGTGGTGCGCGAGGACCGCGCAGGCGACCAGCGGCTGGTCGCCTACGTGCTGCCGGGCCCGGCCGGTCCGGCGGGGCTGGATCCCTCGGCCCTCATCGACCTGGTGCGCGAGCACCTGCCGGAGTACATGGTGCCCTCGGCGATCGTGCCGCTGGCCGAGTTCCCCACCACACCGAGCGGAAAGCTCGACCGCAAGGCCCTGCCCGCCCCGGACCACACCGAAGCCGTGACCGGACGCGGGCCGCGCAACGCCACCGAGGAAGTCCTGTGCCGGCTGTTCGCCGAACTGCTCGGGGTGGCCGAGGTCGGCATCGACGTCGACTTCTTCAGCCACGGCGGGCATTCGCTGCTGGCCACCCGGCTGATCGGCCGCATCCGCAACGAGCTCAACGTCGACGTCAAGGTCACCACCGTGTTCCGCAGTCCGACCGTCGCCCAGCTGGCGGCGCAGATCGAGGAGCTGGCCACGTCGAACCGACCCCAGCTCCGCCCGATGCTGCGCCCGATGAACGTCCAGGAGTCGCGTCGATGATCCCGTTGTCCTTCGCCCAGCGCCGGCTCTGGTTCCTACACCGGCTGGAAGGCCCGTCCGCCACCTACAACATCCCGTTCGTGCTGCGCCTGGACGGGCCGCTGGACACCGCGGCCCTCGCCGCGGCGGTGACGGACGTCGTCACCCGGCACGAGAGCCTGCGCACCCTGGTCGCCGAGAACGCGGACGGCACGCCGGAGCAGCGGATCCTGCCCCCGGAGGAGGCGGCGCCGCAGTTCCTGGTGGCCGACGTGGCCGCGGACGCGGTGGACGCCGCGACCCGGGCGGCCGCGTGCCAGGGCTTCGACCTCGAGGCGGACCTTCCACTGCGGACCACCGTGCTGCGCATCTCCCCGCAGGAGCACGTGCTGGTGTTCGTGTTCCACCACATCGCCGCGGACGGGGCCTCGATGGCGCCGTTCATGCGGGATCTGTTGTCCGCGTACGCGGCCCGCCACCAGGGCGACGCGCCCGAGTGGACTCCGCTCGCGGTGCAGTACAAGGACTACACGCTGTGGCAGCGGGAACTGCTCGGCGACGAGGACGACCCGCACAGCCTCGCCGCCACGCAGCTGGACTACTGGCGCGACCAGCTGGCCGGCGTGCCGCAGCCGGTGCAGCTGCCGCTGGACCGGCCGCGCCCGACGGTGGCCGGCCACGACGGCGGCCATGTCGACTTCGAGCTGGACGCGGACCTGCTCGCCGGGATCGGGAAGCTGGCCGCGGACGGCGGTGCCACGGCGCCCATGGTCGCCCAGGCCGTGCTCGCGGTGCTCCTGCACCACCTTGGCGCCGGCAACGACCTGACCATCGGCAGCCCGATCGAGGGCCGCGCCGACGAACAGCTCGACGACCTGATCGGGTTCTTCGCCAACACCTGGGTGCTGCGTGTCGACCTGTCCAGGAACCCGTCGTTCGGCGACCTGCTTGCCCAGGTGCGCGAGCGGGCCCTTGCCGCATACGACAACCAGGACGTGCCGTTCGAGCGCCTGGTCGAGCTGCTGAGCCCGGACCGGTCCACCGCCTACCAGCCGCTGTTCCAGGTGATGCTGGCCTGGCAGTTCGAGTGGTCGCAGATCGAGATACCGGGGCTGCGGGTCACCCCGGTCCCGGCGGGCACCGGTACCGCGAAGTTCGACCTGTTCTTCAACATCGTCCCGGCCCCGGGCGGGGGTGCCTACGGTCGCCTGGAGTACGCGACGGAACTCTTCGACCACGCCACGGCCGAGAGTCTCGTCGACCGCTACGTGCGCGTGCTGCGCCAGGTGGTCGCCGACCCCGGGAGCCGGCTCGGCGGGGTGGACGTGCTCACCGAGGCCGAGCGGGACTGGCTGACCCGGCGCAACGAGACGGCGGTCGCGGCGCCGGAAGCGACGCTGCCGGAGCTGTTCGCCGCCCAGGTGGCGCGGACCCCGGACGCCACAGCGGTGGTGTCCGGGCCGACCGCGTTGTCCTACCGGGAACTCGACGCCCGCGCGGGCCGGCTGGCCGCGGTGCTGCGGGACCGCGGTGTCGGGCCGGACGTCCTGGTCGCCGTGGCCCTGCCCCGGTCCGCGGACCTGGCGGTCGCGCTGCTCGGCGTGCTCAAGGCCGGCGGCGCCTACCTGCCGATCGACCCCGACTACCCGGCCGCCCGAGCCGACCTCCTGCTGGCGACCGCCGATCCGGCGCTGGTGCTGACCGACCACGCGACGGCGGCGACGGTGCACCGGAGCCGGCCGGCGGTACTGCACCTCGACGACCTGAGCCTCGACGGCCCCGCACCGCAAGCCCCGGTCGTCCCGATCGGACCGGACAACCTGGCCTACGTGATGTTCACGTCTGGGTCGACCGGAACGCCCAAGGGCGTCGCGGTCACCCATGGCGCCGTGGTCAACGGTGTCCGGGAGCTGCGCCGGACGGTGCGGGTCGAGGCCGGGTCCCGGATGCTGGCCGCGACCTCGGTCAACTTCGACGTCTCGGTCTTCGAGATCTTCACCGCGCTCACCACCGGAGCGAGCGTCGAGATCGTCCGGGACGTGCTCGAACTGGCCGAACGCGGCAGCTGGTCGGGCGCCACCGTCAGTGCCGTGCCCGCGGTGTTCTCCGCGCTGCTCGACTCGGGCGGCATCCAGCTCGACGTGCAGACCGTCGTCTTCGCCGGTGAGGCGCTCGCGGCCGACCTGGTCGGCAAGGTCCAGGACGCCCTGCCCGGGGTACGGGTCGTCAACGCCTACGGACAGACCGAAAGCTTCTACGCCGCCACCTTCACGCTCCCGCAGCGGTGGACCGGAACCGGTGCGATCCCGATCGGGGCGCCCCTGGCCAACATGCGCGCCTACGTTCTCGGGCCGGAACTGGCTCCGGTCCCGCCCGGTGTGATCGGCGAGCTGTATGTCGCCGGCATCATCGCCCGCGGCTACCACCACGGCGCACCGGCGACCGCGCAGCGCTTCGTCGCCTGCCCGTTCGGCCCCGCAGGCGCCCGGATGTACCGCACCGGTGACCTGGCCCAGTGGGACGCGGACGGCCGGCTGAAGTACGCCGGGCGCGCCGACACCCAGGTGAAGGTGAACGGCATCCGGGTCGAGCCGACCGAGATCGAGGCGGTCCTCGCCCAGCATCCCGCGATCGGCCAGGCAGCGGTCACGGTGCGCGAGGACCACACCGGCAGCGCGCGGCTGGTCGGCTATGTGGCCGAGCGGGCCGGTGCCAAGGACGGCGACTCCGTCCTGCGGGCCGGTCTCTCGGTGGCGGCGCTGCGCCGGTTCGTGGCCGAGCGGCTGCCGGACTACATGGTGCCCGCCCTGTTCGTGGTGCTGGACCGGCTGCCGCTGACCGCGAACGGGAAGCTGGACCGGGCCGCGCTGCCCGAGCCGGAGTGGTCCAGCGCCGGGTACCGGGCGCCCCGCACCGAGGCGGAGCGGGTCCTGGCCGAGGTGTACGCCGATGTGCTCGACGCCGCACAGATCGGCGTCGACGACGACTTCTTCACCAGCGGCGGGGACAGCATCCGGTCCATCCAGGTCGTCGCGCGGGCCAAGACGCGCGGCGTCGTGGTCAGCACCCGGGAGGTCTTCGAACACCGCACGGTCGCCCGGCTCGCGGAACTCGTCGAGGGGCGGGCCGATGAGGAGCGCCTGACCCTGGCCGAACTGCCGGGCGGCGGCGTCGGCTGGGCTCCGCTGCCGCCGACGGCGGCGCACATCCTCGCGCTGGGCGGCGGTTTCGGCCGGTACTGCATGTCCGCGATGTTGACCCTGCCCGAGGGCATCGACCGCACGGGGCTGGTTGCCACCCTGCAGGCCGTGCTGGACCGGCACGACGCGCTGCGCGCCCGGCTCGACCGGGCGCAGCCGGGCCTGTGGATCGAGCCGGCCGGCAGCGTGGCCGCCGCCGCGCTGCTGCGGGAGGTTTCCGGCACTGGCGCCGACGTGCCCGCCGAACTGGACGCGGCCGCGGACCGGCTGGACCCGGATGCGGGCGTCATGGCGCAGTTCGTCCGGTTCACCGGCCCGGATGCGGACCGGTTGCTGATCGTGCTGCACCACCTGGTCGTCGACGGCGTGTCGTGGCGGATCCTGATCCCGGACCTGGTGTCCGCGTGGCAACGGGTCCGGGACGGCCGGCCCGCGCCACCCGCGGCGGCGGGCACCTCGATGCGCCGGTGGGTGCACGCCCTTGCCGAGGCGTCGGCCAGCCCCGAGCGGGTGGCCGAACTGCCCCTGTGGCAGGAGATCCTGCGCGAGGACGAGCCCGTGCTCGGCGCCCGGGAGCTGGACCTGACCCGCGATGTCGTGCGCACCGTGGACACGGTGCGGGTCCAGGTGCCGGTCGACGTCACCGAGACCCTGCTGAACACGCTGCCGGCGGTGTTCCGCGGCGGCGCCGACGACGGGCTGCTCTCCGCGCTGGCGCTGGCGCTGACCCGCTGGCGCGAGCTGCGCGGCGTGGCGGGGTCCTCGACGCTGGTCCGGCTGGAAGGACACGGCCGGGAGGATCACCTGGTGCCCGGCGCGGACCTGTCCAGCACCATCGGATGGTTCACCGCGATGTTCCCGGTGCGCCTGGACCTGGCCGGCATCGACGTCGCGGACGCGTTCGACGGCGGTCCGGCCGCCGGCCGGGTGATCAAGGCGGTCAAGGAGCAACTGCGGGCGGTGCCGGACAACGGCATGGGCTACGGCATGCTGCGCCGGCTCAACCCGGACACCGCCGCCGCGCTCGCCGGCGAGCGGGAACCGCAGATCGGGTACAACTACCTCGGCAAGTACACCAGGGCGGTCATCCCGGAAGAGCTGCGCGGCCAGGGCTGGGCCCCGGACGACACCTACCGGGACCTGGTCGCCGCGCCGGACGAGGACATGCCGGTGCTCTCGGCGCTGGAGATCCACGCGGTGGCCGCCACCACCGCCGCCGGTGACGAGCTGACCGCCTACTTCACCTTCCCGACCGGTGTGCTCACCCGCGACGAGGTGACCTCGCTCGCCGGGCTGTGGGTCGATGCGCTGACCGCCCTCGCCCGGCACACCACGACCCCCGACGCCGGCGGGCTGACCCCGAGCGACGCGCCCCTCGTCGAGCTGCGCCAAGCGGAGATCGACACCTGGGAGGCCCGGTTCGGCAAGGTGGCCAAGGTATGGCCGACGACGCCGGTGCAGGCCGGGATGTTGTTCCACACCATGCTCGCGGGGTCCTCGTTCGACGCGTACCACATGCAGCTGGTGTTCCACCTGTCCGGCGAGGTCGACCCGGAGCGGATGCACCGGGCCGCGCAGGCACTGCTCGGGCGCTACGCCAGCCTCCGCGCGGCGTTCGTCGACCGGCCGGACGGCGACGTGGTGCAGGTGGTGCCGGAGACGGTGGCGCTGCCGTGGCAGTACCTCGACCTGGTCGCGGAAGGCGAGGCGGAGCGGACCGAGATCTTCGAGCGGTTCCTCGCCGAGGACCGGGCCACCCATTTCGACGTGGAAACCCCGCCGTTGATCCGGCTGGCCCTCGCCATCCTCGAACCCGGCCGCGCCGAGCTGGTGTTCACCGCCCACCACGTGCTGGTCGACGGGTGGTCCACGCCGCTGCTGATGCGGGACCTGCTGTTGCTGTACGCCTCCGACGGCGACCCGTCCGGTCTGCCCGCCACCCGCGACTTCGGCGAGTTCCTGGCCTGGCGCGCCCGGCAGGACGAGGCGGAGTCCGGCCGGGTGTGGGCGGCCGAGCTCGACGGGATCGAGGAGCCGACCCTGCTCGCTCCCGGCTCCGAGGGCCCGGGCGAGCGGGGCGTCGCGCAGGTCGATGTCGCGCTCCCGGTCGAGCAGGCGCGCGCGCTGACCCGGCGCGCCACCGAGCTGGGCGTCACCATCAACACCCTGGTGCAAGGCGCCTGGGGGCTGCTGCTCGGCCAGCTCACCGGCCGCACGGACGTGGTGTTCGGCGCCACCGTCTCCGGCCGGCCGCCCGCGGTGACCGACGTCGACTCGATGGTCGGGATGTTCATCAACACCCTGCCGGTCCGGGTCGAGCACGCGCCAGGGGACACCCTCGCCGAGGTCCTCACCCGGCTGCAGCTGCGGCAGGCCGGTCTGCTCGAGCACCACTACTACGGGCTCACCCAGATCCAGCGGTCCGTCGGCCTGCAGCGGCTCTTCGACACGCTGGTCGTCTTCGAGTCGTACCCGGTCGACCGGGAGGGCATCAGCGCCGCCACCGACGCCGCGGACGGGATCGCCTTCACCGGCCTGCGCCCGTCGACGGCCACCAACTACCCGCTGACCCTGATGGCGGCGGCCGACCCACACCTGCAGCTCATCCTCCAGTACGCGCAGGACGTCTTCGACCACGACACGGTCGAGGTGTTCGCGGCCCGCCTGGTGCGGGTCCTGGCGCAGCTGGCGGCCACCCCCGAGCAAACGGTCGCGCAGGTCGACATCCTCGATCCGGCCGAGCGCGACCGGCTGCTCGCCGAGTTCAACGACACCGCCGTCCCGACTCCGGACGTCACGGTCGACGGGCTGGTCGATGCGGCGGCGGCGCGGACCCCGGACGCGCTCGCCGTGGTCGCCGAGGGCGGATCGCTCACCTACCGCGAGCTGACCGCCCGGGCGGACCGGCTGGCGGGCGAGCTGGCCGCCCGCGGGGTGGGCCCGGAGTCGGTGGTCGCGGTGTCGCTGCCGCGGTCGGCGGACCTGGTGGTCGCCCTGCTCGGGGTGCTGAAGGCGGGCGGCGCCTATCTGCCGGTCGACCCCAAGTACCCCAGCCACCGGCTCGCGGCCATCCTCGACGAGGCGCGCCCGCACCTCGTCCTGACCGACTCGACCACCCGCGCGGCGCTGCCCGGGCACGACGCCGCGGACGTCCTGATCGACACGCTCGAGCTGTCCGCGGCCGGCACCGGCCCCGAACCGCCGCGGCACGCCGAGGCGCTGGCGTACGTGCTGTACACCTCCGGCTCCACCGGCAAGCCCAAGGGCGTGGCCGTCACCCACGCGAACGTGGTCAACGGCGTGCTGCGACTCGCCGCCCTGGTGGGCATGGAACCCGGCCACCGGATCCTGGCCGGCACGTCGGTCAACTTCGACGTCTCGGTGTTCGAGATCTTCACCGCCCTCGCCACCGGCGGCGTCGTCGAACTGGTCCGGGACGTCCTGGTCCTCGGCGAGCGCACGGGCTGGACCGGCAGCGTCATCTCCACCGTGCCGTCCGTCTTCGCCGAGCTGGTCGACGAGATCGCCCACCGCGCCGACGTGGCGACCATCGTCTTCGCCGGCGAGGCCCTGCCGGCCGCGCTGGTCGGCAAGACCCGGGCGGCCTTCCCCGGCGTGCGAATCGTCAACGCCTACGGGCAGAGCGAGACGTTCTACGCCACCACCTGCACCGTCGCCGGTGACCCGCGCAACGGGGGCAGCGCACCCGTCGGCACCCCGCTCGGCAACATGCGGGCCTACGTGCTCGGTCCCGGCCTGGCCCCGGTGCCGCCGGGCACGGTCGGCGAACTGTACGTCGGCGGAAGCGTGGGCCGCGGCTACCACGGCCGCGCCGAGCCGACCGCCGAGCGGTTCGTGGCCGATCCCTACGGCCCGCCCGGCACCCGCATGTACCGCACCGGTGACCTGGCCCGCTTCACCGGCGAAGGCCAACTGGAGTACGCCGGCCGCGGGGACGCGCAGGTCAAGGTGCGCGGCTTCCGCATCGAGCCGGCCGAGGTCGAGGCCGCGCTCACCGCGCACCCCGAGGTCGCCCAGGCCGCCGTGGTCCTCCGCGGGACCGAGACCGGCAAGCAGCTCATCGGCTACGTGGTGCCGTCGGGTGAGATCGACTCGGCGGAGCTGCGCCGGTTCGTCGCCGAGCGGCTGCCCGAGTTCATGGTGCCGGCCGCCTTCGTGCTCCTCGACCGGCTGCCGCTGATGCCCAACGGCAAGCTGGACCGAGCGGCGTTGCCCGAGCCGGAGTTCACCGGCGCCGCCTACCGGGCGCCCCGCACCCCGCGCGAGGAGGCCCTGGCCAGGCTGTTCGCCGAGGTGCTCGGCGTGGACCGGGTCGGCATCGACGACGGCTTCTTCGAGCTCGGCGGGCACTCCCTGATCGCCACCCGGCTGATCAGCCGCGCCCGCGCCGACCTGGGGATCGAGATACCCATCCGCAAGATCTTCGACCTGCCGACGGTGGCCGCGCTCGCCGTCTGGTCCGAGCAGTCGGCTGCGCCCCGTCGCCCCAGCCTGCGCAAGATGACCGTCAAGGAGTGAAAGCAATGATTCCGCTGTCATTCGCCCAACGTCGTTACTGGTTTCTGCACCAACTGGAGGGTGAGGAGACCTGGAACATGACGGCGGCGTTGCGGCTGACCGGGTCACTGGACCAGGCCGCCCTCGCCTCGGCGATCCAGGACGTGGTCGAGCGGCACGAGATCCTGCGCACCACGTACGTGCCGACCGACGACGGTGAGCCGCACCAGCGGATCCTGCCGGTGGCGGAGGCGTTGGCGCAGACGCGGATGCCGGTGGTCGAGGTGGCACCGGACGGCGTGGCCGGCGCGATCGACGAGGCCGTCGCGCACGGGTTCGACCTGGCGGCCGAGATCCCGTTCCGGGCCAGTCTGTTGCGCTGCTCGCCCCGGGAACACGTGCTGGTCCTGGTCATCCACCACATCGCGACGGACGGCAGCTCGAGCGCGCCGCTGGCCCGGGATCTTGCCGAGGCCTACGCCGCCCGCCGGGACGGTCGGGCGCCGACCTGGGAGCCGCTGCCCGTGCAGTACAAGGACTACACGCTGTGGCAGCGCGAGGTGCTCGGCGACCTGGCGGACCCGAACAGTCTCGGCGCGCAGCAGCTCGAGTACTGGCGCACCGCGCTTGCCGGGGTGCCGCAGCCGCTCCGCCTGCCGCTGGACCGCCCGCGGACCGCGGAACTGTCCACACACGGCGACACGGTCGGCTTCGTCGTGCGGCCGGAGGTGGCTGGCGGACTGGAGAAGCTGGCCGCCGATCACGGAATGACCACGTCGATGGTCGTGCAAGCCGCGCTGGCGTTGCTGCTGTGCAAGCTCGGCGGCGGGGAGGACGTGCCGATCGGCTCGCCGATCGCCGGGCGGACCGACGAAGCGCTTGCCGACCTGATCGGGTGCTTCGTCAACAACCTGGTGCTGCGCGTGGACCTCTCCGGTGACCCGTCGTTCACCGACCTGCTCAGGCAGGTGCGGAACAAGGCGCTGGCGTCTTACGAGCACCAGGACGTGCCGTTCGACGTGCTCGTCGAGTCGATCAACCCGGACCGCTCCACGGCGTACCGGCCGCTGTTCCAGGTGATGTGCGGCTGGCAGAACTTCGCCAAGCCGGTCCTCGAGTTCCCCGGGCTCGACGCGGAGTTCGTGCAGGCCCTCACCTCGAAGACCATGGTGGACCTGTTCTTCAGCATGACGATGGCCGACTCGGGAACGCTGTACGGCGACATCCAGTACGGGACCAAGCTGTTCGACCGGGACACGGTCGAGGCCATGGCCGCTCGGTTCGCGCAGGTTCTCGAGCAGGTGGTCGCCGATCCTGACACCCGCGTCGGTGATGTCGACGTGCTGATCGCGGGGGAGCGGGAGCGGCTGCTGGACGAGGTGAACGACACCGCCGAGCCGACCCTGGAGCCGGGGCTGCTGGCAGCGGTGCACCGGCAGGTACGGGCGAGTCCGGCGGCACTTGCCGTCATCGGCGAGGAGGAGTCGCTCACCTACCAGGAGTTGGACAAGCGGTCGAACCGGCTGGCGCACTGGTTGGTCGACCGCGGGGTGCGGGCCGAGTCGCTGGTCGCCGTGTGCCTGCCCCGGACCGTGGACCTGATCGTGGCACTGCTGGCGGTGCAGAAGTCCGGTGGCGCCTACGTTCCGATCGATCCGGACCACCCGCGTTCCCGGATCGACCACATCCTCGAGCAGGCGGATCCGGTGCTGGTGCTCGATGCCGATGCGCTGGCCGGTGCGGACTGCTCCGGGTATCCGGACGTGGCACCGGAGGTGGTCGTCCGGCCGGAGAACACCCAGTACGTGATCTACACGTCGGGGTCGACCGGGACCCCGAAGGGCGTGACGATCACGCGCGGCGCGCTGGCGAACTACCTGGCATCGGTGCGCCAGCGGTTCCCGCTGGCGCCCGCGGAGCGGATGCTGTTCAGCACCACGGTGTCGTTCGACATGGCGAACACCGAGCTGTACCTCCCGTTCATCTGCGGCGCGACCATGGTCATGGCGCGCAAGGACACCGTCACCGACCCGGCGGCCGTGCTGGAGCTCATCCGCCGCCACGGGGTCACCGCGGTGCAGGCCACGCCCGGGTTCTGGCAGCTGCTGCTGACGCACGAGCCGGAGGCCGCGCAGGGGCTGCGGATCATCACCGGCGCGGAGGCCGTGCCGGTACGGCTGGCCGAGACCTTGGCGGGGCAGGCCGCCGAAGTGGGCAACTGGTACGGCCCGACCGAGACGACGACGTGGTCGACCATGGCGACCGTGACGGCGGGGACGGGGGTGGCGATCGGGACGCCGGTCGGGAACACCCAGGTGTACCTGCTCGACGCGCGGTTGCACCCGGTTCCGCGCGGGGTGCCGGGCGAGCTGTACATCGCCGGTGCCGGGGTGGCCCGCGGGTACCAGGGCCGGCCGGACCTGACCGCGGAGCGGTTCGTGCCGTGCCCGTTCGGCGCGGCCGGGACGCGGATGTACCGCACCGGGGATCTGGCGCGGTGGAACAAGAACGGCGACCTGGAGTACATCGCGCGGACCGATCACCAGGTGAAGGTCCGGGGGTTCCGGATCGAGCTGAGTGAGATCGAGCATGTGCTTGCCGGCCACGCCGGGGTGGCGCAGGCGGCGGTCGTGGTGCGCGAGAACCAGGACGGCGACAAGCGCATCGTCGGGTACGTGGTGCCCGAGCCCGGCGCCGATGTCCCGGCGGACGAGCTGTCCGAGTACCTGCGCGGGCGGCTGCCGGACTACATGGTGCCGTCCGCGGTGATCTCGCTGCCGGAGCTTCCGCTGACCCCGAACGGGAAGCTCGACCGGCGGGCACTGCCGGCGGAGGACCCGGCCATCGTCATCGGCCGCGAGCCGCGCAACGCGCACGAGGAGAAGCTGTGTGCGCTCTTCGCCGAGTTGCTCGGCCGGGAGAAGGTCGGTATCGACGAGAGCTTCTTCGAGCTCGGCGGGCACTCGCTCCTGGCCGCCCGGCTCAGCCGCCGCATCGCCGGCGAGTTCGACATCGTCTTCCCGCTCAAGACGATCATCAAGTTTCCCACGGTGGCCGAGCTTGCCGTGCTGTTGCTCGGCGGCGACACTCCCGTGGACCTCGCCGACCCGTTCGCGGTCGTGTTGCCGTTGAACAGCGATCCCGGTACCGGGAAGCCGCCGATGTGGTTCTTCCACGGCGGGGGCGGTCTTGGCTGGGCGTACTTCAGTTTCGTGCTGCACGTACACGACCGGCCGGCCTACGCCCTGCAGTCCCGCGGCTCCGACGGCGAGTCGCCGCTCGCGGGTTCGGTGCAGGAGATGGTCGACGACTACGTCACCGAGATGCTGAAGATCCAACCGGACGGGCCGTTCTACCTGATCGGCTGGTCCTACGGCGGCACCATGGTGCAGGCCATCGCGGATGCGCTCGACCGGCGTGGCCACGAGATCGCCCTGGTGGCCATCCTGGACGCCCAGCCGGGAGGCCACGGATTCACCGAGATCCACGCCGGAAAGCAGCTCTCGGAGTACCGGGCGGAGCTCGAGGACCACTTCGGCCAGTACATCGGCACCAAGAACATGGGCGATTTCCTGGATGCCATGTCGAAGGTACTGGCCAACAACATGGGCCGCATGATGGAGTTCGAATCGCCGGTCTACCGGGGCGATGTGGTGTTCTTCAACGCGACGCTTCAGGACGAGCACTACATGCATCTGTGGCGGCCGTACGTCCTCGGTGCCATCGAGGTGCACGATGTCCGCGCCGTGCACCACGAAATGCATCTGCCCGGACCCGTGGCCGAGGTGTTCGAGGTAATCAACCGCAAGCTGGCTGAGTGACCGGAAATCGATTTCCGCAGCCGGTCGAAACGAACCATCGAATGGAGATTGGGGTTGGTCGGGGTGACAGAACCCGGCAGGTCCGAAGAACACGGCGAGCAGGTCACGCTGCTGTGCGTGCCGTTCGCGGGAGCAGGTCCTTCGTTCTTCCATCCGTGGCGGGAGCTGTCCGCCGGCCGGTGGCGAGTGACCTCGATCGAGCTGCCCGGCCGGGAGCGGCGGATCCTGGAGACGCCGTACCGCAACGTCGTCGAAGCGGCCAAGAACGAGATCGACGACGTCGTCGCCGACCTCGGCGCGGGGGCGCGGACCGTCCTGTTCGGACACAGCCTCGGCGCGGTGCTCGCCTACGAGCTGGTGCACCTGCTGAGCACCCGCGGTGTGCAGGTCGAGCGGCTGGTCGTCAGTGGTTCCCCGGGGCCGTGGACCCAGCGTGAGCGGCGGGCGGCGGGGCTCCCGGACGAGGAGTTCCTCGCCAGGGTCGAGGAGTTCGCCGGATTTCGGCACGAGGCGCTCGACCATCCGGAGATGCGGGAACTGATTCTCCCCGCGTTGCAGGCCGACTGTGAGATGCACGAGGACTACGTCCCGAGCACCGACGAACCGGTGTCGGTGCCGATCTGCTCGCTGCGCGGCAGTTCGGACGGACTGGTCACCGCGGACGAGGCCCGGCAGTGGCGGGCGGCGACCACGGGTGCGTTCAGCTATGCGGAGTTCCCTGGCGACCACATGTATCTGGTCGACCTCGGCCGGGAGGTGCTGGACGTGATCGAGGCGGAGTCCGCCCGCGATCGCTGATCAACCAGAAGGCGGCGCCCGTCAGGACAACCAGGTCTTGACGGGCGCCGTCATGCGAGCCCGAACCGACCGGCAGCATTGCGGGCCCGGTCGGTTCGGGCGGTGTCTCACTTGGATTGGGCCGGGCCGAACCAGGTGGTGAGGGCGGTCCGGAGGGCGGCGGTGTCGGGTGCGTCGCCGGCGTCGGCCGCCCAGGCGACATGGCCGTCGGGCCGGATGAGCAGCGCGGCGGGGGCGGGGATCTCGCCGATCGCCGGGACGGGCCAGTGGTCGTCCTCGCTGCGCGCCTCGACGAGGTCGACGCGATCGGCCCAGCCTTCGGCGGCCGCCGCCACCTCGGTGCTGCCGTGCAGGTCGAGCAGGACCGGTCGGCCGGCATGCAGCAGCTCGTAGACGCGGGTGGCGCCGTCCGCCGTCTTGAGGTCGGCGTCGGGGACCCGGCGGCCGTCCAGCGGGTGGTCGCCGTCGGTCGGGTACCGGATGTCCAGAGCGGTGAGCATGCCGCGCAGATACTGGTTGACGTCGTCGAACACCATGAGTGAGCCGAACACTTCGCGCAGTGCGTCGGTCTGGGGGCCGGGGCGGGCCAGGGCCGCCTGCGCCCGGGTGTTGTGCAGAACGCGTGCCGCGACGGGGTGGCGCTCGGCGTGGTAGCTGTCCAGCAGGCTCTCCGGCGCCTGGCCGCGCACCACCGAGGCGAGCTTCCAGCCGAGATTGACCGCGTCCTGTACGCCCATGTTCAGCCCCTGCCCGCCGGCCGGGAAGTGGATGTGCGCGGCGTCGCCGGCGAGCAGCACCCGGCCCGCCCGGTACCGGGCGGCCTGCCGTGCGGCGTCGTTGAACCGGGAGATCCACCTGGGACTGCGCATGCCGTAGTCGGTGCCCGCGAGCCTGATCAGCGACTCCCGGAGCCGCTCGAACGTCGGGGGGTCGTCGCGGTCCGCGTCCCGGTCGTACTCGGAGGTGATCACCCGGTGCCAGCCCGGCTCGAAGGCGATCGCCGAGAAGTCGCCGGTCGGGCAGCGCCGCACCCAGACGTAGTCCTCGGGCAGATCGGGGAGTTCGACGTCACCGATCAGCGCGGTCATCGTCGCCGGAGTGCCGGGGAAGTCGATGCCCGCCAGCTTGCGCACCGCGCTGCGCCCACCGTCGCAGCCCACGAGGTAGCGGGCGCGCAGCGTGGCGGTGGTCGCCTGGGCCGTACCCACCTCGACCGTCACGCCGGTCCCGTCCTGGCGGATCCCGCGCACCTCGGACGACCTGCGCACCCGCACGCCGAGCTCGACGGCCCACTCCTCCAGCAGCCGCTCGATGGCGGACTGCAGGATCATCAGCGGGTACGGGTGCCGGGACTCGAACTCGTCGAAGTCCAGATACAGGCCGGAGAAGTGGCCCACCGGCTGCGGTTCGCCGATCGCCAGGAAGCGATCCAGGATTCCGCGCTGGTCCAGCACCTCAAGGGTGCGGGAATGCATCCCGCCGGCGCGCGACTCACCGGTGCGCTCCGCGAGCCGCTCGACCACCAGCACGTCGACGCCCGCCAGCCGCAGCTCACCGGCGAGCATCAGGCCCGTCGGGCCGGCCCCCGCGATCACCACGTCCGCGTCCATGCCGGTGTGTCCCACGTTGTTTCCCCTATTCCACGGCGCCGCTAACGTCGATACATCACCTCCACGTTGACCGAAGGGGATCAGCCGGTCAAGAAACGCGGTGCCGGCCCGGGGAAGCCGCTGCCGAACTTGTCCTGTCCGGTCGGCAGGACATTCTCAAGCGCACCGGACGGGGAACGCCCGACACCACCAACACGGTGTGCCCGGCCACGAATTCAGGCGACACTACGTCTGGCCATTCAATGAATTTTGTCTTGCCGGCAATGACGCGGGCGGGCACTCCCGGTCGGCGGGGAAAGGAAAGACTGGCAATGGAATTGTCGCCGCAGGTCGACCAGCGAGCTGGACAAGCAGAGGTATCGGAACGACAATTCGCGCCGTCGAGTGCGCCGGTGTCGCTGGTGCAGGAGATCGCGGCGTTGTGGGGGGAACACCTCAACTGTCGTGAGGTCGGGGCGGATGACGACTTCTTCGTGCTCGGCGGCAATTCGCTGACCGGCATCAAGATCATCGACCGGGTGGCGCAGGACTACGGCGTCCAGCTTTCCGTGCGCGACTTCTACCTGGCACTGACCCCGGCCCGGGTGGCCGACCTGATCGAGCAGGGGAGGGCGGGCAGGTGAGGTTGACGCCGGGTGCCCCGCGCGACGTCGACCTGGACAGCGTCGACCTGTTCGACCTGGACCTGTACACCTCGGGCGATCCGCACCCGATCTGGGACGTGCTGCGGGCCAAGGCGCCGCTGCACCACCAGGTCCTGCCGGACGGTCGGGAGTTCTGGTCGCTGACCCGGTACGAGGACGTCTGCCGCGTGCTCGGCGACCACCGGGAGTTCACCTCGGAGCGCGGCACGGTGGTCACCCACCTCGGGCAGGACGACGTCGCGGCCGGCAAGTTGATGACCTCCACCGACCCGCCGCGGCACACCGAGGTCCGCAGGGCGATCGGCGCCAAGCTCACCGCGCGGGCGGTGGCGGGCTGGCAGGACCGGATCCGGCAGGCGATCGTGCGCTTCCTCGAGCCGGCGCTCGACGGCGGCACCTTCGACCTGGCCGAGCAGGCGCTGCTCCTCCCGGCGATCGTCACCGGCCCGCTGTTGGGGATCCCGGAGCGGGACTGGGCGGAACTCGTGCAGCTGACCGCGATGGTGACCGCCCCGTCGGATCCCCACTTCCAGCTGGGCAACGAAGCCGCGACGCTGGCCATCTCGCACCACGAGCTGGTCACCTACGTCACCGAGTGGGTGAAGCGGCGGCGGGCGGCCGGAGGTGCGGACGGGAGCCTGCTCGACCACCTGATGAGCGTCCGCGCGGGAGACGCGCCGCTGACCGACGAGGAGATCGCCCTCGACGGGTACAGCATTCTCCTCGGCGCCAACGTGACGACGCCGCACACCGTCTCGGGCACGGTGCAGGCGCTGATCGAGCGGCCGGTGCAGTTCGAGAAGGCGCAGGCCGACCCGTCGCTGATCCCGAACCTGGTCGAGGAAGGGCTGCGCTGGACGTCGGCCGCGTGCAACTTCATGCGGTACGCGGTGCACGACACCGAGATCGGCGGCGGCACGATCCCGGCCCGTGGGGCGGTCGTCGCGTGGATCGGGTCGGCCAACCGGGACGAGTCCCAGTTCACCGACCCGCACGAGTTCGACATCACGCGAAGCAACGCCAAGCGCCAGGTCGCCTTCGGGTTCGGGCCGCACTTCTGCATCGGGGCACCGCTGGCCCGGCTGACCCTGCGCGTCTTCTTCGAAGAGCTGCTCGCGCGGTTCGGATCGATCGAGCTCGCCGGCGAACCGCAGCATCTGCGGTCGTACTTCATCGCCGGGATGACCCACCTGCCCATCGTCGCCCAGAAACGAACCACACCATGACATCCGGTTCCACCCCCTACCCCGCGTCGCCGTGGTTCGTCCGGCCGCAGTCCACCGCGCACCCCGCCCGGATCTTCTGCTTTCCCTTCTCCGGGTCCGGCGGTTCGGCGTTCAGCGCCTGGCCGGCCGCGATCGACGGCGTCGAGGTCTGCCCGGTGCAGTTCCCCGGCCGGGAGAACCGGCTGGCCCACCCGCACTACGACAGCTACGAGAACCTCGCAGCCAGCCTGGTCGAACCGCTGCTGCCGCTGCTCGACCGGCCATTCGCGTTCTTCGGCCACTGCGCGGGTGCGCTGCCCGCGTTCGAGACCGTGGTCCGGCTCGCCGAACTCGGCCTGCCCGAGCCGGCCTGCTTCTTCGTGTCGGGCCAGCCGGCACCGCACGACGCCGCGCGGGACCGGATGTTCACCATGACCGAGGCCGAGCTGCGCGCCGAGGTGGAGTCGTTCATCCGCGGCCGGGGGATCGAGCCGCGGCCGGACATGGTCGATGTCGGCCTGTCCGTGCTGCTCCGTGATCACGCCGCCGCGCGGGCGTACCGGCGGGTGGAGCCGGTCGTGCTGCCCTGCCCGATCGTCGTCGTGCACTGGCGGGACGACCCCGACGTGCACCTCGACGACCTCGAGGGTTGGTGCCTGTACTCGGATTCGGTCGACTTCCGGGTTGTCGACGGCGGCCACTACGACTTCATGGACGCGCCGGACGAGCTGCGGAAGCTGTTGACCTCTTGGCGGTGAGACCGGAAGGAATTCGCATGAGTGGCGCAGCCACCGATATTGCCGTCATCGGGATGTCGTGCCGCTTTCCCGGAGTGCGCGACCTGCGGGAGTTCTGGCGCCTGCTGCTGGACGGGTGTTCGACCGTCGGGACGTTCCCCGCGCACCGGGCGGCCGACTCGAACCACCCGTCCCAGCCGGACGCCGCCGAGCTGAACTCGGGTTCCTTCCTGGACTCGATCGACGGGTTCGACGCGGAGTTCTTCGGCACGCCGCCGGCGGAGGCGGCCGCCATGGACCCGGTGCAGCGGTTGGGGCTGGAACTCGCCTGGGAGGCGGTCGAAGACGCCCGGATCCCGGCGACCGCGCTCGCCGGGCGCGAGATCGATGTCGTGGTCGGCACCGCGCCCTCCGGGTACGACGTGCTGCGCAAGCTGTCCGGCAGCGACCGGGATGACCACTACGCCGCGCTCGGCTCGAGCGGTGCGTTGATCGCGAACCGGATCTCGAGCCTGTTCGACGTCCGCGGCATGAGTTTCTGCGCGGACTCGGGCCAGTCCTCCTCGCTCGTGTCGTTGGCACTGACCTGTGAACGGATCCGCGGCGGCGCGGTCGACCTGGCGATCGCGGGCGGCGTGCACCTGATCGTCGATCCGGCGGCCGGACTCGGCCTTGCGAACCTCGGCGCCTTGTCGCCCGACGGCCGCTGCTTCACCTTCGACGAACGAGCCAACGGGTTCGGCCGGGGCGAGGGTGGGGCGTTCGTCCTGCTGAAGCGGCTCGACCTCGCCGTCGCCGATGGTGATCACATCTACGCCGTGGTCCGCGGCTGGGGCGTCGGCAGCGGCGGTGCGTCCTCCCGGATGCCGGATCCCAGCCCCAGCGGGCAGGCGGCGGCCGTGCTGGCCGCCGTCGAACGCGCGGGTGTCCCGTTCGACGGGGTGGACTACGTGGAGGCGCACGGCACCGGCACCCGGCTCGGCGACCCGGCCGAGATATCCGGTCTGCGCCAGGTGTTCCGGGAGACCGGTCGGACCCGCCCGCTGGCGATCGGCTCGGTGAAGACGAATGTCGGACACCTCGAGCCGGCCGCCGGGATCGTCGGCTTCGTGAAGGCGGCGCTCTGCGTGGACCGCGCGCACCTGGTGCCGAGCCTGAACTTCCGGTCGCCGAACCCGAACATCCCGGACTTCCAGGCGGACTTCGAGGTGCTCCTGGCCGCGCGGCCCTGGCCGAGTGGGCCCGGCCGGCCGCGCCGGGCCGGGGTGTCGGCGTTCGGCATGGGTGGCACCTACGCGCACGTGCTCCTCGAACAAGCCCCCGAGGAGGGGGTCGCGGCCGCGGCCCCGGCCGCCGTGGCCGATTCCGGGGTGCTGCCGTGGGTGCTGTCGGCGCGGTCGGCGCCGGCGTTGCGGGAATGGGCGGCGCGGCTGCGGGATCACCTGGCCGCCGACCCGTCGGTGCCGGCGGTCGATGTGGCGCACTCGCTGCTGTCCACCCGGTCGTTGTTCGAGCACCGCGCGGTCGTGCTCGGCGGCGACCGGGCGGAGGCGCTTGCCGGTCTCGACCTGGTCGCGGCGGGCGGTGACTCGGCGCGGGTGGTTCGCGGGGTGGACTCCGGTCCGGCGGGTCCGGTCGTCTTCGTGTTCCCCGGTCAGGGTTCGCAGTGGCCGGGCATGGGGCGGCGGCTGTACGCGGAGTCGGAGGTCTTCGCGCGCGGGATCGACGAGTGCGCGCGGGCCCTTGCGCCGTGGGTGGACTGGTCCCTTGTGGACGTGGTGACCGGTGCGGAGTCGGCCGCATCGCTGGACCGGGTGGACGTCGTGCAGCCGGCGTTGTGGGCGATGATGGTGTCGCTGGCCCAGGTGTGGCGGTCGCTGGGAGTGGTTCCCGATGTCGTGGTGGGGACCTCGCAGGGCGAGATCGCCGCGGCATGTGTGTCGGGTGCGCTCTCGCTCGAGGACGCGGCGCGGGTCGTCGCCGTGCGCAGCCGGACCTTGACCGAGCTGGCCGGCTCCGGCGGGCTGAGTGCGGTGTTCGCGTCGGACGAATGGGTTCGGGACCGGTTGGGGCGGTGGCCCGGGCGGCTCACCCTGGCGGTGGTCAACGGGCCGGCGTCGGTGGTGATCTCCGGGGACGAGGAGGCGCTGGACCAGTTCGCCGCGATGGCGGCCGGTGCCGGCGTCCGGGTGCGCCGGATCAAAGCGAACTACGCGTCGCACTCCCACCATGTCGAACGCATCCGGGACCGGCTGCTGGCGGCCACTTCGGGCCTGTCGCCGAGAACATCGGCGGTGGAGTTCCACTCGACGGTCACCGGGGGGCCGCTCGACACGCGGAAGCTGGACGGCTCGTACTGGTACGAGAACCTGCGCACGACGGTGCGGTTCGGCGAGGTCGTCGAGCACCTCATGCGCGACCGCGGTGGGGTGTTCGTGGAAGTCAGTCCGCATCCGGTGCTCGCGGTGGCGATGGCGGAGACCGCCGACGCACTGACGGCCTCGCCGGTGCTGGTGGGCACCCTGCACAAGGACGACGGGAGTGCGGGCAAGGTCCTTGCGTCGCTGGCCGAGCTGCACGTGCGCGGTGTGCCGGTGAACTGGGCGGCGGCGTTCGCCGCGGACCGGCCGCGCCGGATCGACCTGCCGACCTATCCGTTCCAGCGGCAGCGGTACTGGCTGACGGCACCCGATGACACCGACACCGCGAACCCGGGCTCCGCCGCGCGGTCCGGCAGGCAACCGTCCGCAAGGACGGCGGAGCTGGGTTCGGAACGATCGGTCCTCGATCTGGTCTGCGCCGAGGCGGCAGCGGTGCTGAGCACGGAGGACCGGGAGCTGACCGGCGTCGATCTCGCGGCAAGGTCGACCGACACCTTCAAGGATCTGGGTTTCGACTCCCTGATGGCCGTGCGGCTGCGCAACCGGCTCACCGAGGCGGCCGGAGTGCGGCTCCCGGCCACCGTCGCGTTCACCTACCCCACCCCGCAAACGCTCGCGCTGCACATCTTCGCCCTCCTCGAACCGGAGGTGCCCGATGTCTTGGAAACGGTGGCGGACACGAGTCCGGAAAGCGGCACCGACGACGATTTGTACGCCTTGATCGAGCGCGGATACGTGTAGCACCGCCTGTTCGTCCAAGCATGAGTTCGGGAGGTCCCCGGTGGAGGATGTCGACAAGCTCCGGTCCTACTTGCGGCGCGCCGTCGGCGATGCGCAGACCCTGCGCGAGCGGGTGCGCGAGTTGGAGGAGTCCACTTGCGAGCCCGTCGCGGTCGTGGGCTTGGGGTGTCGCTTCCCCGGTGGCGCGACCTCCCCGGAAGGGCTGTGGGCAGTGGTGTCCGGTGGTGTGGACGCGCTGGATGACCTCCCGCTGGACCGTGGGTGGGACCCGGCGGTGTACGACCCGGATCCCGAGTCGCCGGGCAAGACGTACACGCGCCGCGGTGGCTTTCTGCCTGATATCGCGGAGTTCGACGCGGAGTTCTTCGGGATCAGTCCGCGCGAGGCGCTGGCGATGGATCCGCAGCAGCGGCTGATGCTGGAGACGTCGTGGGAAGCGTTGGAACGGGCGGGAATCGACCCGGCCGGGCTGCGGGGTTCGGCGACCGGGGTGTTCACCGGGCTCTACGCCGTCGACTACGGCCCGCGGATGGGCGGCGGGGCGGCCGGCGAGGTGGAGGGTTACGCGCTCACCGGGACCTACACCAGCTTGGCCTCGGGCCGGGTGTCCTATGCGCTGGGTCTGGAGGGCCCGGCGGTGTCGATCGACACCGCGTGCTCGTCGTCGCTCGTCGCCGTGCACCAGGCCGTGCATTCCCTGCGTTCCGGGGAGTGCACGTTGGCGTTGGCCGGTGGGGTGTCGACGATGTCGACCCCGGGCCTGCTCGTGGAGTTCGCTCGGCAGCGGGGTTTGTCGGTGGATGGGCGGTGTAAGGCGTTTGCTGAGGCGGCGGATGGCACCGGGTTTGCCGAGGGTGTGGGTGTGCTGGTGTTGGAGCGGTTGTCCGACGCGCGGCGCAACGGGCGTCGGGTTTGGGCGGTGATTCGTGGTTCGGCGGTGAATCAGGATGGGGCGTCCAACGGTGTGACCGCGCCGAACGGGTTGGCGCAGCGGCGGGTGATTGAGGCGGCGTTGGCGAATGCTCGGTTGCGGGGGGGTGATGTGGATGTGGTTGAGGCGCATGGGACTGGGACGAGGTTGGGGGATCCGATCGAGGCC
>NZ_DASUCC010000085.1:0-51092 GCF_035762905.1 Actinophytocola sp.
GTTACCGCAGTAGGGCATCGGAGCTTTGCGAGGCGACATGAGCGCAGGTCGGACGGACCCGAACGTCGCCGTTCGCGGGCTGGCCCAGGTGGGCCGGCTGACCTCGTTGGCCTGGGAAGTCAGCCGGCTCACCGTCCGCCGTCCGTTCCAGGTGCGCGAACTGATCCAACAGTGCTGGTTCTTCGCCAGCGTCACGATCCTGCCGACCGCGCTGGTGGCCATCCCGTTCGGCGCGGTGATCGCCCTGCAACTGGGCTCGCTGACCCAGCAGATCGGTGCCCAGTCGTTCATCGGCGCGGCCAGCGCGCTGGCCATCGTGCAGCAGGCCAGCCCGCTGATCACCGCGCTGCTGGTCGCCGGCGCCGGCGGCTCGGCGATGTGCGCGGACATCGGCTCCCGGAAGATCCGCGAGGAGATCGACGCGATGGAGGCGCTCGGGGTCAACCCGATCCAGCGCCTGATCGTGCCGAGGGTGCTGGCCGCGGTGATCGTCGCGGTGCTGCTCAACGGGTTGGTCAGCGTGGTCGGGGTGGTCGGCGGCTACTACTTCAACGTGGTCATGCAGGGCGGCACGCCGGGCGCCTACCTGGCCAGCTTCAACGCCCTGGCCCAGGTTCCGGACCTGTGGATCAGCGAGATCAAGGCGGTGGCGTTCGGGTTCGTCGCCGGCATCGTCGCGGCCTACCGCGGGCTCAACCCGGCCGGCGGTCCGAAGGGCGTCGGCGACGCGGTGAACCAGACCGTGGTGATCACCTTCCTGCTGCTGTTCCTGATCAACGTGGTGCTCACCGGGATATACCTGCAGATCGTCCCGCCGAAGGGGATGTGACCGCCGATGGCCACGGTGGCGGCACTGGCGCCGCAGCGGGGACTGGCCACGCTGGGGGCGCAGCTGGCCTTCTACGCCCGGGTGCTCGCCTGGGTGCCGCGCACGATCGTCCACTACCCCAAGGAGATCCTGCGGCTGCTGTCCGACGTGTTCTTCGGCAGCGGCGCGCTCGCGGTGATCGGCGGCACGCTCGGCGTGATGATCGGCATGACCGCGTTCACCGGCCTGATCGTCGGGCTGCAGGGCTACTCGGCGCTCAACCAGCTGGGCACCTCCGCGCTGACCGGGTTCATCGCCGCCTACTTCGACACCAGGGAGGTCGCCCCGCTGGCCGCCGGGCTCGCGCTGTCCGCCACGGTCGGCTGCGGCTTCACCGCGCAGCTGGGCGCCATGCGCATCTCCGAGGAGATCGACGCGCTCGAGGTGATGGCCGTGCCGAGCGTGCCGTACCTGGTGACCACCCGGGTACTGGCCGCGCTCGGTGCGGTGATCCCGCTCTACGTGGTGGGCCTGGTCTGCTCCTACGCCGCGTCCCGGCAGATCACCGTGTGGTTCTACGGTCAGTCCGCCGGCACCTACGACCACTACTTCCACCTGTTCCTGCCCCCGGGCGACGTGCTCTGGTCGTTCCTCAAGGTGATCGTGTTCAGCGTGGTCGTGATCATGGTGCACTGCTACTACGGCTACACCGCCACCGGTGGCCCGGCCGGCGTCGGTGTCGCGGTCGGCCGGGCGGTACGCGCCGCGATCGTGCTGCAGATGCTGCTGGACTTCTTTCTCAGCCTGGCCATCTGGGGCGCGACGACGACCGTCCGGATCGCCGGATGAACGCGGCCGAGCGTCCGGCGCTGCGCCACCAGGTCTACGGGCTGGTGTTCCTGGTGATCACCGGGTTGCTGGTCGCGCTGTCGATCGCCTTCTACCGCAAGACGTTCACCCCGGTGGTACCGGTGCGGCTGGAGACCGGCCACGCCGGAAACCAGCTGCGGGTGCAGGCCGACGTCAAGCTGCGCGGGGTGGTGGTCGGCGAGGTGCGGGCGATCCGGTCCGAGGGTGACCGGGCGGTGCTCGACCTGGCGCTCGATCCGGACCTGGCCGGGCGGATCCCGGCCAACGTCACCGCCCGGCTGCTGCCCAAGACGCTTTTCGGCGAGCGCTACGTGGCCCTGTCCACCCCGGCGCGGCCGGACCGGCCGATCGCCGCCGGCGACGTGATCAGCCAGGACCGCACCGCCGCGTCGGTCGAGATCGACGCCGTGCTCTCCGACCTGCTGCCGGTGCTGCAGGCGGTCCGGCCAGCGGAACTGGCCGCGACCCTGAACGCCATGTCCACCGCGCTGGACGGACGCGGCCGGCAGCTCGGCGAGACACTGGTGGCGCTGAACGGATACCTCGAGGCGCTCGATCCGGCCCGGCCCGACCTGCGGGCGGACATCCAACGCCTGGCCGAGGTCGCCGACACCTACGCCGACGCCGCGCCGGATCTGTTGCAGGCGCTCAGCGATCTGACCACGACCAGCCAAACCCTTGTCGCGCAGCGGGTCGGGCTGCAGAACCTGCTCGGGACGCTGACCACGGCCGCGACCGACCTGACCAACTTCCTGGCCGCCAACCGGAACAACCTGATCAGCCTCGAGGCGAGCGCCCGGCCGGCGTTGGAGGTACTGGCCAAGTACGCCCCGGAGTACCCGTGCCTGCTCCAGCAGTTGGTGGACGCGATCCCGGCCGCGGATGCCGCGTTCGGCAAGGGTTCCGCGCACCCCAACGTGTCCCGGGTGACCATCGAGATCACCGCCAACCGGGGCAAGTACCGGCCCGGCGTGGACACCCCGCGCTACGACGACAAGCGCGGGCCGCGGTGTTACCCGGTGGCCCGGCCGCCGGCCCGGTTCCCGCAGTACCCGCCCGGCGGCCCGTTGCGGGACGGCTCGACCAAGCCGCCGCCACCGCGCTCGGACCGGCCGCAGGACTTCCAGCCCACCGCGCCCGCGGTGGCCAACCTGCCGGCCGAGCGGGACCTGGTCGCGGCGCTGGTCGCGCCGTCCCTCGGGGTCATGCCCGAGGACGTCCCGCCATGGGCGACCCTGCTGATCGGCCCGCTGCTGCGGGGTGCGGAGGTGACCGTGGAATGAGGGGTCTGCTCGCGCCGCTGGTCAAGCTCACCGTGTTCGCGGTGGTCACGGTCGCGCTGACCGCGCTGCTCGGCCTGACCATCGCGAACAGCAACCTGAGCGACACCAACGACTACGCCGCCCGGTTCACCGACGCGACCGGGCTGAACCCCGGTGACGACGTGCGCATGTCGGGCGTCCGGGTCGGCCAGGTCGGCTCGGTCGAGGTGGTGGACGGCCGATTGGCCGAGGTGGGCTTCGAGGTGGCGGCGGCCCGCCGGCTGCCCGCGTCGGTCACCGCGACCATCAAGTACCGCAACCTGATCGGCCAGCGGTACCTGTCGCTCGCGGTCGGCACCGGCGACCCCAACGCGGTGCTGAACCCGGGCGGGACCATCCCCGTTGAGCGCACCGCACCCGCGCTCAACCTCACCGTGCTGTTCAACGGGTTCCGGCCACTGTTCCAGGCCCTCGATCCGGCCGAGGTGAACAAGCTGGCCGGCGAGCTGATCCAGGTGCTGCAGGGGGAGGGCGGCACGATCGACAGCGTGCTGGCGCACACGGCGTCGCTGACCGCCGCGATCGCCGGCAAGGACGAGGTGATCGGCCAGGTGATCGACAACCTGAACACGGTGCTGGACACGGTGAACGGCCGCGGCGCCGAGCTGTCCGACCTGATCGACACGGTCGCGCGACTCGCCACCGGCCTCGCCGAACAACGAGCGCCGATCGGCGACGCGATCGCCGCACTCGGTGAGCTCACCGACTCGACCGCAGGTCTGCTCACCGCCGCCCGCCCGCCGCTCAAAGCCGACATCGCCGCCCTCGGTGCCCTGTCGACCAACCTCGCCACCAACGGCGACACCGTCGACCGGTTCCTCCGCACGCTGCCGCACAAGGTCGCGTCGATCAACCGGGTGGCCAGCTACGGCGGCTGGTTCAACTACTTCCTGTGCAGCGCCTCCGGCCGGGTCGGCATCTCCAGCCTCGGCATCGTCGTCGACATCCCCGCGCTCCCCCTCCCGGGCTCACCCATGCCGGAAAGGTGCGGCCCATGAAGCGGTTGAAGGACCGGAACCAGGCGAGCGTCGGCGCGGTGGCGCTGGTGCTGGTGGCGCTGGCCGCACTGGCCGCGTTCAACGCCGACGACCTGCCGATCATCGGCGGCGGGACCACCTACACCGCCGAGTTCGCCGAGTCGGCCGGGATCAAGCCGGGCAACGAGGTCCGGCTGGCCGGGGTGAAGGTCGGCGACGTGCGCCGGGTGGAGCTGGTCCGGAACCGGGTGCTGGTCGACTTCCGGGTGCGGGACGTGGCCATCGGCGACCGCAGCCGGATCTCCATCGAGATCAAGACCCTGCTCGGCGACAAGTTCCTCGCCGTAACGCCGGACGGCACGGCGGCACAGGACCCCAACGACGTGATCCCCCGGGCCCGCACGGTGTCCCCGTTCGACATCGTGCCGGCGGTCAGCGAGCTGTCCCGGACCGTCGACCGAATCGACACCGCCGAGTTGGCCCGCAGCTTCCAGGTCATCTCGGAAAGCTTCGCGCACAGCCCGCAGCACATGCGCGACGCGCTCACCGGCCTGTCCCGGCTGTCCACCACACTGTCCACAAGGGACGAGCAGTTGGCCAGGCTGCTGTCCAACACCGCCGCGCTGTCGCAAACCGTGGCCGACCGGGACGCCCAGCTGCGCACCCTGTTCACCGACGCCACGCTGCTGCTCGACGAGCTGTCCCGGCGCCGGGAAGCGGTCCGCGCGTTGCTCACCGGCACCCGGGACCTGGCCGAGCAGCTCACCGGTCTGGTGGCGGACAACCAGCAGCAGCTGCGGCCGGCACTGGACGAGCTGACCAAGGTGACCACGATCCTGCAACGCAACCAGGACAACCTCAGCCAGGGCCTGCACAACCTCGCGCCGTTCGTCCGGATGTTCAACAACGTGGTCGGCAACGGCCGCTGGTTCGAGGGTTACATCTGCGGCCTGCTGCCGCCGCCGACGACGATCGGGGTGTTCGACATCAACCCCGAGGGCTGCGCCACACCGCTCACCCCGGGGGGCACGCGATGACCCCGCGCCCGGTCCGCCTCGCCGCCATCGCGGCCGTGCTGCTGCTGGTGCTGGTCGCCGCGCTGTGGTGGCTGGTCAGCGGCCGCGCCGGAACCGCGGTGACCGCGTACTTCGACAAGGCCGTCGGCGTGTACCCGGGATCCGAGGTGCGGGTGCTCGGTGTGTCCGTCGGCCGGATCGACGGCGTTGTCCCGCAAGGAGACACGGTCCGGGTCACGCTGACCGTGGACTCCGGCGTCGAGGTTCCGGCCGGCGCGCACGCGGTGGTGGTGGCGCCAAGCCTGGTCAGCGACCGCTACATCCAGCTCACCCCCGCCTACGAGTCCGGTCCGCTGCTCGCCGACGGCGCGGTGATACCCAGGGAACGCACCCAGATCCCGGTCGAGCTGGACGACCTGACCGCGAGCGTGAACGAGCTGGCCACCGCGCTCGGGCCGAACGGGGCCAACGCCGACGGCGCGCTGGCCGGGGTGCTGGACACCGCCGCCGCCAACCTGTCCGGCAACGGCGAGCTGCTCGGCGACACCGTGCGGCAGCTCGGGGACGCGGCGGCGACGCTGTCCCGCTCCTCCGGCGACCTGTTCGCCACCGTGGACAACCTTCAGCGGTTCACCCGGATGCTGGCCGACAGCGACGCGCAGGTGCGCCAGTTCAACGAGAAGCTGGCCGGGGTCACCGGGTACCTGGCCGAGAGCCGGGACGACCTCGGCGGGGCGCTCGCCTCGCTGGCCACCGCGTTGACCCAGGTGCGGGCGTTCGTGGCGGAGAACACCGATGCCTTGTCCGGCAACGTGAAGCGGCTGACTGGGGTCACCCAGGCCCTGGTGGACCAGCGGGCGGCGCTGGCCGAGATCCTTGACGTGGCACCGCTGGCGATGTCGAACTTCCTGTCCACCTACGACGCGGCCTCGGCGTCCTTCGCGATCCGGGGCAACCTCAACGAGTTGACCTATCCACCGCTGCTGCTGGTGTGCCGGACGATCGCCTCGGCAACGCCGGTTCAGTTGCCGAGCACGCTCGCCGACCTGTGCAAGCGGCTCGCCCCGGTGATCGACGGGACGCTCAAGCTGCCCACTCCGGCCGAGGTTCTTGCCGCGCTGTCGGCCGGGAAACTGCCGCCGCTCCCGCTGCCGATCACCGATCTGTACGTGCCGTCGCTCGGCGGTGCCGGATGATCCGCGCGCTGGCCCTGGTCCTGGTGCTGCTCTCCGCCGGCTGCGGGTTCACCGGTGTGTACGAGGTTCCGCTGCCCGGCGGGGCCGATCTCGGCGACCGGCCGTACCGGATCTCGGCGGAGTTCGCCGACGTGCTCGACCTGGTGCCGCAGGCCGCGGTGAAGGTCAACGACGTGGCGGTCGGCCGGGTGGAGCGGATCGAGCTGGCCGCGGACAACGTCACCGCCGTGGTGCGCATGGTGGTCAACGGCGACGTGCGGCTGCCCGCCAACGCCGGGGCCGAGCTGCGCCAGTCCAGCCTGCTCGGCGAGAAGTACGTCGCGCTGCACGCCCCGCAGGCGCCGGCCGGGCAGCTCGCCGAGGGGGCGGTGATCCCGATCCGGGCGACCAACCGGAACCCGGAGATCGAAGAGGTGCTCGGCGCACTGTCGCTGCTGCTCAACGGTGGCGGAATCGGGCAGCTGCAGACCATTCTCCGCGAGGTCAACCTGGCGCTGGCCGGCAACGAGCCGGAGCTGCGGTCCCTGCTGTCCAATGTGGACAACCTGGTGACCGACCTGGACGCGCAGCGCGGCGACATCGTGCGGGCGATCGACGCGCTCAACCGGCTGTCCGGCACGCTGGTGGACCAGACCGCCAACCTCACCGCGGCGCTGGACCGGCTGGCCCCCGGCCTGAAGGTGATCACGGAGGAACGCACCGCGCTGGTGTCTCTGCTCGGCGCGCTGGACCGGCTGTCGGACGTCGCGGTGGACACGGTGAACCGCGGCCGGGACGACCTGGTGGCCGACCTGCGGCTGCTTGAGCCGACCCTGCGCAAGCTCGCCGAGTCGGGCGCGAACCTGCCGAACTCGTTGCAGATCCTGGCCACCTACCCGTTCACCGACTACTTCCTCAACCCGCTCAAGGGCGACTACGTCAACGTGGACGTGCGGTTCGACCTGGACCTGAGCGTGCTGCTGGAGAACATCGGCAACGCCAGCACGCCGCTGTTGCCGGTGCCGGACGTGGCCCCGCCGGCCGCGACGTCGCAGCTGCCGGCGTTGCCGCTGCCGTTGCCGCTGCCCCCGGTGCCGGTCCGGCCGCCTGCGCCCGATCCGATCTCGGCGTTGCTCGGTGCGCTGCTGGGCGGTGGCCGCTGATGCTGCTGCCCAAGGTGCGCCTGTTCCTGTTCTCGCTGATCGCGGTGGTCGGAATCGGCTACGTCGGCGGAACCTATGTGGGACTGTTCTCCACCGGCTACACGGTCACGGTCCAGCTCGCCGACTCCGGCGGGATCTTCGCCAACGCCGAGGTGACCTACCGCGGCGTTCCGGTCGGCCGGGTGCGCGAGCTGCGGCTGTCCGACGACGGCATCGACGTGCTGCTGGACATCGACGCCGCCGCCGGGCCGATCCCGGCGGACACCGCGGCCGTCGTGGCCAACCGGTCCGCCATCGGCGAGCAGTACGTCGACCTGGTGCCCGAGCACGACCGGTGTCCCTGTCTCGGCGAGGGTTCGGTGATCACTCGGGACCGCACGGAGCTGCCGTCCGCGCCGGAGACCCTGCTGTCCAATGTGGACCAACTGGTGGCGTCCGTGCCGACCGACTCGCTGCGCACCGTGGTCGCGGAGCTGGACGCGGCGTTCCGCGGCACCGGCCCGGCCCTCGCGGTGCTGCTGGACAGCGCCGGCTCGCTCACCCGGGCGGCCACCGAGCACCTGCCGCAGACCACGTCATTGCTGGCCGACGGCCGGATCGTGCTGCAGACCCAGGCCGAGCAGTCCCGGCTGATCACCGACTACAGCCGCAACCTGCGCCTGCTCGCCGACGCGCTCAAGCGCTCCGACCCCGACCTGCGCACGCTGATCGACACCGTGCCGCAGGTCTCGGTCCAGGTCACCGACCTGCTCCGCAGGTCCGGCTCGGACCTCGGTGTGGTCATCGCCAACCTGCTCACCACCGCCATGATCACCCGAACCCGCACCGACGCCGTCGAGCAACTGCTGGTCGCCTTCCCGATCATCACCGCCACCGCGCCGGGCGCCAACCCGGATGGCACCGGCCACCTCGGCCTGGTGCTCACCTTCAACGACCCGTTCTCCTGCACCCGCGGCTACGAGGGGACGAACCAGCGGCCCGCCAACGACATCACCGACGTCCCGGCCAACCAGAACGCCTACTGCGCCGAACCCCCCGGCAGCCCGATCGGCGTGCGCGGCTCACAGAACGCCCCGTTCGGCGGCAAACCCGCCGACTTCCCCCCACCCGGCCAGGCTTCGGTCCCCACCCCCGCCCGCCCACCACTGCCCGCCCTACTCCCGCAGCTGTTGCCGCCGCTCCGGAATTAACTGCTGTCGTTGCGTTCCAGCGAAGTGCGGATCACGGGTTGATGGTGGCTGGGTACCGTCACGGTCCCCCGCGGTTGCGTACGAAAAGCGGCTGGCGTACTAAACTGCACGTTGCAGCCGGGGAAAGCTGGGGTGCAAATGGAATCTCCGTGGGGCGCAACCGTTGGCGAGCTGCGCCGGCTGTGCCGCCGGTATGTCGTCGTCCTGCGGACCGCCGTGGTGGTTCTGGCCGGCGGCGCGGCGGTGGCCCAAGCCCCGACCGATCGGCTTCCCTTGGTCGTCGCGGTCGTGGTGGGGCTGTTCGGCTGGAGCGGGATGTACCTCCGGTACGCACCGCGCAGCGGTCTGCTTCTCGCCGACTCGGTGTTGATCATGGCGCTGTGCCTGGTCCAAGGCTGGGTGGTGCGGCCGGATGCCCTGCCGGACAGTACGAACTGGGTATTCGCCATCGTCACGATCTCCGCCGGCGGGCATCAGTGGTTCACCACGACGGCCGCCGGCCTGCTGCTCACCACCGGGTTCTTCGCAGCCCACCTGACCGGCAAATACCTTGCCGCGCCGGACGACCTGGCTGTCTCCGCGGCGCTGGCATTGTGGATCTTCGGCGCGGCCGTCCTAGCCAGACTGCTGTGGGTCCTGCTCCACGTGGGTGCCACGCAGGCCGACCGCGTCATCGCGGCGAGCAACCGGGCGGCGCGGGATGGTGCGGTCGCGGCGGCGCGGCGCGCCGATGAACGAGAGCACCTCGCGGTGCTGCACGACACGGCCGCGGCCACGCTGCTCGCCGTCGGCACCGGGATGGTCGCCGGCACCGAACCGTGGCTGGCCGAGCAGGCCGGGCGGGATCTGGAAATCCTCGCCGCACCTCGGGAATTCCCGGACGGCCGGGCCGATCTGGCTCGGCTGCTCGGCGAGGTGGCGCGGCAGGCGCCGATCACCGTCCGGCTACACGTGCCGGACCCGATGCCCCTACCGGCCGGCCCCGCCGAGGCGATCGGCGCGGCGGCCAGGGAGGCGCTGGCCAACGTCGCTCGGCACGCCGAGGTGGACACCGCCGTGGTTGTGGTGACCCGCACCGGCCCGACGGTCATGGTGGATGTCTCCGACCAGGGCCGGGGTTTCACACCGGACCAGGTGCCGCCAAACCGCCGGGGGGTGTCGGAGTCGATCAAGCAGCGCATGAGTCGCGCAGGCGGACACGCCGCGGTGACCTCCCGGCCGGGCGCCGGTACCGTGGTTCGGCTGCGGTGGTCCAGTGAGTGAATCGAGCCGGACCCTGGTGACGAGCGCCCTGATGCGCGCGCTGCGTCTGATCATCCTGGCCGTGGCCGTCGTTTCGATGCTTGTCTTCGCCCTGCCGTTGCTGGTGGTCAACGCGGCGTTGTACAGCAGCATGGCCCAGCAGGTGGTCGCGTTCGCGCTGCTGATGTCGGTTGCCGTCGTAGCCGGAGTCCAGGTGTTGGGCGACCGGCCGGTGGGTGGGGTGCGCTGGGTTCTGGTGGCGGTGGTGTTCACCGCGGCCGGGCTGGC
The DNA here is from genome assembly GCF_035762905.1 of Actinophytocola sp. Taxonomy (GTDB): domain Bacteria; phylum Actinomycetota; class Actinomycetes; order Mycobacteriales; family Pseudonocardiaceae; genus DASYTH01. The sequence goes on from NZ_DASUCC010000085.1 coordinate 10,052, forward strand.
CACCACCGGGATCCCGACCGAGCACCTGATGGCCGAGGCGGAGTGGTCCTACGGCGAGATCGGCTGGTTCCTGCTGCTCGTGCTGATCGACCGCGGCACCGTCGCCACCGCGGTCGCACTCGGCATGTACACCGCCGGCAGCTTCGTCCAGTTGGTCATGGTTGGTCAGGGCCAGGAGGTCGCCGATCTTGCCGTGGTGACAACGGTCGTGCTCGGCTGTGAGCTGCTGGTGCTCGCCATCGCCATGGCCCTGCGCCGGATCGCTGCCAGTGCGGTGCGCGCCGCCGAGTTGGCGGAACGAGCACGCACCGCCGACGCCATCGCCGAGCGGCTGCATGCCGACCGCAGGGCCAGGTATGCCGACCTCGCCACCACGATCGTGCCGCTGCTGACCGATCTGACCACTGGTGCGGCGAACCTGTCCGACGATGCCGTACGCGCGAACTATGCGGTGGCGGCCGCCCGGATGCGCAGGCTGTTCGCTGAGCACGACGAGGCCGTCGACCCGCTGCTGCACGAGCTGCGGGCGTGCCTGGATCTGGCCGACCGCAACGGGGTCGCGGTCTACCTCGGAACCATCGGAGAACATCCGCCGCCGCCACTGGTGGTGCGCCGCGCGCTGACCGAACCGGCAATGCGGGTCATCGCCGCCGCCAGGTCCGAGGTGCGGGTGACCGTACTCGGGTCACCGGCCGGCGTCACGGTCAGCGTGCTCGCCGACGCGGCGGCTACCGAGCCGGAACCTCGAGCCGGCGATCACGTCGGAATCAGGGTGACCAGACTCGTCGACGGACCGAAGGTCTGGCTGGAGGCGACATGGCCGGCGCCGAACTGACCACGGTGGTGGTGATCGACGACCACCCGGCGATCGTGTCCGGTGTCGAGGCCTGGTGCGCGGCGGCCGATCCGCCGCTGCGGGTCGTCGACTCCGGGGCGACGCCGGCCGTGGCGTGGACCGAGCCCGGCCGGTCGGCCGAGGTCGTCCTGTTCGACCTGCAGTTGACCAAGGAACTGCCGGCGTATGTCGACCTGCGGCGCCTGGTCGACGCCGGCCGGCAGGTGATCGTGTACAGCATGCGCGAGGATCGGGACTCCATTCTCACCTGTCTCGACCTCGGGGCGTTCGCCTACCTGGCGAAGACGGAAGGCCCCCGGCACCTGGTGCACGCGATCCACGCGGCGGGCCGAAACCTGCCGTACACGCCGCCGGCCATGGTCCGCGCGATCAGCACCGACACCCGGCCGGACCGGCCGCGGCCCACGCCTCGGGAGGTCGACGTGCTGGTCAACTGGTTCGCGTGCGAATCCAAGGAGATGGTGGCCCGCAAGCTCGGCCTGTCCGTGCGCACGGTGAACAGCTATATCGACCGGGTCCGGATCAGGTACGCCAACGCCGGACGCCCGGCCTCGACGAAGGCCGCGCTGGTCGCCAGAGCCATCCAGGACGGCCTGATCCGACTGGACGAGCTGTAGCGCCTGTGGGTCGATCGACCGTCGCGGCTGGCGGTGCCGCTGGCTACGGTCGGGTGCGGGGAAATCCACCAGTCCGGGGAGAACCACCATGTCGACGTATCGCATGTCGCTGGACGGAGCGGCGGCCGACGACACAATGCGGCAGATTGACGACGCGGTCGAGTTGGCTGTTCGCCGCCACGAGGTTTTCACCGAAGCCAACCGTCAGATCGACGGCATCACGGTCACCCGGCGATCACCGGACGGAGCGGTCGAGGTTACGGTCGGATCCAACGGCAACGTGTTGAACGTCCGCTGCACCGAAATGGTCCGCACCATGCCACCGCATCAGGTCGCGACCACCCTCCAACACGTCCTGCAGGCCGCGCAGGCCGGAGTCGCCAGCAGGGTCGCGGAAATCCTGCGCGCAGCCGCCCCTGACGACCCCCTCACCGGCCACCTGGTGGCCAAGGCGCACAACGCATTCCCGCCGCCACCGCCCCCAACACCCGGCTCGCCCGCAGATTCCCGACAACGACAAATGGCCATCGGCGCCATCGAGAGTGACGACGCGGTGCAGCCATACCGAACAGCACGACGCCGTCCGTCCCGCGGCCGTAACCAGAATCCGGACGACTGGACCGGCCGATCCATCCTGTCCTGATCCGCGAGACTGCTAGGAAACCACGAATGGCGCCGCCCAAAGGCATCGAAGTCGACCCCGACGAACTTTACGCCCACGCACGTGCCGTCGCTGGGATGCAGCACCCTCTCGATCGCGTTGTCGCTGCGACAAAGGCGGTGTGCCCGGACGGCTTCTCCTCCGCGTACGGCGTGCTGTGCCAACAAATCGGGCTTGTTTTGTGGTATTTCCGCGAGAGCGCGGAGGACACCATCGTCAAGCTCGATCGCTCGTTCGACTCGACTGCCAAACAACTTGTCAAAGCCGTCGAAACCTATACGGAATCAGACAAATCGAATGCGCAGGAACTTCGTAAACTCGGCGAGAGCCTACCGTCGAACGACCCCAACTGGGTTATCGAGCGCAACTCCTCTGACGGAGGATTCTTATCCAACTGGGAAAAAGGTGAGGAACGGGTCAAGGGCGCGGGGATCGTCAGCAGTACCTGGGACCTGTACCAGGAGATCAGCGACTCGAGCAAGCAGAACTACGCCTCGATGGTAGGCCACATCGCCGCGATGGGAGTGGATACCGGCGGCTTCATCGGCGACCCGGTCTCATCCGCCGTCGGCTGGCTGGCGGGCTGGGCGATGGAGCACATCACGCCTTTCCGGCTCATTCTCGACGCGCTTGCCGGAAAGCCTGAGATGGTCGAGGCGGCGAGCAAGACGTGGAAGAATATCCAGGGAGAGTTGGACCGCCTCGCCGACCACTACGCGGCGCACAAGGACCGCACCGGCAACTGGAACGGCGACGCGGGTGACTCATACCGACAGAAGGTCGCCCAGCCCATCATCGACGTGATGAAGTCGTCCGCCAACCTCGCGGGAGCCCTGAGCATCGTCGTCGGTACCACAGGCACTCTGGTCGATCTCGCCCGTTCCGCGGTACGGGACCTCGCCGCGCAGGCGATCGGCGAGCTTGCTAGTGCCGGGGTGCAAAAGATTATCCCTTATAAGCCACCGTTCGAAGAACTTTCGAACGCGCGATATATGCTCAACAACGCTAAATCGATTGTGAAATTCCTGATCGTGTTCATCAACCACTTCAGTGAGCAGGTTCTCCTTGTCCTCGAAGCCTTCAAGGCCGTCGCCAAGAGCATTCCCATGCTCGACGGCGTATGACACCAGCTATCAGAGCAGGTGCCGGTTGGGTTCCTTGGCGGCGGGGGCCAGGTCGGGGAACTCGATCACCTCGACTCCGCCCGCCGCCAGGAGTTCGGCGCCGTGGCCGTGGACGAAGGTGCTCGGTTCGCGCCAGGCGATGACCACCCGGCGGATGCCGGAGTCGAGGATGTGCTGGGTGCAGGTCGTCGGGCGGGAGGAGCGGCTGCTGCACGGTTCCAGTGAGCTGTACAGGGTGGCGCCGGGTGGTGGCGGTCCGGACAGCTTGGCCAGCGCGGACTCCTCGGCGTGCACGGTCGGGTCGGTGTCCCGGGAGTAGCCGCGGGCCAGCTCGGTGCCGGCGGCGTCGACGATCACCGCGCCGACGCTGAACGCGGTCTCGGACGGTGGACAGCACCGGGCCAGCTCCGTCGCGGTACGCAGCAGCCGCCAGTCCGCCGCCGCGGTGCCGAGAAAGTACCGCAGCAGCACCAGATCGCCGATCGGCTCGGCGCCGGCGAGGGTCATGCCTGAGCCGAACCGTCCGGAGTAGACGAACCGAGGGGCGCGCGGGTCGCCGACGAACAGCGGGGCCACCACCAGTTGCAGCTCGTCGACAAGGCCGGCGGTGAGGAACTGGGTGTGCACCGTTCCGCCGCCCTCGACCATCAGCCGCCGCACCCCGCGGGCGCGCAGGTCGGCCAGAATCCAGCGCAGGTCGATGTCCGGACCGGTCTCCACCACGGTCGCCGCACCGGTCAGCCCGGCGGCCGCGCCGGCCGGCGCGTACACCAGCTTGGCCGCCTCGCCGGTGGTGAAGAACTGGGCGGCCGGATCCAGGTCCCCGGTCGAGGTGATGGTGACCTTCACCGGGTGCGCCTTCCCGCTGCGCACCAGCAACCGCGGGTTGTCCCGCCGGATCGTGTTGGCACCGACCAGGATCGCGTCCACCCCGGCGCGAACCTCATCCACCCGGGCCCAGTCCGCGTCGTTGGACAGCACCAACCGGTCCGGGCCGGCGTCGTCGATGTACCCGTCGACCGACATCGCGCAGCTGAGCAGAACATATGGGCGGTTAATCAATCGGCTCTCCCTTTGCGCTCTGTCACCATTCGAAGTATGGACGGTAGCCAAGCCAGCGACACCGACAGGCCGCTGATCGGGGTCGACGGGATCGCCGCCCCGAAGTGGGCGGGCGGGGCGCAGCAGGTCGCCGCGGCGAGTTGGTGGAAGACGGTCCGCGCGCTGCCCGCCGCGGTCTCCTCGGTGGTGCGGCTGGCCTGGGCGGCCTCGCCGGGGTGGACCCTGCTGGCCGGCATGCTCCATCTGGCCGCCGGTGCGGTGACCGCGTTCGGCCTGCTGGCCACCGCCAACGTGCTGACCGAGCTGCTGCAGGCCGGCCCGACCCCGGAGCGGGTGCTCGCCGCGCTGCCGGCCCTGGCGCTGGTGGTCGGCGCCTACGCCGCCAAGGCCGGGCTGGACGCCGCCGTCGGGCTGGTGCAGGGGATGCTCACCCCGCGGGTCGAGGTGCTGGCCAGGGACCGGCTCTACGCGGTCGTGCTCGAGGTCGAGGCGGCCGCGTTCGACGACTCCGACTACCAGGAACTGGTGCGGCAGGGCGGAATCCAGGGGGTGCGCGCGTTCCGCTCTTCGGTCGACGGCGTCGGCGACCCGCTGGCCTCGCTGATCTCGCTGGTGGCCGCGCTGGTCACGGTGAGCGTGTTCAGCATCTGGCTGCTCCCGGCGCTGCTGGCCGCGGCGGCGGCGAACGCCTGGGCGTCGATGCGCGCGGCCAAGCTGCGCTATGCGTCGTTCCTCAAGATGATCGCGCGGGACCGGCAGTCCTGGGTGATCGGCGACCTGGTCACCGAGCGGGAGGCGGCGCTGGAGGTCCGGGCGTTCACCGCCCAGCCGCAGTTGCTGGCCGAGTACCGGCGAGTGGCCGGGATGCTCGTCGCCGAGGCGGTCCGGGTCGCTCGGCGGCAGACCTGGATCCAGCTCGTCGGCCGCGCGATCTCGGGTCTCGGCACCGGAATCGCGTACCTGGTGCTTGGCTGGCTGCTCTACGTCGAGGCCATGCCGCTCGCCCTGGCCGGCGCCGCGGTGGTGGCCATGCGCACCGGCTCCACCGCGCTGAGCAACACCATCCACGGTGTCAACGGCCTGTACGAGGACAGCTTCTACATCGAACTGTACGAGAAGCTGCTGACCGACAGTGCCGGCCGGCGCGGGCCGGCGGCGGTCGGGCCGGCCCCGGTCAACCCGAAGACCATCGAGCTGCGCGAGGTCTCCTACACCTACCCCGGCCAGGACGCACCGGCCATCGAGGGCGTCTCGCTGACCCTGCGGCGCGGTCAGGTGGTCGCGCTGGTCGGGGAGAACGGCTCCGGCAAGTCGACCCTTGGCAAGCTGATCACCGGGTTGTACCGGCCGACCACCGGAACGGTGCTGTGGGACGGCATGGACATCGCGACCGCGCGCCGGGACACCGTGCACGGCCAGATCTCCGTGGTGTCCCAGGAACCGCTGCGCTGGCCGATCACCGCGGCGGACAACATCAGGATCGGTCGGCTGTCCCGGGACAGCCGGGACGGGACGCTGTGGACCGGCAGCGCCCAGCTCTCCGGCGCCGACGAGCTGATCGATTCGTTGCCGCGCAAGGAGAACACCATGCTGTCCCGGCTGTACGAGGACGGCCAGGACCTGTCCGGCGGCCAGTGGCAGCGGCTGTCGGTGGCCCGCGGCGCCTACCGGGACGCGCCGGTACTGGTCGCCGACGAGCCCACCGCCGCACTGGACGCCAAGGCCGAGGCGCGGGTGTTCGGCGCGCTCCAGACGGCCAGCCGGGACGGCGCCGGCACCCGCACCACGCTGCTGGTCACCCACCGGCTGGCCAACGTCCGGCACGCCGACCGGATCCTGGTCCTCGAGCGCGGCCGGATCACCGGCGACGGCACGCACGCCGAGCTGATGGCGGCCGGCGGCCTGTACGCGGAGCTGTACTCGCTCCAGGCACAGGCCTACCGGTAGCGGTCGACGTCGCCTTCGGCTCAGCGTTCCCGCAGGCGCACCACCTTCAGCCCGGGTGCGGACCGGATGTCGTGCTCGCAGAACCGGGACCGCACCCACCGGCTGGCGGAGAACAGCTCGGTCTGGTCGGCGTGGTGCGCGGAGCGCGGATCGCTGGACTGCGAGTAGCTCAGCAGCGTCACCGCGTCCGGGCACGGCCCGCCGGTGTACGACACCACCTGCATGTGGCTGGAGCCGTGCACCACCTCGGTGGCGCCGCGCGCCGGATCCCACCCCGGGATGATCATGTTGAGCACGCCCTGCGATCCGTGCCCGCCGTGCACCGGGATGGTCCTGCCGCCCCGCACCACGTAGTGGTTTCGGCCGAGCGGGGCGTCCGGCTCGATGCCCGCGGCGCGGAGCTCGGCGACGGCGTCGCCGAGCGCGGTGTGCAGCACCGGGTTGGCGGTGTCCAGCGTGTGCGGGGTACGGACCGGATCGGCCGGATCGAACGGCACCCGCCACACCGCGGGCGGACCGTCGAACGCGTCGGCCACCCGCAGCCAGTACCGCTCGAACAGCAGGCCGCCGCGGCTCCCGACGGTCATCGTCTTGTCCCAAGTGGACAGTGCGGCGCAGGCCCGGCCGACCGGCACGGTGCCGCCGGCCGAGGTCGGCGCCTGGCCGTTCGGGAACGCCGCGCACATCGCCGCGGTGGCCGCGGCCGCCTGCTCGCCGATGAAGCTGCGGTCGTTGAACAGCAGGTTCTGCAGGTCCTGCCGGGTGAACCGGCCGCGGTCGAGCTGCTGCTCGATCGCCGTGATTCCCATCCGGGTGCGCGGTTCCCGCTCGGTGCCGATGGTGCCGACGATCCGCGGGTAGCCGGTGATCGGCTGGCGCGGGTTGGACAGCCAGGCGCTGTCGTTGGAGTTCGCCACGTAGTCGGATCGGGTCAGCAGCGGCATCCGGCGCGGGCCGAAGATCCCGGGCAGCAGGGCATCCGGATCGCTGCCCCACGCGCAGTTCCCCCGTGCGCCGTCCAGCACCGGGATCCCGGTGGCCGGGAAGATCGCCGCGCCGAGCGGGGTGTTGCACCGCGCGGCCAGCTCGTCGGTCACGTGCGGCGCCACCTGGATGTCGGCGTAGAGCGCGCGGCCGGACTGGTCGGCGGCGATCGTGTTCACCCACGGCACGCCCTGGGTGCGGGACAGCACCTCGACGATGTCCCGGGTACCGCGCGCCTGGCCGAACTCGAACCAGGTGTTCAGACCGCGCATGTTGCCCGCATTGGCATCCCGCATGGTGAACGCGGAGGTCGCGGTCCAGTTCAGCGGCAGGCCGAACACCGGCGAGAGCATCGGCCCGTACCGGGTGGAGTAGAGCGTGCGCTGCACCGTGGACAGTGAGCCGTCCGGGTTGCGCACCTGGACCGAGACCTGCCGGCTGGTCATCTGCTCCGGCCGGCCGTCCACCAGATACGTGGTCGGCGAGGCCAGCGTCAGCTGGTACAGGCCGAACGTGGCCGGAGTGGCCACCGTGTGGCTCCAGGCCACGTCGCGGTTGAAGCCGATCTGGACCAGCGGGATGCCGAGCAGGCTGCCGCCGCTCACGTCGAGCCGGCCCGGCACGGTCAGCTGCGACTGCCAGAACCGCCGGCCGCCGTGCCACGGATAGTGCGGGTTGCCCAGCAGCAGGCCGCGGTGGTTGCGGGCGCCGGCCGAGCCGATGGCGATCGCGTTGCTGCCCATGTCCTGCATGCCGATGGCGGCCGCGACCCGCTCGGCGGCGTCCGGCGGCACCGGCGCGGCGGCGGTCGCCGGGCCGGCCGCCGGCGGCGCCGCCTCGGTGATGCCGTCGATCACCTGGCCCTGGCCGGCGAGTGTGGCCAGCGCGTAGAAGTGGCGGTACACATCGGTTTCGGCGATCGGGCGCACCCAGGCGGCACCCCGGCAGGCCGGGTCGGTGATGCCGGCGGCGCCGGTCTCCCGCAGGAACCGGTTGTAGCCGGCGACATAGCCGCGGACGATCTGGCGCACCTCGGCCCGCGGGCCGTGCGGCGGCGGGCCGGTCATCGACCGCTCGACCACACCGGAGTCGTTCACCTGGCGGAAGTACAGGTCACTGCTCAGGCTGGTGCGCGCCGCGCCGTAGGCGGTGTTGCCCGGCGCGTCCGGTCCCAGGAAGCGCGAGCGCTCGGCGGCCACGGTCAGATAGGTGTCGGCCAGTACGCAGATGTTGTCCCGGGCCGCGGCGAACCCGTAGCCGTAGCCGAGACCGGCGAAGTCGTTCGCCTTGATGTGCGGGATTCCGTATTCGGTGTACCGGATGTCGGCGGCCAGGCCGCGCGCGTCCCGCAACTCGGTCGCGCCGTCGGCCGGCTCCGCGGCGGCCGCACCGGTGATCGTGGTCAGGACGGTTGCCATGGCGGCGGCGACGGCCACGGCCCGGCTCAAGCTTCGTCGCATGCCGACCTTCCTACCGGAGTGGCCGCGTTCCGGGATCAGGGATCACCCGGATATCAGGAAATCCCGGCCCGGCTCGGCGACCTCGACCGGACCGGCGAACTCGGTGCGGGCGCGAGTGATCGCCGCACCGGGATCCGCGTCGGGATGCAGATGGGTGAGCACCAACCGGCGGGCGCCGCCCAGTGTCGCCGCCCGCCCGGCGTCCTCCGGCCGGCTCACCGAGGTGAATCGCGGCGGGCCCGGGGTGGACAGGAAAGCCTCACACAGGAACAGATCCGCGTCCTCGGCCAGCCGGGTCACCGCCGGACACGGTGCGGAGTCCGCGGTATAGCCCAGGATCGCGCCGGCGCAGCTGGCCCGCAGGCCGTAGGTCGGCAGGCTGTGCCGCATGGCCACGGCACGCAAGGTCAGCGGGCCGAAGTCGTGCCGGGCGCCGTCGGTCAGCTCGACCACGGTGAAGATCCGGCCCAGCCGCTCGGGTTCGTCGAGCATCGGCGCAAGCGCGGCGCTCCACCCGGTCGGACCGAGCACCGGCAGCGGCCGGTCCCTCGGAGTGCCGTAGGCCAGCGTGTGCCAGAGCATCGGCAGATCGGCGCAGTGGTCGGGGTGCAGGTGGCTGATCCAGACCGCGTCCAGTTCGGCCGGCGTGGCCAGCCGGAGCAGTTCGACCAACACCCCCGACCCGGCATCCACCAGAACCTTGCGGCCCGCGGCCTCGAGCAGGTAGCCGGAGCACGCCCGGCCCGGGCCCGGCCAGCCGCCGGTCGAGCCGAGCACCCGCAACCGCATCAGTAGGCCATGCGGCGGATCCGGCCGGCGTAGTGCTTCTCCAGACCCAGGTTGCGATCGTGGCCGCCGGGGACATTGGAGGAGATGTAGACCGGCGGCGTGCTGCCGTCGTCGAGCAGTCGCCGGATCGCCTCGGCAACCACCATCTGGACCAGGACCGAGGCGGTGACCGAGGAGACCGCGCAGGCCGTCGCGCCGTCCGGCATGGACAGGATCGCGTCGCCGAACGGGGCGCCGGTGTCCAGGGTGACGTCGGCCAGCTCGTTCAGCCGCTTGCCGGACTCGTGCTTGGGGGTGGCCTGCCGGCTGTGCTCGAGCGAGGTGATCGCGATCAGCTTGTGCCCGGCCGCGGTGGCCAGGTGGGCCAGCTCGACAACGGATCCGTTGACCCCGGAGTTGGACGCGATCACGAACAGATCCCCGGGCCGGGGCGCGGCCAGCTCGAACAGCGGTGCGGCCACGTGCGCCTGCCGCTCCAGCATCGGATCGTCGAGCACGCTCGGATCCTGCCCGCCGGCGATCACCAGGTCGGCCAGGCTGATCCGGTTGGTCGGAATCAGCCCGCCGGCGCGGCCGGCGATCTCCAGCGCGGTGGCCTGGGAGTGCCCGGTGCCGAACGCGTGGATGACGCCGTCGGCGCGGACGCAGTCGGCGAACAGGGCGGCCGCGGCCTCGATGGCGGGCATCGACCTCGCGGTCAGCTGCTCGAGCAGGCGCAGGATCTCGGTGGCGTAGGTCTGTGCGGATACGTTCACCCGGCCAGTCTTCCCGATCGGGGTATCTCCGGAAATTCCGTAGACGGCGCCCGCCGCGTCCCCGCACCCTGCGGCTATGCAGCTTCCCGACGGACACACCGCCCGGCCGGCCACGCTCGCCGACGTCGAGGCCATCCACGCGCTGGTGTCCCGGTACACCGTCGACGTCGTCGGGTTCGCCGACTACACGCTGGACGACGTCCGCAACGACCTCGCTGACCCGGGCTTCGACCCGTCGGCGGGCACCTGGCTGGTGCACCGCGACGACACCCTTGTGGGTTATGGCTGGGCCGCCGCGCGGGCAACCGGCGAGCTGGTCGACATCGACGTGGTCACCCCGCACGACGCGCTGTTCCCGTGGCTCTACACCCGCACCCTGGCCCGCGCCGAGCAGTTGGCCATGGCCGGCGGCCACCCCACCACCATGGTCAACCAGGGCATCTACCGGTCCGACACGGCCACCCGCACCGCCGCAGGCGCCCACGGCCTGACCCCGGCCACCGTGTTCCTCCGCATGCGCATCGACCACGGTCCGCCCCAACCCCAAACCCCGAAGCCGCCGCCCGCCCCCGAGCCCCCGCCCGGCGTCACCCTCCGCGTCGGCCCCGGCGACGAGCCGTTCCGCCGCACCGCGCACGCCATCCTGACCGAGTCATTCCAGGACCACTTCGCCTTCGTCCCCACCTCGTTCGACCGGTGGCACGCCCGCCTCGACGCCGAGTCCACCTTCGACTGGTCCCAACTCATGGTCGCCGACCTCGACGGCACCCCGGCCGCCATGCTCGTCGCCAACTCGCGCTTCCTGACCACCGACAACTGCGGCTACGTGGCCGACCTCGGCGTCCTCCCCACCGCCCGCGGCCACGGCATCGCGCGCTGCCTGCTCCAAACCACCTTCCACCGCGACCACAACGCCGGCCGCACCGGCACCATCCTCCACGTCGACAGCAACAACCCCACCCCCGCCCTCAACCTCTACCGAAGCGTCGGCATGCACCCCATCCTCACCATCGACATGTGGCAGCGCACCTGGCCCACCCCCACCAACGCGCCCTGACCACCCACTCGCGGACGGGCTCTGTGATCAGCGTTGGCCGCGGGCTTTGAGGGCGGCGTTGGAGGGGTGGGTGAGGGTGAGGACGTCGGCGTCGATGGTGTGGTCGACGATGCCGTCGAGGACGGTGACGATGGCGGTCTCGAGGGCCATCAGTTCGGGTTCGCAGGCCATCTTGGTGGTGGCGATCGGGCCGAAGCGGATCTTGTCGCCGAGCAGTTGGTAGCTGCCGGAGCCGGTGTTGCAGCCGGTGTTGAGGTTGAGGGTGCCGTCCTTGAACTCCAGGGTGGCGGTGGCGCCGGATGGGGTGGAGGTGGCGATGTCGCCGGACATGAGGGTGTCCACCTGCCAGTGGGTGCCTTCGAGCGGCAGGCCCGGGTCGGCAACGGTGCGGTCCAGCATGGTGACCTCCGTCTTGTCCGAGGTGAGGATCAGGTTGGCGCCGTCGAGCCGGATGGTCGGGCGGCCGGTGAGGAAGGACGACAGCCACTGGTCCTGATCGGCGCGGGCCTCGTCGCAGGCCATCATGGTGCTGCCGAGCTCGTCGAGCACCAGCGCGCCGTTCTCGATGCGGGCCGCCCCGCTCATCTTGTTGCACCCGGCGTCGGCGAGCAGGCGCCCGTCGTCGGTGAACTGGATGGTCAGGCTGGTGCCCGGCACGAGCGGCCGGGGCTGGCCGTTCTCGGTCACGTCGGTGGACACGAAGGTGCGGCCGCGCAACTGGTCGACGTCCGTGCCGGCCGGCGCCGGATCGGGGTCGCCGCACGCGGCGGCGAGCAGGGCGAGTGGCGTGAGCAGGGCGACGGCGAACGGTGTGGCCTTCATGTCTCCTGGACGGTACCGGTCCCCGGCCGGGTTGTGTCAGGAATCCTCGGCGCGGTACCTCGGGTCCGTTGGTAGGCCTGGGAGAAGTCGCGCCGAACCTCCACAATGGACAGATCGCGGGCGCCGCTCCTCGGTCAGGTCAGCGGGGCCGGCACCAGGGTGAACGCCGGGTCGAGGTGCGCGGTGTCGTTGAACCGCCGGACGATCCAGACGTCCGGGACGATCACCAGATGGGAGATCGACCCGTTGTCCGCGCCGACGAAGGCGAACGACCGGGCGTTGGTGGCGGTGGCGAGCACCTGTCCGATCACGCCGCCGTGGGTGAAGACCGCGATGGTCTGGTCGCGGTGCGCGGCGGCCAGCCGCTCGATCGCCGCCCGGACCCGCGCGGCGAACTCCTCGGCCGGCTCGGCACCCGGGATCACGTCCCAGCGTCCCTCCCGCCACAGGCGCTGGGCGATCTCGCCGTTCTCCGCCACCTTGTGCCGGAAGATGCCGCCCTCCCAATCGCCGAGCAGCACCTCGCGCAGCCCGGGCTCCACGACCGGGGTGATCCCGAGCCGCTCGGCCAGCGGGGCGGCGGTCTGCACGGTGCGGCGCAGCGTGGTCACGTAGATGTGGTCGATCTTGGCGAAGCTCAGCCGATCCGCCACCCGCCGGGCCTGTTCCCGGCCCTCGGGCGCCAGTTCCGGGTCTGAGTGCCCGTCGACCAAGGGAAACTGGCGGTCACGGCGGGCCGGTTCGGATTCGCCGTGCCGGATGAGCAGCAGTTCGGTCGAGCCGGGTGGGCGCTCGAACCGGAACTGGCGGTACTCCTCGGGATGATCACTTGTGGTACTCACGTGCGCAGGCTAGTCCGGCCGGGCGACGACCAAGACCTTAACTTGCTTAACCGGCGGCGCCGGTTACTCTCGAGCCGGAGGTGGGGCGATGAGCCGGGCGGCGCGCAGGCTGCTGGCCAGCCGGTTGCGTGCGCTGCGCGAGACCACGTTCCCGGTGAAGATCACCCAGGAGGCGCTGGCCACGGCGCTCGGCAAGGGCAAGCCGCTGAGCAGCGCGGCCATCTCCATGTGGGAGAACGGCGAGGTCGACAAGTGGCCGTCGGAGTCCCGGCTGGTGCAGTACGCGCTGATCTTCAGCTCGGCCCGGGGGATCGGGCTGTCCGCGCCGCCGACCGACGTGTCCACATTGGACAAGCCGGCCCGGATTCGGTTCCATCGGTTGCGCACCGAGCTGCTCGAGCTGCGGGACAGCGCCGAGCGGGAGGCCAAGCAGGAGCGCGGCGCGCCGGATCCGTTGGGCGGCAACGAATTGTGGCAGCACGACCGGGCCGAGAAGGTCTACGTGGTCGCCCCCGAGTTGTCACCGGAGTCGGCCGCGGCCGACGGCGGCCGGGGCTACGTGCGGCTGGCCCGGTACGGCGATCTGGACGCGTTCTTCGAGATGTTCGTGGCGCTGACCAGGATGGGTTACCGCAACCTCAGCCACCGTTCGGCCCGGGAGCCGGGCATCGACACCGCCCGGCACCTGGTGCTGCTCGGCGGGCCGGCCGGCAACCCGCTGATCCGCACCTTCTTCCACCTGCTGGATCTGCCGTTCGAACAGCCCGAGGTGGCGTCGGGCGCGCCGGAGCGGTTCCGGCTGGCGGACGGCACCCCGGTGCTGCCCGCGGTGCTGGGTGAGCGTCAGGTGGTGGAGGACGTCGGGCTGTTCGTGCGGGCCGCCAACCCGACCAACCCGGACACCGACGTGACCATCTGCGGCGGCAGCCACACCTACGGCGTGCTCGGCGCGGTGCACCTGTTCACCAATCCCCGGCTGGGCGCGGACAACGTCGCGGTGGTGCGGGAACGGCTCGGCGGGACCCGTGGATTCGCCGTGCTGTTCCGGGTCAAGGTGATCGACGGTCGGGTGCCACCGCCGCGGCTGCCCGGCTCGATCATCGACTGCGTCCGGTTGTGAACTTCACCGGTTTCACCACGGCGGCGGTGAAGCATGTAGCCGGGCTGAAAGGTGCGTGAAGAAACTGTCGCTGGTGTCCGGCCGGTCCGCGGGCGATGCTCAGAGCGTGATCGTTCCTGACACCAAGGACTGGACCTGGGTGCTGCACCGGCCCTGCCCGGACTGCGGCTACGACGCGAGCACCGTGGCCGGCGCGGAGGTGCCGGACCGGCTGCGGGCGAACGCGGCGGCCTGGCGCCCGGTGCTCACCGGCCCGGCCGACCCGCGGGTGCGGCCGGCGCCGGACGTGTGGTCTCCGCTCGAGTACGCCTGCCACGTACGCGACACCTGCCGGGTCTTCGACGGGCGACTGCGGCTGATGCTGACCGAGGACGATCCGCACTACCCCAACTGGGACCAGGACGCCACGGCCGTCGAGGACCGCTACGCCGAGCAGGACCCGGCCCTCGTCGCCGAGGAGCTGGCGACCGCCGCGGAGACCCTGGCCGCGCGGTTCGCCTCGGTGTCCGGTGCGGCCTGGCGGCGCACCGGGCACCGCGGCGACGGCGCGGACTTCACGGTGGACACCTTCGCCCGCTACTTCCTGCACGACCCGGTGCACCACCTGCACGACGTCGGGGGCGGCGCAATGTCACATTCGGCGACCGGCATCGCATGAAGGTGGCATTGCGCCGGGTTCAGAGGGCGGCGCGGATCTTCTCGGCGTAGGTCTCGGCCGGGTCGTCCGGGGTGTACTTCTCCCTCGGCCCGAGCCAGAACCGCAGGCCGTCCTTGCGTCGGCGCGGGATCACGTGCAGGTGCAGGTGTGGGACCGACTGGCTGATCACGTTGTTGATCAGGATCATCGAGCCGTCCGCGCCGAGCCCGTCCTCGACCGCGCGCTCGAGCCGCTGGGCCAGCTGGAAGAACTCCGGCACCAGCTCGGCCGGCAGATCGCTGAGGATCTCCAGGTGCTGCCTGGGCACCAGCAGCACGTGGCCGCGGAACAGCGGGCGGTGGTCGAGGAAGGCCAGGGTCGTCGGGGTCTCGTGCACCACGGTGGCGGCCAGCTCGCCGTCGATGATCGCGCAGAAGGTGCAACGGCTCGGCATGGCGACCAGTGTAGTGCTGTGACTCCAGTCACAATTGAGTATTTTTCTAGCGCGACGAAACACGATTTTGTTATGCGGATTTCTGAGGCGACGGCACCGGCCCCCGGATGGCTCCGGGAGCTGGCCGACGCCCGGTCGAGCTACCAGGAATCGTTCGGCTGGCCGGTGTCCGTGCAGGTCGGCGCGCGTCATCTGGTCGTCGCGCTCGGCCGGGTGCTGAACGCGGTGAGCATGCCGGCCGGCCTGGGCGCCCGGGTCCTTGACCGGCTGACCGGCCCGGTGCCCATTTTCGCCAGCCCGGACGGAACCCGGTGGACATTTCTGGTCGGCCCCGGCACGCCGGCGAATTCGACCATTTCCGGAGACGTGGAATTGGCGCCGCCAGGCAGCCACGTCGCCATTCCGGTGAACCCCTCCGAGCGCTGGGTCGAGCCGCCGCGCCGCGCGCTGCCGCCGGCCCGGTCGGTGCTCGCCCTGGTCTACTGAGCGAACCGGACCTCGGGCGCGTCGCCGGGCGCGGCGAACGCCAGCAACCGGGCACCCTCCTCGGCCACCGCCGCGCCGTCCGCGCCGGACAGCGGGTCGAACGGCCGGACGGCCAGCGTCGCCGTGCCGCCCGCGCGGGTGATCCGCCATTCGCCCCGGGTGACGCCGTCGACCAGCAGCAGGCTCGGCATGACGTTGCGCTCCCGGTAGCCCTGCTGGTGGACCGCCGGGGTGACCACCCGGCTCCGGTCGGCGTGCGAGAGCAGCAGGTTGTCGTAGTCGTAGAGAAACCGCGGCGGGGCCGGGGTGTCCGGGTCGGGCCGCGGCGCGCCCGGCAGGTCGAACAGCTCCCGGCCGCCCTCGTCCCGGAAGGTCACCAGGCCGGAACGCAGCCGGTCGAACACCTCGGCCAGCCGGGTCAGGCCGGACCAGGTCTGCGCGTCCAGCACGCTGGCCGGGCCGAACGCGGCCAGGTAGCGCAGCACCAGCTCGTCGATGGACGGCGTCGGGTCGACGCCGCGACCCAGCCAGTGCTCCACGGTGGTATGCGCCGGCCGGCCGCTGCGCCCCCAGACCCCGCGCGGCGGCACCTGGACCAGCGGCACCCGGGCCCGGACCGCCTGCGCCAGCGAGTCCGGGTCGCGGTCCGGCCACCGCTGGGCGAGCGCCCGGCCCAGCTCGCGGAAGATCATCGGCCGGTCCTCGAGCAGCGCCCGGGCGGCGGTGTCGACCGCGTCCGCGTCCAGACCGACCAGGTTGCGGCCGAAGTTGCTCGCCATGCTGCGCTCGATCACCGGCTGCACCAGCGGGCGCATCGCCAGGCAGTCCCGGGCGGTGACCAGGTGGATGGTCGAGCGCATCAGCGCCATCCGCACCACCTTCCGCTCGGTGAGCAGCGCGCCGAGCGCGTCCGGGTCGAACCCGGTCAGCCGGCACCACAGGCCGTGGTACCAGGTGTGCGGGGTCTGCGCCTGCAGCCCGGCCAGGTGCTCGATCGCCTCGAGCAGCGGCATCGCCGTGCGGCGCAGCAGCAGCTGGCGGTCCAGCGTGGCCCGGTTGAGCGCCCGCGGGAGCAACGTGGCCGGTGACATCCGATCTCCGTTCCAGCGGTCATGCGGCCCGGTGGGTCGACAATGGCAGCAGGGTTACCGAACGACGAAGGGTGGCGCCCGTGCGGCCCGAGGTCTACCTGCTGATTCTCGGTGATCACCTGCCGGACCCACGGACCGGGCTGGCGGTCAGCGAGGCCGAGCGGCTGCGCGCCATGGTCGAGCAGGCGATCGTCGCCGAGGAGGCCGGGTTCACCGGCGTGGCGATCGGTGAGCACCACTTCACCCGCTACATCGTCTCCGCGCCGGAGCTGGTGCTGGCCGCGATCGCCGCGCGGACCAGCACGCTGCGGCTGTCCACCGGGGTGACGCTGCTGGCGCACCGCGACCCGGTGCTGGTCGCCGAGGAACTGGCCACGCTCGACGTGCTCTCCGGCGGCCGGGCCGAGCTGATCGTGGCGCGGGGCGTGTCCCAGGAGACCGACGCCGCGTTCGGAATCGGCCAGGGCCAGCTGCGCGCCCGGTTCGACGAGCACCTGCGCCTGCTGCTGTTGTTGCTGGAGAAGCCGGACGTGACCTGGAACGGGCGGTTCCGCGGCCCGCTGGCGGCGGTGACCACCACGCCGCGCCCGGTCCAGACGCCCCGGCCGACGGTGTGGATCGGCAGCGGCTCGGCGGCGTCGGCCGACCTGGCCGTGGAGCTGGGCCTGCCGCTGATGCTGCCGAGCACGCTGCGCGACCCGGTGGCGCACCTGCCGGTGGTCAGCCGCTACCGCGAGCGGATCCGCTCCGCGGACGCCCGGGTGGCGCTGCCCAGCCACGTGTTCGTCGCGCAGTCGACCGCCGAGGCGCACACCCGATGGCGGCCGTACCTGGCCTCCTACGCGTCGTTCGCCGACGAGTGGCGGGGCGACGGCACCCGGCTGGACATCGACAAGCTGCTGGCCGGCGCGGCGGTGTGCGGCGATCCCGAGCAGGTGGCGGGCCGGCTCAACCAGCTCGCCACCCTGCTCGGGTTGGACGCGCACCTGGTGATCGTCGACATCGGCGGGCTGGCCCAGCCGGATGTGCTGGCCGTGATCCGGCTGTTCGGCACCGAGGTGATCCCGCGACTCAGTGCACCGTGACCGGGTCCCGGTCGGCGTCCGGCTCGGCCGCGGACCGCAGCACGGTGACCGCGAGTCCGAGGGCCAGCGCCACCAGCACCGCGCCGATGCCGAACGCCAGGCGGAACCCGCTGGTCAGCGCGTCCGGCTCGGCCACCCCGGCGGCCCGCAGGTCGGCCGTGCGGGCGGTGGACAGCGTGGCCAGCACGGCGAGCCCGAGCGCGCCGCCGACCTGCGCGGTCGTGTTGACCAGCCCGGAGGCGAGCCCGGCGTCGCTTTCGGTGGCACCGGACATGGCCAGCGTCATCATGCTCGGGAAGGCGAGCCCGGCGCCGATGCCCATCAGCAGCACCGAGGGCAGCACGTCGGCCAGGTAGCCGCCGTCCACCGGCGCCCGGGTGAACAGCGCAAGGCCGGCCAGGACCAGCGTCAGGCCGGGCAGCAGCACCCGGCGGGCGCCGAACCGGGTGATCAGCCGGGCGGACAGGCCCACCGACAGACCGCCGATGGCCAGCGCCGTCGGCAGGAAGCCAAGCCCGATCTCCAGCGCGTCGTAGCCGAGCACCTGCTGCATGTAGAGCGTGCCGAGGAAGAACATGCCGAACATGCCGGCCACCATGAGAATCTGGATCGCGTTCGCCCCGGTCACGTTGCGGGAGCGGAACACCCGCAGGGGCAGCAGCGGGTTGGCCGCGGTGCGCTGCCGGGCGACGAACGCGGCGAGCAGCGCGGCGGCGATCGGGCCGAGGATCAGCGTGTGGGCCGAGTCCCAGCCGTACTCCTCGGTCTTGACGATCGTGTAGACGCCGAGCATCAGCGCGGCGGTGACCAGTCCGGCGCCGGTCACGTCGGCCCCGGCGCCGAAGCCGATCCCGTGGTCGGCCCGGACCAGGCGGGCGGTCAGCAGCGCGGCGCCGATGCCGATCGGGATGTTGACGAAGAAGATCCAGTGCCAGTTGAGCGCCTGGGTGAGCACGCCGCCGGCCAGCAGGCCGATCGAGGCGCCGGCCGCGGCGACGAAGCTGAACACGCCGATCGCCCTGGCCTGCTCGTCCCGCTCGGGGAACATGGTCACGATCATGCCCAGGGTCACGGCGGTGGCCATGGCGCCGCCGACGCCCTGCAGGAACCGGGCGCCGATGAGCATCTCCGGGGTGACCGCCGCCCCGCACAGCGCGGAGGCCACGGTGAACACGCCGAGCCCGGTGAGGAACATGCGTTTGCGCCCGATCAGGTCACCGACCCGGCCGGCCAGTAGTAACAGGCCGCCGAAGGCGATCAGGTAGGCGTTGACCACCCAGGCCAGGCTGGTCTGGGTGAAGCCGAGGTCGTCCCGGATGGCCGGCAGCGCCACGTTCACGATGGTCATGTCGAGAACGATCATGAGCATGCCGAGGCACAGCACGAGCAGCGCGAGCCACCGGGCGTCCCGGTGCGGTTGGACTGTCGCAGACACGAAATCCCCTCCTGGTCCTTGCGTTCCAGGAGCGACCGTAGCAGATAGTTTCGTTTCAGACGATCTATTAACGGACGATTAGATCCGGCGTCTCACTGGGCGGTCACACTGGACCGGGGTTGACAACCGGTCGCCGACCAGTCTGGTCAGCCCGCCGACGAACCCGTCGCGCTCCCTGGCCGGCAGCGTGTCCAACACGTCGGCGTAGATGCGGTCGACCAGCTTTCGCCCGTCCCGCACGGTTTTCGCGCCGGCCGCGGTCACCGCGACGATCCGGGCCCTGCGGTCGGTCGCCGAGGGCCGCCGCTCGGCCAACCCCGCCCGCTCCAACTCGTCGAGCGTGACCACCATCGTGGTCTTGTCCATCCCGCACAGCTCGGCAAGCCGGATCTGCGTCAGCTCCCCACCCTCCAACGCCTTGCACAGCACGCAGTAGTGCCGCTGGCTGACCCCCAACTCCTCCAGCGCCGCGGTAAGCTCGGTCATCAGCACATGACTGGCCTGCGCCAGCAGGAACATCAGATCGACCCCAACCTCACCCCGCACCCGCGTACCCATCCCACCAGCCTACCAGTCCGTCCGCAACGGGATTATCTACTGACCGGACGGGTTGCCCGAGCAGTTGTCGATCCTGATTCGCACGGCATCGCTCCGCCGACCACCGGACTGCGCACCGCCGCGGCCAGCACCTAAGTCCTGGGCTCGGGTGCTCTTGATCTTCGCCCGGTAGTCGTCGCAGGCCGTCATATGGACCTACAAACAGCCGGGCATCGGTGCCAGCAGCCCAAACTCCGTTCCCGACGCTGACATCGCGTGCGTCAACTGAACAACATACGAAGCCCTTGGTTGAATCCCCTGGCCTACAGTCCCTCACCCACCAACGCATCCACGCGGGGATTAAAACAGCTCACTGATGGGCTGCCAGTTAAAGGGAAGCTCGATTCGCTGCGGCCGAATAGCCTCATTCGGCAACACGGTCACGCCCCAATCGCTCAGGGTTCGCAGGTTCCGCTCGAACACCGGATGTGCCGCCAAGGGGGGTTTTGCATAGGGTGCGACCACTATTGGCAGCTCGAGTCCAATTGCCTCATTGAGCAACCCCAGCGCGAACGTGTCACTAATGCCCGCAACCCACTTATTGATCGTATTGAATGTTGCGGGCACCACTGCTATGGCGTCCGCCGGCGGCAAGACATCGGGATCATCGGGTCGTTTGTAGTCGTGTCGCACCGGGTAGCCGGTCTGCTCGGCAAGCGCGGAGTCATCGATCCAGGTAGTGGCGCGTGGCGTGGCAATCACACAGACAGCACAGCCTTGTTCGTGCAACAACTCCACCAACTCGCTGATGGCTTGGGCCGGTGGTGCGGCGCAGACGACGAGGTATAACACGCGCTTCGGCTGTGACGCGGTCACTGGAACACTCCGGCCCTGGCTGCCAGTGCGCGCAGGCCAGGGGTGGCACTCTTGCGCTCGCGAGCCAGCAAGGTGCTCAACAAGGCCCGAGCGTTGGCGTTGCGCGAAACGGCTTGCTTGGCGACACGCTCGGCTTCCAGCAGGTGAAGTACGGCCAAGCCGTCGTCACCTTGTCCAACCGACGCCCAACCTAGTTCGAGATGAACTTGTGAACGCCGACCAAGCAATCCGGCCGGCAACACCTCAGTGTCGATGCGTTCACCAATTTGCAAAGCCGTACGCCAATCGCCGAGTGTCACCTGTACGGCAAGTTCATGAATGGCGACGTTCGTCGGGCCGAAGGCTGTCCACAGCCAGTTGCCGTCTTGTCGTAGCCGTTCCGCCAGCAAGGCGCCGGCTCGCAAATACTTCTTGGCGGTGTGCGCATCACCGCGGCGAGCCGCCATAATTGCGAGCAACAACAAAAGGGCGCCCTGCGCCGCCAGGATTTCCTCAATGTCCGACCGGGCAGAGTTGGCGTTGCTGGCGACAAGGTCGGCGGCCCGGGCGGCGGTTTGCTCAGCCTCGGCGAGGCGACCACCTCCCAGCAACGCGCACGCTACCTGATAGTTGGCAATACCAATCAGTCCGGATCGGTCGGTTTCCGAAGCAAGCCGCAGACTTCGGTCAGCGACCACCCATGCCAGGCTGCTGTCTCCCACCTTGGTTGCCAACTTCGCGGCGACGAGATAGGCGGCAGCTTTTGTCTGTGCGGGAACGGTAGTGCTGATCGGTGCGGCTTCGATGCGATCAATAATCTGCGGCAGCATCCGAGCGGCACCCGCATAGTCCGCCCGTTGGTACAACCGGTGGGCTTGCATCGCGCCCGCCGCAAGCTGGGCGGCAGTTGGCGCGGCACCACCATGTGAAGAGGACTCAAGCTCACGTTGATGACCAAGCAGTGCACCACGAAGCCGCTCCAGTTCGGGCATGTCGACGCGCCCGATGTCGCCCCCACGCCCCTGACCATGATGAGAACCGGGTTGGCCCCTCAATTCGGCAGCCTTGGCTCGGACAGTGGCAAGGCGCTGGCCACGCTCACGCTGTTCGTACTCAGCTTTGGCGGCCGCTAGCTCCAAGTAAGCCGTGACAAGCACTCCACCGGCCGCACAGGCGGAATCAACGGTCCGCCAGAAGCGCTCCTCCGCTCGAGCCCGACCCTTCTCGATATGAACCATGGTGGTGCGATCACAGATCGCTAGCTTGCCGAGTTGACCCTGGGTCAGCCCGGCAGCTTGCCGGAACGTGGCGAGCTGTGCGCCGAGTGAACGGCGCAGCTCGGCGATGGCTTCCGGCTCCCTGGCCATGTCGTCGTCCACCTGGTCAGTGTCGGTCCGTCAGCTAAGGCAACGAGCATAACCGCAGGTGACGACCGGTGTGGCAACAGTCGGCACAGGATAACGCACAGCGTGCATTCACTGTTTTGGTGATCTCAGGCACCCACGACAACGACAGCGAAAGTACGGCCCCGCAGATGAACAGTCTCCGCCCGACCATCGCCGACGACATCACGCTGCGGCTTATCCGGACGCGGACTTCGGCCCGTGAGCCATGGACGCGGTGTCGGTAGCCCTGACGCTCATGGTGCCGCTAGCCATCGGGCTGGTGGTGGCCGGGTCGTTCTTGATCATTAACACCCGACAGCACCGGAGACTGCACGCGATGCGGCACCACGCCAGAGATGAACAGAGCAATGGTGGACGCATCGAGGACTACCACCGGCCCGGCCACCTGTTCCGTGGCCAGGGCGAGGCCATCACCGTGGCCGAACTGCTCCAGGACGCCATCGAGCGCGGCGAGGGCATCCGGCTCAACTGGCCGACGGACGACCTGTACGCCAGTCCGATACGGGCGGATGAGCAGGGACAGTTTCCGACGGTGATACTGCCGATGGTCAAGGACGAAGCGTGAGGTCCTCGCCGCCGGATGACCGCCCGGCTTCGCCGGGCGCCTGCGGCGCCCGGCGCCGCAGGCGCCGGGCCGCGCCGAGTGGGTTGACGGTGACACCACCTGCGGAACGCCGGGCCCAGCCCCGCCAAGGTGACCGACCCGAGCGTTCCGACGCTGCCGGGGACGGCACCCAGGCCCACCCGGCGACCCGGAACCGGGACTCGTGGGCCCGGAACCGGGAACTCACTGACTGGAGCCGGCGACTCGGTTGCTGGAGCGGGGAACTCGGTTGCTGGAGCCGGGGACTCGGTTGACGGGGACAGTCAGCCGGGGACTGTCAGCCGGGGATGTCGATGAGGACCTTGCCGACGGCGCCGGCGCGTACTGCTGCGTGGGCCTCGGCGGTGTTCGCCAAGGGGAAACGGTGCAGGGGGAGGCCGGCCTCGGGACCGGCGCGCAGTGCGCCCGCGGCCACCGCCGCGGTCACGTCGGCGATGGCGTTCTCCTTGGCGGCAACGGGTTCGGTATAGACCAGCACGAACTGGTATCGGATGTTGTGCGCCATCAACGGGAACACCGGCAGGGTCGCGCCGTCCCCGCCGTCGGTGGCGTACACCGAGACCGTCGCGTTCGGACCGGCCACGGCGGCGACCAGTGGGGCGTTCGTCGCCGGGGACACCTCGACCACGATGTCCACTCCGGCCGGTGCGAACGACTCGATCGCCTCGACCGCGTTGCCGGTGCGGTAGTTGACCACGTGGTCGGCGCCGGCCGCCTTGGCCAACTCCGCCTTCTCCGGCCCGCTCACCGTGCTGACCACGGTGGCGCCGGCCCACTTGGCGAGCTGGATCGCGGCGTTGCCGACCGCGCCCGCGCCCCCGGCGACCAACACCATCCGGCCGGACAGCGCCCCGGGGGCGAGCCGGTCCGGGCCGCCGTCGGCGACGGTCAGGCAGCGGTGCGCGGTGAGCGCCGGGATGCCGATGCTCGCGCCGAGGTCGAACGCGGCGCGCTCGGGCAGCGGCACCGCGTGCCGCTCGGGCAGCACGACGAACTCCTGAGCGGTGCCGTCCGGGCGCTGCCAGGCCGCCTCCCAGAGCCAGACCCGGGTACCGACGGTCAGGGACACGTCCGGCCCGACCGCGTCCACCACCCCGGCGCCGTCCTGGTTGGGCACGGTCCGGCCGTCCGGCTCGGCCACCCGGTCCCGCGCCTTCCAGTCGGTCGGGTTCACCCCGGACACCGCGACCTTGACCCGGACCTCGCCGGGCCCGGGCTCGGGCACCGGAAGGTCGACCAGATCGAAACCGCCCCGCGCGTACACGATCGCTTTCATGCGGTCGTGCATACCACGCGCGGGGCGGTCGATGTCAGGCGGTCACCCGACCGGTAGGGCCACCCGCTCGTCCGCAGTGGACTCCGGGTCGACCGGTGCCTTGCCGCGCGGCAGGAACAGCGCCGGCACGAAGGCCACCGCCAGCAGTGCCAGCGACCAGAAGAACGTCGAGCCGAACGCGTCGGCGATCAGCGGGTTGACCTGCTCGCGCAGCTCCGGCGGCACGCTCTGGGCCGCGCCGAGCCCGCCGCGGTCACCGCCACCGGGCAGCCGCTCGGCCAGCTCACTGGACAGGATGACCGCCATGATCGCGGTGCCGATCGAGCCGCCGATCTGCTGGATGATGTTCAGCGAGGTGGAGGCTCCACCCACTTCCGACTTGGTGATCGTGCGCAGCGCCGCCGACATCATCGGCATCATGGTCATGCCCATGCCCATCCCCATGACGAACAGGGCGGAGCCGAGCAGCCAGTACGAGGTGTCCGCGCCGAGCTGGGTGAACACCGCCATGCCCGCCACGATCACCACGATGCCGGCCTGCGCGATCCGGGCCGGACCGAACCGGTCGGCGACGATGCCGGCGATCGGCATGGTCAGCATCGCGCCGATGCCCTGCGGCGCCAGCAGCAGACCCGCGGACAGCGCGGTCTCGGCCCGCACGGTCTGGTAGTACAGCGGCAGCATCAGCATGGCGCCGAAGAACGCCACCGCGAACAGCACCATGGCCGTCGACGACACCGAGAACGTCTTGTTGCGGAACAGCTTCAGGTCGATCAGCGGGTTCGCGGTGCGGTTGGCCCGCACGACGAACGCGATGATCAGCGCGGCCCCGGCGATCGCCGGCACCAGTACCTCGGCGCCGGTGAACCCGCCGGCCTTCGGCACCTGGGCCAGGCCGTAGATCAACGCGGCCAGACCGGGGGAGAGCAGCAGCACGCCGAGCAGGTCGAGCTTCTTGGTCGGCTTGGGCTGGTCGGTCGGCAGGATGCGCAGGCCGAGCAGGAGCGCGATGATCCCGACCGGCACGTTGATGAAGAAGATCCAGCGCCAGGACACGTCGTCGACCAGCCAGCCGCCGAGGATCGGGCCGAAGATCGGGCCGAGCAGCATCGGCACGCCGAGCACGCTCATCACCCGGCCGATCCGCTGCGGTCCGGCCGCCTGGGTCAGGATGATCATGCCGGCCGGCATGATCATGCCGCCGCCGAGGCCCTGCAACACCCGGAAGCCGATCAGCGACTCGACCGACCAGGCCGTGCCGGCCAGCGCGGATCCGATCAGGAACAGCGTGATCGCGGTGAGGTAGAGCCGTTTCGTGCCGAACCGGTCCGCGGCCCAGCCGGTCAGCGGGATCACCGTGGCCAGTGCGAGCGTGTAGCCGGTGGCGATCCACTGGATGGTCTCCAGCGACGTCTCGAACTCGACCGAGAGCTTGCTGATGGCGACGTTCACCACGGTCACGTCGAGGATCGACATGATCGCGCCGAGCACCACGACCGCACCGACGGCGAGGAGCTTGCGATCGAGCCCCGTTCCGGACGGTGCCCCCGGCACCGTCGACTGTCCCCCCGGTACTCATCGCGACTCCTTTGCGTGTAGTTCCGGCCGTGCCAGGATCGGCGCCAGCGCGTCGTGGAGCTTGCGGCGCTCCCGCTCGGTGAGCAGGACAGCGAACGCACGCAGCCCCTCTTGGTGTGCTTCGGACAGGCGCAGCAACAGCTGCCGGCCGGGTTCGGCGAGGCTCGCCCGCTTGACCCGGCGGTCGTGCTCGTCCTCACGTCGGGCGACCAGTCCCGCCCGGACCAGGCCGTCCACCGCACGGCCGGCGGCCGCCACGGACAGCCCCAGCCGCTCGGCCAGCTCGTGCAGCGACGGTTCATGATCGCCGGTGTCCAGGATGAACAGGATGCACAGCTGGGAGAACGACAGGTCCAGGCCTGCGGCGAGGACGAACCTGCGCGCCTCGCCGGCCTTGGTCAGCAGCGTGAAGAACTCGGCCAGCACTCCGGTGAGCTGATCGACCGACACGCGAGAAACTTGCACAGACGCAACAATATCAACGGCGCAAGTGAACCGGTGTTGAATTCATGCTCGGGTGGCTGTGACGATCCACACAGGACAGCAGCGGTCCCGATCGACTCACATGCGCGCCACCGTACGTGGCCGACATAATGCGGCGCACCCGAAATTACCGGAGGGGAACCGATGACGAAGGTGGACTTCTACTTCGATCCGGCCTGCCCGTTCGCCTGGATCACCTCCCGGTGGATCCTGGAGGTCGAGCGGCACCGCGACATCGACCTGCACTTCCGGGTGATGAGCCTGTCCGTGCTCAACGAGCACCGCGAGCTGGACGACTGGTACCGCGAGTTCTGCGACCGGGCCTGGGGACCCGTGCGGGTGTGCATCGCCGCCGCGGCCGAGCACGGCGACAGCGTGCTGCGCGACCTCTACACCGCGCTGGGCACCCGGATCCACAACGGCGGCGACCAGGACTTCCCGGCGGTGATCGCGCAGGCGCTGGCCGAGCTGGGGCTGCCCGCCGACCTGGCCGCCGCGGCCGAGAGCACCGAGCACGACGAGGCGCTGCGCAAGAGCCACCACGAGGGCATGGACCCGGTCGGCGAGGAGGTCGGCACCCCGACGATCCATATCGACGGCGTGGCCTTCTTCGGGCCGGTGCTGATGTCCATCCCGCGTGGCGAGCAGGCCGCGGAACTGTTCGACGCGGCCCGCACGCTCGCCGGCTACCCCCGCTTCTTCGAGCTCAAGCGCACCCGAACCGGCGAGTTCGACTTCACCTGACCCGCTCGCCAACTAGGTTGGGCACCCATGAGGTGCGCGCCCGACGCCGTCGCCCGGGTGCTGGCGACGGCGGTGCCGGAGCCGGTCACGGTCGACCGGCTGGAACCGCTCACCGGCGGCGCGTCCGCGGACATCTGGTCGGTGGACGCCACCGACGGCGCGGGAACCGCGCACGCGCTGATCCTGCGCCGCGGGGCGAGTCGCGGCGACATCAGCTTCGGCATCGACCCGCGGCTGGAACCGCTGGTGCAGCGCGCGGCGGCCGGTGCGGCGGTGCCCACCGCGGACGTGCTGGCCACCTTCGCCGACGACGATGCGCTCGGCACCGGCTACCTGATGCGCCGGCTGCCCGGCGAGACCATTCCGCGCAAACTGTTCCGGGACCCCGCCTACGCCGTGGCCCTTGCGGCGCTCACCGGCGACTGCGCCACGGCGCTGGCCCGGGTGCACGAGGTCCCGCTGGACGCCCTGCCGGCGCTGCCCCAACTGCCCGCCTACGAGCAGCTGACCTTCCTCGAGTCGCTGCACCGCTCGATCGGCCAACCGGTGCCCACCTTCGAGCTGGGATTCGCCTGGCTGCGCGAACGCATCCCGCCGCCGGCACCGCTTCGCCTTGTCCACGGCGACTTCCGCACCGGCAACTTCCTGGTCGACGAGCGCGGCCTGGTCGCCGTGCTGGACTGGGAGCTGGCCCATCTCGGCGACCCGGCCGAGGACATCGGCTGGCTGTGCACCCGCGCCTGGCGGTTCGGCGGGGCCGGCGAGGTCGGCGGGTTCGGCTCCCGGGCGGACTTCTACGCCGCCTACCAGCGGGCCAGCGGGCTCCCGGTGGACCACGACCGGGTGCGGTTCTGGGAGGTGTTCGGCTCGCTCAAGTGGGGCATCATCTGTCAGCTTCAAGCGTTCGCCCACCTGCGCGGCGAGCGGCCGTCCGTGGAACGCGCCGCGATCGGCCGGCGGGTCACCGAGGCCGAGCTGGACCTGCTGCTGCTCACCCTGTGAGGTACGCCATGCTGGACGAACGCCCGACCGCCGCCGAACTGGTCGCCGCCGTCGCCGAGTTCCTGGAGCGGGAGGCCGGACCCGCGCTGACCGGCCCGCTGGCCTTCCACGCCAGGGTGGCCGCGGGTGCGCTGCGGATCGTCGGGCGGGAGCTGGCCGACGGGCCCGGGACGACCGCCGCCGAACTGTCCCGGCTGCGTGCCCTCACCCATGCCGACGCCGACCTGCCCACGCTGAACGCCTTGCTGGCGGCCAAGATCCAGGCCGGTGAACTGTCCACAGCGGACGATGCGGTTCGCGACCATCTGATCCGCAGCGTGCTGGCCCGGCTGGCCATCGACAACCCCCGGTATCCCTCGCTCGCCGAGGCGGAACGGCGGTGGCCGGATGTTCAGCCGCCGGCCCACGGCGGATCACCCCGGTAGGCCCGCCCCACCAGCGTGACCCACTGGTGCACCGCGTCCTCGTTGGGCGCGAACGGCCCCGGCCGGAAGTGCGGCGAGGCGAGCCCGCGCTGCACCGACTCGCAGGCGGCCCAGTCCTGCCGGTTCGTGCGGTCCCAGAACTCCACCGCGTAGGTCGGGTCGGCCACGCCGCCGGGCATCAGCCAGGAGCACTCGACCCGGGTGCGGTCCGGCGCGACCGGCCGCATCCGGTGCGTCATCACGTAGTCCGGGTGCAGCGAGAGCAGCAGGTCCGGCAGCAGCGCCAGGTAGCGCACCCGGCGCTGGTCCACTCCGGGCAGCGGGACGCCGCCGGACCGCCCGTCCACCGACATGGTGGCCATCCCGTCCCGGAGGTCCATGGACCCGCCGACCCAGGCGCCGGGCAGGTCGTAGTTGTCGCCGCTGTCCGGCGGGGACACCGCGCACAGCTCCGGATGGATCCGCGGGCAGTGGTAGCACTCCTGGTAGTTCTCGTGCAGCAGCTTCCAGTTCGCCCGGACCTCGTAGCTGTGCCGGGCGGCCAGGGTGAGCCGGTCCGGCGCGTACGGCGCGACCAGTTCGGTCAGTGCGCCGGCATACTCCTCGAACGGCGGCGCGTCGCCGGTCGCGTTGACGAACACCCAGCCGTGCCACACCCGCGCCGGCAGCGGCACCAGCCCGTGCTCGGCCGGGTCGAACCCCGGCACGTCTCGAAACCGCGGCGCCGCGGCCAGCGCACCGTCCACTGTGTACACCCAGCCGTGGTACGGGCAGACGACCACCCGGCCGTCCGCCGAACCGCCGTCCGGCAGCAGTTCGTGCCCGCGGTGCCGGCAGGTGTTGGCGAACGCCCGCACCTCGTCGCCGGTCCGGGTCAGCAGCACCGGAACATCGCCGACCGTGGCCCCGCGCTGCGCGGGCAGTTCGGCCAGCCGGCCGAGGCAGCTCCAGGTTCCGGCGAACAGGTGCCGGTGCTCCCAGCCGAGCACCTCGGCCGAGGTGTACGCCCGGGCCGGCAGCATCCGGGACGCACCGAACGGGCGCACGACGCCGGCCAACTCGTCCGGGTCAAGCGGAGCGGGCGGCCAGGTCATACCGTCGGCGAGTCCACGGTGCACTGGGGTGGCCGGACCTCCGCGGCCGTGGCCAACTCGCCCTTCAGCAGACCGGCGAGACCCTCGCCGGTCAGCCCGGGTGCGGGCACCGCCCGCACCGTCGCGGGCAGCGAATCCGGCCCGGCCAGCCCGGCCAGGTTGGGCTGGCTCTCGAAGACTTCCTTGAACCGCTCGTAGGCCTGCTGCTGGGTCTCGGTCCACAGCATGGCGATCCGCGGATCGCCGTCGAGCCGCTCGGCGGCGACCCGCATCGCGGCGTCGTCGTGGAAGTACGCGATGACCGCGTCGGCGCAGCGCACCTCGGGCCGGCCGTCCTTCCAGTTCAGCACGATCACCATGGTGACGGTGGACACCAGCACCACCGCGGCCGTCACGATCCACGCCACCCGTTCACGCACCGTCACAGCACAGACGCTACCTGTCGATCATGGCTCGCGGCGATGGCGTTCGTCAAAAAGCCAGCCAGCCGCCGTCGACGGCAAGGGCATGACCGCTGACATAGTCGGAGCCCGGGCCGGCCAGGAACACGGCGGCGCCGGCCAGATCGGGTGGATCGCCCCAGCGGCCGGCCGGAATCCGGGTCAGTGTCTGCCGGTACGCCCGCGGGTCGGCGCGCAGCGGTGCGGTGTTGTCGGTGTCGAAGAAGCCCGGTGCGATGGCGTTGACCTGGACGTTGTGCGGGGCCCATTCGTTGGCCCAGGCCCGGGTCAGGCCGAGCACCGCGTGCTTGCTCGCGGTGTAGCCGGAAACCATGGTGCCGCCATGGCAGCTCAGGATCGACGCGATATTGATGATCTTGCCGGACCGCCGGTGCAGCATCGGCGGGACCAGTGCCCTGGTCAACTCGAACAGCGAGTCCACGTTCACCGCGAAGACCGCGCGCCAGTCCGCCAGCGCGTGCCCTTCGGCCGGCGCGCGCCGGATGGTCCCGGCGTTGTTGACCAGGATGTCGATCCGGTGCTCGGCCAGGATCGCCGCGGCGGCGCCGGCCACCCGGTCCGGCTCGAGCAGCTCCACCTCGACCACCGACGCGCGCCGGCCGTGTGCCTCGACCTGCTGGCACACCGCGGAGAGATCCCCCCCGTGACCGAGCAGTACCAGGTCGGCGCCGGCTCCGGCCAGCGCCCCGGCGATCGCCGCGCCGAGTCCGGTCCGGGCACCGGTGACCAGGGCGGTGCGGCCGTGCAGCGAGAACAGTTGCTCCAGATAGCTCACCAGGGCAGCCTCCCATCCGCGTAGCGCTCCGCAGAAAGGGGACGATGCTCCCATTTGGTTGGCGGCCGGCCATTTGATCGCCAATTCGATGTTCGCCCACGGTGTCCGGAATCGTGCCGTTGGGGCATTTGGTTCGCATGTGGGTTAACCCGGCAAAAAATGTGGGGGATTAGATCGCGAACCCGTAACGGCACCGCGAGCGAGAGCTATGCGGGGGGATAGATGGTCCGATTGGCTCGGCTTTCGATCTCCACCGTTGTGAGGAGTTTGGGTGCAACCCTTCGATGTCAAGCAGCCGAACAGGCCAACCAGGGACAGCGCCGTCGAAGACCAGTACGAGGGTGCCGCGGCGGCCGCCGGATACGCCGCCGCGCACGACGGGTGGGGGGCCACCGCGCGGTTCTTCCACTCCCGGCTGCATGCGGTGCTCGCGGCCATCGCCGAGTGTCCCGGCGGGGAGTTGATCGATGTGGGGTGCGGTCCGGGCATGCTGGTCCAGCGCCTGCTGGACACCCGCCCGGCCGATTTCAAGATCACCGCGTGCGACCTGTCGCCGGCCATGGTGGCCGCCGCGGCCGCCCGCGCCGGGGACGCCGGCGTGCACACCATGGTGGCGCGGATCGAGGATCTGCCGGTCCCGGACGGCGGCTTCGACGTGGTGCTCGCGATGGGTGTGCTCGAGTACGCAGATGCCGACCAGGGTTTGCGGGAATTGGCTCGCATCGTTCGGCCGAATGGCTTAGTTCTGGTGACGATGCTCAACCCGCGCAGCATTTACCGGTTGTTCGAATGGTCCATCTGGTGGCCGGCGCTGCGCCTACTCGGCCGATTGGAGAAATTGGTCGGCGTGCCGGTGGCAAAACGCCACGGCGCGCCCATCACCGGAATCCGCGCATACTCCCGCCGGGCGCTGTGCGGCAAACTGCGTGATCTCGGCCTGCGCCCCGAGGACGTCGTCTACTTCGACCTCACCCCGGTCCCGCCCCCGTTCGACCGCGTGGTGCGCAAGTTCTCCCGCCGGTGGCGCGCCCACCCCGAGCGGACCGCGACCCGCGGCCTGCGGCGCTGGATGGGTACCGCCTACCTGGTCACGGCCCGCCGAACTCCCTGACCCCGCAGGGAGTTTCGGCGGGCTGCAGGTTGGGGCGGGCGGCACGCGCCCGCCCCAACCGAACCTCGGGTCAGACCTTGCGGCCGGTGAGCGCGTCCCGCAGCCGGTCGATCAGCCCGACGCCCGGCGCCAGGACCAGGTTGGCCGGCGGCGTGTCCGGCGCGGCGGGATGCGGCCGGGTCGGCGCGATCTTCTTCGCGGCCAGCACCCGCTCGCCCAGCTTCGACAGTTCCTCGGCCGAGCAAGTCTCGCGCAGCCGGGGGAGCAGCTTGGTCTCCTCCTCCTCGAGGTGGTGCCGCACGTCGTGGATCAGCTTGAGCACCATCTCCTCGAACCGGGGGTCGGACGGCTGGATGTCCTCCAGCGCCTTCATGCCGTCCTCGGCCTCGTTGTGCTCGGCGATCTCGTGATCGACGATCTCGTCCCCGTCCGGCAGCGCCTTGCGGGCCGCCGGATACATGAACATCTCCTCGGCCACCGCGTGCCGCATCAGCTCGGCGATCAGGTGATCGAGCAGATCCCGTCGGTCCTGCTCGGTGCCACCGAACATCTCCAACTCGGCGAACACCTTCTCGAACTCCCGGTGGTCCGCCAGGATCACGTCGATCAGGTCGGTCCGTTCCGTCGTCATCTTCCTTCCTCCCAACAGTGCACGTCGAGCACGACCGGACAGTCCGCGCTCAGTGCGTCTGCCCAAGCCATACCCAGATCCGTGGCGTTCTCAACGTCGAACCCGCCGAGACCAAGCTCTCGGGCGAACACCGCGTACGACACGTCCGTCCGCGGCTCCCCCGGAACCTGGTTGAGATCGTTGTGCAGCACGCAGATCACGCACCTGGGGTCGGTCCATTCGGACCAGTAGCGCTGGATGGTGATCAGTTCGGTCAGCCCGTTCAGCCGCATCGCCCCGGCGCCGACCAGCGCCACCACCGGGCGGTCCGGGTGGGCGAACTTCGCCCCGATCGCATACGGCACACCGCATCCCGTGATCGCCAGGGTGCCGGACAGCGAGCCGCGCATCCCCGCGCGCATCCGTAGGTCGCGCGCGTACCAACTGGCCGGCAAGCCGGAGTCGGCGGTCACGATCAGGTCGTCCGGCGCCCGTTCGGACAGCTCCCACACGGTTCGCATCGGGTTCACCGGGTCCGCACCGGTCAGCGCCGCGCTGCGCATGGTCCGCCACCACTGGGCCACATCGGACTCGATTCGCCGCCGCCAACCGCGGTCGGTCTTGCGCTCCAGCAACGGAATCAGCGCGCCCAGCGTCTCCCGGGCGTCGCCGATCAGGTTCACCTCGGTGGGATAACGCATTCCGATGACCCGGGCGTCGATGTCGATCTGCACCCCGCGGGCGGTGCCGTACCCGGGCAGGAACTGCGGGTACGGGAAGTTCGAGCCGACGATCAGCAGCGTGTCGCAGTCGCGCATCAGCCCGGAACTCGGCCGGGTACCGAGCAAACCGATGGACCCGGTCACGTACGGCAGCTCGTCCGGCAGCACATCCTTGCCCAGCAACGCCTTTGCAACGCCTGCGCCGGTCACCTCGGCGACCTCGCGCAGCTCGGCGGCGGCGTCCCTGGCACCCTGGCCGATCAGCATGGCCACCTTCGATCCGGCGTTGAGCACCTGGGCCGCTCGCTCGATCTCCCCGGCCGGCGGCACGACCACAGCGCGGGCCGGGCCGGGCGGCCCGGGCTGGAGCCCGGGGCCCGGCGGCGGATACGGCTCGGCCTGCAGTCGGGCCGGAATGATCAGGGCAACCGGCTCGCGCTGCGCAAGGGCCGCCCGCATCGCCCGGTCCACCGCGGTGGGCACCTCGGCGGCCGCGGTCAGCTCGATCAGCGCCATGCTGGCCACGTCGGCGTACAGCGCCTGCAGGTTGACCTCCTGGGCGCCGCGCGCGGTCGCGCCGATGATCGCCACCAGCGGCACGTGGTCGAGTTTGGCGTCGTAGAGCCCGTTGAGCAGGTGGATCGCGCCCGGTCCGGACGTGGCCAGGCAGACCCCCACCCGGCCGGAGAACTTGGCGTAGCCGACCGCGGCCATCGCCGACATCTCCTCGTGCCGGGCCTGCACGAACCGCGGCGCGCCGGCCGTGGCCCCGAACGCGTCCAGCAGGTGACTGATCCCGTCGCCGGGAAAGGCGAAGACCAGCTCGACGTCCCATTCCCGCAGTCGCCGCACCACGAGGTCGGCGACGGTCTCGGACATGAGTTCCTCCCGGGTCCGGGTTACCCGGGGTCTCCCACCCGAACCACGGGGTTTGTCCGCCCACCGTGCCGGGTACGGCCAAGGAGCCTGAACTGGAAAAACGATGGCGGGAGGACGAGATGACCACCGCTAGGGACATCATGACCGCGAACCCCACGTGCGTCCGGACCAGCGACACGGTGCTGGACGCGGCCCGCCGGATGGCCGAGGAGTCGATCGGCGCGCTGCCCGTGTGCGGCGAGGACAACCGGCTCAAGGGGATGCTCACCGACCGGGACATCGTGGTGAAGGTGCTGGCCGAGGGGAAGGACCCGCGGGCCATGCACGCCGGCGAGGTGCCGCACGAGCCCGTTGTGACCGTGCGGGCCGACGACGACGTCGCCACCGTGCTGCAGACGATGAAGCAACACCAGGTGCGTCGGGTGCCAGTGCTCGATGAACAACAGCAACTGGTCGGTATCGTGGCGCAGGCCGACATCGCTCGGACCCAGCCGGACGCACAGGTCGGAGACCTGGTCGAAGCCGTATCGAACGAGTGATGAACGACAGGCCCTGTATTACCCCAAACGAATGGTGTCACCTGGGAGTATCGTGACTCTGGGTGGTGAGGTCATGGGTGGAACGAACGGGGTCGGCTTCGTGCACCCCGCGCTGTTCTACCGCGGCCTCGACGATTACCTGGCCGGCGTCGGCGGATTCCTGCGCGCCGGCCTGGACGCCGGGGAGCCGGCGCTCGCCTCGGTGCCCCCCGAGCGGCTCGGGCCGCTGCGCGAGTACCTCGGACCAGCGGCCGACCGGGTCACCCTGCTGAACATGGCCGAGGTGGGCCGCAACCCGGGCCGGATCATGACCGCGCTCACCGATTTCGCCGCTGGCCGGGGTGCCGGCCGAGCCAGGCTGGTCGGCGAGCCGATCTGGGCCACCCGCACGGCGGGGGAGATCCGCGAGGCCACCCGGCACGAGGCGCTGATCAACCTGGCGTTCGCCGGCGTTGCGGTCACCATCCTGTGCCCGTACGACCTGACCGGACTGCCTCCGGACGTGCTCGCCGACGCCACCCGCACGCACCCGGTGCTGTGGTCCGACGGGCAGGAGAAGCCCAGCCCCGACTACCTGGACCCGATCGCCGTCGCCGCCCGCTGCGACCTGCTCGACACGGCGCCAGAGCACGCCGAACGCCGCGAGTTCGACCGGCGCAGCCTGGTCCCCACCCGCGCCCGGGCCGAGGAGTTCGCCCGCACCGTCGGCGGGCTGTCCGCCGAGCGCAGCGTCGACGTCAAGCTCGCCGTGGGAGAGGCGGTCGCCAACGCCATCCGGCACGGCGGCGGTCGCGGCATCCTTTCCTTATGGCGAAACGGATCCGGCGTGGTTGCCGAGATCTGGGACGGCGGCAGGCTGGCCGACCCGCTGGCCGGCAGGCGCCGCCCGGCAAGCTCCGCCGCCGGCGGCCGCGGCCTGTGGATGATCCACCAACTCTGCGACCTGGTCGAGTTCGCTCCCGGCGCCGTCCGCCTCCACCTGTCGGACTAGTAGAGCCTGGTTCCGAGATCATCGTGTGAAGGTCTAGGCCCCACCAACGTAATCTCAGGGGCACCGGGCGGCACCCAGCCACAATCGATCCGCCAACCGCACTTCCGCTGGAACGCAACGACAGCAGTTAATTCCGGAGAGGCGGACTGGCAGTTACCGGTAGCGCGATGTCCTCCTCCAGGTGCGCGGCCATCAGCTCCAACAGTTGGTGCGCGTCCACCGGCTTGGTCACGTAGTCGTTCGCGCCCGCGGCCAGCGTGCGCTGCCGGTCCTCCGGCATGGCCTTCGCGGTCACCGCGATGATCGGCAGATCGGCGTGCTGGCGCATGTTCCGGATCGCCGCGATCGTCGCGTTCCCGTCCAGCTCCGGCATCATCACGTCCATCAGCACCAGCGCGATCTCCGGATTCTGCTCGAGCACCCTGATCCCGGACACCCCGGTGTCGGCCGAGACCACGTCGAAGCCGCGCTGCTCGAGCACCGCGGTCAGGGCGAACACATTGCGCGGATCGTCGTCCACGATCAGCACCTTCACTCCACGGAACCGCAGGTCGAACGCGTGGTCCGGATCGGGTGCCGCGGTGAGCGCCGGGACCGGCACCTCGCCGTTGGACAGCACCGGAGTCATGCTCGCGGCCGGCACGGTCGCCGGCAGGTACAGCGTGAACGTGCTGCCGACGCCGGGCTCGCTGCGCACGGTCAGCTCCCCGCCGAGCAGTTGGGTCAGGTCCCGGCTGATCGACAGGCCCAGCCCGGTGCCGCCGTAGGCGCGGTTGGTGGTGCCGTCCGCCTGCCGGAACGCCTCGAAGATCACGCCGAGCTTGTCCTCCGGGATGCCGACCCCGGTGTCGATCACCGCGAACGCGAACACCGCCGGCTCGGCCCGCAGCGCCGGGGTGCGCACCTCGTTCGGTCCGGCCATCCGGATCCGCAGCCGGACGGTACCGCTGTGCGTGAACTTCACCGCGTTGGACAGCAGGTTGCGCAGGATCTGCTGCAGCCGCTGCTCGTCGGTGTGCAGCACCGGCCGGGTGTCCGGGTCGACCACGACCTCGAAGTCCAGCCCCTTGTCCGTGGTCAGCGGCCGGCACATGGACTCGACGTAGTCCACCAGCAGGGGTACCGACACCTCGGTCGGGTGCGGCTCGAGGTGACCGGCCTCCACCTTGGCCAGGTCCAGGATGTCGTTGATCAGCTGGAGCAGGTCGCTGCCGGCCGAGTGGATGGTCCGGGCGTACTCGACCTGCTTTCCGGTCAGGTTGTCGTCGTGGTTTTCGGCCAGCACCTTGGCCAGCACCAGCGCGCTGTTCAACGGCGTGCGCAGCTCGTGCGACAT
Organism: Actinophytocola sp.; assembly: GCF_035762905.1. Lineage (GTDB taxonomy): Bacteria > Actinomycetota > Actinomycetes > Mycobacteriales > Pseudonocardiaceae > DASYTH01. The sequence continues at coordinate 46,764 of NZ_DASUCC010000085.1, forward strand.
GTTCGCCATGAACTCCGACTTGTACTTCGAGGCGATGGCCAGCTGCTGGGCGCGCTCCTCCAGCTCCTGGCGGGCCTGCTCGATCTCGAAGTTCTTCACCTCGATGTCGCTGTTCTGCCTGGCCAGCAGCGCCGCCTTCTCGGCCAGCTCGGTGTTGGACCGCTGCAGTTCCTGCTGCTGCGCCCGCAACTCCTGGGCCAGCCGCTGCGACTCGCCGAGCAGCGCCTCGGTGCGCTCGTTGGCCAGGATCGTGTTGACCCCGATGCCAATCGGCTCCTTGAGCTGCTCGAGCAGGTCCTGGTGCACGGCGGTGAACCGGTTGACGGTGGACAGCTCGATCACGCCGAGCGCCTGGCCCTCGAACATCAGCGGCAGCACGATCACCTGGATCCGGCGGGTGGAGCCCAACCCGGACGCCACCTTCACGTAGTCCGGCGGAGCGTCGGCAACCAGGATCGTCTTCTTGTCCATCGCCGCCTGCCCGACCAGCGACTCGCCCAGCCCGAACCGCGGTGGGATGGCATTGACCCGGCCGTAGGCGGCGGTCTGCTCGAGCGTGGTGACCTGGTCCGGATCGGTCCGGCTCAGGAAGAACGCGCCGTGCTGGGCGTTCACCAGCGGCGCCAGCTCGGACAGGATCAGCATGGACACCGTGCCGAAGTCCCGGTGGCCCTGCATCAGGCCGGAGATCCGGGCCAGGTTGGTCTTCAGCCAGTCCTGCTCCTGGTTGGTCCGGGTGGTCTCCTTGAGGTTGCCGATCATCCGGTTGATGTTGTCCTTGAGCTCGGCCACCTCGCCGGACGCGTCGACGGTGATCTGCCTGGTCAGGTCGCCCGCGGTCACGGCGGTGGCCACCGCGGCGATCGCACGCACCTGGGTGGTCAGGTTGCCGGCCAGCTGGTTCACGCTCTCGGTCAGGTCCTGCCAGGTGCCGGCGACCCCGCGGACCTGCGCCTGGCCGCCCAGCTTGCCCTCGGTGCCGACCTCGCGGGCCACCCGGGTCACCTCGTCGGCGAACGCGGAGAGCTGGTCCACCATGGTGTTCAGGGTGTTCTTCAGCTCCAGGATCTCGCCGCGGGCGTCCACGTCGATCTTCTTGGACAGATCGCCGCTGGCCACGGCGGTGGTGACCTGGGCGATGTTGCGCACCTGGCTGGTCAGGTTGAACGCCATCGAGTTGACGTTGTCGGTCAGGTCCTTCCAGATCCCGGCCACGTTGCGCACGTGCGCCTGCCCGCCGAGGATGCCCTCGGTGCCGACCTCGCGGGCCACCCGGGTCACCTCGTCGGCGAACGCGCGCAGCGTGTCCACCATGCCGTTGAACGTGTCGGCCAGCGCCGCGACCTCGCCCTTGGCCTCGACCGTGATCTTCTTCGACAGGTCGCCGCCGGCCACCGCGCCGGCCACCGCGGCGATGCTGCGCACCTGACCGGTGAGGTTCTCGGCCATCACGTTGACGTTGTCGGTGAGGTCCTTCCAGGTGCCGGCCACCCCGCGCACCCGCGCCTGGCCGCCCAGCTTGCCCTCGGTGCCGACCTCGCGGGCCACCCGGGTCACCTCGTCGGCGAACGCGGAGAGCTGGTCCACCATCGTGTTCAGGGTGTTCTTCAGCTCCAGGATCTCGCCCTTGACGTCGACGGAGATCTTCTGCGACAGGTCGCCGCTGGCCACCGCGGTCGCCACGGCCGCGATGTTGCGCACCTGGGTGGTCAGGTTGTTGGCCATGAAATTGACCGAATCGGTGAGGTCGCGCCAGGTGCCGGCCACCCCGGGCACCTTGGCCTGGCCACCGAGCCGGCCGTCGCTGCCGACCTCGCGGGCCACCCGGGTCACCTCGTCGGCGAACGCGGAGAGCTGGTCCACCATCGTGTTGATGGTGTTCTTCAGGGCCAACATCTCGCCGGAGACCTCGACGGTGATCTTGCGGGTGAGGTCGCCGAGGGCCACCGCGGTGGTCACCTCGGCGATGTTGCGCACCTGACCGGTGAGGTTCTCGGCCATCACGTTGACGTTGTCGGTGAGGTCCTTCCAGGTGCCGGCCACCCCGGGCACCTCGGCTTGGCCGCCCAGCCGGCCGTCGGTGCCGATCTCCCTGGCCACCCGGGTCACCTCGGTGGCGAACAGGGACAGCTGCTCGAGCAGACCGTTGACCGTGCGGCCAAGCTCGGCGAACCGGCCCTGCAGCGGGCGGTCGTCCAGCAGCAGGGCCATCCGCTGGGACAGGTCGCCCTTGGCCACCGCGCCCAGCACCCGGTTCAGCTCGACGGTCGGCCGGGTCAGGTCCTCGATCAGGCCGTTGACCGCGTCGGCCGCGTCGCCGTACCCGCCGGTGCGCTGGTCGTTTCGGATGCGCTCGCCCAGCCGGCCGTCCCGCCCGACCGCGCCGCGCAACCGGATCAGCTCGGCGACCAGTTCCTCGTTGTGCGCGGCGATCTCGTTGAACACCGTGGCCAACTCGACCGGGACGTCGGTGCTGTCGACCGCGATCCGGTAGCCGAAGTCTCCGTCACGCAGGTTCCGCAATGCGGACAGCAACCCATCGGATCCCACGGTGCCCTCCCGGTAGACCGATATCGGGCCTCCAGCCTCCCATGCTTGGTGGCGATCGGCACTGACTCGGTTAGGCTACGACTGACCGGGGTCTGTGACGGTCGGGAGGTTCGGATGAGGCGGCGTGCATAGGGCCGAGCCGGCTGCCGCCCGGCCGAACGCCGACGAACGGGACGTCGGCGAGGCTTGGTTTCTGTCTTTCCTCGCCGATGCCGGCGGTCGTCTGGTGGGTACCTTCGACCTCGACTCGGCGGCGACCATGGTGGTCGAGTTGGCCGTGCCGACCCTCGCCGACTGTGCCGTCCTGGTTCTTCCGGATGTCCGCGGCCGCCTGGACTGGTGGCGCTGGTCGCGCGGCCGGTGCACCCGCGGCCGGATCCGCCGGCCCACGGTCGACGCCGCCCCCACCCTGACCGCCGGTCTTGACGGCCTGAAGCGGGTCGGCATCATGCCCCCGGCCGAGGTCGAGGCGCTGCCGCCCGCGTTCGCCGAACCCCTGATGCGCTACCCCGACGTGGCCGTCGTGTCCCTGCCCGCCGTGGCCGACGCCCCGCCGCCCGGTGTCCTCCTGCTCGCCCGCCCGGAACCCCCCCAACCGCTGCATTCGGCCGAGACCGAAGCCCGGACCGTGGCCGAGTTCGCCGAACGGGTGAGCCGCGCCGTCCACGGCGCCGCCGAGTTCGACCGCCACCGCGCCGCCTCCATCGAGCTGCAGAGCACCCTGCGCCCGCCCGCCCTCCCGGTCCTCCCCGGCGTCCGCCTCTCGGCGATCTACCGCCCCGCCGCCGGCCCGGTCGACGTCGGCGGCGACTTCTACGACCTGCACCCCCAACCCGACGGCAGCACCCTGTTCACCCTCGGCGACGTCTGCGGCAACGGCGCCGAAGCCGCCGCCCTCAGCGGCCGCGTCCGCCACGCCCTAGCCGCCCTCCGCCTGGTCGAAAACGACCCACTCACCCTCCTCACCCTCCTCAACCAGGCCCTCCTCGGCGTATCCGGCAGCAAGTTCGCCACTGCGGTGCTGGGCACCATCACCCGCCGCAGCGGCGGCTCCCTGCACCTCCGCATGAGCTCCGGCGGCCACCCCTCCCCCCTGATCCTCCGCGCCAACGGCACCGTAGAAGTCATCGCCATCCCCGGCATGCTCGTCGGCATCATGCCCCAAGCCCAGTTCGGCGAAACCACCGTCGAACTGGCCCCCCAAGACACCTGCATCCTCTACACCGACGGCATCACCGAAGCCCGCGGCGGCGAAGACGGCGAAGAACTCTTCGGCTCCGAACGCCTCCGCACAGCCCTATCCTTCTGTCAAGGCCGCCAAGCCGACCAAGTCGCCACCCACATCGACCAAACCATCCAACACTGGTCCAACAACGCCAGCCGCGATGACATCGCCCTCCTAGCCATCCAAAGCACCCCCACCCCCTGATGCCCCGTCCCACCCCCCGCCATCCCACCCCCGCCCCACCCACCCCCATACGCTAAGCTTCCCCGGTCAACAGGCCCCCGTAGCTCAGGGGATAGAGCACCGCCCTCCGGAGGCGGGAGCGCAGGTTCGAATCCTGCCGGGGGCGCCTTCTCGATGATCGGTCGGATCCTGGCTCTGCAGGGCCCCGGGCCTCAGGGAGCCGCAGGAAGCGCACGCTTGTGCTGTGTGATCGCGTAGGCGCGCTCGATCACCTCGCGGGCCTCCCGGCTGACCGGCTCGCCCGTGAGATAGGCATCGATCTCCTCGTAGGTGACGCCGTACGCCGTCTCGTCCGGCAGCTGCGGCCGGTC
>NZ_DASUCC010000086.1:0-31592 GCF_035762905.1 Actinophytocola sp.
GGCGACCGAGCACCCGTCGTAGGGGATCCACGCGGCGCGCGCGGCCGGGAGGTTCGTCAGGCCGGTGTTGTTCGGGGAGTTGTTGACCGGCGCGGCGCAGTTGTAGCGCGCACCGGACGGTCCGGACGGGAACGTGAAGTCGACGTAGGTCTCGTTCGTCGAGTTCGACCCGGTGCAGTAGGGCCAGCCGTAGTTGCCCGCGGAGGTGATGCGGTTGAACTCGACCTGCCCGCCCGGGCCGCGGGTGGCACTGGCCGACCCGGCGTCCGGGCCGTAGTCACCGAGGTAGACCACCCCGGTCGCCTTGTCCACGCTCATCCGGAACGGGTTGCGGAAGCCCATCGCGTAGATCTCCGGCCGGGTGCCCGCGGTGCCCGGCGGGAACAGGTTGCCGGCCGGAATCGCGTAGGTTCCGTTGGCGTTGACCCGGATCCGCAGCACCTTGCCGCGCAGGTCGTTGGTGTTGGCCGAGCTGCGCTGCGCGTCGAACGCCGGGTTGCGGTCGGTGCGCTCGTCGATCGGGGAGTAGCCGTCCGAGGCGAACGGGTTGGTGTCGTCCCCTGTGGACAGATACAGGTTGCCGGCCGCGTCGAAGTCGATGTCCCCGCCGACGTGGCAGCAGATGCCGCGGTCGGCCGGCACGTCGAGCACGGTCATCTGACTGGCCATGTTGAGCGTGAAGTCGGTGTTGAGGGTGAACCGGGCCAGCCGGTTGACCCCGACCCAGGCGGAGAAGTTCGAGCCGCTGGCCGGGGCGTCGCCGGCCGGCGTGGACAGTGGTGGAGCGAAGTAGAGATAGACGAACCGGTTGCCGGCGAAGCCGGGGTCGACGCCGACGCCCTGCAGGCCCTCCTCGTCGTGCGAGTACACCGGGATGGTGCCGATGACCGCGGTGTTGCCGGCCGCGTCGGTCCGGCGCAGGACGCCGTTGCGGGCGGTGTGCAGCACCGAGCGGTCCGGCAGCACGGCAAGCGAGATCGGCTCGCCCATCTCGCCGACCCCTCTGGCCAGTTCGATCTGCTGGAAGTCAGCCTGGTTGACCGGGTGAGCGGCCGCCGGGACGGCTGAGGTGATCGTGGTCGCCACCGCGCCGGCGGCGAAGAGTAACGCGGCCACCGACAGGGCCGCGGGGGTGGGGATTTTCATGGCAGGGTCCACCTTTTGAGCCGGGTGACGAGGTCCATCGCGCGGGTTCGACAGGTCGGCCCGCGAGTCCGACGCCAGAGCACCTGTGGTCCCGCCCCACAGTGCCGCCGCACGGGTTGGCGCGCGGCGGTGCGGCCGTGGTCGTCCGTTCGCGGCGATCACTCGAATCGGATGGCTCAGCTACTGAAAGTAAGTCAGATAATATGTTGCCGTCAAGCAAAAGTTCTGCCGATTCTGGCGGAAGAAACCGCCACTTCTTTCAAAATCGACAGAAGTTCGCCACGATCGAAGCAGAGTTCTTCCGCCAGCCGACGGTAGTGGGCTACAGTCCCGGGCGTGATGGGTATGTCGCCGCAGGCCCGGCTGCTGCGCGTGCTGCGGGATCGCGGCGCCCAGTCCAAAGCCGAGCTGGGCGACCTGGTCGAGCTGTCCCGATCCCGGGTGGTCGCGGAGCTGGACCGGATGATCGAGCTGGGCCTGGTCGAGGAGGCCGGGCTGGCCGAGTCGCGGGGCGGCCGGCGGCCGGCCGTGGTCCGGGTCGCCTCCGCGGTGCGGTTCGCCGGCGTCAACATCGGCGCGACCAGTGTGGACGTCGCGGCCACCGACGGTGAGCTCGAGGTGCTCGAGCACGTCGCCGAGGAACTGGACGTGCGGGAAGGGCCGCAGCGGGTGCTCGACCGGGTGGTCGAGTTGGTCGGCAAGCTGCGCGACCAGGGTCACCTGCCCCGGCTCAACGGCCTGGGCATCGGGCTCCCCGGCCCGGTGAGCTTCCGGGACGGCGTGCCGTACGCGCCGCCGATCATGCCCGGCTGGGACCAGTACCCGGTCCGCGACACCCTGATGCGCGAGCTGGGCTGCCCGGTGCTGGTGGACAACGACGTCAACGTGATGGCGCTGGGGGAGAAGCAGGCCGGCGTGGCCAGAAACTCCGACGATCTGCTGTTCGTCAAGATCGGCACCGGGGTCGGCTGCGGCATCCTGGTGCACGGCGAGGTCTACCGCGGCGCCAACGGCTCGGCCGGCGACATCGGGCACATCCAGGTCGACGAGGACGGCCCGGCGTGCGGCTGCGGCAACCTCGGCTGTCTCGAGGCGTTCTTCTCCGGTGCCGCGCTGGCCCGCTCGGCGGAGGCGGTCGCCCGCACCGGCGAGTCGCCGTTCCTCGGCATGCGCCTCGCCGAGCGCGGCACCCTTGCCGCCACCGACGTGGCCGACGCGCTGGCCGCCGGGGATCCGGTGGCGCTGCGGCTGGTCCGGGAGGGCGGCCGGCACCTCGGCCTGGTGCTCGCCGGCCTGGTCAGCTTCTTCAACCCCAGCCTGATCGTGATCGGCGGCGGGGTGGCCGGCATCGGCCACGTCCTGCTCGCCGAGATCCGCAGCGCGGTGTACCGCAGGTCACTGCCGCTGGCTACGAACAACCTGCCGTTGGTCATGTCCGAGCTCGGCGAGGACGCGGGCGTGATCGGCGCCGCCCGCATGATCAGCGACCTTGTCTACGCCGAACCGACGAGGTGATCATGACCGACGACTCCACCCCCACGCTCGGCATCGGGATGGCCGGCTATGCCTTCATGGGCCGCGCACATTCCCAGGCCTGGCGCACTGTAGGCAATTTCTTCGAGCTACCCATGCGCGTGGACATGGCCGCGATCTGTGGCCGGGACCCCGCCGGGGTGGCCGCCGCCGCCGCCACGCTGGGCTGGCGCAGCCACGAGACCGACTGGCGCCGGCTGATCGAGCGGGACGACATCCACCTGGTCGACGTCTGCACTCCGGGGGACAGCCACGCCGAGATCGCCATCGCCGCGCTGGAAGCCGGCAAGCACGTGCTGTGCGAGAAGCCGCTGGCCAACAGCGTCGAAGAGGCGACGACGATGCTCGAGGCGGCCCGCCGGGCGGAGCGCTCCGGAGTCCGGGCCATGGTCGGGTTCAACTACCGCCGGGTGCCGGCCGCGACCCTGGCCCGGCAGATCGTGGCCGAGGGCAGGCTGGGCACGCTTCGCCACGTCCGCGCCGTGTACCTGCAGGACTGGATCGTCGACCCGGAGTTCCCGCTGGTCTGGCGGCTGCGCCAGGAGGTGTCCGGCTCGGGCGCGCTCGGCGACCTCGGCGCGCACATCGTCGACCTGTCGCAGTTCATCACCGGCCAGCGGATCAGCTCGGTCAGCGCGCTGACCGAGACGTTCATCAAGGAGCGGCCGCTGCCCGAGCACACCGCCAACGGCGCCCGCGGCCCGGTGACCGTGGACGACGCCGCGCTGTTCCTGGCCCGGCTGGACGGCGGCGCTGTGGCGACCTACGAGGCCAGCCGGTTCGCCACCGGCCGGAAGAACGCGTTGCGGATCGAGGTCAACGGCGACCTCGGTTCGCTCGCGTTCGACCTGGAGCGGCTCAACGAGTTGGAGTTCCACGACGCCACCGGGCCGGCGGCGACGCAGGGCTTCACCCGGATCCTGGTGACCGAGCCGGTGCACCCGTACGTGGGCGCCTGGTGGCCGCCCGGGCACGGGCTAGGCTACGAGCACAGCTTCACCCACGAGGTGCGCGACCTGATCCACGCGATCGCCGAGGCGACCACTCCGGAACCCACGTTCGCCGACGGGTTGCAGGTGCAGCTGGTGCTCGACGCGGTGGAGCGAAGCGCGAAGCAGTCCGCCGGCTGGGTCGCCGTGGAGGCACCGGCCCGAGTGTGATTCACGGGGGCGGCGATGGCCGGACGAACCGGGGTGTGGCTGGTCGGAGCCCGCGGCTCGCTTGCGGTCACCGCCATCGCCGGCGCCGCCGCCGTACGTGCCGGTCTGGTCGAGCCGATCGGTCTGGTCGGCGAGACCCCGGCGCTGGCCGCCGCCGGCCTGCCGCCGCTGTCCGATCTCGTGTTCGGCGGCCACGACGTGGCCGATACGCCGCTGACCAAGCGGGCCGAGCGGCTGGTGGCGGCCGGTGTGCTGCCCGCAGCGCTGCCGGCGGCGGTGGCCGCGGACCTGGCGGCCGCCGAGGCCGAGATCCGGCCGGGCGCGCACCGGGACGACGGTCACCCGCAGGCCGGCACGGTCGAGCGGTTATGCGCCGACCTGGTCGCCTTCCGCACCCGCAACGAGCTGGACCGGGTCGTGGTGATCAACGTGTCGTCCACGGAACCGGTCACCGCGCCGCGCCCCGAGCACGCCGACCGGGCCGCGCTGGACAAAGGGTTGCTTTCCACTACCGACCTGTTACCGGCCAGCTCGCTGTATGCCTACGCCGCGTTCACCGCCGGCTGCCCGTTCGTCGACTTCACCCCGTCCACCGGCGCCCGACTGCCGGCCCTGCACGCGCTGGCTCTCCGGGAACGGCTGCCCTACGCCGGAAGTGACGGCAAGACCGGCGAGACGCTGGTGAAGTCCGCGCTCGCACCGATGTTCGCGGCCAGGGCGCTGCGCGTGCTGTCCTGGTCGGGCACCAACCTGCTCGGCGGCGGGGACGGCGCGACGCTGGCCGACCCGCGGGCGGCGGCCAGCAAGACCGCCGCCAAGCAGCGCGGTCTCGGCGAGATGCTCGGCTACCCGGTGGACGGCCAGACCCACATCGACTACGTGGCCGACCTCGGCGACTGGAAGACCGCCTGGGACCACGTCACGTTCGCCGGGTTCCTCGGTGTCCGGATGAGCCTGCAGTTCACCTGGCAGGGCTGCGACTCCGCGCTGGCCGCGCCGCTGGTGCTCGACCTCGCCCGGCTCACCGCCCGCGCGCACCGGGCCGGCCTGGTCGGGCCGCTCGGTGCGCTGGCGTTCTTCTTCAAGGATCCGGTCGGCAGCACCGAGCACCGCATCGCCAGCCAGTACGACCAGCTGTGCGCTTGGGCAGCAGCCCTGCCATGAGCGAGCCTGCGAGCGAGTCAACCTCAGGTGTCGGATCAGGTCGCGGGTCTGCCAACCGCACCTCAGGGGAACGTGACGCAAGCCAGCCACAGGTACGTGGCCAACCGGCACCATTCCTCGCCCGACGTGACCACAGCAGTGAATTCCGGAGCGGCGGAACAGTCCGTGACGTCGTCGAGTTGGTCCGGGCACCTGCTGCGCTCAGTGTCCCCGGCGACTCGCTGGCCGGAGCGGCCGCGGCCGGCTGGCCGTTCGGCGCCCGCTCGGCCATCGTCCCGGCCGCGACGGTCTGTCTGTACTGGGCCGGGATGGCGCTCAACGACTGGGCCGACCGGGAACTGGACCGGGTGGAGCGGCCGGAACGGCCGATCCCGTCCGGCCGGGTCTCGCCGCGGTTCGCGCTTGGCCTGGCCGCCGGGCTGACCGCCGCCGGGGTGGGGCTTGCCGGGCTGGCCGGCGGCCGGGCCGGGCTGCGGGTCGCCGTTCCGCTCGCCGGCACCGTCTGGGCCTACGACTTGGCGCTGAAGTCCACCCCGGCCGGCCCGGTGGCGATGGCCGCCGCGCGGGCCCTCGACGTGCTGCTCGGTGCCGGCGGCGGGCGGGCCGCCATACCGGCCGCGGTCGCCGTCGGGACGCATACGCTCGGAGTGACCCTGCTCTCCCGCGGGGAGGTGCACGGGATGACCACCGCGGTGCCGAAGGCGACGCTGGCGATCACGGTGGCGATCACCGGCGCCGCGCTGACTCCCGGCCGGCGGGCCGGCCGGTTCGCCCGGCTCGCCGCCGCCGGGTTGGCCGCCTGCTACGCCGGCAGCGTCGGATCGGCGCAGTCCGCGGCGATCCGAGATCCCACGTCCGGACCTGTCCGGCGAGCCGTCGGCGCCGGCATTCTTGGTCTCATGCCCTTGCAGGCCTCCCTGCTGGCCCGGGCCGGATCGGTGCGCGTTGCGGTGCCGGTCGCCCTGGCGTTTCCCCTTGCTCGCCGGCTCTCCCGGAAGGTGGCGGCGACGTGAGGTTCGGATATGGAACCAACGGGTTCGCCAACCACCGGCTGGCCGACGCGCTGGCGGTGATCGCCGACCTCGGCTACGCCGGGGTGGCGCTGACCCTGGACCACGCGCACCTCGATCCGTTCGCGCCGGACCTGCGCCGGCGCACGGCCGCGGTCGGCCGCCGGCTGGCCGAGCTCGGCCTCGGCGTGGTGATCGAGACCGGCGCCCGGTACCTGCTCGATCCGTGGCGCAAGCACGAGCCGACGCTGTTGTCCGACGAACCGGCCAAACGGGCCGAGTTCCTGCGGCTGGCGGTGGACGTCGGCGCGGATCTCGGCGCCGAGGCCGTCTCGTTCTGGAGCGGCGTCGCGCCCGCGGAACTGGCCGGCGACGAGGCCTGGCAGCGGCTGGTGTCCGGCTGCGCCGCCCTGGTCGAGCACGCGCAGCGGCGCGGGATGCCGCTCGGGTTCGAGCCGGAGCCGGGGATGCTGGTCGAGGATCTGGCCGGCTTCCGCAAGCTGGCCGCCGCGCTCGGCGATCCGGAGCCGTTGCGGCTGACGCTGGATATCGGGCACTGCCGGTGCAACGAGCCGGCCCCGGTGCCGGACTGCGTGCGCGCCGCCGGACCGCGGCTGGCGCACGTGCAGATCGACGACATGCGGCGGGGCACGCACGAGCATCTCGAGCTCGGCACCGGCGAGATCGACTTTCCGCCGGTGCTGGCCGCGTTGGCCGAGGTGGGATACCGGGGGCTGGTGGCGGTCGAGCTGCCCCGGCACAGCCACGCCGCTCCGGCGCTGGCCGAGCGATCGTTGGCGTTCCTGCGGGACGCGGAGACGGTGGGGGTGCCGGCATGAGGATCGAGTCGATACAGGCCGCGGTGAACAAGGCGCTGGAACCGTCAGGTGCGATGTGGCTGGCCGAGGCGCGCTCGCAGATCGCCGCCGACCCGGCCGCGCTGGCCCGGCTGTTCCCCGCGGTGGGCCGCAAGTGCGGTCGCGGCCAATTGTGGACCGACGATCCCGAGCTGATCGGCTGGACGGTGGACGACGCGGTGCGCACGCTGCTGCTGATCGGCGCCGGGATCGCCGACGTGACCGCGGTCTACAACTACGGCGACGCGGCCGAGCGGCGGGCGGTGCTGCGCGCGCTGCCGCTGCTCAAGATCGGCGACTCCGGCCTGCCCCTGGTGCAGGATGCGTTGCGTACCAACGACACCCGGTTGATCGCCGCCGCGCTCGGCCCGTACTCGGCCACGCACCTGCCGATCGACGCCTGGCGCCAGGCCGTGTTGAAGTGCGTGTTCCTCGGCATTCCGCTGGCCTGGGTGGCCGATCTGGACCGGCGCCGGGACGCCGAGCTGGTGCGCATGATGCGCGCGTTCGCCGACGAGCGCCGGGCCGCCGGCCGGCCGGTTCCGCCGGACCTGCTTATGATCGTTCCGGAGCTGCGTGCCGAGGAGGGCTGATGCGCATCTTTGATCCGCACATCCACATGACCTCGCGAACCACGGCGGACTACGAGCAGATGTACGCGGCCGGGGTGCGGGCCCTTGTCGAGCCGGCGTTCTGGCTCGGACAGCCGCGGACCAGCGTCGGGTCCTTTGTGGACTACTTCGACTCGCTGCTCGGTTGGGAACCGTTCCGGGCGGCCCAGTTCGGCATCGCGCATCACTGCGCGATCGCGCTGAACCCCAAGGAGGCCAACGATCCGCGCTGCGTCGAGGTGCTCGACCTGCTGCCGAGATACCTGGCCAAGGACCGGGTGGTGGCGGTCGGCGAGGTGGGCTACGACTCGATGACCCCGGAGGAGGACACCGCGTTCGCCCGGCAGTTGCAGTTGGCCGCCGAGCACGAGTTACCGGTGCTGGTGCACACCCCGCACCGGGACAAGGCGGCCGGCACCCGGCGCACCCTGGACGTGGTGCGCGAGTCGGGCCTGGCGCCCGAGCGGGTCGTCGTGGACCACCTCAACGAGGTGACCGTGGGCATGGTCGCCGAGTCCGGCTGCTGGATGGCGTTCTCCATCTACCCGGACACCAAGATGGACCCGGACCGGATGGTGCGCATCCTGCGTGAGTTCGGGGTCGAACGGATGCTGGTGAACTCCGCGGCGGACTGGGGCCGCAGCGACCCGCTGCGCACCGCGCTGACCGGCGCGGCGATGCTGGCCGGCGGGTTCACCGAGGACGATGTGGACCGGGTGCTCTGGCAGAACCCGGTGGACTTCTACGGGCAGAGCGGACGGCTGGACGTGTCCGAAGTGGACGCTTCACTGGCCGGGGAGTTCCTGGGAAACTCCGTGCTGCGCGGGGGGCGGGAGTAGGGTGCGGTTCCGGCACCGGGACGGCACCGTCGTCCATCTCGCCTACTGCACCAACGTGCACCCGGCCGAGGACCTGGCCGGCGTGCTGGCCCAGCTCACCCGGTACGCCGCCCCGGTCCGGGACCGGCTGGGCGTGGCCCGGCTCGGCGTCGGCCTGTGGCTGTCGGCGGATCTGGCCGCCGCGCTCGACGACGACCCGGTCGCGGTGGACCGGCTGCGCGCCGAGCTGGCCGCGCACGGGCTGGAAGTGGTGACCTGCAACGGGTTTCCGTACCGCGGGTTTCACGACCCGGTGGTCAAGCACAAGGTCTACTCGCCGGACTGGACCTCGCCGGCGCGGCTGGAGTACACCCTCGCGCTGGCCCGGGTGCTGACCGCGCTGCTGCCCGACGACGTCCCGCGGGGCAGCATCTCCTCGCTGCCGCTGGCCTGGCGCACGCCCTGGAACAACGCGCGGGCCGGCGCGGTCCGCCGGCAACTGGACACGCTGGCCGTCCGGCTGGCCGCACTGGACCGGCCGGTCCGGGTCGGCTTCGAGCCCGAGCCGGGCTGTGTGGTCGATACCATCACCGACGCGGTCCACCATCTGTCCTATGTGGACACGGAATGGCTCGGGGTGTGCCTGGACGCCTGCCATCTCGCGGTGGGCTTCGAGGAGCCGAAGGACGTGGTGAACCGGCTGGCCCTCGCCGGGCTGCCGGTGATCAAGCTGCAGGCCTCGTGCGCGCTCGAGTTGGAGGACCCGGCCGACCGGCGGGCGCTGGCGCCGTTCGTGGAGCCCCGGTTCCTGCACCAGACCAGGGAACGCGGCGGCGGTGGCGTGGACGACCTGGACCAGGCCATCGCCGGCGGCCTGCCGGGCCGGGCGCCGTGGCGGGTGCACTTCCACGTTCCGGTGCACGCCGCGCCGGACGGCGTGCTGTCCAGCACCGGGCCGATGCTGCGGGACACCCTGTCCGCGCTGCTGTCCGGTGCGCACCCGTCCACCACACACATCGAGGTGGAGACCTACACCTGGCAGGTGCTGCCGGCCGGGCCGCGCCCGGACGCCGATCTGGTCGACGGGCTCGCCCAGGAACTGGCCTGGACCCGCGCCGAGTTGCTCGCCCTCGGCCTCGAGGAGGTCGCATGATCGTGGTCCTCGATGCCGTGGGGCTCACCCCGCGGCTGCTGCCGCACATGCCGAACCTGAGCCGGATCGCCACCACCGGCTTTCAGTCCACATTGGACACAGTGCTGCCGGCGGTCACCTGCTCGGTGCAGGCCACCCTGCTGACCGGCGCGCCGCCGCGCGAGCACGGAATCGTCGGCAACGGCTGGTACTTCCGTGACCTGGGCGAGGTTCTCCTGTGGCGGCAGCACAACGCGCTGGTCGGCGGCGAGAAGCTGTGGGAGGCCGCCCGGGCGCGGCGGCCGGACTGGCGGGTGGCCAACGTGTGCTGGTGGTACGCCATGGGTGCGGACACCGACCTGCTGGTCACCCCGCGCCCGGTCTACCACGCCGACGGCCGCAAGTCGCCGGACTGCTACACCCGGCCGGCCGCGCTGCACGACGAGCTGACCGCCGGGCTCGGCGACTTCCCGCTGTTCACCTACTGGGGGCCGACCGCCGGCATCAGGTCCACCCGATGGATCGTCGGCGCCGCACGGAAAATCCTGGCCGAACACCCGGTCGACTGCCTGCTGGTGTACCTGCCGCACCTGGACTACGACCTGCAGCGGTTCGGCCCGGACGGACCCGAGGCGGTTGCGGCCGCCCGGGACCTGGACACCGCCGTCGCCCCGCTGCTGGCCGACATCGACGCGGCCGGCGCGACCACGGTCGTGCTCAGCGAGTACGGCATCACCGCCGTCCGGCACCCGGTGGACATCAACCGCGCGCTGCGCCGGGCCGGGCTGCTGGAGGTCTACGTGCAGGACGGCGCCGAGCTGCTCGATCCGTGGACCTCGCGGGCGTTCGCGGTCGCCGACCACCAGATCGCCCACGTCTACGTCCGGGACCCCGGCGACCTGGCCCGCACCCGCGCGGTGCTGGCCGGGCTGCCCGGCGTGGCCGAGATCCTCGACCCGGCCGGCAAGGCCCGGTACGGCCTGGACCACCCGCGCGCCGGCGAGTTGGTCGCCGTCGCCGATCCGGACGCCTGGTTCACCTACTACTACTGGCTCGACGACGACCGCGCCCCGGACTTCGCCCGAACCGTCGAGATCCACCGCAAGCCCGGCTACGACCCGGCCGAGCTGCTGTTCGACCGGCACGGCAAACCCCGCGCCGCACTTGCTTTGCTGCGCAGGAAACTCGGCCTGCGCTACACGATGAACGTGGTCCCGCTCGACCCGTCGGGCGTGCGCGGCAGCCACGGCCGGCTGCCGGACGACCCGGCCGACGGCCCGGTCCTGCTCTGCTCCGATTCCGTCGAGGCCCGCGACCGCTACGCCGCCACGGAGGTGAAGGACCTCCTGCTTCGGCTGGCCGCCCGCACCGTCCGCCCGCACACCTTCACCTGATGGGGTGACCGTTCCACCCGGAAAGTGCACGCCGATTGGCGCATGCTGGCAGGCGTCGGGTTTCGGGCGGACGGAAGGCGATGCGATGACGGGCGTGACGGTTCCCAGGGAGCGTCCGTCCAGGGGAACCGAGCACGCCCCGGCGCTGGAACTGGCGAACTTCGGTGTGCTGCATGTCCGGCCGGAGGAGCGGTTCGACCGGGTCGCGCTGCTGGCCCGCCAGGCGTTCGAGGTCGCCGGAGCCGGGATCGCCATGCAGGACGGGGACCACTCGTTCCTGAAGGCGGCGACCGGCCTTGCCGCGCTGGACTCCGCCGAAGCCGAGACGCTGGCCAGGTTCGCGGTGTCCCATTCGGACCTGAAGGTGATCGACGGCGTGTCGCCGGACGCCGGGTTCGGGATGCTCGAGAAGTCGCGGCCGATTCGCTTCTACGCGGGCCTGCCGGTGCTGTCGGCGGGGGGGACCCGGGTGGGCACCCTGTTCCTGGTGGACCACCGGTCCCGGACCTTCTCGGAGCGGGACGAGAAGCTGCTTGCGGACCTGCTGTGGCTGGTGGAGCGAGAGCTCTGGCACACCGCGGAGCTCGATCAGGCCGCGGAGGTGCAGCGCAAGCTGATGCCGGAGCACCCGCCGCACGTGCCCGGGTACGAGTTCGCGGCGGCGTGCGTGCCGTGCCGCGGGGTGGGCGGGGACTTCTTCGACTGGTATCACACCGATCGGGGTGTGGTGATGACCCTCGGTGACGTGATGGGAAAGGGAATCGGCGCGGCGATCGTGATGTCCGCGGCGTGCAGCGTCCTGCGCGCCGCCGGGCGCCAGTACCCGCCGGCACAGGCGGTCGAGTTCGCCGACCTCGCCCTGCGCGAGGAGCTGGAGAGCACCGCAACCATGATCACTGTCTGTCAGGGCGAGCTGACCCCCGAGACCGGCGTGGTCCGCTACGTCGATGCCGGGCACGGGCTGATGTGCTCACTGCTCGCGGACGGAACCGTGCGCAGGCCCCCGCCCGAGCTGAAGAGTCTTCCGCTCGGCGTCCTGCCCGACGAGAAGCGCGCGGAGATCGCGATGCGGCTGATGCCAGGGGACACCGCGTTCATCTTCAGTGACGGCCTGCTCGACCTCTACGACTCCACCGCGGACCCGGTCGACGCGATCGCCCAGGCCGCCCGCGCGGTCGCCGACCGCGGCCCGCAGGCCATCGTCGACCACTTCGTCCAGCGCGCCCTGGAACATGCCCGGTCCGACGACGTCACCGTGTGCGCGTACCGGCGAAGTGCATCGGGCTGACCGGAGGCGAAGTGATGACGAGCGTGTCGTTTCCCCGGCAGCTGCGGCCCAGCGGTGCCGAGGCGATCCAGGCGCAGGAGCTGGAGAACCTGGGTGTTCTGCACACCGGGCCGGAGGAGCGGTTCGACCGGCTCGCGCTGCTGACCCGCCAGGTGTTCGACGCCGCCGGAGCCGGGATCGCCATGCAGGACGCCGGCCACCCGTTCCTGAAGTCGGCGATCGGTCTGCCCTCGACGGACTCCACGGAGGCCAGGGAACTGGCCCGGACGGCGATGGCCCACTCGGGTACGCACGTGGTCGAGGCCGTGCCGCCGAGCGCCGGGTACGGGGTGCTCGCGAGGCAACGGGCGATCCGGTTCTACGCCGGGCAGCCGGTCATCTCACCGGGCGGAACCCATGTGGGCACGCTGTTCGTGGTGGACCACCGGTCCCGGACCTTCTCCGAGCGGGACGAGAAGCTGCTTGCGGAGCTGAAATGGTGGGTGGAGCGGGAGCTGCGGCACTCCGCGGAGCTCGATCAGGCCGCGGAGGTGCAGCGCAAGCTGATGCCGGAGAACCCGCCGCACGTGCCCGGGTACGAGATCGCCGCGACCTGCGTGCCGTGCCGCGGGGTGGGCGGGGACTTCTTCGACTGGTACCACACCGACCGGGGCCTGGCGATGACCCTCGGCGACGTGATGGGAAAGGGGATCGGCGCGGCGATGGTGATGTCCGTGGCGTGCAACATCCTGCGGGCCGCCGGGCGCCAGTACCCGCCGGCACAGGCGGTCGAGTTCGCCGACCTCGCCCTGCGCGAGGAGCTGGAGAGCACCGCAACCATGATCACTGTCTGTCACGGCGAGCTGGATCCCGAGACGCACCGGGTGCGCTACGTCGACGCCGGACACGGCCTGATGATGTCGATGTACCCGGACGGCACGGTGCGCGAGCGGCCGACCGGCATGGGAAGCCTCCCGCTGGGCGTGTTGCCCGGCGAGACGCGGCCCGAGGTGGCGGTGCAGATCGGGCCGGGCGAGATCGCGCTCATGTTCAGCGACGGCCTGCTCGACCTCTATGACGGCACGGTCGCCTCGCTCGAGGTAATCGCCAGGGAGGCATACGCCTGCGCGGACCGGGGCGCCCAGGCGATCGTCGACCACTTCGCGGAGCGGGCCAGGGACACCGTCCTCGCCGACGACGTCACCGTGTACGTGATCCGGCGGGTTCCTTCGTGACCGAACAGCCTCCGTCGCGCCGGTGGCGGGTGCGGCTGGGCCTGATCAGGGTGACGGCCGTACTTGCGGCGGTGTTCGGGATCAACTACCTGGTCTGGCGGTGGTTGGACTCGATCAACTGGTCGGCCGCCTGGATCGCGGTGCCGCTGATCCTCGCCGAGACCTACAGCCTGATCGACACGTTCTTCTTCGGCGCAACCATGTGGCGCCTGCGCGACCGCGGGGAGCCGCCGCCCCCGGCGCCGGACGCGACCGTGGACGTGTTCATCACCACCTACAACGAGCCGGTGGACCTGGTGATGGACACGGCACGGGCCGCGCACCGGATCCGGTTCCCGCACCAGACCTGGGTGCTCGACGACGGGGACCGGTCGGAGATGCGCGCGGCGGCGGAGGGCGAGGGGATCGGCTACCTCACCCGCAGCACGGACTGGGCCGACCGGCCGCGGCACGCGAAGGCGGGGAACCTGAACAACGCGCTGTTCGTCACCGAGGGAGAGTTCCTGCTGATCCTCGACGCCGACCAGGTGCCCCTGCCGGCCATCCTGGACCGCACGCTCGGCTACTTCACCGAGCCAAGGGTCGCCATCGTGCAGACGCCGCAGTACTTCGTCAACGTCGAGGACCATGACCCGCTCGGCTGCCAGTCACCGCTGTTCTACGGCCCGATCCAGCAGGGCAAGGACGGCTGGAACGCGGCGTTCTTCTGCGGGTCCAATGCGGTGCTGCGCCGCGACGCGCTGATGCAGCTCGGCGTGGTCGGCTACGTGCGGGCGGTGCAGACCGCGGTCCGCGACGCGCTGCGCGCCGCCGGATCGGTGGTGGCCAAGGCCCGCACCCAGGCCCGGGAGTACGGACCCGGCGCGGTCGATGCGTTGGACCAGATCGACGCCGCGGTCCGGCTGGCCCGCACCGAGCTGCGGGCCGGGGAGCCGGTCGCCGTGATCACCCTCGATTTCCAGGAGCGGATCGACGCCGCCAGCCGCGGGATGGTGTCCGCGGACCTCGAGGAGCTCAAGGCCGACCTGGCCGAGATCGAGGCGCTGCCGATCGAGGCGGACCGGGACATCGGCGCCATGGTGGTGGACGAGGCGGCGCTGGACCGGCTCGCGGACCGGGAGTGGAGCCCGCTGGGCGCGCTGGAGGAGGTCCGGGCGCTGATCAAGGCGGTCGACGTGGACCTGGACAGCGAGGCCCAGCCCATCATGCCGGTCGCGACGATCTCGGTGACCGAGGACATGACCACGGCCATGCGGTTGCACGCGCTCGGCTGGCGCAGCGTCTACCACCACGAGATCCTCGCGCACGGCCTGGCGCCGGAGAGCCTGGCCACCATGCTGGGCCAGCGGCTGCGCTGGGCGCAGGGCACGATGCAGGTGCTGCTCAAGGAGAACCCGCTCACCAAGCCTGGGTTGAGCCCGGGGCAGCGGATCATGTACTTCGCCACGATGTGGAGCTACCTGTGCGGCTTCGCCGCCATCGTCTACATCGCCTGCCCGGTGCTCTATCTGCTCTTCACCGTCCGCCCGGTGCAGAGCTTCAGCGGCGGCTTCATGGCCCGGCTGATCCCGTACCTGTTGTGCACGCAGGCGATGTTTCTTGCGGTCGGCTACGGGATCAAGACCTGGCGCGGCCAGCAGTACAGCCTGGCGCTGTTCCCGTTGTGGATCCGGGCGTGTGTCACCGCCACCGGCAACGTCTTCTTCGGCCGCAAGCTCGGTTTCGTGGTGACCCCGAAGGTCCGCGAGGAGCGCCGCGAGTTTCCGTGGCGGCTCATCTGGCCGCAGCTGACCGCGATCGTGGCGCTGGCCGGCGCCGCGATCGTCGGGTTGGTGCGGCTGGCTTTCGGCTGGACCGCCGAGCCCGGCGCGATCTGGATCAACCTCGCCTGGGTGGTCTACGACCTCGTCGTGCTCAGCGTGATCATCGAAGCGGCCCGCTACCAGGGGCCCCCGACCGAGGAGCGCACAGCGTGATCGAGATGGACACCGGATTCGGCGACGATGCGGCGGTCATCCGCCCGCAGGGACGGCTCACCATGGTCTCCGCCCCGCAACTGCGTTCCATGGTGGTCAAGGCGGTCGAGGACCACCGGATCCGGGTGGTGGTCGACCTGAGCGCAACGGAGTTCATGGACTCGTCCGGACTCGGTGCCCTGATCGCCGGGCTCAAGACGACCCGGCAGGCCGGTGGCGACCTCCGGATCGCCTGTATGGGGCCGCAGGTGGCCACGATCATCCAACTGGCCAACCTGGACCGGGTGCTCCGGCCCTACCCGACCGTGGCCGAGGCACTGCAGTGAGCACGCCGGCCGATGTCAGGCTGACGCTGCCGGCCGCACCCGAGTCGCTTGAGCAGGTGTACGGCATGTTCGAGACGTTCTGGGTCCAGTGCCCGGACATCGAGCTGCACGAACGCATCAGGTTCGAGACGGCGACCGTCGAGATCGCGAACAACATCTCCAAGTACGTCGCCACGGACGACTTCAGCATCACCCTCGCCGACCGGGGTGGCGAGATCGAGGCATTGTTCGAGGACTCCGGGCCGCCGCTGCGGTTCGATCCGCGCAGTGCGACCATGCCCGACGAGCTGGCCGAATCCGGCCGTGGCCTGGCCTTGGCCTGCGCCGCCGTCGACGAGGTGCACTACCACCACGAGAACCACCAGAACATCTGGCGGCTGGTGCTGCGCCGGGGTGCCGAGCACACCAGGGCCAGGTAGCGGTCAGACCTCCCGGAAGCTGTCGATCACCTCGAGGATGACCGGCTCGCCCTCGTCCGCGCGGCTGGCCAGGGTCCAACCGACCACCTCGTGGTAGCTGGTGTCCCCCTCGATGCAGGTGAACCAGTAGGCGAACCGGATCCCGGACGCCTTGCCGACGACCTTCTGCCGAACCGCCGGCAGGCCGCCGATCGTGAGGTCGACCGGGTCGTCGGCCTCGGCGTCCACCAGCACCGTGGTGGCCTCCTCGATGCAGGCGTCGGCGAAGGCGTCGAAGCCGTCCACGTCCGCCTTGCTGAACGTGATGACCAGCACGCTCTGCGAGGTCCGTAGATCGTTGACCTGGAGGGTGGCCAGCTCGTTGCGCAGGCTGGCCGGCGCGTCCGTCCAGCGTGCCGGCACGGTGATCCGGGACTTGTTGTCGTTCGCCGTGACCTCCCGGACCGGGTCGTCCTCGGCCCGGGCACCGGCGCCGGTGGTGGCGCCCGGGCGGCCGCCCTCCTCGACCGCGCCCCAGATGGTCAGGCCGAGGAGCACCGCGCCCACCACGCCGACCGCGATCCAGACCCAGCCGTGCCGCCGGCCCGGCCGTGGTGTCGGCGGGACCGGAGGCGGGAGTTGCGGTGGGGCGGACGAGGGCAGGTATGTGAGGCCCTGGCCCTCGCGCGACCACGGGTCCGGCGCGTGCTCGGGATGCGACATCGCGGGACTCCCCCCAGCAGAACAAGACGGTGCGCCCTTCAGGCTACCGCCGTGCGGAAGGATGGACCTGTGTCCTCAATCTCGGTAATCGACGTAACGCCGCTGGTCAACGGGTCGAGGGGGCGGCATGCGGTGGCCGCCGAACTGGGTCGCGCCTGCCGGGAGAACGGCTTCTTCTACGTCGTCGGGCACGGCGTGGACGACGGGTTGCAGCGGCGCCTCGAGGAGCAGAGCCGGGCGTTCTTCGACCAGGAGCCGGCGCGCAAGCTGGAGATCCGGATGTCCCGGGGTGGCCGGGCCTGGCGCGGGTACTTCCCGCTCGGTGACGAGCTGACCTCCGGCCGGCCGGACCTCAAGGAGGGCCTCTACTTCGGCGCCGAGTTGCCGCCCGACCATCCGAAGGTGCGGGCCGGAACCCCGCTGCACGGTGCCAACCTGTTCCCGGCGCATCCGGCGGAGCTGCGCGGCACGGTGCTCGAGTACCTGGCCGAGCTGACCCGGCTGGGCCACCGTCTGATGGCCGGTATCGCGTTGAGCCTCGGCCTGCCGGAAAGTTATTTCGCCGACCGGTACACCGGCGACCCGCTGATCCTGTTCCGGATCTTCAACTATCCGCTGACCCCGGCCGCGCCGGACGATTCCTGGGGGGTCGGCGAGCACACCGACTACGGCCTGCTCACCATCCTCAAACAGGACTCGCTCGGCGGGCTGCAGGTGCGGTCGGCGTCCGGCTGGATCGACGCCGCGCCCATTCCCGGCTCGTTCGTGTGCAACATCGGTGACATGCTCGACCGGCTCACCGGCGGCCGGTACCGGTCGACGCCGCACCGGGTGCGGCCGTCCACCGTGGGGGACCGGCTGTCCTGGCCGTTCTTCTTCGACCCCAACTTCGACGCGGACGTCACCCCGGTCGGGCGGGCCGAGCTCGACGACCGGGAGCAGCGCTGGGACAGGGCCAGCGTGCACGAGTTCCGCGGCAGCTACGGTGACTACCTGCTGACCAAGATCGGGAAGGTGTTCCCCGACCTCGGTCGCGACGTGCTCTGAATCGTTGCTACGCCGCGACCAGTGGCGGATCATCCACAGTGGACAGCGCGGCGCGCCCGGCGGCGGTGACCTGCACCGGCACGTCCCGCGCCCCGACGGCCGGCCGGATCGTCACCAGCCGGCGCCGCTCGAGCAGGTCCAGCACCTCGCACTCCCACTGCGGCACCTGGCCGGCGCTCGACCCGTCCGGGGCCGACCACCGGTATCCGGCGGCGCACAGTCCATTGTGGAACAGCACCATTCCGGCCGCGACGTGTCGCAATGCGTTCAGCTCGTTCCTGGTCATCTCTCTCCCACCTCCGCCAGGCACACGTAAACCATTCGGATCCGGTTCACATTCGGTTGCGTCCGTTAAGAGCCCAAGTGGCGGCCGGGTCTTACAGAAATCGGGGGCGGCGGGCCAGGATGGTTCGACCCCGAACCCGAAGGAGCCGTCGATGCGCTCGATTCGTGCCCTGCTGATCGCGGTGCCGACAGCGCTGACCTGCCTGGTCGCCGCGCCCGCCGTCGCCACCGCCACCACCCCGGACTGCTTCGACCCCGCCGCGCCGCTGACCGTGGAGGAGCAGCGGCTCGCCCTTCCGGTGCCGCAGGAGATCCTGCGGCTCACCGGGTTCGACCGGTTCGCGCAGGTCTTCGGCGCCGCGCTGTGCGCCGTGCCGAACCGGCACCTGGCCGGGACGGCGGTGGCCGTGCAGGGCAAGGTGCTGTGGACCGCCGCCGTGGAACGCGCCCAGGGCCGGCTGCCCGCCATCGGCCTGGACCGCACCGACGACCGGCCGCTCTACTGGGCCCGGCTCACCCTCAGCCGCGCGCTCCGGCAGTGGACGCCGGCCTTCGGATTGCCCGCCGCCGACCGGGACCGGCTGCTGGAAACCCTCGAACGCACGTCCCGGGGCCAGGACACGGTCCAGTTCCCGGCCGGCCGCGGCATCAACCGGATCCTGGTGAGCGGCTTCGACCCGTTCCAACTCGACCTGGACATCCGGCGGAGCAACCCGTCCGGAGCCGCCGCCCTGGCCCTGGACGGCACCGTGCTTTCGACCTCCGCCGGCCCCGCTCGCATCGAAACCGCCATGTTCCCGGTCAACTGGGACCCGTTCGCCGCCGGTGTCGTCGAGCAGACCTTCCAGCCGTTCCTCGAGCCCGGCCGCCGTCAGGTCGACATGTTCACCACGGTCAGCCAGGGCCGCCCCGAACGCTTCGACGTCGAGCGCTACAACGGCCGCTGGCGCGGCGGATTCCCGGACAACCTCAACGTCTCCCGCACCGGCGTCATCCCCATCCCGCCCGCCGTCCCCACGGTGCTCCCGGCCCCCGAGTTCGTCCCAACCACCCTGCCGTTCGCCACCATCGTCGCCGCCCCCACCGGCCGCTTCCCCGTTTTCGACAACACAGCGGTGGTCGAGATCCCCGCCGGCGCCACCGCCCCCGTCACCAGCCCGACCGGCCCAACCCCCGGCTCGGTCGCCCGCCAGGGCGGCGGCGGCAACTTCCTGTCCAACGAGATCTCCTACCGCACCACCCTGCTCCGCGACGCCCTGCACACCACCACCCCCGGCGGCCACCTGCACACCCCCGTCCTCCGCTTCGCCGAGGGCAACACCACCGAGATCACCGACCCCACCTTCATCCAGAACCGCACCGACATCATCAACCAGGTCCGCACCATCCTCACCGTCGCCGCCGCCACCCTCGACTAGCCACCAGCCGCAAGGCTCCAGCACACGCGGATGGCCCGGGTGCCGTCCCCGACAGCGTTCGGAACGCCGGGTCGGTCAACCTGACAGAGCCGGGCCCGGCGTTCCGTGGTGACCGCCCGGGGGTGGGACCGCGCTGCGCGCGGCCCCACCCCCGGGGATCGGTGCGGAAACGGCAATTCGGTGGCCCGGGTTGGTAACTCGGCTGCTCGAAACGGCAACTTGCCGGGAGTTGGCGGGGTTCACCCGGGTGGCGGGGCCGGTCTGCGGCAAGTGGGAGCGGGCGGGGATTAGCCTGGTTGGGGTATGGATGGCCAGATTTCGCTCGCCGAGGTTCGCGGGCGGCTTCCCGAGCTGATGTTGCGCGACCAGCGTCGCCTGCAGCGTCGGCTGGATGGCGTGCGCAAGATCAGGGGGGAACAGCAGCGGCGGGCGGTGGCGGAGGAGATTCGGGGCGAGGTCGAGGCGGCCGCGCGGCGGGTGGAGCGGCGGCGGGCGGCGGCGCCGGAGGTCAGCTATCCGGGGGAGTTGCCGATCACGGCGCGGCGGGACGACATTCTGGAGGCCATCCGGGGGCATCAGGTGGTGATCGTGGCGGGGGAGACCGGGTCCGGGAAGACCACGCAGCTACCGAAGATGTGTCTGGAGCTGGGGCGGGGGATTCTGGGCACGATCGGGCACACGCAGCCGCGGCGGATCGCGGCGCGGACGGTGGCCGAGCGGATCGCCGAGGAACTGGGCATCCCGCTGGGCGGGGCGGTGGGCTGGAAGGTCCGGTTCACCGACGTGGGCAGCGAGGACACGCTGGTCAAGTTGATGACCGATGGGATCCTGCTGGCCGAGATCCAGTCCGACCGGCTGCTGCGCCAGTACGACACGCTGATCATCGACGAGGCGCACGAGCGCAGCCTGAACATCGACTTCATCCTCGGTTACGTCAGGCAGCTGCTGCCGAAGCGGCCGGATCTGAAGGTGATCATCACCTCGGCCACGATCGACCCGGAGCGGTTCTCCCGGCACTTCGGCGACGCGCCGATCATCGAGGTGTCCGGCCGGACCTACCCGGTGGAGGTCCGCTACCGCCCGGTCGTGGACCCGGACGACCCGAACGGCGACCCGGACCGGGACCAGACCCAGGCCATCCTGGACGCGGTGGACGAGCTGACCGCCGAGCCGATGGGCGACATCCTCGTGTTCCTGTCCGGTGAGCGGGAGATCCGGGACACCGCCGACGCGCTGACCAACCGCAAGCTGCCCAATACCGAGATACTTCCGCTCTACGCCAGGCTGTCCTCCGCCGAGCAGCATCGGGTGTTCCAACCGCACCGCGGCCGGCGCATCGTGCTGGCCACCAACGTCGCCGAGACCTCGCTCACGGTGCCCGGCATCAAGTACGTGATCGACCCCGGCACCGCCCGGATCTCCCGGTACAGCAACCGGCTCAAGGTGCAGCGGCTGCCGATCGAATCCGTATCCCGAGCCAGCGCGAACCAGCGCGCCGGCCGGTGCGGCCGCACCTCGGACGGCATCTGCATCCGGCTCTACACCGCGGACGACCTCGCCGCCCGCCCCGAGTTCACCGACCCGGAGATCCTCCGGACCAACCTGGCGAGCGTCATCCTGCAGATGATCGCCGCCGATCTCGGTGACATCGCGGCGTTTCCGTTCATCGACCCCCCGGACCGCCGGCACGTCTCGGACGGCGTCGCGCTGCTGCGTGAGCTGGGCGCGCTGGACCGGTCCGAGGCGCTCACCCCGATCGGCCGCCGGCTCGCCCAGCTGCCGATCGACCCCCGGCTCGGCCGGATGGTGCTGGAGGCCGGCGAGAACGGCTGCCTGCACGAGGTTCTGGTGATCGCCGCCGCACTGTCCATTCAGGACCCACGGGAGCGCCCGGCGGAGGCGCGAGCGGCCGCCGACGCCATGCACGTCCGGTTCGTCGACAAGGACTCCGACTTCCTCGGCTTCCTCAACCTGTGGAACCACCTGATCGAACAACAGAAGGAGCTGTCCTCAAACCGGTTCCGCAAGCTGTGCAAGGCGGAGTTCCTGAACTACCTGCGGGTGCGCGAATGGCAGGACCTCTACGGCCAGCTCCGCCAGGTCGCCAAGAGCCTCGGCGGCACGCTCAGCAGAACCCCGGCCGATCCGAAAAACGTGCACATCGCACTGCTCTCCGGCCTGCTCTCGCACATCGGCATGAAGGACCCGGTCAACCGGGACTACATCGGCGCGCGCAACTCCCGGTTCGCGGTGTTCCCCGGATCGGCGCTGTTCAAGCGCACCCCGCGCTGGGTGATGGCCGCCGAGCTGGTGGAGACCTCCCGGCTGTGGGGCCGGGTGGCCGCCCGGATCGAGCCGGAATGGGTCGAGCCGCTGGCCGGTCACCTGGTCAAGCGCAGCTACTCCGAGCCGCGCTGGTCGGCCCAGCGCGGCGCGGTGCTGGCCACCGAGAAGGTCACGCTCTACGGGCTGCCGCTGGTGGTGGACCGCACGGTGAACTACGGCTCGGTCGACCCGGTCACCGCCCGCGAGCTGTTCATCCGGCACGCGCTGGTCGAGGGCGACTGGCAGACGAGGCACCAGTTCTTCCACCGCAACCGCGAGCTGGTCGGCGAGGTCGAGGAGCTCGAGCACCGGGCGCGCCGCCGGGACATCCTGGTCGACGAGGACACCCTGTTCGAGTTCTACGACCACCGGATCGGCCCGGAGGTGGTGTCCGCCCGGCACTTCGACACCTGGTGGAAGCAGGCCCGGCGCGCCGATCCGGACCTGCTGACCTTCGACCGGGAGCTGCTGATCAACAGCGAGGCCCGCGAGTTCCGCTCGCAGGACTTCCCGGACTCGGTGCAACAGAACGGATTGCGGCTGCCGCTCCGCTACCGGTTCGAGCCCGGCGAGCGCGACGACGGGGTGACCGTCACGGTGCCGCTCGAGGTGCTCAACCAGGTCGGCGGGGACGGGCTGCCCTGGCAGGTGCCCGGACTGCGTACCGAGCTGGTCACCGCGCTGATCCGGTCGCTGCCGAAACCGTTGCGCCGCAACTTCGTTCCGGTGCCGGACTTCGCCAAGGCGGTGCTGGACCGGATCGACCCGGCCACGGCGCCGCCGCTGGACACGATCGCCGCCGGTCTGCGCGACCTCACCGGGGTGATCGTGCCACGCGACGCCTGGCAGCTCGACGCGGTCCCCGCGCACCTCAAGGCCACCTTCCGGGTGGTCGACGAGTCCGACCGGACCCTGGCCGAGGGCAAGGATCTCGGCGCGCTCAAGCGGCAGCTCAAGGCCGAGGTCCGGGCCGCACTGTCCACAGTGGCGCACGGCGTCGAGCGGACCGGCCTGCACGACTGGGAGATCGACGAGCTGCCGCGCACGATCGAGCGATCCCGCGGCGGGCTGGTGGTGACCGCCTACCCGGCGCTGGTGGACGAGGGCGAGTCGGTCGCGGTGCGGATGTTCGACACCCAGCCGGAACAGCGGGCCCAGATGTGGCGCGGCACCAGGAGGCTGGCCCTGCTCACCGTCCCGTCGCCGGTCAAGCAGCTGATCCGCCGGCTGCCCAACGACGCCAGACTGGACCTGTCCCGCAACCCGCACACCGGAGTCGCCG
The DNA here is from genome assembly GCF_035762905.1 of Actinophytocola sp. GTDB lineage: Bacteria > Actinomycetota > Actinomycetes > Mycobacteriales > Pseudonocardiaceae > DASYTH01. Next base: position 23,108 of record NZ_DASUCC010000086.1, read on the forward strand.
ACCTGCTCGACGACTGCGTGAACTGCGCCGCGGACACGCTGATCGCCCGGGCCGGCGGCCCGGCGTGGGACCGCGCCGGGTTCGCCCGGCTGCGCGAGACGGTGCGCGCCGGGCTGGACCGCACCGCCTACGAGGTGATCACCACTGTGCGCCAGGTGCTGGTCGCCGCGCACGACGTGGAAACCCGGCTGGCCGCCATGACCGGCGCCGCCTTCGGTCCGGCGCTCGACGACATGCGCGCCCAGCGAGCGGCCCTGATCTACCGCGGGTTCATCACCGCCACCGGGTACGACCGGCTGCCGGACCTGGTGCGCTACCTGCGCGGCATCGCACGGAGACTGGACAAGCTCCCGGAGCGCCCGGCCCGGGACGCGGACTGGATGGCGTCGGTGCACGAGGTGGCGCGGGCCTACCGGGAGATCGCCGGGCGGCCAGGCGCCGCCGCGATCCGGTGGATGATCGAGGAGCTGCGGGTGAGCTACTTCGCCCAGACCCTGGGCACGCCGCAACCGGTGTCGGAGAAGCGGATCTGGCGGGCCATCGACGAGCTCAGCTGAACGGCGTCTTCGGCCGCTCCTGCAGCTCGCCGTCCACGAAGATGTCCACCTTCTCGTTGTAGAAGCAGGCCAGCCCGGCGATCTTCTGGCTTTCCGGCACCGGGTACCGGTAGCACCACACCAGGTCCCGGTGCTCCACGTCGCCGATCGCGATGTTCCAGTAGCTCGCGGTTCCCTTGTACGGGCACATGGTCGTGGTGTGCGACGGGCGCAGCAGGTCCAGCCGCACGTCGGTCAGCGGCAGGTAGTACCGCGGCGGAAGGCTGGTCTCGAACAGGATCCGCGGCGCGCGCGAGTCGGCCACCCGCACCCCGTCGACCTCGACCACGACGTGCCGGCTGCTGGCCAGGACGTCCACCCGCTTGTACGGGTCGCGCGGGTGCACGTAGACCGGCTCGTCCTCCTCGAGCCACTCGTCCATCGCCGACCAGTCCAGCCGCACCAGGTCGCGCAGCTCGAGGATCGGCGAGTCGCGGTAGCGCACCGCCGCCCCCTTGGCCACGTGCCCGTCGACCACCACGTCGTAGATCGTGCCGGCGCCGCGGCTGGGCGAGTGCGTGCTCTCCCCGGTGGCCTCCAGCTTGGCCGCCAGGTCCGCGGCGGGCAGATAGTAGGCGGGGTAGTAGGGCACCTCCCAGACCAGCGAAGGCCGGGTCGACTCGGCCACCAGCCGCCCGGCCAGGTACACCCGCACCCGCTTGGCGCTGACCTCCACCCGCGGGGTCATGACCGGACCGCATCGCGCCGGGCGGCGACCAGGTCGCGCAGCGTCTGGACCACCTCGTCGGACGCCTTCTCCAGCGCGCCGCTGTCGAACGGCGGCTGCGGGTCGTACTCGATGCCGAGCTGCACCGCCCGCGCCGCGGGCTCCCCCGCGATCCGGCCGGCAAGGGACAGGGCCATGTCGATGCCCGAGGACACGCCGGCCGCGGTCACGTACTTGCCGTCGAACACCACCCGCTCGGTCACCGCCGTCGCGCCAAGCTCGGTCAGCAGGTTCCGGCTGGACCAGTGCGTGGTGGCCCGGCGGCCGGTGAGCAGCCCGGCCGCGGCCAGCACCAGCGACCCGGTGCACACCGACGTGGTCCACGTGGTGCCGGGATCCACCGCGCGCAGCCAGTCCATCAGCGGCCCGCCGGACAGATGCTCGCGCGCACCAGGGCCGCCCGGCACCAGCACGATGTCCGGGGCGCCGACCTCGTCGAAGGTGGCGTCCACGACCAGCCCGAGGCTGCCGAGCTCGGTGCGCACCGTGCCGGTGCGCGCGCCGACGTGCACGATCCGGATCCCCGGCAGCATGCCGAGCACCTGGTAGGGGCCGACCGCGTCGAGCGCGGTGATCCGGTCGTACAGCGGGATCGCGACCTGCATCGGCTACTGCACCTCCGAGTCGGGCGGCGGCACACCGGGACCGCGCTGGCGTTCGACCTCGGCCACACCGGGCACCGACCCCAGGTTCGGCAGCGCGGCCTCCTCGACCGTGCCGGTGACCACACCGAGCGGCTCCAGCACGCCGTCCACCCGCATGCCGGCGTCGCGCAGCCCGGCGACCACCTCGTCCAGCCCGTCCAGATGGTCGTCGGCGACCGAGACGACGACGCCGACCGGTTCCTGGTCCACCGGCGGCTCCTCGGATCAGGGTGCCTGTACCAGACCCGACCCTACATCCGTGCTGGGCAGTCGCAGCCGCTTCGCGGTCTGCGCGAGCCGGGCCCACAGCTCGTATCCGCGGGCGCCGGTGGCCTGCGCGACCAGCGCGGCGACCCCGGCCACGTGCGGGGTGGCCATGCTGGTTCCGCTGATTCGCCGGTGCCCCAACGGAACCGGCCAGCTCGAGTACACGTCCACGCCCGGCCCGGCCAGGTCCACCGCGCCGGCCACGTCCTCCGTGCCGCAGGAGAAGTCGGCGATCGCGAGCTTCACGTCCAGCGCGCCCACCGCGAGGATCGACGGGCAGTTGGCCGGGTGACCGACCGGTGCGGTCCGACCGGCCGACCGGCTGCTCTCGTTGCCGGCCGCGGCGATGATCAGCGTGCCGCGCTCGATGGCCCGCTCCGCGGCGCGCTCGAACGTGCGCGAGTACGGCTGGCCCACCTGGGCCGGGGCGCCCAGCGACATCGAGATCACCGAGCAGCCGTTGGCGATCGCCCAGGCGATCCCGGCCAGGATCCCGCCGTCCGAGCCGGAACCCTGGTTGGACAGCACCTTGCCGGCGTAGATCTCCGCCTCGTACGCCACGCCGTAGCCGGGCCCGCCGGCCACCTGACGCGGCCCGCACGCGGTGCCGACGCAGTGCGTGCCGTGCCCGTGGCCGTCCTGCGCCTCCTGGCCCTCGATGAACGAGCTGGACGTGACGATCCGCCCGATCAGGTCCGGGTGCGCCAGGTCCAGGCCGGTGTCCAGCACGGCGACCCGGACGCCCTTGCCGCTGGCGCCGCTGCGGGTCGCGCCGATCACCTGCAGGCCCCAGGTGTAGGTGGTCTCGTCGACCTGGGTCGACTCGGCGACGGCCTGCGCGGTCGGCTCGATCGCGTGCACGACGCGCTCCGGTTCGATCAGCGCGATCGGGCCGGGCTCACCGGCCGCCCTGGCCAGTTCCCGGACCTGGTTGCTGTCCGCGGACACCACCGCGACGCCCAGCTCGTGCAGGATCACGCCGTCCAGGTCGGACGGCGGCGCGACCGGTGCCACGCCCACGTCGGCCGTGCTCCAGGTCCGGATCCCGGCCCGGCTGACCAACTCCCTGGCCCCCGCGGCCACGGCGTCGTCCTCGAGCAGTACCAGGTATCGGCCGGTGGTCGTGCCGGCTGCCGGTTCGGTCATCTACTCCACCCTCTTCCCAGGCGTCCCAGGCCCTCGCAACTCCGATTCGTCCATCGGCGACTCCTGGAGTGCTGTGAGGGGGGCCACACGGTTTTCCCGACGTTTACTGTCGACGTATGCAGACCTGGCAACCCGTTCCGGTTCCAGCCGTCCCCGGGACGCCGCGACCACTGCGGCTCTACGACACGGCTTCCCAGGAGATCCGCCCGACCGCACCGGGACGGACGGCCACGATGTACGTCTGCGGGATCACCCCGTACGACGCGACGCACCTCGGGCACGCCGCCACCTATCTCGCCTTCGACCTGGTGCACCGGTTGTGGCTGGACAACGGCCACGAGGTGCACTACGTGCAGAATGTCACCGACGTGGACGATCCGCTGCTGGAGCGGGCCGCGCGGGACCAGTCCGACTGGGTGGTGCTCGCCATGCGCGAGACGGCGCTGTTCCGGGAGGACATGGAGGCCCTGCGGATCCTGCCGCCGCGCGACTACATCGGCGCGGTCGAGGCCGTCCCGGAGATCACCGAGGTGATCGCCAAGCTGATCGCGTCCGGGGTCGCCTACCGAGCCGCCGACGACACGTATCCGGACGTGTACTACGACCACGCGGCCACCCAATGGTTCGGGTCGGAGTCCAACTACGACGAACCGACCATGCGCACGCTGTTCGCCGAACGTGGCGGGGATCCGGACCGGCCGGGCAAGCGGCACCCACTGGATCCGCTGCTCTGGCGGATGGCCCGCCCGGGCGAGCCGAGCTGGGACAGTGAGCTGGGGCCGGGCCGGCCGGGCTGGCATGTCGAGTGCAGCGTGATCGCGCTCAACCGGCTGGGCATGGGCTTCGACGTGCAGGGCGGCGGGTCCGACCTGATCTTCCCGCACCACGAGTTCAGCGCCGCGCACGCCGAGGCGCTGACCGGTCAGCATCCGTTCGCCCGGCACTACGTGCACGCCGGGATGATCGGCCTGCACGGCGAGAAGATGTCCAAGTCGCGCGGGAACCTGGTGTTCGTGTCCAAGCTGCGCGGGGACGGCGAGTGCGGCGGCGTCGATCCGATGGCGCTGCGGCTGGCGCTGCTGTCCGGGCACTACCGGACCGACCGGGAGTGGACGCCGGACGTGCTGGCGGCCGCGACCGCCCAGCTGGCCGCCTGGCGTTCGGCGCTGACCCGGCCGGCCGGGCCGCCGGCCACCGACACCGTGGCCCGGCTGCGCACCCACCTGTCCGATGATCTGGACACACCGAAGGCCCTGCTGGCGGTGGACGCCTGGGTGCGTGAGGCCGGGACCGGTCGGGGTCGGGACGCCGACGCCCCCGGGTTACTCCGCGCCGCGGTGGACGCGCTGCTCGGGATTGAGCTGTAGCGCGACCGGCACCACCAGCGCCAGCAGCCCGGCCGGGATGAGGAACGCGGCCGCCGGGGACAGGTGGTAGACCGGGGTGAGCGCCACCGGGGTCAGCGCCAGGCCGAAGAACCGGAAGGCCTGGACCACCGAGATGTCCCCGGACCGGTTCCCGCCGTCGCCGGACAGCACCAGCGCGTTCACCCCGACCAGCAGGAACTGCGTCGCGACCCCGGCCAGCGCCCACAGCACGGCGACCGCCGGCAGCCACGGCAGCACCCCGACCAGCGCCACCGGAACCGCGCCGGCCAGCGCCCCGGCCAGCACCGAGACCCGGCCGCCGAACCGGTCGATGAATCGCCCCACCGGCCGCGCGGAGAGCAGCCCGAGCACCCCGAACCCGGTCAGCAGCAGGCCCCGGGCGCCGGCGCCGAGCCCGAAGGCGTCCTCGAGCTGAAAAGCCACCAGGAACGAAACGCCGCCGAGGCAGGCCCAGCCGACCAGCGCGACCACACCCATCAGCAGCACGGCCGGCCGCCACGCGGCGCGTAACCGGGCCGGCTCACCGGCCGATCGGTCCGGCATCTGCGCCGGTAGTCCGGCGGCGGCCAGCGCCAGCGCCACCAGGCCGACGCCGACGAACGCCAGCCGCCAGGTGACCTCGGCGGCCAACCCGCCGAGCAGCGGCGCGCTGGTCTGCCCGGCGGCCTGCAGCGAGGAGAACAGGCCGAGCGTGCGGCCCAGCCGGTGTGCCGGGGCGGCGGCCGCGATCGCGGCCAGCAGCAGCGGGGTGGTGAACGCGTTCGCCGCGCCCTGCACCACCCGGCCGGCCAGGAACAGCGGAAACCAGGTCGACACCGCGCACAGCACCGAGGACGCCACGTAGACCAGGTACGCGGTCCGCACGCTGCGTCGCGCTCCCCAGCGCGCGCCCAGCGTCCCGGACACCAGCATCAACCCGGCGAACGGCACCAGGTAGGCGGTCAGCGAGCCGGCCGCGGTGGCGGCCGAGACCCCGAAGTCGGCGCCCAACTCGGGCAGCATGGCCACGGTGACGCCGCCCCCGAACGGGCCGAGGAAGCCGCCGGCGTAGAGCCCGGCGATGGCCGCCCGGCGCCTGATCAAACTCCGGCGGGTCCCGGACCGCCGAGCGTCGGACCACCCGGGCGCCTGCGCCGCAGGTAGCGCTCGAAGTCGGCGGCGATGGCGTCGCCGCTGGTCTCGTTCAGCGGGGTCTCCGCGTCGCCCCGTTCCTCCAGTGCCCGCACGTAGTTGCGCACGTCCTCGTCCTCGTCGGCCATCTCGGTGACCGTGCGCTGCCACTCCTCGGCCTGCTCGGGCAGCCCGCCGAGCGGCACCTCGACGTCGAGCACCTCCTCGACCCGGTGCAGCAGCGCCAGCGTCGCCTTCGGCGAGGGCGGCTGGGACACGTAGTGCGGCACCGCCGCCCAGATCGAGATCGCCGGCACACCGGCCTGCACGCACGCGTCCTGCAGCACGCCCACGATCCCGGTCGGGCCCTCGTAGCGGGAGCGTTCCAGCCCGAAGTGCGCCGCCGACGTCGCGTCGTAGGCGGTCCCGGTGACCGGCACCGGCCGGGTGTGCGGTGTGTCGGCGAGCAGTGCACCCAGCGTCACCACGGTGGTCACCCCGAGCCGGTCGACGTGGTAGAGCAACTCGCCGCAGAACTTTCGCCAGCGCATGTTGGGCTCGATGCCGTGCATGAGCACGACGTCCCGGTTGGCGCCGGGCGGCCGGCACACCAGCAGCCGGGTGGTCGGCCATTCGACCCGGCGGGTGACCCCGTCCACCATGCGGACTGTGGGCCTGGTCACCTGGAAGTCGTAGTAGTCGTCCGGATCGATGTCCACCAGCGGCGTGGCGTCCCAGGTCAGCTGGAGGTGCTCGATGGCCGTGCTCGCCGCGTCGCCGGCGTCGTTCCAGCCCTCGAAGGCCGCCACCATCACGGGGTCGACAAGGTCGGGCGCGGGTTCGGCCGGGTTCGGCATCTCCGGATCGGTCACCCGGGTAAGCCTACGACCCGATGGGGTTTGCCGGAGATCGTAGGCTGGGACCATGCCTGACAAGCCTCTATCGGCGCTGCTCACCGCTCTCGACCAGGGTGTGGTGGTGGCCGACGGTGCCATGGGTACCGCGTTGCAGTCGGTACCGCTGACGCTGGACGACTTCGCCGGGTTGGAGGGCTGCAACGAGATCCTGAACGTGACCCGCCCGGACGTGGTGCGGGCCGTGCACCGGGGCTACTTCGAGGCCGGCTCGGACGCGGTGGAGACCAACACGTTCGGCGCGAACCTGGCCAACCTGGGGGAGTACGACATCCCGGAGCGGATCTTCGAACTGGCCGAGGCGGGCGCCCGGCTGGCCAGGGAGGTGGCCGACGAGTTCAGCCAGCCGGACCGGCCCCGGTTCGTGCTCGGCTCGATGGGTCCCGGCACGAAGCTGCCCACGCTGGGCCACGCGCCGTTCCCGGCGCTGCGCGACGCCTACGCCGACGCGGCGCGCGGGATGCTGGTCGCCGGGGTGGACGCGGTGATCGTGGAGACCTCCCAGGACCTGTTGCAGGCCAAGGCGGCGATCACCGGCGCGCGTCGGGCGATGGCCGACGAGGGCCGGGTGGTTCCGGTGATCATGCAGGTGACCGTGGAGACCACCGGCACCATGCTGCTGGGCACCGAACCGAGCGCGGCGCTGGCGGCGCTGGAGCCGCTGGGCATCGACCTGATCGGCATGAACTGCGCCACCGGGCCGGCGGAGATGAGCGAACACCTGCGGACCCTGTCCCGGCACGCCCGGGTGCCGCTGTCGGTGATGCCCAACGCCGGGTTGCCGGAGCTGGGCCCGAACGGTGCGGTGTACCCACTGGGGCCGGACGAGATGGCTGAGGCGCTGACGATGTTCGTGCGTGACTTCGGCGTCCGGCTGGTCGGCGGCTGCTGTGGTTCGTCCGATGAGCACGTGCGGGCCATCGTCGAGGCGATGCGCGACGTGGTTCCGGCGACCCGCCGGCCGCGCACCGAGCCCGGGGTTTCCTCGCTGTACCAGGCGGTTGCCTTCGAGCAGGACGCCTCGGTGCTGATGATCGGGGAGCGGACCAACGCCAACGGTTCCAAGGCGTTCCGGGAGGCGATGCTGGAGGGCCGGTACGAGGACTGCGTGGAGATCGCCCGGGCGCAGACCCGGGACGGCGCGCATGTGCTCGACCTGTGCGTGGACTACGTGGGTCGGGACGGGGCGGTGGACATGGCCGAGCTGGCCGCCCGGTTCGCCACCGCGTCCACCCTGCCGATCATGCTCGACTCCACCGAGCCGGAGGTGATCCAGGCCGGGCTGGAACGGCTGGGCGGGCGGTGCGCGGTCAACTCGGTGAACTACGAGGACGGCGACGGACCGGAGTCACGATTCCAGCGCACCATGGAGCTGGTGCGCGAGCACGGCGCCGCGGTCGTGGTGATGTGCATCGACGAGGAGGGCCAGGCCCGCACCAAGGACGGCAAGGTACGGATCGCCGGCCGGATCATCGACGACCTGGTCCGAGACTGGGGCATGCGGGTCGCCGACATCATCGTCGACACGCTCACCTTCCCGATCACCACGGGGCAGGAGGAGGTGCGGCGGGACGCGATCGAGACGATCGAGGCGATCCGGGAGCTCAAGCGGCGGTATCCGGAGGTGCAGACCACGCTGGGCGTGTCGAACGTCTCGTTCGGACTGAACGCGGCGGCCCGGCAGGTGCTCAAC
>NZ_DASUCC010000087.1:0-14753 GCF_035762905.1 Actinophytocola sp.
CCATCGGCTTCCGGTACCAGGAGGCCGAAATACTGTGGGGTCTCGGCACGACCCAGCACGCCCTCGGCCACGCCGACGAGGCCCGCTCCTACTGGCTGCACTCGATCGCGATCCTGCACGAGATCGGTTCGGTCACCGCCGCCGAGGCCGAGAAGCTGCGCCGCCAACCGGTTCCGGACATCCCGCCGATGATTCGCCGAAACATCTGACCGCCGGACAGTGTGGTCGCCCGCAAGCGGACCGGTTGCCGCTGACCGGTTCCGGCGTGGTGACCCGCCGCGGCAGCAAGAACGGTCACGACGACGGTGTGATCGCAGGCGGGCCGATTGTCCGCCGGGCGGCGGTGGTTGCCGCCGCCATCCGGGGTGGTCCATGGTTGGTGACGTGCTGCTGGTCGGCGATCCTGGCCGGGTGTGAGCCGGCGGTGCACCGGACGATCCTCGTCGTGGACATCGAGCGTTTCGGCGATCCCGCCCGCTCCAACGGAACTGGGTACGGGTGCGCTGTACCGGATGTTGTCGGAGTGCTTCGACGGTGCCGGGATCGCGTGGTCCTCCTGCGATCGGGAGGATCGTGGCGACGGTGTGCTGGTCGCCATCCCTCCCACGGTGGCCAAGAGCATCCTCGTCGAGTCGCTGCCGGCCTACGCCCGATACCGGCCCGCCGACGCGGTTCTGGCCGAGCGTGGGATCCTCAGTCGCCGCTGGGTCCATCCCGTTCGTCACCGGGTTCGCTCTCGGCACTATGGCGCAGAGGTTGATCTGTAACCGTCAGATCAAGCGGGCCACCCCAGTGGCGCTCCGATCCCGTTACCTGGGTGGGGTTGTGGCTGTTGCTGGCAGCCGTACCACCACGGCGACAGGAAGAGTCTGCCGATCATGCAATCTCCAAGGCCTGGGGTGGACGGCTACCCCATCGCTCCGATCGGTTGTCGGCAAATGTTTCGGCGCGCTGCCCGATCGGGACCTGCTCGTCGCCCGCGGGCTCGCCGACACTGCCACTATCGGGATCTTGCAGGAGCGGGCCGTCCACCGTGGCGAGGTGCTCACCGAGCAGCTGGAAACCGCGTTGCACAGCCGGGTCCTCATCGAACAGGCCGAGGGTGTGCTCGCCCAGGCCGGCACTGTGGACATGGACCAGGCCTTCCAGACATTGCGGAGCTACGCCCGCTCCAGCAGCTCCGGTTGAGCGAGACCGCCCAGCGCATCGTCGCCGGCATCCTCGATCCCGACGAGCTCCTCACGTCCCGATAAGACGGACAAGGCCCGGGCGCCCGCGCGGTAGGGCTGTGGTTTTCCGCTAACCCTTGCCGATTGTGTTGTGCACGAGGTCTTTGGTGCGGTCGAACAGGGACAGCGCTGGTCCGGCGAGGGTGTTGGCGGTGGCGGACTCGATGCCGGGGTGCGGGTGGGTGGGGGCGATGGCTTCGGCTGCCTTGACGACCTTGACCAGGGCCCGGAGTTCGGCGGCGGGGACGTCGCGGCGCAGGTAGCGGAATTCGTAGGCTTCTTCGTGGCTGGCGTGTTCGAGCACGCTGGCCCGTAGTTCGGCAAGGAGTCGGGGAAACTCCGGGGCGTCGGGTCCCATCTCCTCCAGTGCCGCCAGGGTTTCTTTGGCTTGGTGCTCCTCGGCGAGCCGGGCGTCGACGATGTCGCCGCCACCCTGCAGGTGCAACCGGGCCACCGGGTGCACGGCCTGCTCCTCGGCGGTTTCGTGCACGGCGAGGAGCCGTACCAGCCGGTGAAACGCCTCGCGTTTGGCTTCGCCGTCGGCCTTTTCGACCTCGAGGAACAGGTCGCGGATCTGGGTGTGCTGCTGGATCAACAGGTCCACCACGTCCTGCACGGGCACGGCGTCCTTGGGTGCGGCGTTCTTGGGTGCGGCTCCGTTGGTCGGGGCGGTGCGCGCCGGCTTCTTCTTTCCGGACCCATTCTTCCGAAGGGCGATCATGCGGGCGCCGACGTCCTGGAGTTGTTTGCGTCCCAGGCCTTTGCGGACCTGCGGGAACCAGTCCTGTTCCTCACCGGTGATGTGCCGGGTCACGGTTTCGATCAGCACGGTGGTTTTCGCGGTGAAGCGCTCGTCGTCGGGGTTCATGGTGGCCAGTTCGGCGCAGAGCGCCTCGGCCACGTGATGTTGTTCGGAGTTTTCCAGTACGCGCTGGTCCAGGTCTGGCAGCAGGGTGCGGACCTGCGGATACAGGCATTCGTCTTCGCGCTGGCGGTAGGTGGCCAGTGCGGGGAGGATGCGTCGCACGGCGGCGGCCTTGCGGGCGGGGGTGTTCGCGGACTGGAACTCGCGGAACAGGCGACGGATCTCCTTGTGGTCTTCTCTGAGCAGGACGATGGCATCGGTGGACATCGACGGGATCCCTTCCGCGCTGGCGGGCAACTTTCTGGGCCTACCCAGGCTCTTGGTGGGCGAAACGGTGGTCACCGGATCGGTGGCCGGTGGAGTAGGGCGGGTCGCGGCGGGTACCCGACCGGTTTGGACCTTCATCTCCCAGGCATTGGACGGACCCCTGATGACCTTCAATCCGTTTGAACAGCAAGGAATCCCGCTGGAGCAGCAGCTGCGGAACTGGCGTGAGCTCAACGTGGTGCCGGTGGACCCCGATCACAGCGACCCGTACACCAAGTGCCGGATCATCGCGATGAACGGCATCGAGGTTGAGGCGATCATGTTCAGCCACAACTTCACTCGGGTGTGCCATGACACCGAGGTCAAGCGCAAGCTGGCCGAGATCCGCTATATCGAGCAACAGCAGCAGAAGATCGTCAACTGGCTGCTGCCCGGGTCGTCCTCGCCGCTGGAGACCACGATCTCCTACGAGCAGGTCGCGGTGGACCTGACCGCGTGGGTCGCCCGGATGGAACCCGACCCGTATCTGAAGCAGGCCTACGAGTTCGGCGTGCTGGAGGACTTCGACCACCTCTACCGCTACGCCAACCTGTATGAGATGGTGCAGCACCGCAAGGCGGAGAAGATCGTGGACGGACTGACCGAGGTGATGCCCGGCCGGCCCACCAAGTTCCACCACCGCCACCCGGCCGACAACGTCCGCGACCCCTACGACCGCAACACCGCCGCACCCCTGTCGAAGATGCACGCGTTGACGGTGATGGCCGCCGAGCAGCAGACCATGAACTTCTACATGAACGTCGGCCCGCAGTACATGGAACCCATCGCGCGGCAGCTCTACCAGGAGATCGCGCTGATCGAGGAGGAGCACGTCACCCACTACGAGTCGCTGGTCGACCCGGGCGAGACCTGGTGGGAGCGGCTGGTCAACCACGAGTACAACGAGGTCTACCTCTACCACTCGTTCATGCAGACCGAATCCGACCGCAAGGTCAAGGCAATCTGGGAGCTGCACCTGAACATGGAGCTCGAGCAGTTGCGCATCGCCTCCGAACTCATGCGCGAGCACGACGGGCGCGACCCCGCCGAGCTGCTGCCCGCCGAGCTGCCCGAACCCCTGACCTTTGAACCGAACAAGGCCTACCTGCGCCATCTGCTGGACACCCAGATCGACCTCACCACGCTGGGCGCGGGCTATGTCTCCGAGGCCCACGAACGGTTCGAACAGTTCCAGGAAAAGATCATGGGCGGCGAGATCCCACCCAGCGAGTTCGTCATCGACGCCCACCGCGACCATTTCGGCACCGACTACCGGCTGGAAACCGAAGGTCCGCACCCCGCACCGGAACTGCAACAGCAGGCCAGCACCAAGTCCTGACACCGGGCGAAGGAGACGCATGACCGGGATGACGCCCGTCGCGGTGCGGCACGACGTGCTGGATCTGTTGATCAGCCAGCACACCCGGATCCGTGACCTCTTCAGCGAACTCGAGTCCAGCACCGGGCCGGCAAGGCGGGAGGCGTTCGACCGCCTGGTGCGGCTGCTGGCCGTGCACGAGACCATCGAGGAGCAGTTCGTTCACCCGCTGACCCGCCGCCACGTGCACGGCGGCGATGACATCGTCGAGGATCGGCTCGCGGAGGAGCGTCTGGCCAGACAACGTCTAGCAGCGCTGCAACGGATGGGACCGGACACTGCACCCCGACCAGTCTGACCCGCCTTTCACTCACCGTACTACCCGAAAGGAGCACGTCCCGGCCCGAGGCCGGGACGTGTCCGGTGGTCACCCGTCCGTGACCGGTGTTCAACCCGGTCGTGTTATGGGCCTCGGGTTCGGCTCGAGACTGGCCGGGTATCTCAGCGGGGCGTCAAACAGTCGGCGTTGACCTGTCGCTTTCAGCGTTGGCGAAGGGCGGCGACCTGGTGACTGACCCAGGTTTGAAAGCGTGCAGGCGCACGGGCCCGTACAACTTCATCATGGCAACGCCGGCCGGCTGACCGTTCCCTCACCCGCGCAGTTCCATCTGCTCGTCGATAGGCGTAGGGCTGACCCCCAGATGTCTTCGACCAGATCAAGCAGCGGCGGAGTCGGCCGAAACCACCGCAGCGGTTGGTTTGGGTGCCGGGCCGGGGGTTATTTCTCGGGTGTGACCGATTTTCTGGGTATCTATCTTCGGGATCAGCTGGCGATGGGTGTGTTGTGGCGGGAGATGGCCCGCCGGGCGCAGCGGGCCAACCGAGGTACCGAGCTCGGCGAGGCGCTGACGGGTGTCGCGTCGGGGATCGCCGAGGACGTGGACACGTTCCGGTCGATCATGCACCGGGTCGGGGCACGGCCCAATCCGGTCAAGACCGGGCTCGCCGTCGTTGCCGAGCGGTTCGGACGGCTCAAATTCAACGGTCGGCTGACCGGCTACTCGCCGTTGAGCCGTTTTGTGGAGCTGGAGTTCCTGGCGATGGGCATCGAGGGCAAGAAGCAGATGTGGACGACCTTGCGGGATCTCGCCGGCCTCGGTGAACGCCTGCCCGACGTCGACTTCGATCATCTGATCGAGCGAGCCGAACAGCAGCGGGCCGCGCTGGAACCCTTCCGCATCCGGACCGGTACCGACACCTTCGCCTCCCGAGTGGGTCCTAGTCGCCCTTGAACGGCGGCAAGTCCTGGGGTTGGCCGATCAGGGCGGCCACGGGACACCGGGGCTCCCGGTGTCGGGCGGACACTGAACGGGGCGACCAGGGTCTTGTTGATGGCATTCTGCGTGAGTCCAGCCGGGCCAGCTCGACGATGTCGTCGAAACCGGTCCGCGGCCCGGGGTCGATGTCGATCAAGGCCCAGGTGGGTTGGTGGATGTCGGTGTGGGCGCCTGGCGTGTATGCAACACTGGCTGATGTCGACGGCCCGGGTCAACACGATCGTGCGGCGGCTCCCGGTCCGGGTTCACCGTGGTTTGAAGGCTTCGGTCACCGCCCGACACATCGAACCCCGCTCGCTCCAGTGTGCTGCGCTCGCGGATAGAACTACCTTGAATCCAACAGGTTGATCGAGCCGGAGTTGGTGGTCATCCGTGGTGACCGACCCCGCCGGCACGCCGTAGCGCTGTGAGGCTCAGCACACCGAGTGGTCGCTGCTCGTCGAGCACAGAGGAAACGCACCAAGGGGTTAACGACGAGGGGTACTTCCCGGGTGGCGGCATAGGTGGGGTGGGGCTGGGTAGCCCACGCGACGTGGTGAATGTGAGCGACGTGAAGAACGGGTTGCGCCGAAATGGGCGACGGATCCAGCAGCGGTATTTCGCCGGGGACGACCGTCCGATACTGGCGTACTCGGTGGTGCTGGGCGGGTACACGGCGCTCGTCGGATTGGTGGGTGTCATCGGGCGGGCCCGGGGGGTCCAGTTGCCGGCCCGGTTCAGCGTGCAGGACACCGTGCTGCTGGGCCTGGCCACGCACAAGGCGAGCCGGTTGATCGCCAAGGAGTCGGTGACCAGCCCGTTGCGGGCGCCGTTCACCAACTACGAGGGACCGACCGGGGCGGCGGAGGTCAACGAGTCGGCGCGGGGCCACGGCATTCAGCACTCGATCGGCGAGCTCATCACGTGTCCGTTCTGTCTCGGCGTCTGGATCGCGACCGCGCTCACGGCGGGATTGGTGTTCGCCCCCAAGGTGACCAGGCTGGCCAACACGACGCTGACCGCGATCGCGGTCTCCGACCTCACCCAGCTCCTCTACGACGGCGCCAAGCAGAAGGACACCGACTAATCCGTCACCCCGCGCGGAGCTGACGCCGCGGCACAGTTCGGCCCAAGCGATACGCCCTTGCGGCACCCGGCTTGCCCGGACACCTCCTTCGTCAGGCCTGGCACGTTTCAACCCGGCCGTGATGAGTATTCCGTTAGCGCTGCGAGGTGGGCGGATCGCTGGGTGCAGGCGGCAGGCTTGCGGGTTTGTGCGGCGGCTCACGCATTCGGGCCGATCCTCGCACGGTCAAGGAAAGGGGAGGCGCGGATGGTGAGTGGCACGGGGGGCCGGTCGTCACTGGTGGCCGGGCTGGTGTTGGGGATCGGAGTTGGTGGGTTCATCGACGGTATCGTCGGTCATCAGCTGTTGGAGTGGCATCACCTGCTGTCCGGTTGGTACCCGCAGGTCCACGGCCAGGACGCCAGGATCAACATGGTGGGAGATGGCCTGTTCCACTTGGCCTGCCTGGTCGCGGTGCTGGTCGGTATCGGTCTGCTGGCCGCGGCTTCGCCGGCCACCCGGCCGGGTGGGGCCCGCCGGCTGGCCGGCGGGATGCTCGCGGGCTGGGGGTGCTTCAACTTGGTCGAGGGCGTTGTCAATCACCAGTTGCTTGGCCTGCACCACGTGCGGCCCGGTCCGGATGAGCTGGCATACGACCTGGGGTTTCTTGTGTTGGGCGCGGTACTGCTCGGAGTTGGAATGTGGCTTGGACGCACGCGGTCGGCAGCACCGGGACGGTCGCCCACGACGGAACCGATCGGGCCGAGCTGAGCACCCCAACACTGCGGAGTCCACACCGGTCGGCGCGCCCACCTCACCCCCGACGGGGTCCGGCATACGTTGCACCGCGAGCCGGCGGGGACCAGGCGGCTGCCATAGGGTGAAGGAGTCAGGTGGTTGAGCACCCAGCCATGAGTTCCACGACGCCAAGGGTTCGGTCGTGGACACCGCATCTGAATTTCCAGCGCGCTGGACGCGCGAGTCGATAAGCCGAAAGGGGCCTGCCATGCCCACCTATCGTCGATCCCGGACGTTGCGGGCCGGTGAGGAACGGGTTTTCGAGTATCTGGCCGACGTGCACAACCTGCCGCGCTACTTCGACCGGATGACCTCGGCCGAACCGGCCGGTGGCGACACGGTCGAGGTGACCGCCGAGGTGCACGGCGAGACCGAGCGCGGCGAGGCGTGGTTCCGGGTCGATCGCACCGCCCGGCGCATCCAATGGGGTTCCGAAGGCGACAACGACTACGCCGGCATGCTCGACCTGCGGGCCGACCAGGACCGGACCATCGTGGACATCGAACTGCGCACCGAGCACGCCGCCGCCGACGAGATCGACCAGTCGTTGGACACCACGCTCGACCATATCCAGCAACAGATCGAGGCCGGCCCATCGCAGGACGAGTCTTCATGACCTCGACCTGCTGACCCAGACCGTGCCGGTGCTTCCCGAACCACGGGGACCATTGTCCACGCGGTCATCGCCACACTGCGCGACGATCCGCCACCGGCGGAACTGCCACTGGCCGACGCCGAGCTCGCCGACCCCTACGGTGCGGACCTCACCCTCGCGCTACACGTCTGTTACGAGTTGCACTATCGGGGATTCCGCTCGGTGCGGCCGGACTGGGAGTGGCAGCCCGACCTGCTGCGGCTGCGGGCCGTCCTGGATCGCACGTTCCTGACCGCGGTTCGCCGCGATGTGGACGGGGGGGACGACGTGGCCGCCGCGTTGGACCCGCTTCTGATCGAGCATGCCTGGGTGATCCCACGACTTTCCGGTCAGGCCAAGGCATCCCTGGTCGCCGTCGAGTTCGACGAGTTCGGCGGCGGGCACGCCGAACGGATGCACTCCCAGCTCTTCGCCGACCTGCTCGACGCCGCCGGGCTCAATCCCGGTTACCCTGCACTATCTGGACATGGTGCCGGCGCCGGCGATCGCGGTCGTCAACCTGATGTCGATGTTCGGCCTGCACCGGGCGTTGCGTGGCGCGCTGGTCGGGCATTTCACCGCCGTCGAGATCACCACCGCACCCAGCGCCCACCGGATGGGTGAGCTTGATCATCTCATTTGGGCGCGTAAGCTGACGGGCTGCCGTCGCCGAATGCGACTGGTTCATCGACGCCTACCCGGCGGTCGTGGTCCGAAGCCACTGGAGCATGGCGTGGTAGACGCGATCGTGACCGAGGAGATCAAAGTGGTGCAGCCCGCCCAGCCAGCGCACGTCCGCGTTGTGGGTGGGATCTGCGGCGCTGGCCGGACGGACCAGTAGGTCGCCGACGAGTCTGCCCCAGATACTGTCCTGAGACCGGGACAGCGTCGCGGCCACGAACATCTGCCGCACAGGTAGGGCCGGCCCGATGTCCGCGGACCGATCGGGCGGTTGGCCGTCGGCGCCTCGGGTTTCATGCAGATAGCCCTCCGCGAGATCCTGGATACCGTTGCTGCGAAACGCCAACAGCCGGCGAAGCGGTGCGGTCAGCGGCGACCGGCCGAGCAGAGCCGCCGTGCGAGCAACCGCGCGCTCCAACGGCGCGCCGGCGTGTGGCGTGCCGAGACACACCAGCCCAGCCACCCGGGACCGCCAGGGGTGGGCGAGGTCGTGAGCGTGGTGCAGCGCGCTACGCGCCACCAGACCGCCCATCGAGTGTCCAATGATGACGATCTCGGTGACCTCCACCGGCCAATTCTGGACGAGTTCACAGATCAGACCGGCCAGTTCGTGGCCGTTGTCGGTGACGTGGCGACCGGTGTGGTATCGGACATACACCGGACTGCATGCCAGGTCGTCGGCGAGGCGACCACCGAAGTCCCTACCCGCTGCGGTACGAAACCACGAGCGTTCGGTTTCCACCAACCCGTGAACAAAGATCACCAACCGTCCGGATGCCGCCGGAAAGGCTGCGGCGAGCGACGCTCGGTCGGTAGGAATCCGACGATGTCCGCTTCGCACCGACATCGCCGCGGGAAGGGCGTCACGGCGCACATCGGCGCGTTCGCCGAAGGCGCCATGGGCGAAACCGATCACTGACGTCGCCAGAACTTGGTGCCAACGCCACACGGAACGGGGAGAAGCGCTGACCGTTCGCGTCGCTGCGTTGAGATCGGACCCGTCGACGACGGGGGTGGCCTGACCAAGTGCCATTGTCGAGCTCTCCTCGTGAGTGACTTCAGCCCATCTCGGCGGCCTCGACCTAGTGGATGTTGGCGAGCTGGGCGCGGACGGAGCTTTGCAGCTCACGCCACGATTTCTCGAATTTCTTGACGCCGTCGTTTTCCAGGGTGAGAAACACGTCAGTCAGGTCGACTCCGGCCGCCTCGAGATCGTTGAACACCTGCTGGGCCTGTTCGGCGTAGCCGGTGACCCGGTCGCCGTTGCTGGTGCCGTGGTCGGCGAAGGCTCGCAGGGTCTTTTCCGGCATGGTGTTGACCGTGTGGGGTACGACGAGTTCGGAGACATAGAGGGTGTCCGGGTACTCAGGATTCTTGACACCGGTTGAGGCCCACAGTGGTCGTTGGGGCAGTGCGCCCCCGGTCTTGAGCGCCTTCCACCGGTCGCTGGAGAAGACCTTGTCGTAGGCGGCGTAGGCGAGGCGGCAGTTGGCGATGCCGGCCTTGCCACGCAGGGTCTTCGCCGTGTCGCTGGCGGTGGCCTCGAGCCGCTTGTCGATCTCGGTGTCCACGCGGGAGACGAAGAACGATGCCACCGACGCGATTCGGCTGATGTCGTGGCCGTTGGTGGCGGCCTGCTCGATGCCGTCGAGAAATGCGGCCAT
Organism: Actinophytocola sp.; assembly: GCF_035762905.1. GTDB lineage: Bacteria > Actinomycetota > Actinomycetes > Mycobacteriales > Pseudonocardiaceae > DASYTH01. The sequence continues at coordinate 9,878 of NZ_DASUCC010000087.1, forward strand.
GACCAGTTCGTAGCGCTCGACGGAGAAGATCAGGGTGACGTTGACGCTGATGCCCTCGGCGAGGGTGGCGACGATCGCGGGTAGGCCTTGCTCGGTGGCCGGGATCTTGATCAGCAGGTTGGGTCGGTCGACGGCTTTCCACAGGTCGCATGCCTCGGCGACGGTGGCGTCGGTGTCCCGGGCCAGGGTCGGGTCGACCTCGAGGGAGACCCGCCCGTCCAGGCCGTTGGTGGCCTTGTGGGTGTCGCTGAACAGGTCGCAGGCGTGCTGGACGTCGGCGACGGTGATCTCGCGGATCGCCGTGGTGATGTCGGCGCCGCGGCGGGCGAGTTCGCGGACCTGCTGGTCGTAGGCCTCGCCATGGGACAGCGCGCTGGCGAAGATCGACGGGTTGGTGGTGACGCCGACGACGTTGTAGTTCTCGATGAGTTCGGTCAGGTTGCCCGACCGTAGCCGCTCTCGGGACAGGTCGTCGAGCCAGATCGACACTCCCGCTGCGGACAGGGCGGCGAGCCGGTCATGGGTGCTCACGGTCGGTTCTCCTCTGGGAATGTGTGCGGCGCCGGCTGGCTGGCGTCGGGTTGTCGCGGATCGCCGCGGCGGCGGGCGAGGCGGCGTAGTTGGGTGATCCGGGCGGTGCCCAGGGTCAGGGTGATCAGCACCGAGCCCACCGCGGCGATCAGCAGCGCGACGGCCAGCGAGGTCCTGGCGGTCATCCACAGGAACGAGATCTCGGTGGTGCGGGTGTTCTGCGCCAGGAACACGATCAGCGCGACGGCGATGACCGCGGCCGCGGTCAACCCCACCCATGCGGCTCCGGTGCGGGTGCGCGGCACCCGCCGTGAGCGCTTCGGGGCCGCGGCCGGTGCGAACCCGCCGTCGGTCGCCATTGCGGCGGGTTGCGGATCCCGTGGCTGCGCGGTGGGTGTCCGCGGGGGTTCGGCCGGTCGTTGTGTCGCCGGCTGCGCGGCGGGTGTGCGGTGACGTTGGGAGATGACGGGTCACTTCCTTGTTGACTTGAGTTTGCGGGCGAGGCGTTCGGGCCGGGGCCAGCGGACCTGGCTGGCCCAGCCGAGCTTTTCGAAGGCCCAGATGATGCGGGCGGAGACATCGATCTGTCCCTTTTGGACGCCATGTCGAGCGCAGGTGGGGTCGGCGTGGTGGGAGTTGTGCCAGGACTCACCCATCGAGGCAATGGCCAGCGGCCAGAAGTTCGCCGCCTTGTCCCGGGACTCGAAGGGCCGCTCGCCGATCAGGTGGCAAATCGAGTTCACCGACCACGTCACATGATGCAACACCGCGACCCTGACCAAGCTCGCCCAGAAGAACGCGGTCACCGCACCCCACCAGGACCAGGTGAGCACACCGCCGAGCACAGCCGGAGCAAGCAGGGTCAAGACTGTCAGCACCGGGAACAGCCGGTCGATGCGTTGGATGTCGTGGTCGGCCACCAAGTCCGGGGCGAACCGCTGGGTGTTGGTGCGCTCCCGGTTGAACATCCAACCCATGTGGGCGTGCCAAAACCCCTTGGCCAGGGCGGCGGCCGAGGTGCCGAACAGCCACGGCGAGTGCGGGTCACCTTCGCGGTCGGCGTAGGCGTGATGGCGGCGGTGATCAGCAACCCAGTTGATGACCGGGCCCTGCATTGCCATGCTCCCGACCACGGCAAGCGCGATCCGCAAGCCGCGCCGGGCCTTGAACGCGCCGTGCGTGAAGTACCGGTGAAAACCGATGGTGACACCCAAGCAGGTCAGCGCGTAGAAGAACACGGCCAGGCCGATGTCGACCCAGCCCAACCCCCACCCCCAGGCGACCGGCACCGCCGCCGCCAGGGCGAGCAGCGGCACGATCGCGAACACCTTCACCAGCACCATCTGGGTCGGCGTCTTCTCACCCGCCAGCATCGGCTGCGGCCCGGTGCGGACCTCCGACGTGGAACGGTCAAGCGTAGTAGTCACGTGATACCTCCCGGCAACGACTGCGATGTGCGTCGTCACCGGGGACCGGGGTGACTAGGTAGGGGAACAAACCGGACCGGCCCGCGAGCACGTGGGCGGTGGCGGATGAGTTGTGGGCCAGGCGGGAGAGTTCACCGCCCGGCCCACACTGCGCCAGTTAGTTCTTGAAAGCGTCCTTGACCTTTTCGACGCCCTGCTTCAGGTTGCCCTTGGCCTGGTCGCCCTTGCCTTCGGTTTCGAGGTCCTTGTCGTCGGTGACCTTTCCGGCGGCCTCCTTGGCCTTGCCCTTCAGTTCGTCGGCCTTGGCGTCGAACTTGTCATCGGTGCTCATGGTGATCCTTTCTGGTTGGGCCCTTGAGGACGCCGAGCCGGGCTGCGACGTTCTCGACGAAACCCTCGGGGGTCGATGTCCAGCTGTGCGATGACCCGAGTAGTGGCCGTCACTGAGCCGATGGAATGTGACCACACCGGCGTGCTCCGGACCATCGTCGGAGCGCCAGGCGATCCGCGCATCCGGATGCTGCTCGGTGATCGATCGACGCGGTGATAATGCTCAAGACCTGGACTCCCTAGCCATTCAGACGCATGCTGAGCAAGACATTTCGATGGGGAAATGCACCGGCACGCGGCTTGACCGGCAAAGCGGAAACGGGGACCAGACGGGCCTCCGCCATCGCTGTTGGGGGATACCGCCCGCCCTGGTGAGCTAAACGTCGCTGTGGTCGGGGTCTCCTAGGCGACCAGAACGGATTTCTCGTACGGTCACCGGCCGGCCGAACTCGGGAGCTCCGAGTAGGCGTCGGGACTTGAGCCCGTCGATGTACGCCCCTACCTACGCGAGGACGTCATCAGCGTCCCCGATCACGGCTCTGTGCGCCCTAGACCGTGTGGATGTCAGCGACCGGCCGGACGGTGTGTGTCGAGCACCGGATGTTCACGACTCCGACGCCCGTGCGTCCCATCACGGGAATTCGGCCCCTAGTCAGGAGGCTCTACGGGTTCCGGGATGGGGTCTCCGATTCGTTCGCGGTACTCATCGATCTGCTCGGGACTGGGATCCACCCCGGCCTCCTCGGCGAACTCTTCGGCCTTTTCGGGGTCGGGATTGTAGTGGTTCGGCATGGACGCCGAATACCCACTGGACGGCCGGTTAGTCAATGAGTCAGGGGTGGCACCCACCCCGAGCGGTCACGGTAGGTAGCAGGCGGGCTCGGTCGTCCGTCTCGACCGCGCTGCGACGTTCGAGGTGTCCGACCGAGAGCTGCGGCTCAGTCCACGCTGGACCGTTGTGTTCGACGTCTCCGGTCTCGCCAATGCGTCGGAACCCAGGTCTTGGTCGGCAACCGCAGAGTGGCTGACGACCCCGCACTGATTCAATCTGGATTGCCGCCGGCACTCTGCGGTCGAGCAGGTCGACCTCGTGCACGACCCGCACCGGATCCGGACCGACCGCGATCAGTCCACTGCGCCCTGCGGGCCGGCCAGCGAGTACTCGGCGGAGCCGGGCCGACCTGCCCGCACCGTGCGTCGGGTGTAGCCGCACCGCACCCAGGGCATGCTGTGATCATGTTCGAGGGCTTCGGCGCGGAGATGGTGGACGGCGACGGGTTGCCGGTGTTCGTTCGGTATGCGGGCACCGGGCCGGCGGTGTTGTTGTTGCACGGGCATCCGCGGACCTCCGCGACCTGGCATCGGGTGGCTCCCCGGCTGGCAGGTCAGGGGTTCGCCGTGGTGTGCGCGGACTTGCCCGGTTACGGCCGGTCCGGTAAGCCGGTGCCCACCGAGGATCACGAACCGCATTCCAAGCGTGCCGGCGCGCGCCGGCTGCTGGCCGCGATGCGCGCGCTCGGGCATGATCGGTTCGCCGTGGTCGGGCATGACCGGGGCAGCTACTTCGCCTTGCGGTTGGCGCTGGACTATCCCGAGCAGGTGGTGCGAGCCGTGTTGGTGGACTGCCTGCCGGTCAGCGAGCACCTTGATCGCATCACGCCACGGTTCGCCACCGACTGGTGGCACTGGTTCTTCTTCGCCCAACCGGGGACACCGGAGCGCGTGATCAACGCTGATCCCAACGCGTGGTACCGCGGCGACCCGGAGCTCATGGGACAGGAGAACTACGCGGAGTGGCGGGCGGCGATGCGCCGGCCCGAGGTGGTGCGCGGCATGCTCGAGGACTACCGCGCCGGGCTGACCGTCGACGACCGCGACGAGCGCGCCGATCGCGCCGCCGGTCGTCGACTGGGCCAGCCGGTGCTCGTCTTGTGGTCCCTGCGCGATGACCTCGAACAGCTCTACGGTGACCCATTGCTGATCTGGCGGGACTGGGCCACCGACGTGATCGGCCACGGCATCGACTCCGGCCACCACGTCGCCGAACTCGCCCCGGCCGAACTCACCGCCGCCATCGCCGACTTCCTCCAACCCCTGCACGCCACCGAGACTGCCGATCGCCTCCGCAGCTAGCGCTCTGGCCATGAGAGTGTCGAGATACCTGACAAGATCAGCCAGGCCTGTGTGCGAACCAACGGCCGGACGAAGCGGTGGACGCGATCTCGTGTCTCGGATACGCACCAGCCCAGCATCGTCAAACGCACCACTCCACATGCCAGGCCAGAGGTCATCGAGCCTGGTCAGGCGGCGAGGACAAAGGAGAGGAAGAAGCCGCCCGCTGTGGCGAAGGCGTTGAGTGGCCGGCCGTGCTCGAATGCTTCCGGCATCAGGGTGTCGGCCAGCGAGGCCAGCACCGCCCCGCCGGCGAAGGACAGCGCCACGGCCAGCACGGCGTCGCTCAGGCCACCCGCGACCAGCCTGCCGATCACGACCGCGGCGGTCAGCAGCAGCGCGCATGCCGCCCAGGTCGTGATGACGCTTCGCTTGCTCTGCCCGGACTCGCGCATGGCCACGGCGCCGACCAGGGA
>NZ_DASUCC010000088.1:0-8224 GCF_035762905.1 Actinophytocola sp.
CGAAGACACCACCGACGCGTACACCACACCCCCTCGACAGGGAGGGGCTCAGGGACCCCGGTTCGCCAGTGATCGGTGGGTGGGCGGTGGGGTGCCGGGCTACCGGGGGGTCTGCCGGCGCCGAGGGGGTGGGCGGGGTCGTACTTTGGGCTGATCTGGGGGTGGGGGTGGGCTCGTACTATGGGCGGGTGGTTGAGGTGGTGCGATCGGTGTGGCGTGAGGGGCGGCCGGCGGGGGCGCCCGGGGTGCGGGGGTGGGACTGGGGGCTGGTGGCGGTTGTGGTTGTTGCCGCTCTGGTTGAGGTGGGGGTGCGGGACGACATTGTGGCGCCGGGGTGGTCGTTGGGGGTGACGTTGGCGCTGGTGCCCTTGTTGTTGTGGCGGAGGGTGCAGCCGCTGGTGGTGGTGGCGGTTGGGTTTGGGATTTGTGCTGTGGTTCCGCTCATCGTGGGGGATGAGGTGGGGCTGAATGCGATGGCGTTCATGGTTGTGCTGCCTTATGCGCTGAGTCGGTGGGGGTCGGGGCGGGAGGTGGTGATCGGGAGTGCGGTCATGATGGGGAAGTTGGGGGTTTCGTTGGGGGCGGGGACGATGACGGTGGGGGAAACGGCGGGTGGGGTGCTTGTGTTGGCGGCGGCGGGGGCGGTGGGGGCGGCCGTGCGCTACCGGGCGCGGGCGCGAGGGCGGGAGCTGGATCAGGTGAAGTTGCTGGAGCGGGAGCGGTTGGCCAGGGACCTCCATGACACGGTGGCGCACCATGTGTCCGCGATGGCGATCAGGGCGCAGGCGGGGTTGGCGACGATGGGGGCCGAGCCGGGGGCGGCGGCGGATGCGCTGCGGGTGATCGAGGGGGAGGCGTCGCGCACGTTGGCGGAGATGCGGACGATGGTGCGGGCATTGCGGCGGGATCTGCCGGCTGAGCTGGCGCCGACCTTGGGGATCGGGGATCTGGCGCGGTTGGCGGATCGGGGTGGGCAGGGGCCGGTGGTGGACATCGAGGTCGTGGGCGAGGTGGGGGAAGTGCCGCCGGCGATCGGGGCGGCGATCTACCGGCTGGCGCAGGAGTCGGTGACGAACGCGCGGCGGCATGCGCGGCATGCGACCAGGATCGAGGTGCAGGTGTTGGCCGATGACACGTCGGTGCATCTGCGGGTGAGTGACGATGGGGACGCGGCGACGAGCGGGTCGCCGGGGTACGGGTTGATCGGGATGATCGAGCGGGCGGATCTGCTCGGGGGGAGCTGCACGGCCGGGCCGAACCCCGGGCGGGGGTGGACGGTGACGGCCGTGTTGCCGCGGGCCACATGAGCATCAGCGTGGTGGTCGCGGACGACCAGGAGATCGTCCGGACCGGGTTGACGATGATCCTGAACAGCCAGCCCGACATCCAGGTCGTCGGCGAGGCGGCGGACGGCCGGCGGGCGGTGGAGCTGGCCCGGCGGTTGCGGCCGGACGTGTGCCTGTTCGACATCCGGATGCCCGAGGTGGACGGGATCGAGGCGACCAGGAGGCTTGCCGGACCCGACGTGGCCGATCCGCTGGCCGTGGTGGTGATCACCACGTTCGACCTCGACGAGTACGTCTACGCCGCGCTTCGGGCCGGGGCCAAGGGATTCCTGCTCAAGGACGCCGGCACCGAACTGCTCGGCCAGGCCGTCCGGGCGGCGGCGGCCGGCGACGCGCTGATCGCCCCCAGCGTCACCGCCCGGCTGCTCGAGGCGTTCGCCGGCACCGGGCCGGACAGCCCGCCTGCACAGCCGATCGAGGCGCTCACCGAGCGCGAGGAGCAGATTCTCGCGGCGGTCGCCGGTGGACGGACCAACGCCGAGATCGCCGCCGAGCACTACATCACGTTGAGCACCGTCAAGACCCACGTCGCGAGCCTGTGCGCCAAGCTCGGTGCCCGCAACCGGGTCGAGATCGCCATGTGGGCCTACGAGACCAACCGGGTCCGGCCCGGGCGGAAGTAGGAACCAGCCGAAAGTACGGCGCGACGGCGGCCCAACGGCCGATGAGTCGAACCCACCGCGACCGCCACGATTCCCGGCATGAGAACGCGCCGATGGATACCCGCCGCGCTGGTCCTGTACAGCGCCGTCCCGGTGGCCGCCGGGGCCATCCGGGTAGCCAGCCTCACCGGCGGTGTGCCGGAACTGCCGGACACCGACCGGTTCCAGGCCATGCCGGTGCCGGTGCTGCTGCACATCGTCGGCGCCAGTCTGTTCTGCGTGCTCGGCGCGTTCCAGTTCACCGGGCGGCAGGGTCGCCGGCACCGCGTCGCCGGACGGCTGCTGGTCCCGCTGGGACTGGCCGGGGCACTGTCCGCCCTGTGGCTGGTGCTGTTCCTGCGGCACCCAGCCGGCGACGGCGCCCTGCTGGCCGGCTTCCAGATCGCCGCTAGCACCGGCATGGCCGCCGCGCTCGTCCTCGGCCTCGGCGCGATCCGGCGGCGCGACGTCACAAGGCACCGGGCCTGGATGATCCGCGGCTACGCGATCGCCCAGGGCGCCGGAACCCAGGCACTGATCGTGGCGCCGGTGGCCCTGACCGCCGGCCAACCCACCGGGGTCACCCGGGCACTGCTGCTCGGCGCGGGCTGGGCGGTCAACATCGCGGTGGCCGAATGGATCATCCGCAGAACGGGAGGAACAACCCATGAAAGCGATCGTGCAGGATCGGTACGGCCCGCCGGACGTGTTGCGGCTGGACGAGGTTGACCGGCCGGTGCCGCGCGGCAACCAGGTACTGGTGCGGGTGCACGCGGCCGCGGTCAACGCGCTGGACTGGCACTTCATGCGGGGCGACCCGTACCTGGCCCGGATCGGGCTCGGGTTCAGCGGGCCCCGCACGAAGATCCGCGGCGTCGACTTCGCCGGCACGGTCGAGGCAACCGGCCCGGACGCCACCCGGTTCCGCCCGGGCGAAGAGGTGTACGGCGAGGCGTTCGGCGCGTTCGCCGACTACGTGTGCGCCCCGGAGAACGTGCTGGACACCAAGCCGGCCAACCTGACCTTCCCGGAGGCGGCCGCGGTGCCACTGGCCGGCAACACCGCGCTGATCGGCCTGCGTGATCTCGCTGAACTCCAACCGGGACAACGGGTCCTGATCAACGGCGCGTCCGGCGGGGTGGGCACGTTCGCCGTGCAGATCGCCAAGGCGTACGGCGCGGAGGTGACCGCGGTGTGCAGCCACCGCAACGTCGAGCTGGTCGAGTCGCTCGGCGCCGACCGGATCATCGACTACCTGCGCGAGGACTTCACCCGCAGCGCCCCGCCGCACGACGTCGTGTTCGACCTGGTGGGCAACCGGTCGCTGACCGACCTGCGCCGGGTACTCACCCCGCGCGGAACCCTGTTGCTCTCCGGTGGCGGCACGTCCAACGGCGGCAGCCTGGTCGGCCCGATGGGCCTCGGATTCAAGGGAAAGCTGCTGTCCTCATTCGTCAAGCAGCGGGTGCACGTCCTGTTCGCCAAGCAGGCCACGGAGAACCTCGCGGCCCTGCGGGAACTGATCGAGTCCGGAAAGGTGCGGCCGGTGATCGACCGCAGCTACCCGTTGCGCGAGGTGCCCGCCGCGATCCGGTACCTGGAGGACGAGCACGCCCGCGCAAAGGTGGTCATCGTCGTCACGGAGTCCTGACCGAACCGTGCTCCACCAGGTAGTCCACGAAGTGGATGTCGTTGCCCAACTGGACACTGGCCTGGTAGCTGCCGTCGTTCGGAGTGTGCTCGATCAGGTTGACCCCGAGCGTGCCGGACTCGGTGCCGGGCGCCAGCTCGCTGGCCAGCGGCACCGAGCCGCCGGGAATCGTGGTGTTGTTCGAGTCGTACATCTCGTAGCTGCCGGCCGATTCGCCGGCCGCAGCCGGGCCGGTGCCGGAGTTGCGCACCGTCCACTGTAGACCGCCGCCCTGGATTGCCGGTGCGGCGGCGTACTCGAGTTGCAGCGACCCGCTTCCGTTGCTGCTGGAGCTCTCCAGCGCGGCCCAGGTCGCCGGTCCGATGATGCCGTCCACGGTCAGGCCGTGCGCACCCTGGAAATCCCGAACCGCTTCCTGGGTCAGCGGCCCGAACAGCCCGTCGATCTGGTGGTCCTGCGGCGGGTACCCGGCGCTGGTGAGCAGTTGCTGCGCGTAGGAAACCCACTCGCCGCTGGCCCACCGTTGCAGTACCGGGTGGTCCCCGGTGACTTCGTGATACTGGCTCATGTGGGCAAAACTGCTCCGCGCGAGCCGCCGGCACCAGGACCGTTCGGGCAGGCGACGGTGAAGCCCGCGATGATCAGCGGGCGGGTCCGGCCGCCGGGTCGGCCCAGGACGGCCACGGCCGCAGGTCGTCCGGCACGGCGGTGGCCAGTGCGGTGAGCGCCCGCGGGGTGCTCGGCCGCCGCGCGGGGTCCGGGTCGATCAGCGCCCGCACCAGGCCGACCAGCTCGGAGTTGCCGGGCAGCGCCGCGGTCGGGGCGCCGCCGGTGAGCGCCTCGAGCAGCGTCACCCCGAGCGCGTAGAGGTCCATGCCGACCGTGACCCGCGCGCCCGGCGCCAGTTCCGGCGCGGCGTAGCCGGGTGTGCCCACCGGGTGCCCAACCGGCAGCGCGGCGCCGATCCGCCGGGCCGAGCCGAAGTCGGTGAGCACCGGGCGCATGTCGCGCAGCACCACGTTGTCCGGCCGGATGTCCAGGTGCGCGATGCCGCGCTGGTGCAGCGCGTTCAGCCCGGTCAGCAACTGCGCGCCGAGCAGCGCGACCTCGTCCTCGTCGAGCGGGCCGTTGGCCGCGATGTCCTCGCGCAGCGCCGGGCCGTCGATGTACTCGGTGGTGATGAACGGCGGGTCGGCGCCGGTGGCGTCGGTGTACAGCCGCGGCAACGCCGGATGCGGGTTGCCGGACAGCGCGGCCACCTCGCGGGCCAGGGACCGGCGGACCCGCGGGTGGTGGATCTGGTGCGGCCGCGGCAGCTTGAGCACCGCGGGGCTCCACAGCGGAACCGACCACACCAGCCAGGTCTCGTAGCGCGGCCCGATGCCGATCCGGTCCCAGGCCAGGAACCCGCCGGGCAGCTTGGAGCCCTGCAGGCACGACCACATCGGGGCGCCGTCGTGCTCATCCGTGCGCACGGTCAGCATGTGTCCACCGTCCGCGAACCGGGCAGCCGGCGCCATTGCACCTTGGGACTAGCACTTCTGGACGATCCTTTCGCCGCGCCCGCGCCCTACCCTTCGGTAGTGGCATCCACAGCCGGGTTGGTCGCCCGGTTCACCGCCGCCGGGGTGATCGTCCTGCTCGCCCTGGCCGCGTTGATCGGCCTGACCGCCCGCGAAGCCGGCATCGAGCAGGCCACCGAGGCCGCCGGCCAGGTGGCCTGGGTGACCGCGCGCGGCGTGATCGAGCCCCGGCTGGACGGCGCGGTGATCGCCGGCGATCCCGCCGCGCTGACCGCCTTCGACGCGGCCATGCGCCAGTACGTGCTGCAGGGTTCGCTGGTCCGGATCAAGCTGTGGGACACCGACGGTCGGGTGATCTACTCCGACGAGCCGCGGCTGCAGGGCGGCGTCTATCCGCTGGACGCCGTCGAGATGGAGGCGTTGCGCCAGCAGCGCACCGCGTCGGCGGTGAGCGACCTGACCATGCCGGAGAACCGGTACGAGACCCAGCACGGCAAGTTGCTCGAGGTCTACGTCGGCGTGCGGGCCGTGACCGGCCAGCCGCTGCTGTTCGAGTCCTACTTCCGCTACGACGCGGTGAACGAGGCCGGCCGCGCGGTCTGGCGCCGGTTCGCCCCGGTCGCGCTCGGCGCGCTGCTGGTGCTGCAGTTGGTGCAGATCCCGCTCGCCGCGTCACTCGCCCGCCGGGTGCGCCGGCAGCAGCGCGAGCGGGAAACCCTGCTGCGGCACGCGGTGGACGCTTCCGACGCCGAGCGCAGGCGGATCGCCGGGGAGCTGCACGACGGCGTGGTCCAGCAGCTGACCGGGATCACCTACGCGCTGGACGCGGCCCGGTTGGGGCGCCCGGACGAGGCACGCCGGGCCGAGGTGATCACCCAGGCGGCCACCGATCTACGGGCCGGGGTCGGCGCGCTGCGCTCGCTGCTGGTCGACATCTACCCGCCCAACCTCGCCGAGGAGGGTCTGGCCAGCGCGCTGGCCGAGCTCGCCAGCGGCCTCGAGCGCACCGGCATCCGGGTGCGGCTGAACACCAACGGCGCAGCGGACCTGCCGCCGGTCACCGCCGGCCTGCTGTTCCGCGCCGCCCAGGAGGCGCTGCGCAACGTGGCGCAGCACAGCGACGCCGGCCAGGTGGAGATCACCGTGGTGGAGCGGGACGGCCAGGCCCGGCTCACCGTGGACGACGACGGGCGGGGCTTCGACAGCGAGCGGATCGGCAGGCCGGCCGAGGGCGGCCACTTCGGGCTGCGCGCGCTGAGCGACCTGATCGCCGGCGCGCGCGGCCGGCTGATCGTGCGCTCGGCGCCGGGCGCGGGAACGAGGGTGGAGGCCGAGGTGCCGATGTCATGATCAGGGTACTGATCGTCGACGACCACGCGATCGTGCGCCGTGGGCTCGCCCAACTCCTCGGCACCACAACGGATCTCGAGCTGGCCGGTGAGGCGGCGGACGGTCGGGAGGCGGTCGAGCAGGCCAGCCGACAGCGACCTGACGTGGTGCTGATGGACCTGTCCATGCCCGGACTGGACGGCGTGCGGGCGATCACGCGGATCCTGGCCGTGCTGCCGGACACCCACGTCCTGGTGCTCACCTCGTTCAGCGACCAGAACCGGATCCTGGACGCGCTGCACGCCGGAGCCGAGGGCTACCTGCTCAAGCACGCCGAACCGGAGACCATCCTGTCCGGCATCCGGGCGGTGGTGGCCGGTGGTTCCCCGCTGGACCCCAAGGCGGCCCGGGTGCTGCTCACCAGCCGGCGCACGCCGCGGCCGGGTGCGCACCTGACCGACCGGGAGCGCGAGGTGCTGCGCATGGTCGGCGACGGCCTGCCGAACAAGTCGATCGCCCGCCGGCTCGGGATCAGCGAGCGGACCGTGAAGGCCCATCTCACCAGCGTCTACCACCAGCTCGGCGTGACCGACCGCACCCAGGCGGCGCTGTGGGCGCAGCGGCAGGGGCAGGTACTAGAACCAACGGACAATGGCCCGCTCCCGGGCGACGGGTGACGATTCGGACGTGACCGCCGCCGAGCCGCCGCACCCCGATCCGCGGCCCGTCGTTCTGGACAACGGATCGGCCGGCCGGCAGCCGCGACTGCGGCCGCGGACCGTGCTCGTCAGCGCGGTGTGCGCGGTGCTTGCGGTGGTCGGTCTGGTCGCCGGAAGCTGGAGCCTCTGGTCGGCGGTGGGTGACGCGCCGCCGGCCGATCCGCCCGCCCCGCTGTGGTTCTCCCCGCCCGCGCCGGTTCTGGTCGACCCGCCGGACACCGGGCAACGCGTGCCCGACCAGTAGCGCCACGCTCAGAGATCCAGCCGTACCAACATCTTCCCGATGTTGTGCCCGTCGAGCATGGCCAGGAACGCATCAGGTGCGTTGCGCAGACCGCTGAACTCGGTCTCCTGGTAGCGCACCTCGCCGCGCCTGATCCAGTCGCTCATCTCGCGGTAGAACGCCGGCCGCAGGTCGGTGTGGTCCATGACCAGCATCCCCCGGATGGCCAGCCGCTTGGCGATGATCATGCCGAGGTTGCGCGGCGCCGGGGTGGGTTCGGTGGCGTTGTACTGGGAGATCATCCCGCAGACCGTGACCCGGCCGTGCACCTGGAGCGCGTCGATCGCGGCCTCGAGGTGCTCGCCGCCGACGTTGTCGAAGTAGACGTCGATGCCGTCGGGCGCCGCCGCGCGCAGCTGCTCGGCGACCGGGCCGGCGCGGTAGTTGAACGCCGCGTCGAGGCCGTAGTCGTCGAGCAGCATCCGGACCTTCTCGTCGGAGCCGGCGCTGCCGACCACGTAGTGGCCCCTGAGCTTGGCGATCTGCGCCGCCAGCCCGCCGACCGCGCCGGCCGCGGCGGAGATCCACACGATGTCGCCCTCGCGCAGCGCGGCGACCTCGAGCAGACCGACGTAGGCCGTCAGGCCCGGGCCGCCGAGCACGCCGAGGTAGGTCTCGGCGGGCGCGATCGAGGTGTCCACCCGGCGCAGCGTGCCCACGCCGCCGAGCCCGACGCTGCCGGCGTCCACGACCGCGTGCTCGCGCCACCCGAGCGCGTGGGCGACCGTGTCG
>NZ_DASUCC010000089.1:0-50488 GCF_035762905.1 Actinophytocola sp.
CGACAAGGGCTACCACGGCTACGACGACACTGGCAACCACGTGATCACACCCTACAAAGGCCGCAACAAGCCCGAATCGCAGAAGGACGCCAACCGGAACCACGCCCGTCTGCGCGGCCCCGGCGAACGCGCCCACGCCCACCTCAAAACCTGGCGCATCCTGCGCAAACTCCGCTGCTGCCCACGCCGCGCCGGCCGACTCGCCAAGGCCATCCACGTCCTACAGAACTACGAACTCGCCGGATGAAAAGGGCTCAGTAAATACAGTTGGCCGTGAGCTAGTATCTCTACTGTTAAGCAACGTACGGGCGCCTCTCTAGCAGGTCCGAAGTGATCATGTCGGCGCAGATGATGCCAGCCAGCGACGTCCACATGAGACGGACGACGACGACGACATCGCTTTTCACTCGACTGGGTCAGACGTCGCCGTAGACGGAGATACGCGGCTGCTGGTCGGCTGGGCTTCCGGACCGCCGCGAGGGCGATCACCTTCGCAACGGCGGCGGGCGAACCATCTGTTCGGCGAGATCAATCAACTCGCAACGTCGGCACCCAACGCGTCAGGCGGCTGGGACCTCACTGGTCACACCCACCAGTCCCCCGCTGGCCAAGCGTTCGGTGGGGCACCGGACAACTCAGAGCGTGTTTGAGATATTGGTCGGGCGTAGCTTTGTTGATCTTGATGGTGGATTCAACCAGGGTCTGGTGGGTGGCGACGGTTGTTTGATCAGGCAGTAACACGAACCGGGGACCCATCTACCGTAATGTCGCCGCGTGGCTGCGGCGTCGGCCTAGGGTGAACCAGGTGATTGACCAGATGACCGTGGATGCGGCGGTCGCCGATGCTTGCCTCGCCGCGATGGAGTTCGACGGCGCCCGGGCGTGGCTAGCCGCTCGCCCGACGCTGAGGGAGCCGCTCGCGGCTGAGGTGTGGGTCACTGATCCGGCTTGTAGCTACATCCTGCTTGTTCGGCACCGCGTGCGCGGTTGGGTGCCGCCTGGCGGCAAGGTCGAGCCTGGGGAGACGCCGCGGATCGCTGCGGCCCGTGAATTGGTGGAGGAGACCGGTGTGGATGGTGAACTGCTGCCGGTGCCGGCTGCGGTCGCAGTTCGGTCCTTCCGGGCCGACTGGACGCCGACGCTGAGCCTGTCCTACGGCGCTGTTGTCGGCCGTGACGTTCCGCTCGGTGGGGAAGGCGGCCAGCCGTCGCGATGGGTCGATTTGGGCGAGACGTGGGAGAGCGTTTTTCCCGAGGACCGCAACCGTATCCGCGCGTATGTGCGTCGATTGGCGGTGGAGCGTGGAGTCGGGCTGTGAGTCCGTCGCCAGTGCGCGGCTAGTGGATCGAGTCGATCAGCGTGTCGCCGGGCAGCGCCACCAGTTCGAGTTCGTGAAGGAACCGGGCCCACACTGGCTCCAGGCGAGCTGCGCTGTCGACGGCGGGTGAAGTGGGCGCCGCAACCCCCGCAGGTCCGCGCAACCCGTGTGCCGGGGCAGCGCTGTGGACGGCTTGGCGGACGGAATTTGGTCCGCCGATGAACGAGACCAACGGCGGGGTATTTGATCTTGCTGGCGCCCTACTTTCCGCCCAGGAGCACCCATCGGGCCACAATGGACGGACGCGGCCTTCAATGCAAGATCGCCAGAAACGGCAAAACCGCAGGTCAACATGGTGTTGACCTGCGGTTTGCGGGTGCGCCGCCAGGGACTCGAACCCCGAACCCGCTGGTTAAGAGCCGGCCCGGCGCTGTGTCGACCACTATCGCCGCGTGTCGCCCCGTGCCATTTCCGCAGGTCGGCGACAAAGCTCGTGTCACCATATGCCGCACCATGTCGCCCAGCAACGCCGCCGCCGAGCACCCACGGAGCACCCATCCTGTCGTGTTCGGTGGCCTTGGAGTCCGTACGCGGGAGGCAGGGTCGTGCGGACATGGTTCGCCATTCGCCAAGTATTGCGCGGCAGGATGCGACGAAGTTTGCCTGCTGTCTCGGTTGGACGTATGTGGTCCGCGAGAGCAGGTCCGCTGCCTCTCACGCCCCTTGAACCGCTCGATGACGGTGAGTGGTCAGCGAGCCGCGCCGAACCGGAGCGGGAGCGTGGCTGGGCCGTGGACGCCGAGCGGTGGCAGCCAGTTGATCGGGCCGGCCAGGGTCGGTGGACCCAGCTGGCGGGTGAGTACCGGGAGTGCCTCGCCGATCTCGGTGCGGGCGAGTGCGGCGCCCAGGCAGTGGTGTGGGCCGGCTCCGAACTGCAGCAGCGGCGCGGTCCGGCTCGCGGTGATGTCGAAGGTGTCGCCGCTGGGGAAGGCGCGGGGGTCACGCTGCGCGATGCCTGCGCATATGGCGACGACCGTGCCTCGGTTGATCGGCAGTCCGTGGTATTCGAAGTCTTCGGCGGCTATGCGGTTGAGCATGATGACCGATGGGGACCAGCGCATGGCCTCGTTGACGGCCCGGTCGGCGAGTTCCGGGTGCTGGCCGAGCAGTCGCCATTGTTCGGGGTACTCGGTGAAGGTGACCATCGCGTTGCCGAGTTGGTGACGAGTCGTGTCGTGCGCGGCGAAGACGAGCATGACGACGAGGTTGACGAGTTCCTCGGCGCTGACCCGACTGCCGGTCTGCCGGGCGGCCAGCAGGGCGGAGATCAGATCACTGTCTTCGGTGGGCTTCTTGGTGTTGAGTAGGTTCTCGACGTATCCGGTTAGTCCGGTGATGGCGGCGGTCACGCGTTCCCGGGTGTCGCCGCCGTAGCCGAGGGCGAACAGCAGAGCAAGATCGGCGGTCCAGGCGCCGAATATGGCGTGGTCCTCGGGCGGCACACCGAGCAAGGTGCCCATGACCGCCAGCGACAGCGGGTTGGCGAGGTCCCCGGCGAACTCGAAGGGCTCGTTCGGCGCGATCCGCCCGGTCAGATCCTCGGCCCGTGACCGGATGAACGGCCGCAGTCGATCGATCATTCTCGGCGTGAACGCCTTGCTCACCAGGCCGCGCAGCCGGCGGTGTTCTTCCCCGTGGCGGTTCGAGATCACCGGGACGAACCAGTCGTAGATCGGGCCGTCGACGATATCGAATTTTCGCAGGTACTCGATGCCGTCACCGTTGAGGTGCCGGCCTCGCAGCAGGTCGTTCGCTTCGGCATGGCGGAGTACGAGCAGGCCGATCGGTGTGTGGGCGTACCAACTCCGTGCCTGCGCCGCAACCACTTCGCGCGAGGTGTAGTCGAATGTCGGATCCGTGATGTCGATAACGGGCACCTGCGCGGTATCGGTTGTCTCAGCCATGGACTGTCGTCTCATCGAAGATGCGGTGGCGGTCAACTGAGAAATTTCCCAGTTGTCCATGCGGATCGGAGGTGATGCCGGCTCCCCGGACGTTGCGGGCCCTGCGGGAAGATCTCATCGGCCACCGTGCCATCGCGGGGTTGGCGGAGGACAACCTAGCATCGCGTCGCCGAAGGGCATTGTCAACGTCGCCATTTGACGGGCGAACATCCATGTATAGCGGAGAATTTTCCTCTTCGAGTGAACTTCGGCGACGCAAGGGACCCCAGGGACATGCCTGGCAGCGGTCGTGAACTGGCCGCCGGGGCGGCGTACTGGACGGCGTCATGTCACGAAGCAATCGGCCCGGCGCCATTACCAACGAAGATCACATGACCGGGGTCTGGACGGTTCACTCGGCGTGGGAACCGGTTGGTGCCCGCGGCAAAGGGACTCTCTCAGGGCTCTCCGGAAACCGGATCTCGACGTGGTCGGCGAAGTCGAGCCAGGCCTGGGCACAGTGCCGCGCCGCGGCGGCCGCCGTTCCCGCGCAGTGCGCCGGAATCCCGTCGATCAAGTGCTCCCATTGCCGCGGCAGCAACATCGATGATTCCAGCAGGCGCAGCAGCAGCCGGCCGGACTCGCCGCACCGCAGCGATGGATCCCCGCGCAGCGCGCGCATCAGAGCAGCACGGCTCGCGCCGCTGACGTCGTCGGTCGCGGCCGCACCGGGTGGCTCCCGGCGCGGTGGCACCGAAGCAAGCGGGTGCTGCGCCGGCGGGCTCGGATCCTCGCCCCGGCGAAGCCGCTCGCGAACATCACGCGCGGTCCCCAGTGAGATCCCCACCGCGTTCGCGATCTCCCGCAGCGGCACGGTCGGCCGGGCCGAGATCAGCTCGCCAGCCCGCTGACGGCGTTGCCCGATGTCGACCGGACGGATCCGCCCATCCCGACCGATCCGCGCACCCAACTGGGCAATTTCCCCACTTGACCGGCGTCGGATCGCGCCCACCGTCTTATGCGACAACCCGGTAACCGACGCAATCGCCCGGTCCGACCACTGCCGATGCGAACCCAGAATGCGGCCCGCGGCCGCGGTCCGATCAGCCAGTGATAGCGGCAGCCCCTGCCGCTCCACATTCAACGTGACGGCCAGCACGAAAGCATCCTCGGCCGAACCGTCGAAGAACTGAACCTCGATCTCCCGCTCACCACGAAGCATCGCCGCCCGCAACCGGTGCATACCATCGATCACACGCATCGTGGCACGATCCACGACAATTGGTGGAAACACCGTTGCGGACGCCGCGAGCGCGTCGGCGTGCGCGGTGCTCTCGCCCTCCAACCGCGGCGAATCCGAAGGCAACAGGTCACAAACAGAAACGCGGACCGGGTGGCATTGTCCGGGAACGTCCACACATCGCCCTGAGATGGGGACGACAACCCGATCACCACCAATAGTCCTGGCCACTGGACCGCTCGGGTTCGGAGTCCGGTAACCCTCGCTCGCCATTTTGATCACCGATCACTCCATAGTCACCCTAGCTGATGGCAGCTTAGGACTTTCGCGAGACGCGTCAAAGCCCGACGTCAAGAATTCGATTAAAACAACGTATTGGATGCTGTCCGCACGGAAGCGCTCTAGGTGCCGTGTACGCGGGTGGGCAAATCCTTCCAGATAGGTCAACGCCGTCTCACTTGGTGAAAGATAGCTCCGGATCCCTGCTTCAGTTTGCCAGCCAGGCAAGGATGCATAACCAAGCGACCACAGCATGATCTTCCGCTCCACTGCACCGCGCCCGGCCGGGCATGCTTCGCGCACCGGGGCGAGGATCTCCTGGTAGGCAAGACATCGGCACAGGCGACCGATCAGTTCGGCTGCCGTCTGCTCCTCGCGGGAGCCGCGGTACCGTGCGCTGCGCGCCACCTGTCGTGAGAGCCGCCGCCTCGGCCACGAACCCCTGGCGTGCAGAAACCGCACTGCAGCGGGGGCGCGTGGCGAACGCCCGCAACACCGGATGTCCTTGCCTGCCCAGCCCTTGAACCATTCGACATGGATCAGCCTTACTCGGGATCGGACCGGCGCGAATACTACGACGTCCACGTCAGATTCAGCGAATTGTTCAGGCGCCATCAAGTGGCGAATTGACTCCGTGTGTACCAGACGACGATGCTGACTTTCGCCCGTCAACTTGGCATGCACAATCGCGGCGCGGGAAGGTGCGGTGGCCGATGACGTTGGTACCTGACGCCGGGGTCAGTCGCGGTTCGGCCGATCGTGTGACCGGCCGGGCGGTGGCGATCGTCGCCGGTGCTGCGGAGTTGGTTGATGTCCCGGTCCGCCGGCCTGGCCCCGGTGAAGTGCTCGTCCGGGTGACCGCGTGCGCGCTGTGCACCTGGGAGGTCCGGGCCTTCAGCGGAATCAGGCCGGCCAGCCGGCCGTTGCTGGGCGGGCACGAACTGGCCGGTGAGGTGGTCGAAGTCGGTGACGGGCCGGTGCCGGTTCGGGCAGGAGACCAGGCCGCGGTCCGGCGCATCGGCCAGTGCCAGGTGTGCCGGTCCTGTCGCGAGGGATTGCAGTGTGTGCACCTTGATCTGGCATCTGTGGACACCGATGGCGGCTTCGGTCCGCAGGGGTTGGGCGAATACCTCACGGTGCCGGCGAGCCAGGTCTACCCGGTCTCCGAGGAGGTGCCCGGCACCGAGGCCGCGCTGGTCGAACCGGTGGCCTGTGTGCTGCGTGGAGTGCTGCGGGCCCGGCTGTCGTTCGGCGACGATGTGGTGGTCTTCGGTGCCGGGTTCATGGGCATGGTCCACGCGCGCCTGGCCCGGCTGCGCGGAGCCCGGGTGATCCTGGCCGAGCCCGACGAACACCGGCGGCGGCTCGCGGCCGACCTCGGGGAGTCGGTCCTCGATCCGCTAGCTGCCGGGTTTGCCGAGCGGCTGCGGGAGATCACCGACGGCGGTCCGGCCGCGGCGTTCGTCACCGGAGGCGGCCGGGATGCGCTGGTCGCGGCCACTGAGCTGGTCGCCGATGGCGGCCGGGTGGTGGCCTTCGCGGCCACGTACCCGCCCGAGGTTGCCGGTACCGGGGTGAACCGGCTTCATCACCATCAGGTGGAGCTGGTCGGCACGGTCAGCCAGAGCGCTGAGGAGTTTCACCGGGCCGCGCGGCTGATCTCGCACCGCTCGATCGACCTGGCGCCGCTGATCAGCGCGACGTTCCCGCTCGACCGCGTCGAGGACGGGCTACGCGCGGCGTTGCGGCCGGTGCCCTACCGGGTCGTGATCACCATGGCCGGCACCTGATGGGCGGGCCGGGCTGGACCGTGCGAATGACCCGGGTGTTCGGCCCCGGGCAGCGCAGTGTGCTGGTCGCGATCGACCATCTGGCCGTACTGGCCGAACCGGAACCCGCGCTGCGCGACCCCGCCGCGCTGGTGTCCACGGTGCGCGCGGCCGGTGCCGACGGCGTGATGCTCACCCGGGGCGCGCTGGCCCAGGCGAGTGCGGAACTGGCCGGTCTCGCGGTGGTCCTGTCGGTCCCGCTCGATCCCGCCAGTCCGGCGCACGTGCCCGACCTGGCGTTGCGGCTCGGCGCCCACATGGTGAAGGTCATCTTCACGCCGTTCACCGACGGCGCCGACGACCAGGCCGCAACCCTCGGGGCGCTCACCACCGCCTGCCACCGCTGGGATCTTCCGGTCATGATCGAGACCGTCCCCGGCGGCTTCGCCGCCGGCGGAAAGTACCGGCAGACCGCCACCCTCGCCGCAGCCGCCCGGATAGCCACCGAACTCGGCGCCGCCGCCATCAAGACCTTCATGCCCCGCATGGCGACCACTGTGGACGGTACCGGTCCGGCCGACCCGGACGGCCTGCGAGATCTCTGCCAGTATGCGGGCGTCCCGGTGCTGATCCTGGGCGGTCAGCGCATCGAACTGGCTGAACTCATCGACCTGACCACTGCCGCGATCGACGCCGGCGCGGCGGGCGTTGCCGTCGGCCGCAACATCTGGGGGGCCGACTCACCCGGCGCGGTGGTGGATGCGCTCGTCCGGGCGGTGCACTCCACGGTGACCCGGACGGGCGCGTGATGATGGAAGATCCTGAGGGTCAACTGGGCAGTTTCCCCAATTGACCGTTATGAGGGGACTGGGAGTTCAACACCGCAGGGCGGCGTTGGTTCGTGGTCGGCATTGATGGTAGGGGAGTCGAGGGGTTCGGTGGCGGTGATCGCTGTTCCGAAATCCTGGAGACGCTCGAACGTGGTGGTGCCGATGTTGAGGAGCCTGATGGAGCGGATGTTGAGGTCGTTCAGGATGTGCTGTATGCAGCTATAGATGCGGGCGGGTGTGTCGTCCCGCCGGTCGGCGCAGGCCGGGCTGGGGTGGTAAACGGTTCGCGGTGGGCGCGGGCGTTCTGGTGGCCGGCGCAGGTACAGCACCACCCCGCGGCCGGAGCGGGCAATCCGGGACAGTGCGGCGTCGAGGAACTCGCGGCAGGTACACGACGTGGCGGCGAGCAGGTCGCCGGTCACGCATTCCTGGTGTGGGTAGACCAGGATCTCCTCGCCGCCCGCGACATCCCCTATCACCAAGGCCAGTACTTCCGTGCGATCACTATCTATTGTGGACCAATAGGCGATCGCGCCGAAGGTGCCGTGACGAGTGGGCAGGCGGACGTTGCCGGTGTGCGCCAGGTGCGACTCGTGCCGTAGCCGGTGCTTGATCAGGTCGGCGATGGAGACGATGACGAGATTGCGGCGTCGGGCGAGCCGGATCAGCCCGGGAAGTCGCATCATGGAGCCGTCGTCGTGGGCCAGTTCGCAGATCGCACCGACCGGGGGAAGACCGGCCAGCCGCGCGAAGTCCACGGCTGCCTCGGTGTGGCCGGGACGGCTGAGCACACCCCCCGGTACCGCGCGGAGCGGGAAGACGTGGCCCGGGCGGTGCAGGTCGAATCGGGTACTGGTGGGGTCGGCCAGGACGCGCAGGGTGCGGGCGCGGTCCGCGGCCGAGATGCCTGTGGTGCAACCGTCGTGGGCGTCGACCGACACGGTGTAGGCGGTCGCCTTGGGGTCTTCGTTGGTGATGGTCATCGGCGGGATGCGGAGCCGGTCCAGGTCAGCGGCCACCATGGGGGCGCAGATCACGCCGCTGCCGTAGCGGATCATGAGCCCGACCACCGCGGGGGTGGCGTGGCAGGCGGCGATGACGAGGTCACCCTCGTTTTCCCGGTCCTCGTCGTCGACAACGATGATCGGTCGACCGGCGGCGAACTCGGTCACAGCCGCGTCGATCGAATCCAGCGTTCGTTCGTGGCCGGGGCGCCGTGGTGCAGCGTTCACCATCAGCGGGCCGGTGCTCTCACCGCGCACCTCCGGTTGCCGCGGCGAGTTCCGGGACGGGCCAGTGCTGCTCGGCCGCCGCGCGCAGGACCGGCACGGCGCCGGCCGCCGCGCCCGGCCCGGTGAGGTCAACAGGGGAGTCGGGCCAGGGCGGGGCCAGGCCGAGATGCTGGAACGGGTCGGGGACACCGGGCGGGAACGGTGTGACGGGGAAGCAGGAGGCTGTGGCGTCCGGTGCCAGCAGGCTGGCGGTCAGGGCCGCGGCGGCCGCGCCGGATCCGGCCAGCAGGACCGGCGCTCGCACGGCGCGGGCACCGAGGATGAAACCGGCCAGGGCCGCGACCGCGAGTCCGGCGTGTTCGGCGAGGATGTCCAGCGGGTCAGCCCCGGCCGGTCCGGCGTGGTCCTGCCGGGCCGCCGCCGAGCGCGCATCCTCGGTGCTCATCGTGGCGAACTCGGCGGGGGAGCGGTTCA
This sequence comes from Actinophytocola sp., assembly GCF_035762905.1. Lineage (GTDB taxonomy): Bacteria > Actinomycetota > Actinomycetes > Mycobacteriales > Pseudonocardiaceae > DASYTH01. Next base: position 9,086 of record NZ_DASUCC010000089.1, read on the forward strand.
TCAGCCGCGCGATGATCGCGATCGCCGAACTGTCGTCGGCGGTCAGCACATCGCCCACGAGCCAGCCGTGGCCGGTGGCGTGGTAGTCGCGGGCGAGTTCGATGCCGGTCTCCACCGCCCGCACGACATCTTCCCGAAGCGGGCGTGCGGACCGGTTGGTGCCCCTTCTTGGCAGCAGGCCGGGAATCCGGGGAAGCTCCGCGTGCAGTCCTACGTCTACCACGCATGCCTCGATACCCGTCGCCGCCATCAGCCGATCCATGCCGCCACTGTCGAGGACCTCCCGGACAGCCTGTTCGGCTCTGCCGTCGGACCTGTCCGTGTCCGCGGCGAACAGCGCCAGGACGCCGTGCGGCGCAGGAGGGTGTGCTTGCGTCAGGGCCACCAGCCGCGACACCGTCCGCCCCAGCGGTGTCGACAAGGTCGCCGGCTCGGCCTCGCGTGCGGGTTCGCCGCCGGCCAGCGCCGGGAATCCGGCGACGGTCTCATCGAGCAACCGGGCCGCGGGCTGCCCGGGCAGACCGCGGTGACCGAACTCTTCGTGGTGGATCACCCATTCCAGCGGCCGGCCCCGAACCCACCCATCCCGTACCAGCCCGGGAGCGGCCGGAAAACGATCCACGTATCCCAGCGACAGACACGCGATGATCTCCAACTGCGAGGGCAGCCCGAGTACCCGACTCAGGGCCGCGACATCGAAGGCGGCGACAAGGCAGACTCCGACACCTTCCGCCCGCGCAGCCAGCCACAGGTTCTCGATCGCGTAGCCCACTGAACGAACCAGCGCCTCGGACCCGTCCGGTGTGCCCAGGGTGTACCAGCCCCCACGGGTCGGATCACAGGTCACCACCACACAAACCGGAGCCCGCACGATGGCATCGAGCACAATCCGGTTAAACGCTGCCGCGCGACTGGCCGGCAGCGTCTCCGCATAGGCCGCGCGGCATCGACGCACCTCCTCATGTATCCGACGCCGCCGGGCCGCCGACCGGATCACCAGAAAGTCCCACGGCTGGGCCATACCGACACTCGGCGCCCGATGAGCGGCCGCGAGCACCCGGGTCAACACCGCATCAGGAACCGCATCAGGCAGAAACCCCGTCCGAATATCCCGCCGCTCCGCGATCACCCGGTACACCGCATCACGATCCGAATCAGAATACGACCAGCTCATACCACACCAACTCGATCATTGACCCCTCAGGAGGCGCCTCACCTTGCGCCGGGCCGCACTAGAATGTCAACTCACCATTTGATCCACGCCATTCCTACCTATATTCCGGAGTTGATGAACCAATGTTGGTCCGGACGGCCGTGGGTCGCCTCCGTAGGGATCCGAGCGCACCCACCAGCCACTTAGCTCACCTGCGTCCTCGGTGCAGCACAGGGCCGAAGGTCGACCAGGCCGAGGTGCCCCGTTGCAGGTTGTCGGTTTCGCTGGCCCGGCTGGGTCGGCCGATCTCGTGCCCCGCCCTGGTGGGTCAGCTTGCGGATGACGTCATGCTCGGCGAACGTCACCTCACTCGGCCACCGCGTCTCCGCCCTCCAGCCCGTCGCCAAAGCAGGACTGGCCCAGCAGACGGCCGATGCCAACAAGCCGAAGCTCGAGGACGCCGGGACCGCATACGGGGCCGGTAAAGGACATCGTTCCCGAGCGCGCCTGCCCGCTGGTGATCGCCGGGCTGGATCTGATCGCCGGACCCGCTACGCACCGGCCAACCCATCGGCTAGTCACGCCGCGGGCCGCGGTGATCCACTCGGCCAGGTGCAGCCTGGGGTCGGGTTGTGGCCGGGACCGGCCACGCGGTGTACAGCCAAATAGTGTCCATAGCGGACCGAGTCTTCGGCACCGCCGGGGTTTGCCGTTGGTGTCGCGCAGGTGCGCGGGTAGAGCAGAACCACCGCGGCTGGTGGCGATGGGAAAGCGCGGTGTGGAGCTGTTCGAGGCAGGGCAGGTCGAGGTGGCGGGGCCCGGTGTCCAGTTCCCACTACTCGCTCGTGACCCGGGCCGTCGCCGCCCGGTCGCCGTCAACTTGGTCAGGTGGCCGGTCGGAGCGGTTTGCGGGTGTAGAGGAACTGATGCTCCTCAGCGCTCATGCCGGGGAAGTCAGGTTCGAACACACTGCGCCGCTCGTGAAGGATCTCCAACCCCGCCTCGCGTAGCAGCTGGGGGTAGACCTCGGCCGGATAGCTGCTGTACCGCCCGAGTTGCCCCATCCACGGGAACTCGGTGTCCTCCGCATCGAAGGGTGCGGTGGCGAACATGAGCAGGCCGCCCGGGGCCAGCCAGTCCGTCATCCGGGTGAGGGTGTCGGCGATGTCCTTGCGGGACATCATCAGCAGCGGGAAGAACGCGGTGATCGCATCCCAGGCTTGCGGTGTTTCGGACAAGGTGCGAACGTCGGCCACCTCGAAGCGCGCGGCGGGAACCTGACGGCGAGCCAGGTCCACCATGGTGGTCGACACGTCGTATCCGGTCACTTGATGCCCGACCGCGGCGAGCAGTTCCGCGGTCGGCCGTCCCGTGCCCGAGCCGATATCCATGACTTTCGCTTCTGCGGGAAGGCGGGCGAGCAGCCAGTCGATGGCGGCGAGGTGTTCAGGATTGCGGCTATAGGTCTGCTCGTAGGTCGAACCCAGGGCGTCGAACACTGTGGCGGCGCGGCGCGCCCATTCTGGGTCGGGCATGACCGGCGATTCTACGTCGTCCACGGAGGGATTGTGGGCGAATTACATATGGGTCAAGTGGTCAAGTGGTGATTTGACGTTTGGGTTCCGGCGGCGCCACGCTGAAGCGGTTCCTGGCCGTTGCGTGCTGTCAGGAAGACTGTGTGATGTTGCGGAGGTCTGGTACTGATGGACGCAGGCCTTGGGGCAGGGGCTGGATAGGGGGCGGGACGGCGTTTCTTGCGCAAGACTATGCATTTGCCAGGCCGCCGGACGACACCGCCGGAAACCGCTGCGTCCTGGTGGCGACAAGGGCTTCGGGAGAGACATAAATATGGAATGCCAGGCCCGGTGATCGTGTTCTTGTCCGTTGCTGAAGGTATGGGTGATCAAGGTGCTGGCGCTTGGCCTGACCGGAAATTTCTCGACCGGAATTTCCGATCTTGTGCCGCAGATGTCCGAATACCTCTTCCATGACGCATCCGCGTCTCTTGTTCGGGACGGTGTGCTGCTCGCGGCGGTCGAGGAGGAACGGTTCAACCGCATCAAGAAGACGACCAAGTTCCCGGTCAACGCGATCCGTGCGTGCTTCGACTCGGCGGGTGTCGCACCCGAGGAGATCGACGCGATCGGCTACCACTTCGGCGAGGAGCACGTGGACAATGTGCTCAACTATCTCTATGCCCAACACCAGCGGGTGCCGGTCCGCTACTCCAGGGAGCTCATCAAGCAGCGGCTGCAGGAGGAGTTCGACTGGGACGTCCCCGACGAGAAGCTGATCTACGCCCTGCACCACGATGCGCACGCGATGTCGACCTACCTGCACTCTGGGATGCGGGAGGCATTGGTGGTCGTTCTGGATGGACGCGGCGAGGACAACTCCGGCACGATCTACCGCGGGGTGGACGGCAGGCTGGAGAAACTGGCCGACTATCCGGTGATGAAGTCCCTCGGCCTTCTGTATCTGGGCGCCACCCAGTTGCTGGGGTACGGCTTCGGTGATGAGTACAAGGTGATGGGGCTCGCGCCGTACGGCGACCCCGCAATCTGCCGCGACCTCTTCGCGAAGCTGTACACCTTGCGGGACAAGGGTGAATACGATCTGCACCCGATCATGACGCCCAACCTGGTCAACCCGCTGTTCCTCGAGCACGGGTTCCTGCCCCGGCGCAAGGGTGAGCCGTTTACCCAGCAGCACAAGGACTTCGCCGCAGGACTGCAGGACGCGGTGGAAACGATCGCGCTGCACGTGTTCGGCTACTGGGCGGAATTCACCGGCCTGCCGGCGCTCTGCTTTGGCGGCGGGGTGGCGCACAACTCGAGCCTGAACGGCGTGATCCTCGGCTCCGGCCTGTTCCGGGAGGTCTTCGTGCACCCGGCGTCCCACGACGCCGGCGCGGGCGAGGGCGCCGCGTTCGTGGCCATGTCCGAACTCGGCCACCTCATCTCGCCCGGCGAACGGTTGCGCAGCGCCAGCCTGGGGCCTGCTCTGGGCACCGAGGCGCAGGTCGCCGACCGGCTCTCTGCCTGGAGCTCGGTGATCGATTTCGAGCGGCACGAGGACATCGTGGGCAGCGCGGCGCGGTTGTTGGCCGACGGAGCGGTTCTGGGCTGGGCGCACGGCCGGTCGGAGTTCGGTCCGCGCGCCCTCGGCAACCGCAGCATCCTCGCGGACGCGCGGCCCAGCGAGAACCAGACCAGGATCAATGCCATGGTCAAGAAACGGGAGAGCTTCCGGCCGTTCGCACCGGTGGTCACCGAGGAGGCCGCCAATGCCTATTTCGACCTCCCCGACACTGCGGCGGACTATGAGTTCATGTCGTTCGTCGTGCCGGTGCTGACCGAGCGCAGGCAGGAGCTTGGTGCGGTCACGCACGTCGACGGCACCGCTCGGGTGCAGCTGGTCGATTCGCTGTCCAGTACCCGGTTCCACCAGCTGGTCGCCAGGTTCGGTGAACTCACCGGAACGCCGGTTCTGCTCAACACCTCGTTCAACAACAATGCCGAGCCGATCGTGCAGAGCGTGGACGATGTGGTGGCCTGTTTCCTGACCACCGATCTCGACTTCTTGGTCGTGGAGGACTTTCTCGTCCGGCGCAAGGGCGGATCGGGTCTCGATCTCGACCAACTGGTGCCGCGCTTTCGGCCGGTGACCAGACTTGCCGAGCGGGTCGGCGACGGCTCGGCTGCGGCCGCGGCCATTTCGCGCGAGATCTACCTGGACTACTTCGGCGGTCCGGTCGCGACGGTGTCCGAGCCGATGTACGAACTGCTCCGGAAGGTGGACGGCAGCACAACGGTGGGTGCGCTCGTGGCGACTACGGGCGTGCCGGACAGCGTGCGCGACGAACTGTACGGCCTATGGCAGCAACGCCTTCTAACCCTGACGCCTGCCTGACCGGCTACCAGGCAAACATCCGTCGTAGCTGCCAGTGGAGGCAACCTGCACCAGGCACTCGAGAAGTCGCGGTGGACAGCCATCGCGACGCCGCGCTCGTGGCGGCGATGGACGGGCTGCACGCCGACACCACCAGGCTGCTGACCACGCTCGCCGAGTACCGCGCGAAGTCCAACGCACTGGTCGAGGCGTGCATGGCCTGCCTGGAAGCGGCGCAGTGCATCGCCGGCTTGTGGCTGACGGCTCGCCGATTGCGGACACCACTGCCGACCGAAAGGCCAGGAAGCGGTCTACGCCATGCGGGCAGCAACGCTGGTGGAGGAGGGCGACGGGCGTTGGAGGAAGCAGGCGGACTGACGCCGGAGCGAGGCAGCTCCGGTAGCCAGCGCCCGGCGCGATAGCGGGACAGCCGGTAGTAGTCGGCGGTGAAGTTGAACTCATCGGGCGAGGCGAACCCAATGGGCGGATCTCGACCTTCGGCCGCGGTGGCGAGCATCTGGTTCCAGCTCGGTGATGACCTCCTTGTCGGAGTCCCGGCGGAAGTAGTCAAATAGATACGCAGGATCCTGCGAGTCACAAAATATCGACGAGTCGGTTCCTTATCCGCTCATCGCAGATCCACGTCCAAGGATGCTGCTGGAGATCCACGCACCGTAATCCGGATGGCGTACCAGCATGCCGGCGTCCCCTCGGTGGCTACGCGGGTTATCGCCATCCGATGCGCGGCACCGTGCGAGCCCTGGGAAGGTCATCACATTGTGCTTGTCCGACTAAAGAGGAATCTCCGATGAGTGATGTGTGCGTGTACAAGCGGTGCGGGTGTTTGGATCCGGTGGATCGGCGGCGGCTGGGTACGCGTTGCCCGTGGTTGCAGCGTCGTGGGCATGGGAGTTGGTATTTCGCGGTGGAGTTGCCGTGGGTGGTGATGGGAAGCGGCACCGGTTGCGGCGTGGTGGGTTCGTGTCGCGGGCGGCGGCTGAGCAGGCGGGTGGGTATTGGCTGGGTCACGATGTCGAGGCGGACGGCAGCTTGATTACGGTGGGGCAGTGGTTGGACATCTGGCTGGCGACCCGACACCAGCTACGCCCGGCGACGCGCCGTCTCTACACCCAGCATGTGCGGGACTATCTCAAGCCGGCCTTGGGCAGCATCGTGTTGCGGGAGTTGACGATCGGCATGGAGCAGGCCATGTTCACCGCCCTGGTGCGGGTGAGCTCGGCGCGGGGCCGGCCGTTGGCGCCGACGACGCTGCACCGGATCCGCGGTGCGTTGACGGCGGCGTTGAACGCGGCGATCCGCCGGGGATTGTTGACGCAGAATCCGGCGCATTGGGTGGAATTGCCGAACGGGCGGCGGCCGCGGGCGGTGGTGTGGACCGAGGCGCGGGTGGCGTTGTGGCGGGCGACGGGGGAGCGGCCACAACTGGCAGTGTGGACCGCGGAACACACCGCGCAGTTCCTGCACAGCATTCGCGATCACCGCCTCTATCCGTTGTTTCACTTGGTGGCGCTGTTGGGATTGCGGCGGGGTGAGGTGCTGGGGCTGCGTTGGTCGGACATCGACCTCAAGGCGCGCACGCTGGTCGTGTCGCATCAGGTGCAGGAGCACAATGGGCGGCGGGTGATCTGCCCACCGAAGAGCCTGACCAGCTTGCGCACCCTCGCTCTGGACCACGGCACCGTCGCCGTGCTGCGCCGCCTGAGCGCCGAATCCGGGCCCGCGTCGGGCGGCGGGGACTTCTTGTTCGCCAAGCCCTCCGGCGAGCCATTGAGCCCAGGATACGTGACGCACATGTTCCGCCGGCTTGTCACCGAGTGTGACCTCCCGCCGGTCCGGTTTCACGACCTACGACACGGCGCGGCAAGCCTGTCACTGGCGGCCGGCAATGACCTCAAAACCGTGCAGGCGCTGCTCGGTCACGACAGCATCGTGCTGACCGCCGACACCTACACCAGCGTGCTGCCCTGCCTGGCACACCAGGCCGCGGAGGCCTCCGCCGCGCTGGTCCTGAAGGCCGTCCGGAAGGTGTCCCGGCCGCGACGCGGAAGATCGAAAACTAGTGCGCGGAATCAGGCGGCGACACGGCCTCGTCCACGGACCTCGGTTGCGTCGCGTGATCGGATCTTGGAGCCCACATCGGACTCACACGGGACTCACACAAGATCGACGCCAACCGGCAAGATCCCTACGATCAAGGAAACCTGCTGGTCGGCGTCGATCCAGTGGGTGTGCGCCGCCAGGGACTCGAACCCCGAACCCGCTGGTTAAGAGCCAGCTGCTCTGCCAGTTGAGCTAGCGGCGCCGGGCAGGGGGTGGTGAGGTCCCCTGCTGGACGGGCGAAACCGTAGCACAGCGGAGTGCCGGGCTTGAAATCGGATAGTCGGGACCACACTGTCGGGAACATCGGGCACACTGTTGGGCGAGTCGGACTACACCTTGAGAGCGGATCGGACGAAGACGATGACTGTGGGGACGGACGCCGTCACTCGGGGATGGGGGTTGTCGCGGACGGTGTTGGGTGGGTTGCTGGCGGTTGTCGTCGCGGTGGGGGTTGCGAGTGCGCCGGCGGAGACCGGGGCGGCGGTGGCCTCGGCGGGGCCTGGTGCGGGGGCGGCTGAGCGGGTCGAGGTGGCCGCGGCGCCGGCGCGGCCGGTGGGGTTGACGTTGACCCCGGTGGATCAGGTCGGGGATTTCGCGCCGGGGGAGCCGGTGACGGTGACGGCGGCGGACGGGCATCTGACCCAGGTGGCGCTGACCGGGCAGGACGGCACGCCGGTGCCGGGGGAGCTCGCGGCGGACGGGCGGTCGTGGCGGTCCACCGAGGTACTGGGGTATGGGAAGACGTACACGACCACGGCGACGGCGGCGGGGTCGGACGGGAAGCCGGTGACGGCCACCTCGACGTTCAGCACGGTCCGGCCGGGGCGGCAGGTCAGCCTGTCGATGAACCCGCTGGACGGCCAGACGGTGGGTGTGGGCCAGCCGCTGGCGTTCTACTTCAACGCGGCGGTGGGCGACCGCAAGGCGGCGGAGCGGGCGATCCAGATCTCCACGGCGCCGCCGACGTCGGGTGGCTTCTACTGGTTCGACAACAAGACGGTGTTCTGGCGGCCGCGCACCTACTGGCAGGCCGGCACGTCGGTCACGGTCAACGCGGCCATCTACGGCAAGAACCTCGGCAACGGGGTGTTCGGGCGGGAGGACCGCCGGGCCGGGATCACGATCGGTGACGCGGTGATCGCCACGGCCGACGGCGGCACCCATCAGATGACCGTGACGGTCAACGGCCAGGTGGCCAGGACGATTCCGATCGCGATGGGCAAACGCGGCTACGAGACGCCGGCCGGCACCTACGTGGCGATGAGCGAGCACACCAACTACACGATGGATTCCAGCACCTACGGCGTGCCCATCGACGCCCCGCAGGGCTACCGCACCACCGTCGCCGTGGCCACCCGGCTGAGCAACAGCGGCATCTTCTACCACTCCGCACCCTGGTCGGTTCGCCAGCAGGGCAACAGCAACGTCAGCCACGGCTGCATCAACATGTCCACCGAGAACGCCCGCTGGCTCCAAAGCATCTCCAGCAAGGGCGATGTGTTCATCGTCACCAACAGCGGCGGCCAACCCCTCGCCCCCACCGACGGCCTAGGCGTCTGGCAAATCCCCTGGGAAACCTGGGCCACCGGCGGCAAAGCCTAACGACCGGGCCCAACAAAGGGAACTTGGCTGGCCCCGTTGGGTTCCCGACTGGCGGACTCCCTGGGTGTGGTCGGGGATCACAGGTCTGGCGCCCGACACCAGAAAGGTGACCGGCCAGCGGGATCCGGCGGGATGGGGGTCCGGGGGCTTGCCCCCGGGCGGGGTCTGGGGGCCGCGCCCCCAGAGCGATGACGAAACCGCCTGTCGGGAAGGTGTCGCAGACACCGAACAGGCTGAGGCTGCGGGTGAGTGACGGGACTCGAACCCGCGACATCCTGGACCACAACCAGGTGCTCTACCAGCTGAGCTACACCCACCATGCGCGTGTGCGCGCTGCGACATCGTAGCGTGCGGTGATCGGAGGGACTAAGCGGGTTCCCCGGGGCGCAGTACGGCGTCGGCGACGGCCTTGGCCTCTTCGGAGGAGGGACCGGGGAGGGGGACGAACGCGGTGCGGCGGTAGTAGATCAGCTCGCGGATCGACTCTCTGATGTCGGCGAGTGCGCGGTGGGCCAGGCCCTTGTCGGGCTGGGCGTAGTAGATCCGGGGATACCAGCGCCGGCACAGCTCCTTGATCGACGATACGTCGACCATGCGGTAGTGCAGGTGGTTGTCCAGGGTCGGCATGTCCCTGGCGATGAAGCCGCGGTCGGTGGCGATGGAGTTGCCGCACAGCGGGGCGGTGCGCGGTTCGGGGACGTGGGACCGGACGTAGTCGAGGACCTGTTGCTCCGCCTCGGCGAGGGTCACGGTGGACCGGCGCACCTCGTCGGTCAGACCGGACCGGGCGTGCATCTCACGCACGACGTCCGGCATCGCATCCAGCGGCGCGTCGTCGGCGTGGATGACCAGGTCGATCCCGGAGCCGAGGACGTTCAGGTCCGAGTCGGTGACCAGGGCGGCGATCTCGATCAGCGCGTCCTTGCCGAGGTCGAGACCGGTCATCTCGCAGTCGATCCACACCAGATTGTCGGGCACCTGACGAGCTTAGCTGGGCATATCCGGCCGGGCTGACCCGCGGAAAGTACGGTCCTCGATCACCCACTAGCGTGAATGCCGGAGAGCGTTCAGGCTATTGCCCATGGGTAAGGACGTCGAACAGGTCGAGTTCAGCCGGGCGGACCGGCAGCGGTTCCGGCAGAAGGTCCGTCTCTGCCTCGACGTGTTCGCGCAGATGTTGTCCGAGTCGCGGTTCGAGACCGGCGCGACGGCGGGTCTCGAGATCGAGCTGAACCTGGTGGACGACGCCGGCGACCCGACCATGCGCAACGCGGCGGTGCTCGCGGCGATCGCCGACCCGGCGTTTCAGACCGAGCTCGGCCAGTTCAACATCGAGATCAATTTACCGCCGCGAAAGCTGAACACCGGCGGGCTGGCCACCTTCGAGGAGGAGGTGCGGGCCAGCCTGAACGCGGCCGAGGAGCACGCGAACACGGTGGACGCGCACATCCTCATGATCGGCATCCTGCCCACGTTGCGGCACAAGCACATGAGCTGGGCGACGCTGTCCGCCAACCCGCGCTACAAGGTGCTCAACGAACAGATCTTCGCGGCAAGGGGCGAGGACCTGGAGATCAACATATCCGGCGTGGAGCGGCTGGTCACCACGGCCGACACGATCGCTCCGGAGAGCGCGTGCACCAGCGTGCAGTACCACCTGCAGGTGGCGCCGGAGATGTTCGACCGGTACTGGAACGCGAGCCAGGCGATCGCGTCGATCCAGGTGGCGCTCGGCGCGAACTCCCCGTACCTGTTCGGCAAGCAGCTCTGGGCGGAGACCCGGATCGCGCTGTTCGAGCAGGCCACCGACACCCGGCCGGACGAGCTGAAGGCGCAGGGCGTGCGGCCGCGGGTGTGGTTCGGCGACCGGTGGATCACCTCGATCTTCGACCTGTTCGAGGAGAACGTGCGCTACTACTCGGCGCTGCTGCCGCTGTGCGACGAGGAGGACCCGGCCGAGATGCTGGCCCGCGGCGACACCCCGGAGCTGGGGGAGCTGCGCCTGCACAACGGCACGATCTACCGGTGGAACCGGCCGATCTACGACATCGCCCGCGGCCGCCCGCATCTGCGGGTGGAGAACCGGGTGCTGCCGGCCGGTCCGACGGTGATCGACACGCTGGCCAACGGGGCGCTGTACTACGGGTTGGTGCGCGCGCTGGCCGACCAGGACCGTCCGGTGTGGACACAGATGAGCTTCTCCGCGGCGAAGGACAACTTCCACGCCGCCTCCCGGGACGGGATCGACGCGAAGGTGTACTGGCCCGGTATCGGTGAGGTCCCGGTGACCGAGTTGGTGCTGCGCAAGCTGTTGCCCCTGGCGCACGAGGGCCTGGCCGGTTGGGCGGTCGCGCCGGACGAGCGGGACCGGCTGCTCGCGGTGATCGAGCAGCGGTGCATCAGCGGGCGCAACGGCGCGAGCTGGCAGGTGGACACCGTGCGGCGGCTCGAGGAGACCACGGGGGTCAACCGGGAGCAGGCGCTGCGCGAGATGACCCGGCGCTACGCCACCCACATGCATTCCAACGAGCCGGTGCATTCCTGGCCGGCCGTGTGAACCCGTTTCTCAGTCGGACGGCTTGAGCGCGGCGTCCATCACGGCGTCCCGTAACGCGGCCCGGAGGCGGCCGACGTCCAGCGGCGAAAGGATCGCGGTCTCGCCGGGGGGAGCGACCAGCACGATCTGCCCGGTTCTGGCGATGACCTGCAGGTCGCGTCTTCGGCCGGCGATATCGCGGCACGTCACTCGCCACTCCCTGTGGCTGCTCACTGCGACCTACCCTTCCTGTCCGAGCTTCGTGGGTCCGCCCCGTACGTCTCCCGAAGATGGAACGAGTTCCGATGGTGACCGTAACGGGGAACTGGCCACTTTTCATATTCATGCCGGCGCGGTGCCGCCCGGGCGACTAGCGTGGTGATCCACTCACACACCCGAAACGAGAGGCTGACCGATGGCCGAACCGCAGCGCATCGTCATCGTGGGATCGGGGTTGGCCGGTGCGACGGCCGCGGGGGAGTTGCGGGCCAAGGGATTCGTCGGCGAGATCGTGCTGATCGGCGATGAGCCGCACCGGCCCTACGAGCTGCCGGCGCTGTCCAAGGGCATCCTCCTGGGTGACGCCGAGGAGCCGGACTGGGTGCACGAGGAGGACTTCTACGCCACGAACACGATCGAGCGGCGGAGCTCCACCGAGATCACCGAGGTGCGGCTGGGCGAGCGGGTGGTGGTCGACGCCACCGGGGAGCGGCTGCCCTTCGACCGGCTGCTGCTGGCCACCGGATCCCGGCCGCGCACGCTGCCGGTGCCCGGCGCCGACCTGGCCGGCCTGCACACGCTGCGCACCCTGGACGACTCGCGGGCGCTGCTGGCCGCGGTGCGGGACGGCGGTCGGGTCGTGGTGGTGGGCGGCGGCTGGATCGGCTGCGAGGCGGCTGCGGCGGCGCGCAAGCACGGGGCGGAGGTGACCGTGGTGGAGCGGCTCCCGTTGCCGCTGCACCCGGTGCTCGGCGACACGATCGGCGCGGTGTTCCGCGACCTGCACGAGCAGAACGGGGTGCGCTGGAAGCTCGGCGTCGGGGTGGCCGAGTTCGGCGGCGAGCAGGGCCGGGTCACCGGGGTCCGGCTGGACGACGGCGAGTTGCTCCCGGCCGACCGGGTGGTGGTGGCGATCGGCGCGGTGCCCCGGGTGGAGCTGGCTCACGCGGCCGGGCTGGAGCTGTCCGACTCGGCGCCGGGCGGCGGCGTGGACACCGACGCCGGCCTGCGTACCTCGGCGCCGGACGTGTACGCGGCCGGCGACATCGCCGCGCACTTCCACCCGAGGTACGGCCGGCGGCTGCGGGTCGAGCACTGGGCGAACGCGAAGGACCAGGGCGCGCACGTGGCCGGCAACCTGGCCGGCGGCGCGGAGCCGTACACGGCCAGCCCGTACTTCTTCTCCGACCAGTACGACCTGGGCATGGAGGTGCGCGGGCTGGCCAACCCGTTCCGCGACCAGCTGGTGGTGCGCGGCGACCTGGCCGCGCGCGAGTTCATCGCGTTCTGGCTGCGCGACGGCGCCGTGCACGCGGCGATGAACGTGAACATGTGGGATGACGGCGACGCGTTGCAGGCCCTGGTCGACAACCAGGCCGTCGTGGAGCCGGGCCGACTTGAGCGGGATGATCTGGCCGGTATGGTGGGGTAGTCGCACCGCCCGCCCTGGCAGACTGGGCCGTCCGGGCGCGGTGGGAGGGTGCATGGGCGAGCCAATTGACACAGTCCTCGCGCGCGCCGCGCGGATCACCGCGGACGGGCGGCCGCGGGTGGCGATCGAGCTGCTCCGGCCGGTGGTGGACACCAATCCGGACCATGCGGGCGCCTGGTGCCGTCTCTCGGTCGCCTACCTGGACGCCGGTGACCTGACCGAGTCGCTGGACGCGGCGAAGCGGGCGATCACCCTGGGCGAGCGGTCCTGGGCGCACCGGCTGGCCAGCCTCGCGTTGGGCGAGCTCGGCCGGTTCGAGGAGTCCGTGAGTTGCGCCCGGGAGGCGGTGCGCCGGGATCCGGCCGACTGGCGCTGCCATGTGGCGCTGGCCGAGGCGCTGGCCCCGACCGAACCGGACGAGGCGCTGGCGGTGGCCAAGGTGGCGATCGACCTGGCGCCGCGCGAGGCCCGGCCGCACGAGGTGCTCGGCGACATCGCCGCTGCCGCGGACGACGCCCCGCTTGCCCGGCGCTCCTACCGGGACGCGCTGGCGCTGGACCCGGGCAACGTGCACATCACCGCGAGCCTGAACGCGCTCAACTCCCGGCCGGCGCCCGAGGAGCCGCCGCCACCTCCGCAGCGGCCGGTGTTCCCGCCCGCGCGGTTCGGCCGGGCCCAGCGCATCGCGCTGTGGTTGGTGGTGCGCCGGGTATCGGTGTGGCTCGCGGTCGGTTCGCTGCTGCTGATCGTCGCCGGGCTGTCCGACCCGGGCCCGATGCTGGCCTGGTTCGGGTTCGGCCTGCTGGTGTTCGCGGTCGGCATGGTGGTGCGCGGTTGGCTGCGGCTGCCGCCGGGCGGCCGGGTCGGGCCGGCGGGGCTCAAACAGGCCGAGCCGCTGCTGCTGGCGGCGGCGCTGCCGCTCGGGCTGGCGCTGCTGTTCCTGCTGATCTGGACGCTGTCCGCGACCATGGGAGCCAGCGGACTGCAGTTGCTGGCCGTGGTGTTGGTGTGCTCCGCGCTGTCGGCCGGGCTGAGCTGGTTGAATCTCTGGCGGCTGAGGCTGCGCAGTCGCTAGGGTGCTGCGTCCGGAATGGCCACAGTGGACAGGAACAGATGACGCACTTCAACAGCTACCAGAACGAGATCTACCTGCAGGGTCTCGCCGACGCGGTGCCGGCGTTCACCACCGACGCCACGCTGCTCGAGGACGCGGCGCGGGTGGCGATGGAGCCGGGCCCGTTCGGCTATGTGGCCGGCGGCGCCGGGTCGGGCGCGACCGTGCGGGCCAACCGGGAGGCGTTCGACCGGTGGCGGATCGTGCCGCGGATGCTCACCGACGCCACCACCCGGGACCTGTCGTGCACCGTGCTCGGCACCCCGATGCCAGCCCCGGTGCTGCTCGCTCCCGTTGGCGTGCAGTCGATCCTGCATGCCGACGGCGAGCTCGCCACCGCCCGGGCGGCCGCGGCGCTCGATCTGACCATGGTGCTGTCCACCGCCTCGTCGAACACGATCGAGGACGTCGCCGCGGCCAACGGGTCCGGCTCGCGGTGGTACCAGCTGTACTGGCCCAACGACAACGACGTCACGATCAGCCTGCTGAACCGGGCCAAGGCCGCCGGGTTCACGGTGCTGGTGGTCACGCTGGACACCTGGACCCTGGCCTGGCGCCCGCGTGATCTGGACCAGTCGTACCTGCCGTTCATCCGCGGCATCGGCACCGCGATCCCGTTCTCCGACCCGGCTTTCCTTGCTGGGCTCGAGAAGACGCCGGAGCAGGACCCGCAGTCGGCGATCCTGCGCTGGATCCCGATGTTCACCGGCACGGACAAGCGCTGGGACCAGCTGCCGTTCCTGCGTGAGCACTGGGACGGCCCGATCGTGCTGAAGGGCATCCAGTCCGTCGCCGACGCGGCCCGGGCGGTGGCCGCGGGCATGGACGGGATCGTGGTGTCCAACCACGGGGGCCGCCAGGTGGACGGCGCGGTCGGCGCGCTGGACGTGCTGCCGGAGATCGTGGCCGTGGTCGGCGAGCAGTTGACCGTGCTGTTCGACTCGGGCGTGCGCACCGGCGCCGACGTCGTCAAGGCGCTGGCCCTTGGCGCGCGGGCGGTGCTGCTCGGCCGGGTCTACGCCTACGGTTTGGCGTTGGGCGGCGAGGCCGGCGTCCGGCACGCGCTGCGCACCGTGCTCGCCGACCTGGACTCCACGGTGGCGCTGTCCGGGCACCGCACCCTCGCCGAGTTGAGCCCGGATCTGCTGCGCCGGTCCTGACGCCTCACTTGGCGTCGGCGTAGCAGTCGACGATGTTGGCCTGTAACGGAAAGCGCACCGGGGTGGGGCCGAAGACCAGGTGGCTGGCCTCGGCGGCCGCCTTGTCCACTTCGGACGCGACGGTTTCGGCCAGCTCGGCAGGGCAATGGACCAGCACCTCGTCGTGCTGGAAGAACACCACCTCGGCGCCGGGCGCGGTCAGGGTGAGCCGGCGGCGCAGCGCGGCCAGTACGGTCAGTGCCCAGTCGGCGGCGCTGGCCTGCACCACGAAGTTGCGGGTGAACCGGCCCCAGTTGCGGGCCGCTTGACGGGACCGGCGCTCGGTGACGTCGTCCTGCTCGGCCGAGCCGGTGAGCGCCCGCCACGCCTCGCTCGGCGGCGGGCTGGTTCGGCCGAGCCGGGAGCGCACGATCCCGCCGGCCTCGCCGGTTCGCGCGGCCTGCTCCACGTAGTCCACGGCGTGCGGGAACCGCTTGCGCAGCACGGCGAGCAGCGGACCGGCCCCGCCGCTGGTGCCGCCGTACATCGCCGAGAGCATGGCCACCTTGGCGTGGCCGCGGTCGCCGTCGAAGGCGTCGGCGGCCAGGCTGGCATAGAGGTCGGCCGACCCGGACACCTCGGCGAGCCGCAGGTCGCCGGACAGCGCCGCGAGCACCCGGGGTTCGAGCTGGGCGGCGTCGGCCGTTACCAGCGCCCACCCGGGGTCGGCGCGCACCGCGGTGCGCAGCGTCTTGGGCAGTTGCAGGGCCGCACCGCCCCGGGTCGCCCACCGTCCGGACACCACGCCGCCGACCACGTACTCCGGCCGGAACCGCCCGGCGCGCACCCAGGAGTCCAGCCAGGTCCAGCCGTGCGCCACCCACAGCCGGGCCAGCTCCTTGTACCGCAGCAGCGGCGGCACCGCCGGGTGCGACACCTCGCGCAGCACCCAGGCCCGGCTGGACGGCACCTCGATGCCGGCCTTCTTGAACGCCCGGACCACGCTGCCCGGCGCGTCCGGGTTCACCGCCACCCCGCCGAACGCGGCGCTGATCTCGTCGGCCAGCTCGACCAGCCGGGCCGGCTTGCCCCCGGCCGGCGGCCGCGGGCCGAGCAGCTCGGTGAGCAGCGCGTCGTGCACGTCGGCCCGCCAAGGCAGGCCGTGATGGGTCATCTCGGCCGCGGCCAGCCCACCGGCCGACTCGGCCGCGACCAGCAGGCGCAGCCGCTCCGGGTGCGGGTCGGCGTCCAGCCGCCGCTGCTGGTCGGCGTAGACCGCGGCGGCGGCCGCCAGCGGGTCGCCGGCCGGGACGCTTCCGCGGTCCAGCTCGAAGAGCCCGGGCACCTCCGCGCGGCTGGGCGGCGGCCGGTCGGCGGGCTCGGGCAGGCCGTGCAGCCGGGCGGCGGCCGCGGCCAGGTTGCGCGGCCGGCCGGGCGTGCCCGCGCAGGCCAGCAGGATGCTCTCGGTGAGAGCCAGGTCGTGGCAGCGGGCCAGCCGCACGCCGGCGCGCAGCAGGTCGGGGTAGCACTCTTCGGTGGCCGGCAGCACCCAGCGCGGCCGGTCCCGCGCCTCGAGCTCGGCCATGGCGGCGGCCAGGTCGGGCACCGCGCGGTCGGTGCCGTCCGGCAGCCGCATCCGCCCGGCCCCGCCGGCCTCGGGGAACACCACTACCACCTGCACTAGTCCGCCTCTCCGGAGTTAACTGTTGTTGTTGCGGTCCAGCCGGTGGTGCGGTTAGCGGGGTGATGGTGGCTGGGTTGCGTCACGGTGCCCCTGAGGTTGCGTTGGTTGGGGCGAGACTTGCCTCGATGATTTTCTGGGCACGCCCTAGTCTGGGCCCATGGATCTGGATCAGGCTCGAGAGGTGTTGCGCGGCCAGCACCGGGCCGTGCTGGCGACCACCCGATCGGACGGCGCCCCGCAGATGACGCCGGTGACGGTGGCGGTGGACGACGAGGGCCATGCGGTGATCAGCAGCCGGGAGACCGCGTACAAGGTCCGCAACCTGCGCCGGGACCCGCGGGCCTGGCTGTGCTCGATGCCGGACGCCTTCTACGGCAACTGGATCCAGGTCGAGGGCCGGGCGCAGATCGTCTCGCTGCCCGAGGCGATGGACGGCCTGATCGCCTACTACCGCTCGATCAGCGGCGAGCACCCCGACTGGGACGAGTACCGCGAGGCCATGCGCACCGAGAAGCGCTGCCTGATCCGGATCGACATCACCCGCGCCGGCCCGGACCGCCAGGGCTGAGCCGACCGGTCAGTAGTGCGTGATGACGTCCCGGCCGAACCGGGCCATCTCCTCGTGCTGCGGTGAGAACTGGAGCAGCATCAGGTCGACGCCGGCCTCCTCGTAGGCGCGGATCCGGGCGGTGATCTGCTCCGGGGTGCCGACCAGGCCGGCGCGCAGCCCGCGGTTGGACACGCTGTACTCGCGCAGGGTCACCTCGGACTCCAGATGCGAGCCCTCGACGAAGTCCCGGTAGGAGGCGTACGCCTCGGGCGAGGAGCGCACGTCCAGGATCCGGTCCAGCTCGGCCTGCGCCTGCTCCTCGGTGTCCCGGCAGATCACGTAGCCGGACACGCCGAAGATCATCGGTTCCCGGCCGGCGTCGGCCCGCCGCTTGCTCAGGTCGGCGACCTTGCCGGCGATCACCTCGGGCGGGTCGCCGTGCATCACGTAGGCGTCGCCGTAGCTCGAGATGATCTCCTTGGCCTTGGGCGACTCGCCGCCCATGTAGACGGTCGGCACCCGGGACGGCTTGGGCTCCAGGATGGCGGCCTCGAAGTCGTAGAGCGCGCCGTGGTGGGTCACGGTGTCCTCGGTGAGCAGCCGGCGCAGCACGCCGAGCCATTCCTCGGTCCGCGCGTAGCGGGCGTCGTGCAGGTCGAACGGCGCACCGTACTGGGCCGCCTCGTCCTTCCACCACGAGGACACCACGTTGAGCGACAACCGGCCGGGCGCGATGGTGTCCAAAGTAGACAAAGCCTTGGCGGTCTGCGCGGGGGAGTGGTAGTTCGGCCGCACGGCGAGCATCAGCTCGAGCGTCCGGGTGACCGCGGCGACGGCCGGTGCGAGCGACCAGGCGTCCAGCGCGGGCGCCCGGTGTCCCTTGATGTCGTTGAGGTTCAGCTCGGCGATCAGGGTCAGGTCGAACCCGTGCCGCTCGCTGTCCACCACCAGATCCCTGATGTAGGGCCAGGAGATGTTCATGCCCTCGTCCGCGACGTTGCGCAGCCAGCCGCCGAACACCGGCATCCAGTAACCGAATCTCATCTAGAGTCCCGCCTCCCGCGCCAGAAACCGGGCGATCATCCGTGGTCCCGAGCGGGGCGCGACCGCCTCCACTTCGGGGTTGTAGTTGGTGTTGGTGTTGATGTCGTAGGTGACCAGCCGGCCGTCCACGGTCTCGATGAACTCGAACCCGGCGATCTCGATGCCGTGCCGGCGGGCGAACTCCAGGTACCGCGCGACGATCGGGTGCTCGTCGAAGCCCTCGCGCAGCGCGAACAGCGACCCGCCGCCGGTAGCGCACGCGTCCGCCGGGCACAGCTCGAACCCGCCCCGGGCCACGTCGGCGGTGATGGCGTAGACCAGCTCGCCGCCGACCACCTCGACCCGGGTGATGAACGGCTGCGCCGGCCGGACGTACTCCTGCACCAGGGTGATCCCGTCCACCGGCGGCTCAAGCTCGGCGGTGGCCAGCTCGTCGACCGAGTCGAACCGGCGCACGCCGAGGCCCTTGCCGCCCTGGTTGTGCTTGACCACCAGCGGCGTCGGCAGCTTCCCTGCCGCCGCAAGGAGTTCGGACGTCCCCGCGGTGCCGTTGACGATGGCGATGGTGCGCGGCACGTCGAAGCCCGCCGCGCGCAGCGCGGTCAGCTGGTCGACCTTGCTCATCTCCAGCTCGAGTACCCGGCGGCCGTTGACCACCCGGCGTCCGGCCGCCGCCAGCCAGGACAGCACGGCCCGGGTGTGGTCCTTGGCGTGCACGTGCCCGCGGGTGTGTGCGGAAGCGCTCATCCGCGACCAGAACACCCCGGGCGGCGGCGCGTCGGCCAGCTCCAGCGACCCGTCGCCGAGCAGCCAGGGCTCGTGCGGCACGCCCTCGGCGTCGAACGCGGCCGCGAACGGCGGGTACCAGTCCGGGTTCTCGTGCAGCACGTACACCTTCATCGGGTGGATTCTCCCTTCGCCGCGCCGATCACCCGGTGC
Source organism: Actinophytocola sp. (assembly GCF_035762905.1). GTDB lineage: Bacteria > Actinomycetota > Actinomycetes > Mycobacteriales > Pseudonocardiaceae > DASYTH01. Next base: position 28,510 of record NZ_DASUCC010000089.1, read on the forward strand.
AGGGTCTCGGTAAGCAGGTTCACCAGACCGTCCCGGTCGGACGGCTCCCGGCCGGTCCAGGCGATGGCCAGTTCTTCGGCGAACGACCACCAGGCGCGGATCACCATCTCCACCTCGGCGATCGGCTGTTCGCCGCCGAGCGCCTCGATCACCTTGCCGGCCAGGGCGTCCTGGGTGCTGTCGTGGATGGACCGGACCCAGTCGTCCGCGCCGGGCCTGCGGAACAGCGCGACGTAGGCCTCCCGGCGCCGCTCGAAGTAGCGAACGTAGTTGTCCACCATGGCCCGGATCCGCGCTTCAGGCGGGCCGGCCGGGTCGGGGGCGACCTGACGCAGCAGCCGGCGGCCGGCCGCCCGTACCACGGCGGCGTAGTAGTCCTGCTTGGTGTCGAAGTAGTGGAAAAGCAAGCTGCGGGAGATGCCGGCGGACGCGGCCACCTCGTCGACGGTGATCTGGTGGATCGGCCGGGTGGCGAGCATCCGCAGCCCGATGCCGATCAGCTGCCGGCGGCGGTCCTGCGCGTCCAGCCTGGTGCGCGGTGTGCTCTGCGCAACAACCACCTGACCTCCCGGCACTATTGAGCATTGCTCGATAGCCAGAGTAGCTTGTTGAGCAATGCTCAACTCCGCATGAGGGAGCGCTCATGGACTTCGGACGGTCGGCGAAGGCTTCGGACTACATCGAGCGGGTGGGCGAGTTCATCCGTACCGAGATCGATCCGGTGGAGGCCGACTACTGGCGCGCGGTGCGGGCCGATGGCGACGGGTTCACGGTGCCGCCGATCATGGAGGAGCTCAAGGCCAAGGCGCGCGGGCAGGGCCTGTGGAACCTGTTCCTGCCGGACGAGACCCACGGCGCCGGGCTGACCAACGTCGAGTACGCCTCGCTGGCCGAGCTGATGGGCCGGTCCTCGATCGCCTCCGAGGTGTTCAACTGCAGCGCGCCGGACACCGGCAACATGGAGGTGCTGCACCTCTACGGCAGCGAGCAGCAGAAGCGGACCTGGCTGGATCCGTTGCTGCGCGGGGAGATCCGCTCGGTGTTCTGCATGACCGAGCCCGAGGTCGCCTCCTCGGACGCCACCAACATGGCGGCCACCGCCGTGGTCAAGGACGACCAGATCGTGCTCAACGGCCGCAAGTGGTTCTCCAGCGGCATCGGCCACCCGATGGCCAAGGTCGCCATCTTCATGGGCCTGACCGACGCGGACGCGCCGCGCTACGCCCAGCACTCGATGGTGCTGGTGCCGCTGGACAGCCCGGGCCTCGAGGTGAAGCGGCTGCTGCCGGTGTTCGGCCGGCTGGACGAGCCGCACGGACACGGCGAAGTGATCTTCAACGATGTCCGGCTGCCGCTGGACTCGGTGATCGCCGGCCCCGGCCGCGGGTTCGAGATCGCGCAGGGCCGGCTCGGTCCCGGCCGCATCCACCACTGCATGCGGCTGATCGGGCTGTCCGAGAAGGCCCTCGAGTTGGCCTGCAAGCGGGCCACCGAGCGGGTGGCGTTCGGCAAGCCGCTCGCCGACCTCGGCGGCAACCGGGAGCGGATCGCCAAGGCCCGGATCGCCATCAACCAGGCCCGGCTGCTGGTCCTCTACACCGCCTGGAAGCTGGACACCGAGGGCCTGCGCGGTGCCCGCAGCGAGGTCTCGCAGATCAAGGTCGTGGTCCCGAACGTGGCCACCGAGGTGATCGACATGGCCATCCAGCTGCACGGCGCGGCCGGTGTGACCGACGACTTCCCGCTCGCCGCCGCCTACACCGGCGCCCGGTCGCTGCGCCTGGCCGACGGGCCGGACGAGGTGCACCTGCACCTGGTGGCGCGCCAGGAGCTGAAGCCCTACGGAGCCGCCCGGTGAGTCGACGAATCCTGATCACCGGAGCCGGTTCCGGCCTCGGCAGGGCGATGGCCACCGTGTTCGGCGATCCGGAGACCCGGCTGCTGGTGTCCGATGTGGACGCGACGGCCGCGGAGGCGGTGGCCAAGGAACTGGACGCCGCCTTCCTCCCGCTCGACGTCACAGACGACGCGGCCTGGCTGGCCGCCCGGCAGTGGTGCGAGCGCGAGTGGGGCGGCCTCGACGTGCTGGTCAACAACGCCGGAGTGGCATCCAGCGGGCGGTTCGAGCGGATCCCGCTTGAGGACTGGGACTGGATCCTGGACATCAACCTGATGGGTGTGGTGCGCGGGTGCCGGACGTTCGTGCCCCTGTTCAAGCAGCAGCGCTCCGGACACCTGGTCAACGTCGCGTCCCTGGCCGCGATCATGAACCTGCCGGCGATGTCCTCCTACAACGTGACCAAGGCCGGGGTGCTGGCGCTGTCCGAGACCCTGCGGCATGAACTCGCGCCCTACGGGATCGCCACCACCGTGGTGTGTCCGGGGTTCGTCAAGACCAACATCATCGACCGGTCCCGGGACGCCGATCCGGCGCTGACCGAGATCACGAAGAAGCTGGTGGAGTCCGCCAAGGTCACGCCGGAGGACGTCGCCCGCCAGGTGTGGGCGGCGGTCCACGGCAGGACGTTCATGGTGAACACGCACGCCGACGGTCGTCGGTCCGCTCGGCTCAAGCGGTACCTGCCGGGTGTGGTCGACCGGCAGGTTGCCCGATACTGGTCACGCGTCCAGAAGAAGCTGGGCGGCGAGACCAGCTGAGGATCCCATGACCGAGACCCTGACCGACCAGCCGGGCCAGCTTCGCGACGAGGACAGCTTCGACACCGCGGCCGTGCACGAGTGGCTTTCGTCCCATGTGGACGGACTGGTCGGGCTGCCCGAGGTGCGGCAGTTTCCCGGCGGGGCGTCGAACCTGACCTACCTGCTGCGCTACCCGGACCGCGAGCTGATCCTGCGCCGGCCGCCGGTGGGCCGCAAGGCGGCGTCCGCGCACGACATGAAGCGCGAGTACCGGGTGCAGCGTCAGCTGCGGCCGGTCTACCCGTACGTGCCGAACGTGCTCGCGCTGTGTGAGAACCACGACCTGATCGGTTCAGACTTCTACGTGATGGAGCGGATTCCCGGCATCATCCTGCGCCGCGAGCTGCCGCCCGGGATGACCATGTCGCCGGAGCGGGCCCGCACGCTGGGGTTCAGCTTCATCGACCGGCTGATCGAGCTGCACCAGGTGGACGCGGACGCGGCCGGGCTTGGCGACCTCGGCAAGGGTGCGGGCTATGTGGAGCGTCAGGTGCGCGGCTGGTCCGAGCGGTTCCGGGCGGCCCGCACCGAGAACGTGCCGGACTTCGAGGACGTGATGGCCTGGGTGGCCGCGCATATGCCGGACGACGTGCGGATCTGCGTGATCCACAACGACTTCCGGTTCGACAACGCGGTGCTCGACGGCCCGGAGACGCTCAATGTGGTCGGGGTGCTCGACTGGGAGATGGCCACGCTCGGCGACGCGCTGATGGACCTGGCCGCCGTGACCACGTACTGGATCCAGGGCGACGACGACGAGGCGGCGCTGCGGGCCCGCAAGCAGATCACCCACCTGCCCGGGATGCCCACCCGGCGCGAGGTGGTCTCCTACTACTGCGAGCGCACCGGCCTCGAACCCGGCGACTGGACGTTCTACGAGGTGTTCGGCCTGTTCCGGCTGGCCGTGATCCTGCAGCAGATCTACTACCGCTATCACCACGGCCAGACCCACAACCCGGCGTTCAAGGACCTCTGGATGAGCTCGGCCTACTTCGAGTGGCGCTGCCGCCAGGCCATGGAGCGTTGAGGTGTCGTGCCCACCATCTATCTGATCCGGCACGGGCAGGCGTCGTTCGGGGCGGCCGACTACGACGTGCTTTCCCCGGTGGGAGCGCAGCAGTCCAAGGTGCTCGGCGAGGAGTTGCGCCGCCGGGAGATCCGGGTGGACCAGGTGTGGTCCGGCACCCTGCGCCGCCAGGTCGCGACGGCCGCGGCCTGCCTGCCGGTGGCCGAGGTGGATCTGCCGGTCCGGCAGGACGCCAGGTGGAACGAGTACGACCATCTCGGCCTGGTGCGGCAGTCGTTGCCGCCGAGCGCGGAACCACCGTCCACCCGGGAGTTCCAGAAGCTGCTCGATGCGGCGCTGCTCGGCTGGATCGGCGGCACCGCGGGCGACGCGGGCAGTTGGACGGATTTTCGGGACGGCGCGCTCGGGGCCCTGGACGAGGTGGCCGGTACCGCACTGGTGTTCACCTCCGGCGGGGTGATCGCGGCGATCTGCGCCGAGCTGCTCGGCATGCCGCCGGAGGGCTTCATCGCGTTGAACCGAACCATGGTCAACGCCGGCCTGACTAAGATCGTGCGTGGCAGATCCGGGATTTCGCTGGTGTCCTACAACGAGCACGGGCACTTCGAGGGACCGAACCGGGAGTTGCTGAGCTACCGGTAGGGGAGGAAAATGCGCCGTCCGAAGGTCCAACCCGTCGCGTGGCGGCCGCCGAAGGCAGCGCCGCGGCCACGACCGTCGTTGCCCCCGCTGACCGTGCACAACGTCAACGGCCACGGCACCGAGGACGTGGTCGTCGACGACCGGGGACACGTGTTCACCGGGGTCGGCGACGGCCGGATCCTGCGGCTGACCGCGGACGGCAGACGGCTCGACACGGTCGCCGACACCGGCGGCCGGCCACTGGGCATCGAGCTGTTCCCGGACGGCCGGCTGCTGGTCTGCGACGCCGGCCGCGGTCTGCTGCTGGTCGACCCGAAGAGCGGCAAGGTCGAGGTGATCGTCCCGAGTGGACGGGACCTGCTGCTCTGCAACAACGCCGCGGTCACCGCGGACGGCACCGTCTACTTCACCGACTCGTCCAGCCGCTTCCCGCTTGAGCACTACAAGGCCGACATCATCGAGCATTCCGGCACCGGCCGGCTGCTGCGCCGCGATCCGGACGGTGCGCTGGAGACCGTGCTGACCGGGCTCCAGTTCGCCAACGGGGTCGCGCTGGCACCGGACGAGTCCTACGTGGTGGTCGCGCAGACCGGCGCATACCGGCTGGACAAGGTGTGGCTGACCGGCGAGCGGGCCGGCACGGTGACCGCACTGGACGACAACCTGCCGGCGTTTCCGGACAACCTCTCCACCGGGTCGGACGGGCTGATCTGGGTGGCCATGGCCAGCCCGCGGGACCGCGCGCTGGATCTGATCCATCCGCTGCACCCGGTCGTGCGCAAGGCCGTCTGGGCGCTGCCCGAACGGTTGCAGCCCAAGGAGAAGCGTTCCGTGTGGGTGCGTGCGGTGGACGGGGACACCGGTCGCACCGTGCACGAGTACTACGACACGCCCGTCGACTTCCACATGGTCACCGGCGTGCGTGAACGGGACGGCACGGTCTACGTCGGCAGCCTCGACGAACGAGCCATCGCGACCTTCGCGAGTAACGGATGACGGTCACATATCCGTGTTGCCCGCTTTGCCCGATAGCCTGGTTCCGTGAGTATCGAGACGGTTTCATGACGTTATGACAGTGACCGGGATCGCCAAACCGCTCCACGGTGGCCAACGCACCGTGGCGTCGCAACTGGCCATGTACCTCTTCATCCTCGGGCCGTTCCTCGCCCTGGTCGCGGCCATCCCGCTGACTTGGGGTTGGGGGGTCGGCTGGGTCGATCTCGCGCTGGGCGCGGCGTTCTACGTCGTCACCTGCCTCGGCGTGACCGTCGGCTTCCACCGCTACTTCACCCACCGGGCGTTCAAGGCCGGGCGCGGCATGCGGATCGCGTTGGCCATCGCGGGCAGCATGGCGCTCCAGGGCCCGATCCTGCACTGGGTGGCCGATCACCGCCGGCACCACGCGTTCTCCGACCGGGACGGCGATCCGCATTCCCCGTGGGCGTTCGGCACGTCACCCATCGCCCTGGCCAGGGGTTTCTGGCACGCGCACATGGGCTGGATCTTCGACCGGAAGCTCACCAACCAGGAGCGGTTCGCGCCCGATCTGCTCGCCGACAACGACATCAGACGGGTGCACCGGCAGTTCGGCCTGTGGACGGCAGTCACGATGTTCGCCCCCGCGGTGCTCGGCGGGCTGATCACCTGGTCCTGGTGGGGCGCGGTGACCGCGTTCTTCTGGGCCGGTCTGGTCCGGGTCTCGTTCCTGCACCACGTCACCTGGTCGGTCAACTCGATCTGCCACATGATCGGCAGCCGGCCGTTCGTGGCCCGGGACCACTCGGCGAACTTCTGGCCGCTGGCGATCCTGAGCATGGGCGAGTCGTGGCACAACCTGCACCACGCCGATCCGACCTGTGCCCGGCACGGCGTGCACCGCGGCCAGATCGACATCTCGGCCCGGCTGATCTGGCTGTTCGAGCGCTTCGGCTGGGTCACCGACGTCCGGTGGCCGACGCCGCGCCGCCTGGCCCAGTTGTCCGCGCGGTCGGGTTGACGGTCAGGGCGGCCACGACGATCGCGGCCGCGGACCACGCCTGCGGGCGGCACGCGGACGGATAGCGCACCGGTTCACCGTCCAGCACGCCGTAGAGCTCCGGCGGACGACCGGCGAAGTGCCGCGCCGCGCGGAGCAGGCCGTCCGCGAGCACGTCGGCCAGTTCATGCTGCCCCTCGGCGTTCGCCCCGAGGATCGCGATGGCCGTGTCGTGCGGCCAGACGCTGCCCAGGTGGTAGCTGAGCGGGTGGTACGCGGCGCAGTCGGAACTCAGCGTGCGCAGCCCGTAACCGGTGGTGAGATCGGGAGCGGCCAGCCGGTGCGCCACCCGCTCGGCCTGCCCGGCGTCGAGCAGCCCGGTGCCGAGCAGGTGCCCGATGTTGGACGACGCACCGGCCACCGGCCGCTTGCCCGCGTCGAGCGCGATCGCCGGATACGACCCGACGTCGTCGGTGAGCCAGAACGCGGCGTGGAACACCTCGCGCAGCCGGGCGGCCCAGGCCAGCCACGCGGGCCCGTGCGGCAGCCCGAACTCCTCGGCGAGCGCCGCCGCGCCGAGCGCCGCCGCGTAGGCGTAGCCCTGCACCTCGCACAGCGCCAGCGGCGCCGCGGCCAGCCTGCCGTCGCCGTGCCGGATCCCGTCCGCGGAGTCCTTCCAGCCCTGGTTTCCCAGGCCGCCGTCGGCCGAGCCGGTGTACTCGAGCAGCCCGTCGCCGTCCGGGTCGGCGTGCGGACCGGTGATCCAGTCCAGCGCGGCCACCAGGTTGGGCAGCAGCGCGGCCACCTCGCCGGCCGGCATCCCGGCCCGCCACGCGTCGTGCAGCAGCAGCACCCACAGCGCGGTGGCGTCGATCGTGCCGTAGTAGACCGGCGGCAGCCGCAGCTGACCGACCCGCAGCGGATCCGGCCGGGCCTCGTGCAGGATCTTGCCCGGCGCCTCCTCGGTGCCCGGGTCGAGCCTTTGGCCCTGCCGGCGGGCCAGCGTGCGCAGCGTGCCGCCGGCCAGTTCGGGGCCGACCGGCAGCAGCATCCGGGCCGTCCACAGCGCGTCGCGGCCGAACAGGGTGAGGTACCAGGGCGCCCCCGCCGCGGTGAACCGGTCGTCCTGGTCGTCGGGGTCGGCCAGCAGCAGCGCGTCGAGGTCGGCCAGGTTGGCCGCGACCAGGTCAGCGGTGCCGACCGGCAGCTCTCCGACCGTCCACTGTGGACGCCTGGACGCCGCGGTCGGCGCGAACCCGACCGGCCGGCCCTGCGCGCAGCCGGCGGTCAGTCGCACCGACCAGGAGTCCCCGGGATCCAGCGTGATCAGCCAGGTCAGCTCGGCGCCGTCCGCGTCCAGGTCGACCGTGTCCGGTTCGGGAGTGCATCGCAACGAAACGGTGATGTTAACGCCCTCCCAGCGCACATCGCCGCCGTGCGAGAGTGGGGGAACCGGCCGGGTGAGCCGCCCGGACCGGACCGCGTCGAGGCCGGCGAGGTCGGTACCGGTGTGCGCCCGCAACGTCAGGCGCACCGCACCGGTGCCGAAGTTGGTCAGCGTCAACCGTTCGGCAAGGGCGGCCGCCGACACGGCGCGATGCCGGTTGGCCAGCAGCGGCCGATCGGCCGTGGGATCGGTTGTGCGGTCGGACAAAGCCGTGACGACCGAATGCACGGTGACCGCGTCCGGCCCGGTCCGCCGCCGGCCCACCGTGACCTGCTCGAACCCGGGCAGCTCGAACTCCAGCCGGGCAAGGGCTCTGCGGTCCCGGCTGTACCAGCCCTGCGGGCCTGGTCCGCGGACCTGACCGTCCGATCCGGACAGCACGAGATCGGGGGCGGAGAGCACGGTGAGCAGGCCGTGAATCGCCTGCTTGCTGGGTGCCACGCATAACTCCTTGGCTCAACTTCGAAGGCACGGGTTGACACCCGCGCGTTCGTGGGACACTCTATGCCCGCGTTTGACCGGTCAAATGGCGGGGGCCAGAGCGGGGGATGAGGAGAAGAGTCGACGATGACTCAGCGGTCTATCCGCCATCAGGCGGTGACCCTGCGCCAGGTGGCCGCACACGCCGCCGTATCGCGACAGACCGTGTCCAACGCCATCAACGCTCCGCACCGGCTGGAGCCCGCGACCCTCGCGAAGGTCATCAAGGCGATCGACGAACTGCGCTACCGGCCCAACCGCAGCGCGCGCAGCCTGTCAACCGGCAGTGCCGGTCTGATCGGCTACTGCATCCCGCAACGCTCGGTCGGCTACGCCAACTCCATGATGGACTCCTTCCTGCACGCGCTGTCCGCCGCGATGGAGACCGTCGGCCGGCACGTGCTGCTGTTCACCGCCCCGCCCGGCGAGGCCGGCCTGTCGATGTACGCGGACCTGATCGCGCAGCGAGCCGTCGACGGCTTCGTGCTGTCCGACACGGACCGTGACGATCCCCGGCACCCGTGGTTGACCGAGCGCGACATCCGGTTCGTCTCCTTTGGTCGGACCTGGCCGGAAGATGGTCAGGAACGCGGGTCCTGGGTCGATGTGGACGGCGCCGCCGCGTGTTCGGCCATCGTCGACGGCCTCCATGCCAACGGACACGAGCGGATCGGTTTCGTCGGCCGGCGCGGCCGGCTCGGCGCGGCGAAGGACCGCAGGAACGGCTGGCGCGACGCGTGCGTACGGCACGGCCTGCCGATCGCCGGGATGTCGGTGGCCTGTCCGGGAGACACGGTCGCCAACGGCGAGCGGGCCGCGCATCTCCTGCTGGACCGGCCGAAACCGCCGACGGCCATCGTGGCCATCTCGGACGTGTTCGCGCTCGGGGTGATGCGCGCGGTGATCGACCGGGGCGGCCGGCCGGGAACCGACGTCGCCGTAACCGGTTTCGACGACACGCCGCTGGCCTCCGCGGTCACGCCGGCACTCACCAGCGTCCGTCAACCGGTGGTCGAGATCGCGGCCACCGCTTTGCGGCTGCTCGAGGCACCCACCGGCACGTCGGAGGGTGTTTTGCTGCCCGGCACGATCGTCAGTCGGGACAGCGCTGATATAACCACCACTCTCACGCCGGCGGATGTCCGGCAGCGGAACGTTGCCGCTCATCGGCAACAAGCGGGGTTGAAAAGAGATCGACAGGAGAACAAGAAATGATTGGTAAGGCAAGGGTCCTGCGTGGCGCCGCCGCGCTGGCCGCGCTGGCCCTGCTTGCGGCGTGTGGCAACGATTCCGGCGGCGGTGGTGACACCGCCAGCGGCGGTGGCGGGCTGCAGGGCAACGGTGAGATCACCTTTGCCACCGGCAAGGACACCTCGGGCAACATGGTCAAGCTGGTCGACGAGTGGAACGCCGCGCACCCCAACGAGAAGGTGCGGATCGTCGAACTGCCCGAGTCGGCGGACGGCCAGCGCCAGCAGTTGGTGCAGAACGCGCAGGTGAAGTCCGACGCCTACACCGTGCTGAACCTGGACGTGGTGTGGACGGCCGAGTTCGCCGCCAACCGGTGGGTCGATGAACTGCCGCAGGACCAGTTCGAGCTGGACAAGTTCCTCAAGCCGGCGGTTGACACCGGCAAGTACCGCGACAAGCTCTACGCGATGCCGGTGTACTCCGACGGCGGGCTGCTCTACTACCGCAAGGACCTGCTCGACCAGGTGGGTCTGCAGGCGCCCAAGACGTGGACCGAGCTGACCACCGCGTGCCAGAAGGTGGCCGCCAGCGTGCCGGCCGCGGCCGGGATGGGTTGCTACGCCGGCCAGTTCGAGAAGTACGAGGGTCTGACCTGCAACTTCGCCGAGGCGGTGCAGTCGGCCGGCGGTGCGCTGCTGGACGCCGAGGGCAAGCCGACCGTGAACACCGAGCAGGCCAAGACCGGGCTGACCACGCTGGTGCAGGGCTTCCAGGCCGGGGCGATCCCGCAGAAGGCGATCACCTTCAAGGAGGAGGAGGGCCGACGCGCCTTCCAGGCCGGTGAGCTGCTGTTCCACCGCCAGTGGCCGTACCAGTGGGCGCTGGCCAACAAGACCGACGGCAGCTCCCAGGTGGCCGGCAAGTTCGACGTCGCGCCGCTGCCCGGCGTGACCGGCCCGGGTTCGTCCACCCTCGGCGGGCACAACTTCGCCATCTCCGCGTTCGGCAAGAACAAGGCGACCGCCCTGGAGTTCATCAAGTTCTTCACCTCGGAGAAGAGCGAGCGGTCCAACCTGATCGCCACCTCGCAGGCCCCGACCCGGGAGTCCCTGTACTCCGATGCGGAGCTGACCAAGCAGTTCCCGTACCTGCCGACGCTGAAGGCCTCGATCGAGAGCGCCAAGCCGCGTCCGCAGGCGGTCAAGTACGGCGATGTCACCGCGGCGATCCAGGAGAACGCCTACGCTGCGCTGACCAATGCCAAGACCCCCGAGCAGGCGCTGGCCGACATGCAGAAGAAGCTCGAGGAACTGACCAAGCAGTAAGCCGATTCCCGGCCGGATCCGGTGACCACCGGATCCGGCCGGGAACTCCCTCCGCTCCATCCCGTTTGCCCGCAAGGGAGATCTTGTGACCACAACCGCGCCAGCGTCGGCGCCGGCCGCGGAGCCGAAGAAGGCGGCACCGCGCACGAGTCCGCAGGGATCCGGAAAGCTTGCCGCCCTGCTGCTCACCCCCACGTTCCTGGTGCTGGGCCTGGTGATCGTGTATCCACTGATCGCCGCCCTGCGCGAGTCGCTCTACCGCCGTGGCGAAGGGCTCGACGAGAGCGGGTTCGTCGTCGAGGGCGAGAGGTTCGTCGGAGTCGACAACTACAGCGCGATCTTCCAGGGCGAGGCCGGTGACCGGTTCTGGAACGCGTTCGGCAACACCACGTGGTTCACGGTGGTCTCGGTGCTCATCGAGATCGTGATCGGCGTGGCGATGGCGCTGGTGATGCACCACGCGCTGCGCGGCAAAGGCCTGGTCCGGGCCAGCATCCTGGTGCCGTGGGCGATCCCGACCGCGGTGTCGGCCATCCTGTGGCGCTGGATCTTCACCACCGACGGCGTGGCCAACCAGATCCTCAACTCCGAGGTGCTCTGGACCGCCGAAGGCCAGCAGGCGTTCTGGGCCGTGGTCATCGCCGACACCTGGAAGACCGCGCCGTTCATCGGTTTGCTGGTCCTTGCCGGCCTGCAGCTGATCTCCGGCGACGTCTACGAGGCGGCCCGGGTCGACGGGGCCAACGCCTGGTTGACGTTCTGGCGGATCACGCTGCCGCTGGTGAAACCGGCGCTGCTGGTCGCCGTGCTGTTCCGCACGCTGGACGTGCTGCGCATGTTCGACCTGCCGTTCGTGATGATCGGCCAGCGCAAGTTCGCGGTGGAGACACTGTCCATGCTGGCCTACGACGAGGCGTCCAACCTCAGGTACGGGCCGGCGGCGGCGTACGCGACGGTGCTGTTCCTCTACGTCGCGCTCGTGGCGTTCGTGTTCGTCAAGCTGCTCGGTGCCGACGTGATCGGCGAGGCCAGGTCGCAGAAGCGGCTGGTCAAACGCCAGGACAAGGGCGAAGTCCAACCGGTCCTTCCGGTGGCCGTGGCGGCAGGAGGAACCCCGCTGTGAGCACGAACAACACGAAGACCAGCCGGCGCTGGCTGCTGCACGTCGGCGTCGCCATCATCGTCCTCTACTGCCTGGCCCCGTTCTACTGGATGGTCGTGTCGGCATTTCGCCGGCCATCGGACCAGGGTGACAACTCGCCGTTCCCCAGCCCGTTGTCGTTCGAGAACTTCAACGCCGTCTTCAGCCCGGACGTCGGCTTCGAGCGGTCGCTGGCGAACAGCCTGGTGGTGGCCAGTATCACCACGCTCTTCACCCTGCTGTTCGGCACGTTCGCGGCCTACACGATCGCGCGGCTCGACTTCCGGGGCAAGGGAGTGGTCGCCGGGATCATCATCGCCACCGCGATGTTCCCGGGCATCTCGCTGATCATCCCGCTGCTCAAGCTGTTCACCGACATCGGCTGGATCAACACCTACCAGGCGATGATCCTGCCCAGCCTGTCCTTCGCGCTGCCGCTGGCGGTCTGGACTCTGGCGACGTTCTTCCGGCAGATGCCCAAGGAGCTGGAAGAGGCCGCCATGGTCGACGGACTGACCAGGGGACAGGCATTCCGAAAGATCATCATCCCTCTGGCGGCGCCCGGCATGTTCACGACGGCGATTCTCACGTTCATCGCCGTATGGAATGAGTTCATCATCGCGCTGTCGATGGTCAACGAGAAGAGCATGCAGACCGCGACCGTGGCGATCTCCCGGTTCACCGGGATCACCGGTTTCGACACCCCGTTCGGCACGCAGATGGCGGCGGGGGTGATCGTAACCGTGCCGCTGGTCGTGGTGGTGCTGATCTTCCAACGAAGGATCATCGCCGGCCTCACCGCGGGAGGTGTGAAGTAGTGACGGGTTTATCCCGGCTATTCGTGCTTACGGTGACCGCGACCCTGGTCGCGGCACTCCCGGCAACCGCCGAGCCGTCTCCGGACGACTCGGCGGTTGCCGGTTTTACCGGCGTTTCCGAGGTTTCCGAGACCAGCCGGCTGGCCGACCGCCGGTCGTTGGTCACCGGGGACCGGTTCATCGCGATGGGCGACGCGACCGGCCGGTTCCCGGCCGGCGGCTGGCACGTCCGCGGTGAGATGGCCGGCTTCTGGACGCCGCCGGTGAAGCTGCTGGACGGCATGTGGTTCGCCGTGGACGGTGCCTGGCTCGGCAGCGACATCGCCACCACCCGATACACCAACGGATGGGGCTACCAGCGGTTCGCCTACCAGCCGCGCGCCGGCGTTCGGGTCGATCGGGTGGACTTCGTGCCGGACGGCCGGCGGGCCGCGGTGATCGGGCTGGTGCTGCGGTCCGACTCCGCGCGGACCGTGCGGCTCGCGCTGGACGCGCACTCCGAGCTGATGCCGGCCTACCCGTGGGGTTGGACCACCCCGGGCGCCGGCGCGGTGAACCTGCCCGACACCGGCGGCTTCGCCGACGGAACCCTGGTGTTCCGGGAGACCGGCAGCTCGCCGGGTCTCGGCGCGCACGACTGGGCGGCCGTGGTCGGCGCCTCGCTGCCCCCCACCGGGCACGCGCTCGGTGCCGGGCACCGGGGCCCACAGGAGCCGCCGGTGGTCTGCCCGGCGGACGGCACCACGCCGTTCCGGTGCGACGACTCGGCCACCGGTCAGGGCACCGGCGGCCGGTTGGACTACCAGGTTCGGCTGGACGCCGGCCGGGCGCGCACCGTGTGGTTCACCGTGGCCGGCTCGGACGAGGGCCTCACCGCGGCCCGCGCGGAGTTCCGCTCGGCCATGCGGGATCCGGCCCGGGACCTGCGGTCCAAAGTGGAGGGACGGCGGGGGCTGGCCGGCCACACCGTGGTCGATCTGCCCGGTGACCGGCTGCTGCAGCGCAGCGTCGAGTGGAGCAAGCAGAACCTGGCCGACTCGGTGCAGGAGGCCCGCGGCCTCGACCTGCGGGACGTGGACGAGGGCCGGGCCTATCCGGCGGCCAAGGGAACGCTGGACCGGGCGCGCTGGTTCGGCGCCGGTTTCCCGGACTATCCCTGGCTGTTCGCCACTGACGGCGAGTACACCGGGTTCGCCGCGGTGGCCGCCGGGCAGTTCGAACCGCTCAAGGCGCACCTGCGCGCGCTGCGCGACATCAGCGAGGTGGTCAACGACCGCAGCGGCAAGGTCGTGCACGAGGTGGTGTCCACAGGTGACGTCTACTTCGGAGCGAACGACGATGCCGGAAACACCGACGAGACCGTGAAGTTCCCGAGCGCGGTCGCGCTGTACTGGCGGTGGACCGGCGACGACGCCTTCCGGGACGAGATGTACGACTTCATGGTGCGCAACCTGCGGCACGTCGAGGCGCGGCTGGACGCCGACGGCGACGGCTGGCCGGAGGGGCTCGGCAACGTGGAACGGGCCGGCATGGGCGCGGAGAAGCTGGACAGCACGGTGTACCTCATTCGCGGTCTGCTCGACCTCGCCGACCTGGCGGCCAGCAAGGGTGACCGGGGCACCGCGCAATGGGCCGGCGACAAGGCCGGCGCCCTGCGGGCGGCGTTCGAGGCGCAGTGGTGGACCGGCGGCGACGCGAACAACTACGCGGAGTCGATCGATGATCCGGCCAACCCGGCCAACGACAACACCCGGATCTTCCAGCGGCACTGGACCGGCGTGACCCCGATGGAGGTGGAGCTGCCCGGCCGGCCGGCCGGACCGCTGGCCGCCACCGGGAACGGCAACACCGCGCTCGCCCAGCGCGAGCGGGAGTGCTTCACCGGCGCGTTCGGGCTGTTCCACACCGGCACCGGCCCGACCTCCGTGCCGGCCGGCAACCCGGGGCCGTCCTGCGACAGCGTGGTGTCCTCGGTGGGCAGCGAGCGGTCGATCTTCTCGCTCAACACGGCGGTGATGGCGGTGGCCGAAGGCAACTACGGCCGGCTGGCGCAACAACGCCGGTACACCACCGGAAACGCCCGGATCCAGCTCGACCCGGCGGTCTGGGAGACCCCGGGCGCGATGCCGGAGATCGCGCCGTCGCCGGACTTCCTGGCCAACATCGACCGGCCGTTCACCGACCGCTCGATGTCGCTGCAGGCCTGGGGTGCCTACGGGATCCTCTGGCCGGTGGTGCACCAGCAACTCGGCGTCGCGCCCGATCTGGGCAACGGCCGGCTGGCCGTGGTACCGCAGCTTCCGCCCGGGCAGCGGGAGATCGCCGGCCGGTCGATTCGGCTTGGCGGCGGCGCGGTGGACGTCTCGGTGTCCGGCGGTGACGCGCGGCTGCGGGTCGGCGTGCGGCTGGACCGGGTGCGCGCCGGGCTGACCGTCGGCGCGGTGTTGCCGGCCGGGAAGGCGGTCGCCTCGGTGACGCTGGACGGCCGCCGGGTGCCGTTCACGCTCGTGGACACGGCTCGTGGCAAAGAAGTTCACGTGTCGGCGGGCGGCCGTTCGGTCACGCTGGAGGTGAACCTGCGCTAGCCTGTCCGTCGGAATGATCACGTGACGGATGGGGGTCCAGCGATGCCGTTCGAGCTCAACCGACGTCAGATGCTCACCGGAACGGCGCTCGCGGTCGGATCCGTGGTGGCCGGCTCGGCCCTGCCGGCCACCGCGGACACCGCCGACCCGTTCCTGCTCGGCGTCGCCAGCGGCGATCCGTTGCCGGACGGCGTGATCCTCTGGACCCGGCTGGTCCGCGACCCGCTCGGCACCAGCCCGATTTCGCGCTGGGCGGTGCCGGTGGGCTGGCAGATCGCCGAGGACGAGCGGTGCCGGCGGGTGGTCCGGTCCGGCATCGCCTTCGCCCGGCCGGAACTGGCCCACTCGGTGCACGTGGACGTGCGCGGCCTGCGCCCCGGGCGGGACTACTTCTACCGGTTCCGGGTCGGCCGCGAGGTCAGCCCGGTCGGTCGCACCCGCACCGCGCCGGCCCGGCACGCCGACCCGGACCGGCTGCGGTTCGGCGTGGCCAGCTGCCAGGACTTCCAGAACGGCTACTGGCCGGCCTACAACGGCCTGGCCGCCGAGGATCTCGACCTGGTGCTGCACCTCGGGGACTACACCTACGAGTACGACCCGCACAGCCGGTTCCCGGACCGCAACCACACCACGCCGGACACGCTCGGCCTGGACCAGTTGCGCACGCTGGCCGACTACCGGGCCCGGCATGCCCAGTACAAGGGAGATCCGGCGCTGCGCGCGGCACACCTGGCGTTCCCCTGGGTCGCGACGTGGGACGACCACGAGGTGGAGAACAACTACGCCGACCTGGTCGACGAGCTGGAGGTGCCGGAGCGGCACCAGAGCCCGGAGCAGTTCGCCCTGCAGCGCGCGGCCGGCTACCAGGCCTACTACGAGCACATGCCGATCCGGGCGGACCTGCGACCGGGCTCGTCGGGCCTGCGCATCTACCGGCGGTTCGACTACGGCCGGCTGGCCAGGGTGAACCTGCTGGACACCCGGCAGTACCGCACCGACCAGCCCGGCGGGTTCGGAGAGGACCTCGGGCCGGAGCCGCCCGGTGCGGGCAACACCGCCGGCACGCTGACCGGCGCCGAGCAGGAGCGCTGGCTCACCGAGGGGTTGGCCCGCTCGCACGCCCGGTGGAACGTGGTGGCCCAGCAGGTGATGACGGCGCACACCCGGTTCCCCAACCCGACGCAGGTGCCGCCGACCATCGTCAACCTCGACCAGTGGGACGGCTACCAGCCGCAACGCGAACGCCTGCTGCGGTTCATCGCCGAGGCCCGGGTGGCCAATCCGGTGTTCCTGGCCGGTGACATCCACTCCACCTGGGTCAACGAGATCAAAATCGACTCCGACGACCCGGCGGCGCCGAACGTCGCCGTGGAGTTCGTCGGCACCTCGATCAGCTCGGACTTCCCGGTGGCGTTCGACGGTCCGATCAAGCAGTTCAACCCGATCCTCAACCCGCACGTGCGCTACTTCAACGGCCTCAAGCGCGGATACCTGCGCTGCGAGATCACCAAATCCCACTGGCGCACCGACGTCCGCGTGGTGGATTCGATCGAGACCAGGGAGTCCCCGACCAGCACCGAGGCGTCGTTCGTCGTCGAGTCCGGGCAGCCGGTGATCATTCCGGCCTGACCGCGCCATTTGGTGGTGTGACCGGTCGGTTCC
Source organism: Actinophytocola sp. (assembly GCF_035762905.1). Lineage (GTDB taxonomy): Bacteria > Actinomycetota > Actinomycetes > Mycobacteriales > Pseudonocardiaceae > DASYTH01. Next base: position 45,503 of record NZ_DASUCC010000089.1, read on the forward strand.
CGGGAGTAGCGTCCGCTCCCAGGGTCCGCACCGCCAGAAGCGTTCACCGTCGAGCCACTGAGGACGTGCCATGCACAGGCGGATATGGGCGGCTGCTGCCGTTCTGACCCTGACCGGAGTATTTCTCACCGTCCCCGGCACCGAGTCCGTCGCGGAGCCGAGGGGCAGGTTCGGATTCGATGCGCAACCGGGCCGGCCACAGCTTTCCGGTGTGGCCGATCCGCGATTGTCGTCCGCGACCGGGGTGTTTGCCGCGGCCGATGCGCCGCGCGCGGAGGTCGCGATCGCCACGGACGACATTCAGGCCAACGGGGACAACAAGGCCGATCCGCGCGCCCAGTTCGGCAGCGGGGCGGGCTATCCGGCCAACGAGACGGTCATCGCGATCAACCCGACCAACCCGAACAACGTGATCGCCGGATCCAACGACTACGAGTCGGCGGTCGACTCGGTCATGGGCGTGTACACGTCCTTCGACGGCGGCCGGACCTGGCCGTACAGTCGGCACGGCCGGCAGATCATCACCCCGGACCGGGCCATGTACAGCACCGGCGACCCGGTGGTCGTGTTCGACCGGGAGGGTGTCGCCTACGCGGTGTTCATTTCCTTCGGCCGCAACAACTTCGACTCCTACATCGCGGTCAGCCGGTCCTCGGACGGCGGGGTCACCTGGACCAGCCCGGTCGACGGCGTACCGCCGGCAGGGCATGAGATCAGCCCCGGCGACGGCATCGTCGTGCACAATGGCGGGCCGGACGACGCGCAGTTCTTCCACGACAAGGAATGGGCGGTCGCCGGGCCGCGGCCGCCCGGGGTTCCGCTGGTGCCCGACACCGACCAGGGGCATGTCAGCCCGGACCGGCTGTACGTGACCTGGACCGTGTTCGACAGCGACGTGAACGGCCTTGGCAATGTGGATTCGGCGATCCACGTGGCGTACTCCGACGACCAGGGCCGGCACTGGTCGGATCCGCAGGAGATCTCCGGCAGCGCGCCGTTCTGTGACTTCCAGACCGGCGACGCGGACGGGGCGTGCGACGAGGACCAGTTCTCGGTGCCGGTGGTCGATCCGCGTACCGGGCACGTGTACGTGGCGTTCGAGAACTTCAACGTCAACAGCACCGAGCGCAACCAGTACCTGGTGGTCCGGTCGGTGAACGGCGGGGCGACCTGGGATCCGCCGGTCAAGGTCGCCGACGTGTTCGACGGGGCCGACAAGTACCCGGTGTGCGCCGGGCGGCAGACGCTGGACCTGATGTGCGCCAGGACCAACGCGGCCGGCAACATCGACATCGATCCGGGTACCGGCCGGCTGTACCTCACCTTCGCCGACAACCGCAACGGAACGGCGACCGACACCAACACCGACGTGTTCGTGACCTCGTCCGGCAACGGCGGCCGAACCTGGAGCCGGCCGGAGAACATCACCGGCGGCTCGATCGACGACCAGTGGTTCCCGTGGCTGTCGGTGGCGCCGGACGGGGTGGTCGCGGTGACCTACTTCGACCGGCGGTACAGCGGGCCGAAGCTGATCGACACCTCGTTGTCGGTGTCGGTCAACAATGGCCGCACGTTCAGCACCCGCCGCGTTTCCGAGCAGGCCTGGAACGCCGATCTGGCATTCCGGCTTGGCACGTTCATCGGCGATTACAACGGGCTGGACACCAGCGTCGGGGTGGCCATCCCGTGCTGGACCGACGCTCGGTTCGCCGAACCGAACACGCCCGGCAACAACCCGCCGAACCAGCAGTCCGATGTGCTGGTCGACGTCGAGCGGATCCCGACCCGCCGCTGACCGTCGCGCCGACGGTGATCGCCGCGCCGGCGATCACCGTCGGCGTGTCCTACCGGGCCGGCACCGGGACCGGTGGCACCATGGCGGCCATGCCAGAGTTAGGGATGTCCGTGCTTCCCGGAAGCGTTGTGGCGGCACACCTTCAGGCATCGGCGGCCACCTTGGCCGATGGCACGGCCGGTCCCCGGGCGGACGCGTGTGTCGGCACGGCGGGGGAGTTGACCACGATCGTCGAGCACCTCGTGGCCGGCCAGCGGCACATCTCCGCCGCGCTGTCCCAACTCGCCGGCTACACCCGGGCACGCGGGCTCGACCCGGCGCTGTTCGAGGTGCTCAGGGCGTCGGCGGAGGCCGCCGGCCATTCCGCGGACGCACTCGCCGAAAGTCGTCCCCTGGTTCAGCTTGTCCTGGATGTGATCGGCGCGGAAACCCGGTTGTAGCTTTCGGATCTTGGTACATGCCTATACCGTGGGATCGGCAAGGTCTCGCGGAGGTGACCAGTGCGCAGCATGTGGAAAGGCACGATCGGGTACGGGCAGGCGGCAATTCCGGTCAAGGCCTACACGGCGACCGAGGAGCACGACATCGAGCTCCACCAGCTGCACGCGACCGATGGTGGCCGGATCCGGCAGAAGCGCGTCTGCGAGGTGGACGGCGAGGAGGTGCCGTTCGCCGAGGTGGCGCGCGGGTACGAGATGCCGGCCGGCGACGTCGTCATGCTCACCGACGAGGACCTCGCCACCCTGCCACTGGCCACCACCCGCCTGATCGACGTGCGGGCGTTCGTGCCGCTCGAGCAGATCGACCCGATCTCGTTCGCGAAGAGCTACTACCTCGAGCCGGAGCCGGCCGGGATCAAGCCGTACGTGCTGCTCAGCGAGGCGTTGCAGCAGTCCGGCCGGGCCGCGGTGGTCAAGGTGGCGCTGCGCGCCCGGGAGAGCCTTGGCGTGCTTCGGGTGCGTGACCAGGTGCTCCTGCTGACCACGATGCTGTGGCCGGACGAGATCCGGGTGCCGGACTTTCCGTTCCTGCACGAGGACGTCGATCTGGTGGGGCCGGAGGTGCACGCCGCGGTGGAGGCGATCGAGCAGCTCTCCGGTTCGTTCGTGCCCGCCCAGTACACCGACCGCTACCGCGAGGCGCTCGAGGACCTGATCGAGGCCAAGATCGAGGGCCGGCAGATTGTCCGGCCGGCGGCGGTGGAGGAGGACACCACCGTCGAGGACCTGATCTCCGCGCTGCAGGCCAGCGTCGACGCCGCGATGCGCGCCCGGGCCGAGTCGCCCAACGGCAAGGACGCGGTGGGCAAGGCCAGGTCCGCCGCCCGCAAGGCCGCCACGGCGAAGGACGAGGCCGCCAAGGCAGCGGGCAAATCCCGGCCACGCAGCCGTTCGCCCCGGTAACCTTCCTCCGCTCCGGACCCCCGGGCACGGCACGCACGTTGCGGCCCCCATGACTTAGGCTAGCCTTACCTCATGATGGTGCCCCGGGTGGTGCCCGTGACCGGCGTGCAGCGGATCACGCCGCGTACGGTTCGGATCACGGTGTCCGGCGTGAACGTTGCGCCGCCGACCCCGGACGCCCACGTCAAGGTGTTCTTCCCGCTGCCAGGTCAGTCCGCGCCGCACCTCGCCCCGCCGGTGGCCGGCGACCTGGTCAGCTGGTATCGCAGCTACCTCGACATGCCCGATGAACTCCGCCCGCCGATGCGCACCTACACCGTCCGGGCGTATCGGCCGGACCGGGCCGAGATCGACATCGACTTCGTGCTGCACGGCGACGACGGCCTGGCCAGCCGGTGGGCCGGCGCGGCGCGGCCGGGCGACCTGGTCGCCGTGCTCGGCCCCGCCGGCCAGGCCGCGGCCGGCGACGGCCCACGCTGGCACCTGCTGGTCGGCGACGAGACCGCGGTGCCCGCCATCGGTTCGATCATCGAGGCGGCCCCGGCCGGCACCAGACTGCGTGCGTTCGTCGAGGTGGCCGATCCCGAGGAACACCAACGGTTCGCCAGCCGGGCCGAGGTGGATATCCAGTGGCTGTACCGGAACGGCCACAGCGTCCTGCTCGATGCCGTGCGCGCCACCGAGTTCACCGGTGAGGGCGCGCAGGCCTGGGTGGCCGGCGAGTCCGGCATGGTGCGCGCGGTGCGCCGGCACCTGGTTCGCGAGCGCGGTTTCGAGGCGGCCATGGTGTCCTTCCACGGTTACTGGCAGGCCGGAATGTCCGAAGAGGACGTCGGTCGCGCGGGCCTGCGCCGCATCGCCGCCGGTCAGAGTCCGGAGGAAGCGGACGACGATGCCATCGAGATGGCGCCCGAAAGCTTGCGCTCCGGGTAAGGCGTAACCGAATGGGGTGGAGTTCCGCGCGTCCGGACAGGACGGTTGATGGTCAGCCTCTAGCGTGACGCCATGGCACGAAACCCCACCGGGTGCTACCGGGAGCTCGGCGAGGAGCTGCGCCGCAGGCGGGAAACCGCTCGGCTGACGGGCGCCGAACTGGCCCGCCGGCTCGGCTGGAGCGGCTCCAAGGTCTGCCGGGTCGAGCGCGGCCAGGTTCAGCTCACCGAGCCGGACATGTTGCACTACCTGGGATCCTGCGGCGTCTACCTCAAGGACGCGCACGGGCTCCTGGCGCTGCGCCGGCGCGCCAACCTCGATCTCGGCTACTGGTTGACCCCGCATGGCCAATGGCTGCCCGACTCGCTCGACGAGCTGATCTACCACGAGGCCGCCGCCGACGCCTGCGTCACCTACGAGCCCAACTTGGTTCATGGCCTGCTCCAGACACCCGAATACGCGCACGCCCGGATCGCCGCCGAGCACTGGAGAAGCCCGGAGGACGTCGAGAGGTGCGTGCGGATCCGCATGCAGCGCCAATGGATCCTGCATGCGCCGCGCCCGGCCCAGTTAACCTTTTTCATGCACGAGCACGCCTTGCGGCTGCTGGTTGGCGGGCCGGCCGTCATGCACGAGCAACTGCTGCAGCTGGCCATCCTGGCCGCCCTCGAGCACGTCACCGTTCGGGTGGTGCCGGCGCAGTCGGCCTTCGGCGGCCCCTTCGCGCTGTTCGAGTACGCCGAATATCAACCGCTGGTGTGCCTGGACAACCATGCGACCGTGCTCTTCCTGGAAGATCGCCGGTATATCGAGCCGTATCGCGGCCTGGTCTCGACTCTCGGTGAGGTTGCCATG
>NZ_DASUCC010000090.1:0-16601 GCF_035762905.1 Actinophytocola sp.
CCACGCGCGCAGCGCGGGCGGGGGTTGGGTTCTGCTTGGCAGGCTGTGGTCAGTCGGCGAGTTTGACGAGCATTTTGCCGGTGTTGTGGCCGTCGAGCAGGGCCAGGAACGCATCGGGGGCATTGCGGAGACCGCTGAAGACGGTTTCCTCGTAGTGCACCGCGCCGTCGCGCAGCCAGGCGCTCATCTCCTCGAGGAAGCGCGGTTGCAGATGGGCGTGGTCGGTGACCAGCATGCCCCGCACCGTCAGCCGCTTGCTCACGAGCATGCCGAGGTTGCGCGGCGCCGGTGTGGGCTCGGTGGCGTTGTACTGGGAGATCATGCCGCACACCGTGACGCGGCCGTGCACGGTGAGGGCGCCGATCGCGGCCTCCAGGTGCTCGCCGCCGACGTTGTCGAAGTACACGTCGATGCCGTCCGGCGCGGCGTCCGCGAGCTGCTCGGTGACCGGCCCGTCCCGGTAGTTGAACGCCGCGTCGAAGCCGAGCTCCTCGCGCAGGTAGCGGACCTTCGCCGCGGAACCGGCGCTGCCGATCACCCGGGCCGCGCCCTTGAGCCGGGCGATCTGGCCGGCCACCGAGCCCACCGCGCCGGCCGCGCCGGAGACGAACACCGTCTCGCCGGCCCGGAACCCGGCCACGTCGAGCAACCCGGCATACGCGGTGAGCCCCGGCATGCCGAGCACCCCGAGATAGGCACCGGCCGGTGCCAGGTCGAGGTCGATCCGGCCGGCGCCGCTGGCGTCCAGCACGGCCCACTCCCGCCAGCCCAGCCCGTGCAGCACCACGTCGCCCGGCGCGTATTCGTCCACTGTGGACTCGACGACCTCGCCGACGGCGCCGCCGTGCATGACCTCGCCCACCTGGTAGGGCGGTGCGTAGGACGGCCCGGCGTTCATCCGGCCGCGCATGTACGGGTCGACGCTGAGCACCAGGTTGCGCACCAGCAACTGGCCCGGTCCCGGGCGGGGCACCGGTACCTCGGCGACGGTGAAGTTCTCCGGACCTGGCCGGCCGACCGGCCGCGCGGCCAGCCGGACCTCGAGGGCAGTGGACGGGATCGTCGGCATGGTCACCATCTTTGCTCAGCCCGGCCCGATCGCGCGCACGATGGCCCGGCCGAGGTCGTCCGGCCGGGTGAACTGCGGCCAGTGCCCGGTGGGCAGGTCGACATGACTGACGTCGCGGATCTTCGCCAGCTCCCGGGCGAACGGGAGGTCGGCCGCGATCCACTCGCCGAGCTGCGCGCCGGGGAACGCGCAGGCGATGACCGTGACCGGCACGTCGTAGCGCCGTTCGTCGCTCAACCGCTGGGGGTCGCTGGCGACCCGCGCCGGCGTCGGGACGGCCCTGGCCCGGAACGCCGCGCGCAGCTTGTCGTCCAGGTCGATCAGGTCCTCGTGGTCGAACACCGACCAGTCCGGCAGCGGCACCTCGCCGTTCTCGACCGGCAGGTCCGGATTGACGGCGTCGCCGTCGCCGGTCGGGATCGCGTCGACGCAGACCACCCGGGCGACCCGGCCGGGCCGGGCGTCGGTCGCCGCGTGCGCGACCGCGACACCGCCGGAATGCCCGACCAGCACGACCTTTCCGGCCGCCGGGTCGAGCCCGTCGAGCACCCCGACCACCGCGTCGACGTGGTCCCGCAGGGTGACCCCGGCGCGGTCGGCGTCCGGGGACTCCATGCCCGGCAGGGTCAGCGCGTGCGTGCGGTGCCCGGCCGCTTCGAGCACGGGAACCACGTCGTCCCAGGACGAGCCGTCCAGCCAGAAGCCGGCTATCAAGATGATCTCCACGGCGCGAAGGCTACAACTACCCTACGACCGGAACCACGCGACCGAGGGAGGGGTCATGAAGATCATCGTTGTGGGAGCCGGGATCGGTGGGCTGGTGACCGCGCTGCGGCTGCACCACGCGGGCCTGGACTGTGAGATCTACGAGCAGAGCGAACAGATTCGCGAGCTGGGGGTGGGAATCAACGTGTTGCCGTACGCGGTCCGGGAGCTGGCCGCGGTCGGGCTGCTCGACCGGTTGGCGCAGACCGGGGTGCGGACCGGGGAGCTGACCTACGCCCATCGGCTGGGGCAGGAGATCATGGTCCGGCCGTGCGGCACCGACGCCGGGTTCGACGTCCCGCAGTTCAGCATTCACCGCGGCCGGCTGCAGGGGCTGCTGCTGCGCGCGGTGCTCGAGCGGCTCGGCGCCGACGCGGTGCGCACCGGGCACCGGCTGACCGGGTTCGACCAGGACGCCGACGCCGTCACCGCGCGGTTCGCCGACCCGGGCGGCGCCGCGCTCCCGCCGGTCCGGGCCGACGTGCTGGTCGGCGCGGACGGCATCCACTCGACCGTGCGGGCACAGTTGTTCCCCCACGAGGGGCCGCCGCACTGGAACGGTGTGACGATGTGGCGCGGCGCCACCGAGTGGCCGGTGTTCGGTACCGGCGCGTCCATGATCATCGCTGGCGGCACCCAGGCGAAGCTGGTGATCTACCCGATCGCGCCCGGGGCCACCGCGGACACCCGGCTCACCAACTGGGTGCTCTGCGTCAAGACCGGCGCGGACGGCGACCCGGCACCCAGCCGGCAGGACTGGTCGCGCCGCGCCGAGCCCGCCGACGTGCGCCCGTACGTCGATCGGTTCCGCCTCGAGGCGCTCGACCACACGGCGCTGGTGGCCGCCACCCCGGAGTTCTTCGTCTTTCCGATGTGCGACCGCGAGCCGCTCCCGTTCTGGACCCAGGGCCGGGTCACCCTGCTCGGCGACGCCGCCCATCCCATGTACCCCATGGGTTCCAGCGGCGCCGGACAGGCCACATTGGACGCCACCAGCCTCGCAGCACAGCTGGCCGGTGCCGCCTCCGCGACCGAGGCTCTCCTTGCCTACCAAGGAGAGCGGCTCCCGGCCAGCACCGATCTGGTGCGCCGCAACCGGGCCGGCGGCCCTGAGGGCGTCATCGACATCGTCGAGCAGCGCGCCCCGGACGGCTTCACCGACCTGGCCGCCGTCATCGACCCCACCGAGTTGCACGCCATCGTCACCAGCTACACCAAGGCCGCCGCCGGTTCCCCGGCGCGCTGATTCGGGGCGACCGGCTAGCGGCTCTGGCAGTTCAGCACCGGGATCTCGCCGATCAGCGCATCCGGGCCGGGCGGGGCGTTGGCGGTGAGGCCGAACGTGGTCGAACCGTTGGCCGCCATCTGCCCGTTGTAGTCCAGGTTGACGACGGTGACCGCGGATCCGTCCTGTTGGAGCGTGCCCCGCCACAGGTTGGTGATGGTGTGCCCGGCGGGCAGCGCCCAGCGCACGGCCCAGCCGGCGATGGCCGGTCCGGGGGTGTTCACCGTGATCTCCGCCTGGTAGCCGCCCGGCCAGGCGTTGGTCACGGCGTAGCGCGCCGAACAGCCGCCCGGCGCCGGAGCCACGGCCGGGGTGTCCGAAGTGGACGGTTCGCCGGTGCCGGAGGGGCTGGACGGGCTCGGCGGGTTGGAGGTCGCCGTGCGAGCCGTGCCGGTGGCCGGCGGCGCGAGGGTCAGCGAGGTGGTCGGGCCGGCCGGCGGCGGATCGGACGCATGCGGGTCCGCGGTCACCACGGTGACCACCCGGGCCGGGATCAGCGAGCCGAGCAGCACGCCCAGCGTGACCAGGGCCAGCGCGCCGAGGCCGGCGCCGGCCAGCCGGCGTCGCCGGGCGGTCCGCGCCGACGCCGCGGGTTCCGGCTCCGGTTCCGGCTTCGGCGCTCCGGTCGGTCGCCCGTCCAGCACCGCGTCCAGTGCCTGGTAGGCCTCGCGCATGGTGGGCCGCTCACCGGGGTTGCGGCGCAGCATCCAGAGCACCACGTCGACCAGTGGGCCGCGGGCGTGTGGCGGCCGGATCGCGGCGGAGGCGACCCGGCGCAGCATGGCGATCGGGTTGTCGTCCAGGCCGAACGGCGGCGTGCCCTCCAGCGCCGTGTACAGCGTCGCGCCGAACGCGAACACGTCCGAGGAGAACCCGACGGCCTCGCCCGCGGCCACCTCCGGGGCCAGGTAGGCGGGCGTGCCCACCAGGATCGCGCCGCCGGTCATCGTGCCGTCGCCGAGGGCCCGGGAGATGCCGAAGTCGGCGATCTTGGCCCGGCCGTCCGGGTCGACCAGAACGTTGGCGGGCTTGACGTCCCGGTGCACGATCCCCTCGCCGTGCGCCGCCGCCAGCGCGGCCGCGACCTGGCGGCCGATCCTGGCCACGTCGTCCGCGGTGAGGCGGGCCGCGAGGCTGCTCGATGGGAAGTACTCCATCACCAGGTACCGCCGGCCGTCGTGCTCGACGGCGTCGTGCACCATCACCGCGTGCGGGTGGCGCAGCCGGGCGGCCACCCGGCCCTCCCGGTGGGTTCCGTCGCCGGCCAGCTCGTCCGGATCCGGCAGCAACTGCTTGACCGCGACGGTCCGGTCCAGGCGCTCGTCGTCGGCCCGCCAGACCACACCCATCGCCCCGTGGCCGATCCGGGCCACCAGCCGGTACCGGCCCGCGATCAGCTCGTCCTGTCCGGTCACGCTGCCCTCCGTGCCCGATGCCGCGTCCTCGTCGACGCCCGCCCACCGATTCTAGTGACCGCCCGATCACCCCGTGGCATTGCGGGCACCCCGGATGGCATCGTTGGTCGATGTTGATCGGACCGGCGCGCGGCGACGCACTGCACGTGATGACCTTCAACCTGCGCTATGCCTCGGACACCCCGCCGAACGAGTGGTCGCGGCGGCGGCCGGCCATGGCCGAGCTGCTGCGGACCGAGCGGCCGACGGTGTTGGGCACGCAGGAGGGGTTGTACGCCCAGCTCAAGGACGTCCAGCACGACCTGCCGGACCGCTACGACTGGATCGGGGTCGGCCGCGCGGGCGGCAGCCGGGACGAGTTCATGGCGGTGTTCTACGACACCGTACGGCTGGAGCCGTTGGAGTACGACCACTTCTGGCTGTCCGAGACGCCGGGGGTGATCGGCTCGCGGTCCTGGGCCAGTGGGTCGATCCGCATGGTCACCTGGGTCCGGTTCGCCGACCACCGCACCCGCACCGAGTTCGTGGTACTCAACACCCACCTGGACAACCAGTCCGAGCAGGCCCGGGTGCGGGGCGCGGAGCTGATCCGGTCCCGGCTGGACGGCATCGCCATGGGCCAGCCGATCGTGGTCACCGGCGACTTCAACGCGGCGGCAGGAGCCTCGGCGCCGTACGACATTCTGGCGCACGGCACCGGGCTCACCGACACGTGGAACACGGCGACCGAGTGGGTGACCCCGGCGTACGCGACCTTCCACGGTTACCATCCGCCGGCACCCCACGGCGCTCGGATCGACTGGATCCTTGCCAGGGGCGCCGTTTCGGTGCCGGCGGTGGCTGTCAACACCTTCTCGAGGGACGGGCAGTTCCCGTCCGACCACTGTCCTGTTCAGACACTCGTGACGATCACAACACCGCGATGATCACCAGAATGACGATGGCGGCGACGATGATGGGAACGAGTGGAATGCCGCCGGGGTTCCTGCGGTAGTGGCCGCGCACGGACGCGGTGCGGAACCAGCCGCCCGGCACGTGTCGGCGATGTCCTCGAACCCAAGCCATTGCGTCTCCCATCCGGCCTCGGCAACGTGCTTCTTCGGTGTCCGGTTGTCCGCGGACACCCGGACACCTCCGTCGATCGGGTTCCCGGACTAGCGGATCGTGAAACCGGCGGTCAGGGAATCGACCTGCACCTGGTAGGAACCGGGTTCGACCTGCGGCCGCTCGGTCGAGTCGATGTCGCCGGGTGTGACCGCGAGCACGGACACCGGGAACGGGATCCGTACGGTTCTGGACTGCCCGGGATCGAGCGCGACCCTGGTGAACGCCACCAGCCGGCGCGGCGGCGCGACGACGCTGCTCACCGGCTGGTTCACGAAGACCGGCACGACCTGGGTTCCGGCCCGGCTGCCCGTGTTGGTCACGGTCACGGTGACCTGGGCGGACTCGCCCCGGCGCACCGAGTTGGTGACCGAAAGGCCGCTGGTCTGGAACGTGGTGTAGCTGAGCCCGAAACCGAAGGGGTACAACGGGTTGTAGTCGTTGCCCGCCCCGGATGCGGTGTCCGGCAACTGATCGAAGGTCTTCGGCTGGTCGCCGAGCGGGGACGGGCAGCCTCCGCAGAAGTCGCCGCCCGGCGCGTCGGCCTCGGACGGCCAGCTCACCGGGAGCCGCCCGCTCGGGTTGACCCGCCCGAAGAGCACGTCGGCGATCGCGGTGCCCGCCTCGGTGCTGCCCTGGTAGGCCATCAGCAGACCGGCCGCCTGCTGGGCCGGCCCGATACCGAGCGGACGGCCGGCGATGACCACGACGATGACCGGCTTTCCGGTCGCCTGCAGCGCACTGATCAGCGCCTTCTGGTCGGCGGGCAGCGTGGGCGCCGGATGGTCGCCCAGCCCCTCGGCGTAGGCCTTCTCGCCGACCGCGACCACGACCGCGTCGGCGCCCGCGGCCGCGGCCACCGCGTCGGCCTGGTCCGGCGCGTGCACGACGTTCGGCGTCGCGGCCCGCAGCCCGGCCAGAACCGTTGTACCCGGCGGGATCTGGTCGGCCGGGCCCATGCAGCAGACGTGTCCGGCGCCGAACACGCCCTGCCAGCTCACGCTCCAGCCGCCGAGCTGGTTGGTCATCGAGTCCGCGCTCGGCCCGGTGACCACCAGCCGGGCACCGGCGGGCAGCGGCAGCACGTTGTTCTGGTTGCGCAGCAACGTGATCGACTGTTGGGCGGCGCGCAGCGTGGCGTCCCGGCCGGCCTGCACCGCCGCGTCGGCCAGGTTCGGGTCGACGTAGGGGTTCTCGAACAGGCCGAGCTCGAACTTCAGCCGCAGGATCCGGCGGACCGACTGGTTGATCCGCTCCACCGAGACCTGGCCCTGCCGCACGGCCTGGGTGAGCCCGGCCTGCCAGCCGGTGTAGTCGAACGGCGTCATGGAGACGTCCACCCCGGCGTTGACCGCCTTGGCGATCGCGCCGGAGAGGTCGCCGGCGATGTGGTAGTTGTTCGCCAGCGCCGGCACGTCGGCGAAGTCGCTGATCACCACGCCGGTGAAGCCCATCCGTTCGCGCAGCAGCGTGGTCAGCAGGTACCGCGACGCGTGCGCCGGGATGCCGTTGACCGAGCCCGAGTTCACCATGACGGTGGCGGCGCCCGCGTCGATGGCGCCTGCGTAGGACGGCAGGTGGACGTCCTGCAGGTACCGGATCGGCAGCTGCGCCTGGACCCGGTCATGTCCGTTGACCGACTGGGAGTACCCGGCGAAGTGCTTGACCGTCGCGGCCGTCCGCAGCCGGTTGCGGTCCGTGCCCTGCAGGCCGGTGACGTAGGCGCCGCCGAGAGCGGCGGACAGCACCGGGGCCTCGGCCCAGCTCTCGTAGGCCCGGCCCCACCGGTTGTCCCGGTGAAGGTCCTGGACCGGGGCGAAGTTCCAGGTCCAGCCGGTGGCGGCGAGCGCACGGGCGGTGACCTCGCCGCCGGCCCGGGCCACGGCCGGATCCCAGGTCGCGCCGATTCCCATGGCGTGCGGGAAGAGCGGAGCCTCGAACGGGTGGCCGTAGCCGTGCACCGCGTCCACGCCGAAGATCACCGGGATGTGCAGCCGGGACCGCTCGATGGCGTGCCGCTGGATCGTGTTGTACCACTCGGCCCAGCCCCTGCCGGTGTTGAGGACCGGGTTGTCCGTGCCACCGGCCAGGATCGAGCCGGTGAAGTTCTTGATCAGTACGTTCTCCAGACAGTTCGGCTGGAGCGGATCGTTGTTCCCGCCGGGGTTTCGGCAGTTGCCGTCCGCCGGGTTGGTGCCGTCGCGCAGCGCACCGGTGACGATCTGGTCCATCTGGCCGATCTTCTCGGCCAGGGTCATCCGGCGCAGCAGATCCTCCACCCGCGCCGGGGCGGGTGCGTTCCGATCGAGGTAGACCATGGCATCGCCGCCCGGTGCGGCCAGCGCGCCGGCCGAGGGAACGGTGGCGACCAGCGCCACCAGCAGCAACACCACACCGCACATCCGTTGGGCGGTGGCCAACGAGCGAAGTCCCATCGCGATCTCCGTCCAGGAGAGCAATTTGTGGTGACCAACAACATATTCCGGGTGCGCCACCGCGGAAACACCCGACGAGCCCAATCACCCGAACGCCACTAGCGTCGGCGCATGATCCTGCACATCACGCCGCGGGCCGCATACCGGCCGGGCCGGCCGCACCGGGCGGCCTCCCTGGACACGGTGGGTTTCGTGCACTGCTCGGACTTCGGCACCGTGCACCTGCCGGCCAACCGCCTCTTCGCCGGCCGGACCGACCTCATCCTGCTGGAGATCGACCCGGCCCGGCTCGATGTCCCGCTGCGCTGGGAGCCGGGCGACCCGCCCACCCCGGACGGCGTGTGGTTCCCGCACGTCTACGGCCCCATCCCGCCGGACGCCGTGGTCGCCGTGCACGATTTTCTCCCGGCCCCCACCGGGTTCGCGCTCCCCGCCGCACTCGCCGGCACGGCGGGATGAGAACAGAAAGGGCGGCGTGCGGCTTCGTGGAGCCGCACGCCGCCCGTGGCTTCAGAGTTTGAAGCCGGCGAGCGCGGTCTGTAGATCGCTGCTCATGCGGGCCAGCTCGGTGGCGGCGCGCTGGGCGTCCTCCAAGCGGGCGTTGGTCTGCGCCGTGCTGTCGGCCAGGCCCGAGATGCTCGCCGCGATGGCCTTGGAGCCGTCGGCGGCACCGGACACGTAGCGGTTCATCTCGTTGGTGGTCAGGCTCTGCTGTTCCACGGCGGCGGCGATGCTGATCTGAATGTTGTTGATCTTGTCGATCACCAGGCTGATCTCACCGATGGCGTGCACCGCGTTGGCGGTGTCGGCCTGGATGGCACCGACCCGGGTGGAGATGTCCTCGGTCGCCCGAGCGGTCTCCTGGGCCAACTCCTTGACCTCACTGGCCACCACGGCGAAGCCCTTGCCGGCATCCCCGGCCCGCGCCGCCTCGATGGTGGCGTTGAGCGCTAGCAGGTTGGTCTGCTCGGCGATCGCGGTGATCATCTTGACCACGGAGGCGATCTCCTGGGTCGACTCGCCCAGCTTCTCCACCGTGCGGGTGGTCGCCTCGGCGGTGCCCACGGCGCGGGCGGCCACCTCGGCGGCTTCCCGGGAGCTGTGCGCGATCTCGCGGATCGCGGCCTCCATCTCCTCCGAGCCGGTCGCCACGGTGTCCACGCTTGCCGACACCTCGGTGGCCGAGGAGTTCACCACCTGGGCCTGGTTGGCGGCGGTCTGGGTGTTGTCGGCGATCGCAGCGGCGGTGCCGGTCAGCTGCTGCGAGGAGGCGGCCAGGTCGGTGGCCGACCGGTCGACCAGCTCCAACACACCGGCCAGCGAGTCCAGCGTCCGGTTGAGCGAGTGCGCGACGCTGCCCAGCTCGTCCTTGCCGTTGTCGTCGACCCGCACCCGCAGGTCGCCGTCGTCGGCCACGTCGAGCACCTCGCGGATCCGGGTCAGCGGCCGGATCACGCTGCGCGCCACCAGAAGCGCCAGCAGCAGCGAGATCACCATGCCGGTGGCCACGATGGCGACGGTGACCACGCGGGCGGTCTCGTAGGCGTCCTGCGCGGCCTGGGCGGTCTGCTCGGCGTAGGAGCGGGCCTCCTCGGTGGCCTTGTTGAGCGCCTCCTGTGCCTTGGCCTCCTGCTCCAGCATGAGCGGGGTCCACTCGGCGACCCGGGGGTCGTGGCTGGCCGAGCCCAGGTTCACCTTGTCCACGTTGACCATGTAGGACGCGACCACCTGCTGGTACTCCTGGATCGCGCCCTTCGCCGCATCGCTGAGCGGCAGCGTGCCGACGGTGCGGCCGAGCTCGTTGAGCTGCTCGCGGACCGCCCGGCCCTTCTTGGACTCGTCCTGCACGAACATCCAGTCCATGTTGGGCATCCGCTCGCGCGCGGTGTGCGCCTGGTACTCCCACAGGGCCTTCTGCAGCGACCGCATCGTGTCCAACGGAATACTGCCGTTGTGGTAGATGTCCTGCGCCTTGTCGCTGAGCAGGGACATGCGTTGCAGTCCGGTCAGGCCGACGGCGAGGGTCACCCCGGCTACCAGAAGGATGGCCGCGACCAGCCGCGTGCGCACCCCCCAGCGCCGCAGGCTGTACCAGGCCACCGGCGATGCGTCGTGCTGTTGTGCGGTCATGCCAATTCTCCGGTTGTAGTCGTTCCGTTAGTCGGGGGAATCGGTTACCGGCAAGTAGGACTGAGACTTGGTAACCCAGGTCATACGAAGGGAGCGACATGGAGGTAGTGGTCACCGGGGCGGCCGGCGCCCTCGGCCGGTCGGTGCTGGACGAGTTCCTCCAGGGCGGTGCCCGAGTGGTGGCGCTCGACCGGCCCGGCGCCGCCCTCGACGAGGTGGGTGCGCGGCCCGGGGTGCACCCGGTCGCGGTCGACCTTGCCGACCAGGACGCCGTCGGCGCGGCCTGGGCGGAGGTCGACGCGGTCACCACCGCGCCGGACGCGCTGGTGGCGCTGGCCGGCGGCTACGTGCCCGGCTCGCTGGCCGATCTGGACGCCGCGGCGCTCGACGGGTTGTGGCGGTCCAACGTCCACTCGGTCCTGTGGTCGGCCCGCGAGGCGGCCAGCCGGATGCCCGACGGCGGGGCGATCGTCACGGTCGGCTCGCGCACCGCGGTCGACGGCCCGGCCCCGGTGGCGCACGCCACCAGCAAGGCCGCGGTGGTGCGGATCACCGAGCTGCTCGCCGAGGAGCTGCGGCCGCAGCGGGTCCGGGTCAACTGCGTGCTCCCGTCGGTGATCGACACCCCGGCCAACCGCACCTGGATGCCCCCGGATCTGGCCGCGCGGGCCGTCCCGCCGTCCGCCATCGCCAAGGTGATCGCGTTCCTGGCCGGCCCGGACGCCTGGCCGATCAGCGGTGCCCGGATCCCGGTCTACGGCGACGCCTGAGGGGTTCGGCGACGGCTGGCCAAGGCATAGGGTGCTGGTGAGGAACCGGTAACGCCGGAGGCGTGCGCGCCGACGCCACTACCGGCCACGATCAACAAGGCCTTCGGCCCCCGACGCCCAATGGTCGGGCAGCCGCCCCCTGTGGGCGGACCGGAGCGGGTTCGATTCCCGCCGGGGGCGCGCACCGCGAAATGCCCGGGAAACTTCCCGGGCATTTCGCTGTGGCGAATCCGTTCAGATCACGGAATGTCGACCTGGAACGAGCCGTCGATCGGGCCGAGTGGGCTGGGAATGGAGAAGTTGACCGTGGCCGTCGAGCCGCGGGTGAACGGGCCGCCGCTCCAGTTGCCAGTGCGCGTCCCCAGAATTCCGGCCCGCATCGTGATGGTGCCCGACGCGTAGCCGTCCGCCCGCATCGTCCCGGTGAACGTCGCGCCGAACGTGCCAAGCCGGGTGTCCAGCTGGCAGCTGCCGGTGACCGTGTTGCCGCTGGTGCTTGCGGTGCAGCTGAAGTCGGACGCGGCGGCGGGGGCGGGAGCGACGGCGGCCGCGGGCGCGGCGACGGCGAGCACGCCGGCGACCGCGAGACCGGCACCGGCCAGAAGCGCACGGGAAACAGGCTTCATAATTGTATTCCTCCGAATTCGTCGGTGAACTCCTGTGCCTAAACGATGACAGAGAGCAATGGCGACGAAAACAGTTCACGTCGATCTGAGAACTTACTCTCATAAGGGTCGATAGGGGTTCCCACGATCGTGTCTCAACTCACCGGGTGCGCTGCCGATGGTGCGGGTAACGGCCGGGGAGCCGTGCTGGGCACACAACGGAAGGTCGACATGCGGCGCCAAGAGAATACGTCCCGAATGGTCTGGTACAGCCTGCGGCGCTGGGGCGTCCGGACCCGGATGGTCGCGGCGATTCTGCTGGTCGCGCTGGTGTCGCTGGGTGTAGGAGTGGCCGGCCTCGAGCGCATCGCCGCGCTCAACCACTCCGCGCAGGACATCTACCAGGCCCAGAGCTCGATCAACGCGGCGACCGCCGAGCAGGCCGCGCACGCCGAGCGGGCCGCGGCAGAGGCGCAGGACACCTACGAGTCCGCGCGCATGATGATCCTGGCGATCGTCGGCGGCGGGCTGCTGGTCTCGCTGATCCTCGCGCTCCTGGTGGCCCGCAGCGTGATCCGCCCGCTGCGCAAGGTGCAGGCGGTCCTGGAGCAGGTGGACAACGGCGACCTGCGGGTGCGGGTCGACGACCACGGCAAGGACGAGTTGGCCGGCGTCGCGCACTCGCTGGACCACACCCTTGACTCGCTGGCCGGCGTGCTGGAGCTGGTCGACCGGTCGGCCACCGACCTGGCCGCCTCCTCGCAGCAGCTGACCGGCACCGCCGCGGCGATCGCCGACAACACCCAGACCGCCGCCGACCAGGCCCGGGTGGTGAACTCCTCGGCCACCGACGTGTCGGCAAGCGTGGAGACGGTGGCGACCGGTTCGGGCCAGATGGAGATGGCGATCCGGGAGATCGCGGACAGCTCGCAGCAGGCGGCCGGGGTCGCCGCGCAGGCGGTCACCACGGCCGAGGCGACCACGCGGACGGTGCAGAAGCTGGGCGAGTCGACCCAGGAGATCGCCTCCGTGGTCAAGATGATCACCGCGATCGCCGAGCAGACCAACCTGCTCGCGCTCAACGCCACCATCGAGGCCGCCCGCGCCGGGGATGCCGGCAAGGGCTTCGCCGTGGTGGCCAGCGAGGTCAAGGAGCTCTCCCAGGAGACCGCAAGGGCCACCGAGGACATCTCCACCCGGGTCGGCGCCATCCAGGCCGACACCGCCAACGCGGTGCACGCCATCGGCGAGATCAGCCTGGTGATCGACAAGATCAACCACATCCAGATCGGCATCGCCGCCGCCGTGGAACAGCAGCGCCTGACCACCAACGAGATGAACCGCAACGTCTCCGCCGCCGCGCACGGCTCGCGGGCCATTGCCGCGAACATCTCCGGCCTGGCCGAGCGCACGGCGCAGACCGGCGTCCGCCTGGAGGACGCCCAGCGCGCGGCCACCGAGCTGGCCCGGATGAGCAGCGATCTGCAGGCCGCCCTGGCCCGGTTCCAGCTCTGAGCCGTCAGGTCCCGCGCCCCGCGTAGCCACCCGGATCCCTCTCATGTGGACTACGAGGCGACCTGGTTGCGGCCGTTGGACTTCGCCCGGTACATGGCGGCGTCGGCGGCCTGGAGCAGGCGTTCGATCGCCTTGCCGGCGGCGGGATAGACGGCGACACCGACCGACACGGACAGGCCGCGGATCCGCGGTTGCCGGCCGGCCTCGGTCACGGTGAACTCGAGCGTGGCGATCGCGGCCCGGATGCGCTCGGCGATCGCGTGGATGTGGTCCCGGCCGGTGTCCGGGAGCAGGACGATGAACTCCTCGCCGCCGAACCGGCCGACCGCGTCGTCCGCGCGCACGGTCGCCGAGATCGTATCGGCGACGACCTTCAGCACGGCGTCCCCGACGAGGTGCCCGTGCGTGTCGTTGATCCGCTTGAAGTGGTCCAGGTCGACCATCAGCACCCCGAACGTGGGCGCGGCCCTGCGCTCGGCCGCGACCAGCTCGTGGTAGGCGATCCGGTGCCAGCCCGCGATGTTCCACACACCGGTCTTGGGATCCTTGCGGGCGGCGGCTTCCAGCTGGTTGATCAGAACGGCGCGGTGCAGCAGGAACAGCGGCGGCACGATCAGCACGGCGATGGCCGGCATGACCGCGAACAGGACGGCCACCACCGCGCCGAGGCACAGGGTGGCGACCTCGAACAGGTTGTCGGTTCCGGTGCCGAACAGGTGTTGCAGGCTGAGCGGTCGGTTGAGGGCCGGGATGACCAGCAGCAGGTTCACCACGAAGTACGTGCCGATGCCGATGACGATCGCGCCGACTCCCGGCCAGCCGGCCAGCACCGCCTCCCGGACATCGTCCATGCCGGTGCTGGCCACGGCGAGACCGGTGACGTAACAGGTCAGTACGACGATGCTGATGTTGATGACGGTGCGGAACAAGGGAATCTTGGTGGTGCTGTACCAGCCCCGGGCGTGCAGGTGGCCGTACAGCACCAACACCAGCCCGGTGGTCAGCACCAACGGCAGCAGCAGCAGGCCGGGCACGAGCCACACCGACGTCAGGTTGACGTGCGGCCGGCCGAGGACGCGTGGCCGGCGCTTCTCCACCTGGCGGCCCAGTTCGCTCTGCAGCAGACCCAGAACCGCCAGTACCGCGAGGATGGCGAGGTCGGACCCGGTGACCGGCTCGGTGAACGCCGTGCCGGCCACGGTGGCCGCCGCGGCCAGGACGACGCAGAGCGAGTAGGCGATCAGATCCTTGTCCCAGTGCCACAGCGCCCAGTTCCGGACCACCGGCAAGCGGGTGGCGATGCCACTGGATACCTGCTCCGTGCTCACTTCGCCCCCCGGACGACACGGAATGCTGCCCCTCAACAGATATCCGAACTTTACCCCAGATGGCGGACGATCCGGGCCGGATTGCCCACCGCCACAACGTTGGGCGGCAGGTCGCGCGGGACCACGGCGCCGGCGCCGACCACCGTGTTCGCCCCGATGGTCACGCCGGGCAGCACGATGGCCCCACCGCCGAGCCAGACGTTGTCCTCGATGACGATCGGTTCGGCGGCCTCCCACTTCTCCCGGCGCGGCTGCGGCTCGACCGGGTGCGTCGGCGTGAGCAGTTGGACGTTCGGCCCGATCTGCACGTCGTCGCCGATTCTGATCGGGGCGACATCCAGCGCCACCAGGCCGAAGTTCGCGAACGAGCGGGCGCCGACGGTGATGTTCCTGCCGTAGTCCACGTACAGCGGCGGGCGCAGCGCGGTGTCCTCGCCGATCCCGCCGAGCAGCTCGGTGAGCAGTCGGTGCCGCGCGTCCGGGTCGTGCGCCGGGGACCGGTTGTACGCCTCCATGATCGCCATGGCGCACAGGTGCAGCTCGGTGAGCTCGGGATCGTCGGCGATGTACGGCTCGCCGGCCTCCATCAGCTCCCGCATCGTCCGTTCAGTCATGTGTTCGAACGTACCCGGCCGGCAGGTGTCCGGAGTGGACGGCCCGCTACAGGCGGTTCTGCAGCGCGTCGGCGGCGGCGAGCAGGTCTGCGGCCCAGCGGGCACCGGGCCGGCGACCCATCCGGTCGATCGGGCCGGAGACCGAAACCGCCGCGATGACCGTGCCCGAGGCGTCCCGGACCGGCGCGGAAACACTGGCCACGCCGGGCTCCCGCTCGGCGACGCTCTGCGCCCAGCCGCGCCTGCGCACCTCGAGCAGGGCGCGCTCGCCGAACACGGCGTCGGCAAGCACGGTGCGCTGGATGCTCACATCGGCCCACGCGGCAAGAACTTTGGCGCCCGAGCCGGCGGTCATCGGCAGCCGGGCGCCGACCGGAACGGTGTCCCGCAGGCCACTCGGCGGTTCGGCCGCGCTGACACAGATCCGGTAGAGCCCGTCGCGCCGGTAGAGCTGCACGCTCTCCCCGGTCCGGTCACGCAACCGCGGCAGCACCGAGCCGGCCGCGTCCAGCAGCGGGTCCGTCGCGCCGCCGGCCAACTCGGCCAGCGCCGCGCCGGGCCGCCACCGGCCGTCGGATCCTCTGCGCAGCAGGCGATGCACCTCGAGGCCGACCGCCAGCCGGTGCGCCGTGGCCCTCGGCAGGCCCGTCTTCACGCACAGCTCGGCCAGACCGCACGGCTCCTTCGCCACCGCCTGCAGCACCGCCATCGCCTTGTCCAGAACACCGATACCGCTATGCTGTCCCACGACTCGATATCATAATCCCGATATCTGGGATGTCCAGTACGTGAGAAGTGAGAGCCATGGGACAGACGCTCGCCGAGAAGGTCTGGGACGCGCACGTGGTGCACCGGGGGAGTGGCGCGGAGCCCGACCTGCTCTACATCGACCTGCACCTCGTGCACGAGGTGACCAGCCCGCAGGCGTTCGACGGGCTGCGCATGTCCGGTCGCCGGGTACGCCGGCCGGACCTCACGATCGCCACCGAGGACCACAACGTCCCGACCATGGACATCGAGCTGCCCATCGCCGATCCGGTGTCCAGGACCCAGGTCGAGACGCTTCGCAAGAACTGCGCCGAGTTCGGGGTCCGGCTGCACCCGATGGGCGACGTCGAGCAGGGCATCGTGCACGTCGTCGGCCCGCAACTCGGCCTCACCCAGCCGGGTCTGACGGTGGTCTGCGGGGACAGCCACACCTCCACGCACGGCGCGTTCGGCGCGCTGGCGTTCGGGATCGGCACCTCGGAGGTCGAGCACGTGCTCGCGACCCAGTGCCTGCTGCAGAAGCGGCCGAAGACGATGCGGATCACCTACTCCGGCGAGCTCGGCCACGGGGTCACGGCCAAGGACCTGATCCTGGCGACGATCGGGCGCCTGACGACCGGCGGCATGGTCGGTCACGCCGTCGAGTATGCGGGCGAGACGATCGCCGGGCTTTCCATGGAGAACCGGATGACGGTCTGCAACATGACCATCGAGGGCGGCGCCCGGGCGGGGATGGTCGCCCCGGACGACACCACCTTCGCCTACCTCGAAGGGCGGCCCCACGCACCCCAGGGCAAG